>NZ_SOBI01000002.1:0-663981 GCF_004364695.1 Arthrobacter sp. AG258 | reverse complement strand
TGGCCCAACTCTGCCCCCGACACCACCGCCTCAAACACCACAGCACCTGGACCCCCGACCCAGCCACCAAAAACAAACCACCCGGCTGGACCTCACCCACCGGCCGCCACTACAAACCCGAACAACACGACCCCCAACCAACCCACTGGCCACCAGGAACCCCGCCGGCCAGAACAAATGCAATACCCATCCAATTCCACGGCGAACAGGCAGGCATTGAAGACCTCCCGCCATGGGAACCGGACGACGCCAACCTCATAGACCTCAACGACCTCCCGGAAGAGGACCCCGTCCGGGCCGGATACTTCGCAAAACCGTTCGTGCTGTCGGTCTAGGTCGTGTCTGACGTCGTTCAGCAGATCGTCCGGTGTTGACCGTTTCAACCGGTGCCAGCACTAGGCTGATTCCATGTCCCAACCGCGCCATCCGGCGGAACTCACCCCAAAACGCGATCCGCAAAAACGGCTTGCCATCAGGCCGTACGCGCGCGCCGTAGCCCAGGTCCTCAGGGTCAGTTTCCGGGCGTCCCCGGGCGCGGTGATCATGAAGGTGCTCGGCTCGCTGATTTCGGCCGTCCTTCCCCTGGTCACCACCTACTTTGCGTCACGGACCACCACGGCGCTTGCTGCTGCATATGCGGGCGACGCCGGAGCCGGACGCCTTGCGATCGTCTACGTCGTGGTCACCGCGGCGCTGGGCCTCTTTTGGGGCGCCTTCAGCAGCGTCGACCGCTACATCCAGCAGTTGATGAGCTTCAAGGTTGGCGCCATCGTGGGCGACCAAATGTACGAACGATTCCTTGCGCTGGAATTCTGGCGCTACGACGACAAGGAGACGGTGGACCTCTACGACCGCGCCAAGCGGTTCTCCGACTCGTACGCCCGCGTCCTGGACCGGATCGCCGCCATTTTCACTCAGCTGGTCTCGGTCATCCTGGCCATCGGTGCCCTGCTGCTGGTGAGCTGGTGGATCGCCGTCATCGTGCTGGTGGCCATCATTCCCAGCGTGTATCTGCAGTTCAAGCTCTCCCGGGAGCAGATTGCGCACTGGAACACCCAGGTGGACTCACGCCGCCAGCGCCGAATGATCGAAACCAACCTGCTCCGCCCGCAGCACATCGCAGAGATGCGGCTCTACGGGATCGTCCGCTTCCTCATGGACCTCCGCTCCCGCCTCCGCGACGCGGACGAACGGCGCCGTCTTGATTACCAGCGGCGCTACATCCCCAGGCAGCTGGCTGCGGACGCCCTGCAGTACGGCGCCGAGGTGGTCTCGCTGATCTGGGTGGTGGGCCAAGTCATCGCCCGGGCCCAGCCCGTAGGCCAATTCCTGTACGTCCAGCAGATCGTCAGCCGCGCCTTGTCCACCGCCAACAACCTGGTGTCCTCACTAAGTTCCATTGACGAAGACCTGGCCAACCTGACGGACTACGAGACCTTCATGGGGATGCCCGTTCACGCCGAACATGCACCGCCCCTGTTGGAGGCTCCACAGGAAGTGGCACTGAAGGACATCCGCTTCACCTACACGGGCAGCGATATCGAGGTGATTCGGGGAATCAGCCTCACCATCAGGCGCGGCCAGCACATCGCCATCGTGGGGGAGAACGGTGCCGGAAAGTCGACGCTGATCCGCATCCTCGCCGGCCTCTACCGCCCGGACTCCGGACAGGTGCTGCTCGACGGCGTGGACCTCGCCGCCGTCGACGTCACCTCCTGGCACCGGCACCTGGCGGTCCTTAGCCAGGAGTTCCTGAAGTACGAGTTCGCCACGGCCGCGGAGAACATCTATTTCGGCGACGTCGACAGCCGGCGCGATGACGGCCGCATCCGGCGGGCGGCAGCAGACGCCGAAGCTTTGGAGTTCATCAACAAACTGCCCAACGGCCTGGACAACCACGTCAGCAACTGGATGGAGGATCCGCGGGGCCGTAAAGGAAGCGGCCTCTCCGGCGGCCAATGGCAGCGCCTGGCCATGGCCAGGAACTTCTACCGGGACGCCTCGTTCATGGTGATGGACGAACCGACGTCCGCCATCGACGCCCTCGCCGAGCACAGGATATTCACCCGCCTTTTCGCCGACCGCGACAGCACCATCATTGCCATCAGCCACCGGCTGGCCACCATCGAAAAGGCCGACGTCGTCTACATGCTGGAAGACGGCAGGATCGTCGAGCAGGGCACGCACAAAGAACTGGTGGCCCTCCGCGGCAGGTACTTCAGGATGTTCGAATCCCAGTTGACCGTCGAGGAACCGACCGGAACCTAGGACTGCACCACGGTGGTGCGGACCCGTGCCACGCTCGGCCGGGGCGGGACGCTGCTGAACCCGAACGTCACGGCGGGCCGGATGGGAGCCAGGGTCCCGGCGTCGGCGCCTTCCCAGCGGACGACGGCGGAGGTGACGTGGTGCAGGTCGCTCACCCCGTAATACTCCGCCCTGCCGCTGCCCGCCGTGCCGTAGGTGCGGGCTCCCGGGGCCGCCAACGCGGCAAGCGGACTGACGGCGGAAAGCCAGCGCGGGTGCACCGCAAGGCGCCGCGGTACGGCCCGCAAAGCCGTACCCAGGAAGGTCCTCGCCCCGGTCACGGCCCGGATTGCCAAGGGGCCGGCGTCGACCCTTAGCGCCCGTTCACCCAACACGGCGGAGACGTCAACCAAACGCACCTCATCGAACGTGTAGGTGGCCGCGATGAACTCTGCCACATCCGGCCGGGGTGCCAACAGCAGCCGGTGCCCCGAGGGTTGCTGCACCATGACGTCGGCAAACGAACCGAAGGGGGAGTCTTGCCAGATGCCCACCACGGCGCGGAGCCCGGATGCCGTGCCAATACCTGCAATATGCCCGTCGAAGATCCAGCGTTTGCCCATCACAATCCTGCCGCTGACCGGTTATCAGAGCGGTCCGTAGGCGGCATTGCCATGAGGATCGCGCCAGAGGGCCAAATCTTCTTCAACTGCCCGCCGAAGCTCTGGGTTGGATTGCACCCTTTCCCGGAACGACTGCCGGGCGCGGCCCATGACCGTTGACGGGACCACGATGCATGCGACCAGGAGAAGCAGGATGAGTACGAAGGCTCCCACGAGTGTTATTGCCGCACCATTGCCCTTCGCCGTGGCCGAGGGCAGGTAGAGGACCATGATGGCGCCCAGCGCGACTGCCAGTACGGACATCATGGCGACGCCACCACGGGCGGATCCCGGGCCACGGCTGATCAGGACCCTGTCGGGGGTGGGCAGGGTGGCCCGGGCACGCTTCCATCCAAAGAGGCCCGAAAGCATCAGGCCAACCCCCAGAGGGACCAGTACGAGCGCTGCGGCAGGGTTCCCCGACGTGACGGCAAAAAACATGCCCGCGAGGGCCAGGACGGGACCGCCGGCGATTGCGCTGCTCCAGCCGGCGGCTCCGGTACCTTGGGCGTCAGCCAGTTGACGCAGCCGGGACGGAGCGTTTGGCGGGCTGATCCGAGCCAGTTCCGGAGCCAGCCAATGCTCGAGGGAGTGGACGGGCGCATCTGCGGGGAAGGGATTGTGATGTGTCATGCCGGAAGCAAGCCCAGTCCATGGCGCAGCCGGTCCGCCAGGCCCGGGGCCGCGGTCGCAGGCTGCGTTTCGTCACCGGCGGCGATTTCCACGCCGGCCGCACCTGTACCGGCGTGTGCGTGCTGGTCAGCCTGCGGGAGGGGTGTCGTTGAGCCAGCTGGCAGGGACGGCGAGGTCTGCTTCATCATCGGCTGCCAGCGACGGATAGACCAGGTGGCCATGGTTGGTTCTCCTCGGAAGGTGGGCGCGGGGAGCGTTCACCGAATCCCCCTGCCCAAGGCTACGCGGTAGCCAGGCAGTTCTTCCATGGGCAGGGCTGCACCCTTGCATGCAGTCCGGACCCGGCCAGCGGAGCTGCTGGGATAACCTAGAGCAGTGACTTATGAGATCGAGATCGGCCGTGGCAAGCGTGGGCGTCGTGCCTACTCCCTGGATGACATTGCAATCGTCCCCAACCGTCGCACCCGCGACCCCAAGGACGTCTCCGTCTCCTGGCAGATCGACGCCTACCAGTTCAGCATGCCTGTGATCGCCGCCCCGATGGACTCGGCCATGTCCCCGCAGACCGCCATCGCCCTCGGCAAGCTTGGCGGCCTGGGCGTCCTTGACCTGGAAGGCCTGTGGACCCGGTACGAGGATCCGCAGTCCGTGCTGGACGAGATTGCGGCCCTTCAGGACGAGGTCAACAGCCCCGCCGTGACAGGCCGGATGCAGGAGCTGTACCGTGCACCCATCCAGCCGGAACTCATCACCTCCCGTCTGGCCGAGATCCGCGAGGCCGGCGTCACCGTGGCCGGATCGCTCACCCCGCAGCGCACCCAGGAGCACTACAAGACCGTCGTCGCCGCCGGCGTCGATATCTTCGTCATCCGCGGAACCACGGTGTCCGCCGAGCATGTCTCCAAGAACCACGAACCGCTGAACCTGAAGCAGTTCATCTACGAACTCGACGTCCCCGTCATCGTGGGCGGGGCGGCGGGCTACACCCCGGCACTGCACCTGATGCGTACCGGCGCGGCAGGTGTGCTGGTGGGCTTCGGCGGCGGCGCAACCACCACCACGCGTCGCGCCCTGGGCATCCACTCGCCCATGGCTTCAGCCATTTCCGACGTCGCGGCCGCCCGCCGTGACTACATGGACGAGTCCGGCGGCCGCTACGTCCACGTGATTGCCGACGGCGGCATGGGCACCTCGGGTGACATCGTCAAAGCCATTGCCATGGGCGCCGACGCCGTCATGCTGGGCAGCGCCCTGGCCAGGGCAGAGGAGGCGCCGGGCAAAGGCTGGCACTGGGGCCAGGAAGCCCACCACACGGAGCTCCCGCGCGGGGACCGCGCCAACGTGGGCACCGTGGGACCCCTGGAGGAAGTCCTGTTCGGACCCGGCCACCACACCAACGGCACGTCCAACCTCATCGGCGCGCTGCGCCGCTCCATGGCGACCACCGGCTATTCGGACCTGAAGGAATTCCAGCGGGTCGACGTCGTGGTCTCGCCCTACGCGGGGAACTGACCCGATTGGGCGGGGCGGCAGTCACCGCCGCCCTGCCCAAAGCGCGCTTCCAGCAAGTAGTGTGGGTTTACTACCGGCACTAGCGGCACTGGAGGCGTTCAATGAAGAGTGTTCCTGCAAACGGCGGAGTTCTCGGCCCGGAAGCCAGGGAAGCATCCATAGGGCGGTTGCGCGCCACCGCGGAACCTGGCCAGGAACTGGACATCCTGATCGTGGGCGGCGGCATCGTCGGTGCGGGAGCCGCACTGGACGCCGTTACCCGCGGGCTGAGCGTTGGCATCGTCGAGGCAAGCGACTGGGCCGCCGGAACGTCGTCGCGGTCCTCGAAACTCATCCACGGCGGCCTGCGCTACCTGGAAATGCTTGACTTCGCCCTGGTCAAGGAGGCCCTCCAGGAACGCGGACTGCTGCTTTCGGAAATCGCCCCGCACCTGGCCCGGCCGGTGCCATTCCTCTATCCGCTGACCAAGCCGTTCATTGAACGGCCCTACGTCGGCGCCGGCATTGCGCTGTACGACGTCATGTCGATCTCCAGCGGGCACAGCCGCGGCGTGCCGTTCCACAAACACCTGAGCAGGCGTGGAACCCTCCGTGCCGCCCCCAGCCTGAAGGACGACGCCTTCGTGGGCTCGATCCGCTACTACGACGGCCAGGTGGACGACGCGAAGTACGTGGCCAACCTCATCCGTACCGCCGCCTACTACGGAGCCCACGCCGTCAACCAGATGGCCGTGGTGGACTTCCTGCGCGAAGGGGAGCGGGTGGTGGGAGCCAAAGTTTCCAACCGCGAGGACGGCACGGAGTTCAAGGTCCGCGCGAGGCAGGTCATCAACGCCACAGGCGTCTGGACCGACGAAACCCAGGCCATGGTCACCGACCGGGGCCAGCTCAAGGTCCGCGCCTCCAAGGGCATCCACCTGGTGGTTCCGCGGGACCGGTTCCAGTCAACGGTGGGGCTGATCCTTCGCACGGAGAAGTCCGTCCTGTTCGTCATCCCCTGGGGGCGGCACTGGATCATCGGCACGACCGATACTGACTGGCACCTGGACAAAGCCCACCCGGCCGCGTCCAGCAAGGACATCGACTACATCCTCGAGCACGTCAACAAGGTGCTGAAGCGGCCATTGACCAGGGAGGACGTTGAAGGGGTCTATGCCGGACTGCGGCCGCTGCTCGCCGGTGAAAACGACTCCACGGCCAAGCTCTCCCGCGAACACGTGGTGGCGCACCCCGTCCCGGGCCTGGTGGTGGTGGCCGGCGGAAAGTGGACCACGTACCGGGTCATGGCCAAGGACGCCGTCGACGAAGCCACCCGCACCATGGACGAACGGGTTCCGCCGAGCTGCACCGAAACCATCCCGCTTCTCGGTGCCAGCGGCTTCCGGGCCGCCTGGAACCGGAGGAACCGCACCGCCGAGGAATCCGGCGTGCACGTGGCCCGCATTGAACACCTCCTCAACAGGTACGGATCAATGACGCCCGAGGTCCTGGCCATCATCGCGCAGGATAAGGAGCTGGCCGAACCCATCCCCGGGGCCGATGACTACCTGCAGGCCGAAGCCGTCTACGCCGCCACCCATGAGGGGGCCCGCCACGTGCAGGACGTCCTGACCCGCCGTACGCGGATTTCGATCGAGGCGTGGGACCGGGGCGTGTCTGCTGCCCCCGTTGTCGCTAAACTGATGGGTGACGTTCTTGGCTGGAGTGACGCGCAGCGCGAAAACGAAGTCCGCCACTACATTGCCAGGGTGGAGGCCGAGCGCCTCAGCCAGCAACAGCCGGACGACGAATCCGCGGACGCTGCCCGCCTGGGCGTGGAAGACATCGTGCCCTTGCGCTGAGGGGCCGCTCGCCCCGCACTGCTGACTGAAGGGATACGCCTTGGCGGAACCACTTGACCCGTATGACGCCGAACTCACCACCCCCGAGATGGTGATTCTGGAACTGGAAGCGACGGACAAAACCGACGCCACCAACCAGCTGGCGGAACGGCTCCATGCCGCCGGGCGAATTTCCGACCTTGACGGATTCCTCAAGAACGTCAACGCGCGCGAGCACCAGCTGGCGACCGGCCTCCCCGGCGGGGTCGGTCTCCCGCACGCCCGCAGCGAGTTCGTCTCCCGGACGTCGATCGCCGTCGGCATCACCAAGTACGGCCATGCCCTGGACTTCGGCGCCACGGACGGCCCGGCCACCGTCATCCTGCTGATCGCCACGCCCGCCAGTTCGTTCTCGGACCACCTGGAAGTGCTGGCCACGTTGGCCCGGTCGCTGTCCAAGGAATCCTTCCGGGAATCCCTGCGGCGGGCCTACGATGCAGAAGTCATCGCCGAGCTCATCAATTCCAGCCTGGTGTTCTTCGACCACTAAGCAGCCGGGTCCCTGCGCCGCATCCGAACGCACAGGCGTTTAGTTGTTCTACAGAAGTACGAAGTACGGTTAAGACGTGTGGAAAACAGCCCTCAAACCCCGATGGATCGCAGGCTTCATCTTCGCGATCGCGCTTTCCGGGGTCTTCGTGCTGCTCAGCCAGTGGCAGTTCGGCCGGTCCACCCAGCCCGAAGCGCCGGTCAACCCCGCCACCGAACAGGTCCAGCCGCTCACCAGCACCCTCCAGCCCGGCGAATTCTTCCACGGCAGCGTCTCAGACCAGATGGTCACCGCGGAGGGAACCTACAGTCCCGACAAGCAGGTGCTGGTCCCCGGCAGGCTGCACGATGGAAAGACCGGCTATTGGGTAGTTTCCGCTTTCGCCGTTAACGGCGCCCCCACCCTTAAAGGTGCGGCTGCCTCCCCACAAACCTGGATTCCGGTGGCGCGGGGCTGGGTGGCGGACCCTTCCGACGCGCCAGCCCCTCCGTCGGGCCTGGTGCAACTGACGGGGCGCTTGATTCCTTCTGAAGCGCCGGTTCCCGGGAAGGCCCCCAAAACGGGGGAGGCCTCGGCCGTGTCTGTTGCCGAACTCATCAACTACTGGGGAGTCAGCAGCTACCCGGGATTCGTCTCGGCCACCGCGGAGGTGGCGGGCGGCAAAGATGTCAGCGCCGCGTCCGTGCCTGGCAGCCTGCTTCCGCTGAACATCGGCCCCCAGCCACCGTCGCAGCAGATCAACTGGCTGAACCTCTTCTACTCCATCGAATGGGTGGTTTTTGCCGGCTTCGCCCTCTTCATCTGGTGGCGGCTGGTCAAGGACGACTACCACCGGGACCTTGAAGAGGCCCTCGACGAAGCCGAGGAGTCGGATGAACCGGAACAGCACCAGAACGAACAGCAGCAACCTGATCAGCACCAGCAGAAGGTACAGCCATGATTGATCCGAAACCGGCCACCCCCTCGTCCCAAGCCTCCGGCGCCAAAGGATCCGGCAAGAAGCGCCGCTTCGGCGGCACCGAAGCGCAGATCCGGTCGGCCCTGAAGTTCTACAAGGTCATGGCCTACCTGACCGGCACCATGCTGCTCCTGCTGTGCGCGGAACTGGTGGCCCGGTACGGCTTCGGGCAGTACCTGTTTGCCGGTGGCACCAGCGCACTCACCGGCCAGCCTTTCGGTTTTGGCTTCGCCGACGCCGAACCGCCGGCGGTGCTGAACGGTGTGAACGTCTCCGTCACGGTCCTGATCGTCCACGGCTGGATGTACGTGGTGTACCTGATCTCCAACTTCCGGCTCTGGTCCCTCATGCGCTGGCCGTTCCTGAAGCTGGTCCTGCTGGCCCTCGGCGGCGTGGTGCCGTTCCTGTCCTTCATCGTCGAAAAGAAGTTCCACGCCGAGGTTGAGGCCGAGCTCGCCGCCAACCCGCAGGCACCCCAGCGCTACTGAGCGTTTCCGCCTTCACTGACGTCTGCTCCGTCACAGGTAGGTCTCTCAAGGTGCGTCGGTGCGACGGCGCAAAGTAGGCTATTACGGTGACTACTCCCACTGCATCCCAGACTTCCCAGAAGCCGGTGCTGGTTGTTGATTACGGTGCCCAGTACGCGCAGCTCATTGCCCGCCGCGTCCGGGAAGCGAATGTGTATTCGGAAGTGGTTCCGCATACCTACACCACCGAGCAGCTACTGGCCAAGAATCCCGCCGCCATCATCCTCTCCGGCGGCCCCTCCAGCGTTTATGCCGACGGCGCCCCGAGCGTCGGTGCCGACCTCTTCGAAGCCGGCGTCCCCGTCTTCGGCATCTGCTACGGCTTCCAGGCCATGGCCAACGCCTTGGGCGGCAAGGTGGACAAGACCGGGCTGCGGGAGTACGGATCCACCGAAACCACCATCCTGGGTGACGGGCGCTCCGTGCTGGAAGGCATGCCCCAGCACCAGAAGACGTGGATGAGCCACGGCGACTCCGTCCACGAGGCGCCCGAAGGCTTCGATGTCCTGGCCACCACCGCCGGCGCTGAAGTCGCGGCCTTCGCCAATGAGGAGAAGTGCCTGTACGGCGTGCAGTGGCACCCGGAGGTCAAGCACTCCGCCTACGGCCAGCAGGTCCTGGAGAACTTCCTCTTCAAGGGAGCCAAGCTGGAACCCAACTGGACTACCGGCAACATCCTCGAGGAGCAGGTGGAGCGCATCCGCCAGCAGGTGGGAGACGCCCGGGTCATTTGCGGACTCTCCGGCGGTGTCGATTCTGCCGTGGCCGCCGCCTTGGTGCAGCGCGCAGTGGGCGACCAGCTCACCTGTGTCTTCGTTGACCACGGCCTGCTGCGTGAAGGCGAGGCAGAGCAGGTGGAGCGCGACTTTGTCGCCGCCACCGGCGTCAAGCTCTACGTCGCCAACGAGCAGGAGCGCTTCCTTTCGGCACTGGCAGGCGTCAGCGATCCGGAAACCAAGCGCAAAATCATCGGCCGTGAATTCATCCGTGCTTTCGAGGAAGCGGAACTGGCCATCATCGCCGATGCTGCTGCCCACGGCGAGAAGATCAAATTCCTGGTCCAGGGCACCCTGTACCCGGACGTCGTCGAATCCGGCGGCGGCGAAGGTGCTGCCAACATCAAGAGCCACCACAATGTGGGCGGCCTCCCCGAGGACCTGCAGTTCGAGCTCGTCGAACCCCTGCGCGCCCTGTTCAAGGACGAGGTCCGTGCCGTGGGCGCACAGCTCGGCCTGCCGCAGGAAATCGTCGGCCGCCAGCCCTTCCCCGGCCCCGGCCTGGGCATCCGGATCGTCGGCGACATCACCAAAGAACGGCTGGACCTGCTCCGCAAGGCGGATGCCATCGCTCGTGCCGAACTGACTGCCGCCGGCCTGGACGACGAAGTCTGGCAAATGCCCGTTGTGCTTCTCGCCGACGTCCGCAGCGTCGGCGTCATGGGGGACGGCCGCACTTACGGCCACCCGATCGTGCTCCGTCCCGTGTCCTCCGAGGACGCCATGACCGCCGACTGGTCGCGCCTGCCCTACGATCTTTTGGCACGGATCTCCAACCGGATCACCAACGAGGTGGACGGCGTCAACCGGGTGGTGCTGGACGTCACCAGCAAGCCGCCGGGAACCATCGAATGGGAATAGTCCCCTGAGTGGCCGGCCTCCGCCAGCGGAGGCCGGCCATTGTTTTTCCCGGGAGAATCCCAGCAATTTCCTGTGCTCCAGTGTTGCGGTCGCCAAAGTCCGGCACCGGAGCGGCTACTCTCGAATCTATGCCGGTATGGTCCAGGGCGTCACGTGCAAACGCAGAAAAGAAGGCAGAAGTGTCAGTTGGTCAAGGCCACCCGGAAGGCTCGGAAGAGCTTCGCAAATGGCTGTCCGGGCTTAAACCCGTCACTGGCGCGGACACGATGCTGCGCTTCACCAAGACCCCCGAAGGCTCCATCGACCTCACCTCGGCGCATCCCTCGGGGCTCGCCCAGCTCATGGCAGGGCGCCGCACACGCCTGTCCACGCTGATCCGGGACCGCCAGCAGTACGTCGTGGCAGCCAGGGCATCGCGCAACATCCGGTCAAAGATCTTTGAGCTCTCCAACGACCGCGGCATCGACGCCGGGTACCTGTCCGCCGGCACTGTGGTGTGGACGTCCGCCGTCGGAGGCAAACCCCAGCGCGTGTCCGCCCCCGTCATGCTGACCGCCATATCCCTCACCGTCCGTCCGGGGGAGGACGACTTCGAGCTGCAGCTCACCGAGCAGGCGCACATCAACCCCGCCCTGGTGCGCCACCTGAAGAACATCCACGGGATCGTCTTCGACGTCAACGCCGTGACCCGCCTCGCCTACAGCACCGCACGGTTCGACCCGCAGCCCGTCCTTGACCGGTTGGCCACGCTGATCCGGCCCATCCATGGCGCAGAAACCCAGCACAACCTGCTCGTTTCGACCTTCGCCGATCTCTCCGGGAACCTGGACGACCCGTGGATCAACGACTCCCACCCCATTGTGTCCGCGCTGGCGACCGCCGCCGGGGGCGAAGTTGTGGATGTCGAAGACCCGGACCCCTCGCGTTTCCCGCACCTGGACAACAGGCATCCCAAGGACGAGCTGTTGCTGCTGGACGCGGACACGGACCAGCAGTATGTGATTGATGCGGCCCGAGCCGGGGACTCCCTCGTCGTCAGCGCCCCGCCGGGTACCGGCCAGACGCAGACCGCGATCAACACCATCGGTGCCCTGGTGGACGCCGGGAAGACGGTGCTGGTTGTTGGTGACCGCCGGGCCAGCCTGAATGAAGTCTCCGGCCAGCTCGAATCCCTGGGACTGGAATCCATCCTGTTCCAGCTTTCCGGGAACGTCACGGCGCAGCAGCTGAAGGGCCAGCTGGTGCGGGCGATTGTCCGCAACGAAAAGTCCTTGGAACCGCAGTTGGGCAACCTGCACACCACCCTGACTGAGCACCGGCACGCGCTCATGGACCACGTGGCGTCGCTGCACAACGTCCGGGACCGGTGGGGCTGCTCGCCCTACCAGGCCATGCAGTCGCTCGCGGAGCTCACCTCGATCCATCCGGCGCCGGCCACCACCGTCCGGTTGAAGCGCAGTGTCCTGGACAGCATCCGCGACCGCGAGGAGCTGGCCGGAAGGCTTCGCCGTGCTGCCGAACTGGGCAGCTTCAGCAAGGCCGCCACCACCAGCCCCTGGCACGGCGCGCGGTTGCTGACCCGGAAGGAAACCGAGGAAGCGCAGGATCTGGTCCGCTCCGTGGCCAAGAGCCTCCCGGTGCTGCGCGACCGCATGGACGCCGTCGCCGAGCACGCTGAAATCCGGCTGGGGGAGTCCTTTGCGGAATGGGGCGAGCAGCTCGAGCTGCTGGTTGCCGTCCGCGGCAGCCTGGACAAATTCACGCCGGACATCTTTGACAGGCCCGTGACGGACCTGATTTCCGCCACGGCACCGTCAGCGTGGCGCCGTGAGCGCGGCATCGAAATGACGTCCATGCAGCGTTCCAGGCTTCGGCGGGTGGCCAAGGAATACGTCCGCCCGGGCGTGCACATCGCCGACCTGCACACATCCTTGGTCCTGGTCCAGGAGCAGCGCGCCCTCTGGGCCGGGTATGCCACCACCCAACGCCATCCGGCGGTTCCGTCCGGCCTTGCCGAAATGAACGCCATGTACCGGTCGCTGGACGCGGAGCTGGAACAGCTGGGCCAGGCGCTCCGGCACACGGATGCCGGCGGGTCGCTCGCCACTGCGCCCTACGGCCAGCTTATGGAGCGGCTGGAACGCCTCGTGGCGGACACCGATACCCTCAAGACCTTGCCCGAACGCACACTACTGATCGAAAACATGCGTGAGCACGGTTTGGGCGAACTCCTTGCCGACCTCGCGGAGCGGGAAGTCCCGGAACGGTCCGTTGCAGCCGAGCTGGAATTGGCGTGGTGGCAGTCGGCCCTTGAGGCCATGATCAGCGGCGATGACTACTTGGCCATGTCCGACGGCGACGCGTTGCGCCGGCTCGAGGCCGAGTATCGGTTGGCGGACAACGCGCACATCGCCAGCGGCGCCGCACGCCTTCGCTGGGACTTGGCGGAACGCTGGCGCGGGGCGATCGCCGAGCAGCCGCGCCAGGCGGGCCTGCTGCGGAGCCTGCTCAAGGACGGCCGGGTATCGCTCCCGTCCTTGACCGCCCAGGCTCCTGACCTGATCGGCACGCTGGTGCCGGTGTGGTCTGTCAGCCCGTACCTGATGACCGGCCTGCTCCCGGCAGAGCAACACTTCGACGCCGTCGTGATCCTGGATGCCGAGGCCACGTCCCTGCAGGCCGTCCTGCCGTCGATCGCCCGTGCACGCCAGGTGATTGCGTTCGGCGACCCGCGCATCGCGTCGCCCCGGACCTTTACCGTGGGCGTGGAACGCCTCGCCGCCGGTGAGTCCGCCCACCACAGGGTGGAGAGTGCCTTCACGGCTCTCTCTGCGGTGCTTCCGGTTTGGCGGCTGAACGTGGTGTACCGGGCCGTGGACGAGGACCTCGTCCTGCAGCTGAGCAAGAACTTTTACGACGGCGGGTTGCGCCGGCTGCCCGAGGGCCAGTCGGCGACGGGCTTGGACCGGTCGCTGCTGGTGGAGTACCTGCCTGACGGAACCGGCTTGCCGAGCGCAGACCACGAGGGTGTGGAGTCGGTGGTGGCCGAGGTCAACCGGGTGGTCGAGCTCGTGTTCGAGCACGCTCGCCTGCGTCCGCGCACTTCGCTCGCCGTGGTCACCGCCAGCCTGCGGCATGCCGCCAGGATTGGCGAGTCCATCCGCCTCCAGCTGGCCAACCAGCCCGGAATGGCCGGTTTCTTCGGTGCCGGTCCTGAGTCCTTCAGGGTGGTGGACCTGGAGAGGGCCCAGGGGCTGGTTCGCGACCATGTTATTTTCTCCCCAGGTTTTGGCCGCACCCCGCACGGCCGGGCGCTGCACAACTTCGGACCATTGTCCGCGGAAGGTGGCAGGGAGAAGTTCGCCCTGGCCATGACGCGGGCGCGCCGGTCCATGCATGTGCTCACCTGCTTCCGGCCCGAGGATCTGGACCACACCAGGCTCACGCACGGGGCGGTGGACCTGTACACGCTGTTGAACCGCGAAATTTCGGGTAATACCGACCTCGGAACTCCCGCCTCCCGGGCTGCCGCCAGCGAACAGGCACTCGGTGCGGACCCGCTGGTCGCCGACTTGGGTGACCGGTTGCGCGCCCGCGGCGCCCGGGTTTGGCACCAGTACGACGGCGCCATCGACGTTGTGGCCGCGGCTGACCCGCTGAATACCATGGGCAAGGATGATGCCGACCTGCCACGACCAGTGGCGATCGAGTCTGACGGCACCGGGCAGTACCGCACCATGAGCGTCCGGGAACGCAGCAGGCTCCGCCCGGAGCTGCTGGAGCGCCTGGGATGGCGTTATATGCCGTTGTGGACCATCGAGGTATTTACCGACCCGTCGTCCTGTGCCGACCGCATTGCCGGGTACCTCGGCCTGGAAAACCTGGTGCTGCCGGGCAGGACCGGGCACTCGGCTGGATTCCTTGACGACGACGTGGACCAGGCGCTCAATGGTATCGATGCAGCACCGGCCGCCGGTGTTGCCTATCTGCCGCTGAACGCCAATGGCGGGAACCGGAGTGACTCCGGAGACCCCGCCGCGGGCATCCGCCCCAGCCAGGGCCGGCGGGCCGGTGGCCTGGACACCAAAGAGGCCAACGGCATGGTCGCGGAAGACAGTGTCTCCGACGACAGTGTTTCCGACGTCAGTGTTTCCGACGACAATGGTTCCGGCAGCGATATTTCCGACAACAATGGGCCCGCGGAAGATCGGGCCGGAGAAGATATGAGCGAGAACGAGAAGACGGAAGCGGTACCTGACGGCGGAAATCCGGCAGGTGCGCCTCACTCCACTCCAGCGCCAGGGCGGGCCACCGCAGGTACCGACGCTGTGCTGCCCAGCAAGGCTGCGGAGGACGACGCCCGCAGCTGGGGCGACCGGGAGGATGACCACGACGCGTGGCTGAAGGAACAGAAACCGCCGCACTGGGGCTGACCAGCAGCGGGGCTGACGAGCAGCCAAGCCTTTGGGCCCGGGCAACCCGGAAGTTGTTGAGGGATCGTATCCGTGGTGTCACGGCGGACCAACCAGGACGAAGAAGAGCCGGCCCTGCGTTGACGCTCCAGCCAGCCGGGAGGACTGTTCCGCGTTTGCTGCCACCACTATCAACCCGTCGGTCTCCGTTGTACCCAGCCACTGGCCACCCTGGCCGCCCTTGTTCGAAGTCCACAGCACGGGAACCGCAGACGCCAGCACCTCGGAGGGGCCTTGCTGGTCAAACCCGTTGGCAGATGTGAGCACCACATTGACCAACTGGCCCGGGGCCACCAGCTGAATGGAGGACGGGTCCGCCATGCGGAGCGGAACCGCGGCCGAGCCCGGAGGCGTCCCAACGAGAAGGCCCGGTCCCAGGAGTTGGGCGTCGGTAACGAGCTGGCCCTTTCGTAACGGACCGGCGAGCTGCTTGCCGGCGGCTGCGGCAGTGTCTTGGAGGAAGCCCTCCGCCACCATCCCGGGCGGCACATGAACGCTGGCCAAATCTGCCGCCGTCACAGCGGTACCTGCCGGAAGATCCCGCGCAGCAGCAAGTGCTGTCACGGTCGAGAGCGGAGCCGGCGTCAGTTGATTGACAGTGATGGCCGCCGCTGCACACAGGACCAGGGCGGCGGCCAGGCGGCGGTTGCGGCCCAGCCATGACGCAACCCGCGCCGGGATAGGGTGGTTGGCCTTGGCGGGACGGCCGGAGGTGCGGGACGTCGTGGGAATCCGGAGGCTGTCGCGGCCGCGGCGTGGATATGCAGGCATGCGCCCACGCTATGGGCAGCCGAAGCGGCAGGACAGTGGTGGCTGCGGCTATGTGGACAAAGGCGGCCGGCGCCCGAAGGTGCCGGCCGTCGTCGTCATCAGTGCTTGGGGCTAGCTGGCCGCTGCAGCCTGGGCTGGCGATGCCGCTTGCGCCGCCGGCGCCGCTGCCGGGGCGGGGGAGACCGAGCTGCCCTTGGAATCGCGGGAGTCGGTACGGTAGAAACCTGAGCCCTTGAAGACCACACCCACGCTGTTGAACTTCTTGCGCAACGTGCCCTCGCATTCGGGGCAGGATGTCAGGCTGCTGTCCGCGAACGACTGGACGATATCGAAGGCGTGGCCGCAATCCTTGCAGGCGTAAGCATATGTTGGCACTGGTGCTCCTCCTCTTGGGCAAACGAGAGGTCCCGTGCTGCCACCCGGTAATCCGTTAGCAGTCGCAGGGCCTGAGTGCTAATTCTATCACTGCGCCCGGAAGGGACCGGGCTCAGCCGCCACCCGCCAGGCCCCGGTACCCGGAAGGCATCAGGACACCCGGGACCGGGCGGTCGAATTCCTCGGCAGGAATCCGCCCCGCGGGAAGCAATTCATCGTCGTAGATAACAGCGGCCAGCGGTATTTCCTTCCCGGCAGTGGCGAGATGCCCCAGGAAGGTGTCGTAGTAGCCGCCCCCCTGGCCGATCCTGTTGCCTGACAGGTCCACGGCAGTGGCGGGAATGATGAGCGCCGCTGCGCTTCCGGCCGCGTCGGGCCCGTGCCGTCTCCCGGCGGGTTCCAGGATGGGCGCGTACCGGCTGCGTTCGAAGCTGGTGTCCGGGGTCCAGAACACCCAGCTCAGCTCCCGGCTCGGCTCGCATACCGGAAGCAGGACCTCGTGGCCGCTGCCGTGCAGCGCCTTGACCAGCGGCATGGTGGGCGGTTCCTTGCCGACACCCAGGTAGACGCATACGGTGCCTGGGCGCCCCGCGGTGACGGATGCTGCCCAGGCTTCCCCGTGGCGAGCCAATGCCGAACCGGCGGCGTCCAGCTCCGCCTCCGTCAGCGCGGCGCGCCGGCGCCGGTGGGCCGCCCGGATATCGTCCTTCGCGGGATTCGTCTGCTCCTGCATGGTGTCCTTCCTTGGTACCGGCGTTCCGCGGCGTCACGGGCGGATGACGGCCCGCTGTGCCGGTGGTTACTGAAATGCTTGACGCTGACGTTAGATTAGTCCGGTGACTACCAGTAACCCCAGAGTCCGCAAAGCCGTCATCCCAGCAGCGGGCCTGGGCACCAGGTTCTTGCCGGCCACCAAGGCAATGCCGAAGGAAATGCTCCCCGTCGTGGACAAACCTGCCATCCAGTACGTGGTGGAGGAAGCCGTCCATGTGGGCCTGAACGACATCCTGATGATTACGGGCCGAAACAAGCGTGCACTGGAGGACCACTTCGACCGCGTGCCCTCGCTCGAATCGACGCTTGCCGACAAGGGCGACACGGAGAAGCTCGCCTCCATCCAGGCAGCCAGCCAGTTGGGCGACATCCACTACGTCCGGCAAGGCGACCCGCACGGCCTGGGCCACGCCGTGCTCCGCGCCAAACAACACGTCGGCGACGAAGCCTTCGCTGTCCTGCTGGGTGATGACCTCATCGATGCCCGTGACGAACTGCTGAGCACAATGATCGACGTGCAGGCGAAGACCGGCGGGTCCGTCGTCGCCCTCATCGAGGTGGAGCCGGCACAGATCAGTGCCTACGGCTGCGCCGACGTCCAGGAACTGGACGGCGAAGGCTATGTCCGCGTCAACCGGCTCGTGGAGAAGCCCTCACCCGAGGAAGCACCGTCCAACCTGGCACTGATCGGCCGCTACGTCCTGCACCCCGCGGTATTTGATGTCCTCGAGCACACCGCACCCGGCCGCGGCGGCGAGATCCAGCTGACCGATGCCCTGCAGGAACTCGCGTCCGGAGACGGGGAGGGCTATGGGGTCTTCGGTGTGGTGTTCCGCGGCCGCCGCTATGACACCGGGGACAAACTCAGCTACCTGAAGGCCTGCGTCCAGCTGGCCGTCGACAGCGATGACCTGGGCCCCGGCCTGCGGGAATGGCTGCCCGGTTTCACCGCCGGCCTTTCCAGCTGACGCCGTGCGTACCGGTCCCATCTGGCCGGTCACCCTCGAATGCGGTGACCTGGTCCTGCGACCCATCCGCTACCGCGACAAAAGGGAATGGACCGAGGTGCGGTCCAGGAACAGCGAGTGGCTGGCGCCCTGGGAGGCCTCCAACCCCGAACCGGGAGGCGGGCTGCCCGACTACCGTCATATGGTGCGCTCATTGAACGCGCAGGCGGCCCAGGCCACGGCGCTTCCATTCGTCATCACCGAGCGGACGCCGGGACTTCGGAATCCGGCCATCGTGGGCCAGCTGACGGTGTCCTCGATTGTGTGGGGTTCGGCCATGATGGCCACGCTGGGGTACTGGGTGGATCAAGCCCGGGCCGGCCGGGGGATCGCGCCCACATCCGTGGCCCTGGTGACAGACCACTGCTTCCGGACCCTTGGCCTGCACCGGATGGAAATCAACATCCGGCCCGAGAACGCGCCCAGCCTGAGGGTGGTGGAGAAGCTGGGATTTCGGGATGAGGGATACCGGCCCCGTTTCCTGCACATTAATGGCCGGTGGGCGGATCACCGTTCGTTTGCCTTGACCTCCGAAGAAGTCCCGGCGGGCCTGCTGGCGCCGTGGCTGGCGTCCCGCCCGTCATAAATCCATCGGTTTGTGGACAGGGGTACGACACACCGGGGCTAATGCGGCCTGAGCAGGCATGATGCTCATACGGTTTTGAGTGTGGACTTCCCCCTAAGCAGCTCAGTGATCCTCGTGGTTGCCGTCGCGCTCTGGATCCTTTGGGTCGCCCCGTACGTCCTCCGGAACCGAAGGCGCCAGGTCCAGGCCGCCGGCGACTTCCTGGCAGACGTCCCCGCCGATGAAAGGCCGGACCAGCCCGCCGGCAAAGTGTTGAACGTCGTCGCCCAGCAGGAGAAAGCCATGGAACCCAACAAGAGCGCCGCAGCCGCTGCCGGCGCTGCCAGCACCCCGCCCCCGGCCCGGTTCCGCATCCGGTACGGCCGGACGGCAGTGGCCTTGGCGGGTCTGCTGTGCTTGGTGACCGCGTTCATCTCAGGTGTGCTCCTTCCCTTCGGTGTGGGATCGCCCGCGCTTCCCCTCACCGCCTTTGCGCTGGCTTTCGGCGCGGTGGCCCTGCTCCGCTGGCTGGCCCTCCGGGACCGCAAAGCGAAGGTCAACGCGGCCTTCCGCTCCGCCATGAGTGCGCCTTCCCGGCGCCAGGAGCCGGACCCCGTCACCGTGCCCGAAACCGATACAGCTCCGGCCCGGCCGGAAAGCCCGTTGTTTGACGCCGAAGCGGGTGAGGCCAAGGCCAAACCGCTCACGGCAATGGAACTGCGTGAGGCGGCCCTCGCCGTCGCCGTTGCCGCCGGTGACACCAGTGCGGCCGCCGCGTCGGCAGTCGCTCCCGTGGGCAGTCCGTGGGAGCCTGTTGACGTTCCGAGGCCAACCTACGTTGAGGCAGCCAAGGCTGAGCGCCCCGAGCCGCTGCCGCTTGAACTGCCGGAGGCTCCGAAAGCGGTTGGCAAACCGTCGCTGAAGCAGGGGGCCGCCGGTGCCGACGCCCCGGAAGCCGCGTCCCAGCCTGCGGGTTCACCTCAATTGACCAAGGCACAGAGTGCCTTGAGCAACCTCGACGACGTCCTCCAGCGCCGTCGGGCATAGGCGGCCGGCAAGCATTCCCATCCGCTGTGCCGCACTGGGCGCGTCAATTTGGTGTTGGACACGGATTATTTGTAGCCTAGGGACACCGGTTCCGCACCGGCCTGGAGTACCACGCAGGCCGCGGTCAATTCCGGGGCTATAGCTCAGTTGGTAGAGCGCTTCGTTCGCATCGAAGAGGTCAGGAGTTCGAATCTCCTTAGCTCCACCAGAACCCTGCCCCCAGCGCAATGTTTATGGGCGAAACGCAGTCGAATGCCCGGGCCGTTACTGCATGGCGGGCCTAGAGTGGCCCCATGGGAATAATCATCGGACTTCTTGTCATTTGGCTCATTCTGTCCATCGTCGGCTTTGTCGTGAAGGGCCTGCTCTGGCTCGCCATCATCGGCCTGGTCCTGTTCGTCGCAACAGGTGTTTGGGGTTGGCTCAAGCGCAGGACCAACGCCTGACCTGATCCTGACGCAACGCGCCAAACGCCCAAGGAACCACCCTCCACAATGGGGTGGCGCCTTGGGCGTTTGGTTTAAATCCAGCCCTTCTTCTTGAAGATTCCGTACATGAGTGCCGCTGCGGCCACCATCAGGCCCAGCGCCATGGGATAGCCCCAGGGCCAGTGCAACTCAGGCATGTTGTCGAAGTTCATGCCGTAGATGCCGGCAACGAACGACGGTGCGAACAGGATGGCCGCCCAGGACGAGATCTTCTTGACCTGCTCGTTCTGCTCGGCGCTGACCTCGTTCTGCCGGTTTGCCGTCAGTGTCCCATCCAGGGTCAGCGCGTTCTGCAAAATGTCGCGGAAGGAGTCTGCGCGGGAGATCACCCGTTCCACGTGGTCCTCAACGTCCCGCAGGTTGTGCCGCAAATCGGTCTCCACCCCGTATTTTTCGAAACCACGCTTCAGCTGGTCCATCATTTCCGGGAGGGGATGGATGGCGCGCTGGAACTGGATGACTTCCCGGGCCAATTCGTAAATCCGCCGGGACACCGAAGAATCGCCGCTGAAGAGTTGGTCCTCGATTTCGTCGATGTCGTTCTCGAGCCCGGCCACCACCGGGGCGTAGTCGTCCACCACCCGGTCCAAAAGGGCGTACAGGACGGCTTCGGGCCCATGCTGGAGGAGGTCGGGCCGGGCCTCCAGGCGCTGCCGCACCCTGGCTACGCCGGCCGTTTCGGCGTGGCGTACCGTGACCACAAAGTTCTTGCCCGTGAAGACGTGGAGCTCGCCGAATTCCACCGTTTCGTCTGAGTCCACATACCGGGCCGGGCGCAGGACGGTAAAGAGATTGTCGTCGTACCGCTCCAGCTTGGGCCGCTGGTGGGCTGAGACCGCATCCTCCACCGCCAGGCCGTGCAGCCCGAATTCCGCCGCCACCGCCGCCATTTCGTCCGCCGTGGGCCGGTAAAGCCCGATCCACGCCATGCCACCATGCCGGGCAAGGGTTTCGAAGGTCTGCTCCAGGCTTTCGGGCTCCGCGTGGCGGACACCGTTGACGTAGACGGCGTTATCGATGATGGTCATTCAGGAAATCCTAGCGGCCGCGGACGCGGCATTGCTGAGGCCGCTGATGAGGGGCTCTGTCCGGTAGGGGATATGGGTGTGCAGGGCCAGCACCGTCTCAGTCCGGATGACCCCTTTGATCCTCAGGACCTGGCGCAGCGATGCCTGGAGATTGTGCGTGTCCGTGGCCACCACCCGGCACCAGACATCCCCGCGGCCGGAGATTTCGTGGACCTCCAGGACCTGCGGGATAAGCCGCAGCGCCGCCACCACCCCGTCCAGTTCCCGGTGGGAGACCTCGATGGTCACGAAGGCCACGACGTCATAGCCCACCGCATCCAGGTCAACCTCGCGGCCGCCCGGACGCAGGACACCTGCGCGGAGCATTCGGCGCACCCGGGACTGCGCGGTGTTCCGGGCAATGCCCAGGGACTCGCTGAGTTCCCCGATCTGTATCCGCGGATCCTTGATCAGGGCCAGGAGGATCTTCAGGTCAGTGGGGTCCAACTTGTTCACGATCGTCACTCTCCACCACATTGGAATCCGATATTTGATGATTGTGCTCAATTATCCATCCAATAACTGTTGGATCGCGCAACCCTGCCGCACCCTTGAAGCATCACAGTTGTATCCGCGCCGGCGTCCCACAAGGACTGTCCGCTGCGGCGATCCCTAAGGCGGCACGATGACGGTCTTCAGTGAGCTGCGCATGCGCCCGGCAGCGGCCACCCACGCCGGGTGGAATGCCTCCACCACGGCCCGGCTGGTTATTTCGGGTGCGGTCATTTTCATGCTCCTCGTAGGCGCCAACCTGGCCACACCGCTGTATCCCCTCCTGCAGTCCAGCCTTGGGCTCTCGAGCCTGGACGTCACGGCAGCGTTTGCCAGCTACGTCCTGGCGCTGGTGGGAACCCTGCTGGTGGCCGGCCACTGGTCGGACCACATCGGACGGCGGGCAGCCCTCCTGGTTGCCGTGCTGACGGGTCTGGCCGGCGGCTGGATCTTTGCGGAAGCGCAGTCGCTCGCTGCCCTCTGTGCCGGCCGGGCACTGCAGGGAACCGCCGTGGCACTTGCCACCGGAGCCAGTGCCGCCGCCCTGCGGGAGCTGCTTCCATCCCGGCCGGAGTGGGCATCGCGCTTTACGCTCCTGGCCTCCTCAGGAGGCGTCGCCGCAGGCCCGGTCATCGGCGGCCTGCTGTCGCTGCTTCCCGGCGCCACCACGGCCCCTTACGTCGTCCACTCCCTGCTGCTCGCCGGGCTCCTGGTTCCGCTGTACCTGATCCGTGCGCGCCCTGCCATCGTGGCCCCGGCACCGACCCGGCCGCTCCACGCCCTGGCGCCCCGGCGCCCTTCCGTGTCACGCCAGGCGCGCGGAGCCTTCTGGCTGGCATCCGGCGTCGGCTTCCTCAGCTTTGCCGTCTTTGGCTTCAGCCTTTCGCTGGCTCCCGGCTATTTCGCCCAGGTCCTGGCCACGGATTCCCGGCCGTTGATCGGCATCCTGGCAGGCCTGCCGCTGGGGGCTTCGGCCCTGAGCCAGCTGGTCACAGTTCGAGGCCGGTTCACGGTGCCGGCGGGCCTTGCTGTCCTTGGCGTTTCGGTGGTGATGCTGGGAGCCGCCGGTGCCTGGCACAACCCGGCGCTGCTGGTGGCAGCTGCGGTCGCCGCCGGCGTGGGGCAGGGACTGGCGTTCCGGACCGTCTTCAACGATGTCGCGGCCAGGGTGGAGCCCGCCCGGTACGCGCAGATCATCAGCACCGTCTATGTCATTACGTATCTGGGAAGCGCGGTTCCGGTCCTTGGCCTGGGGTGGGCCAGCGCTGCGGTGGGGATGGGCGCGGCGGTCCAGGGCTTCGTCCTGGTGTGCGGCGCGGCGGCGCTGGTCCTCTCCGCCGCGACGCTCGTTCAGTCCGCCAGGCGCAGCGCCGCCTGACGGCATTACCGGGCAACCCCGGTCACAGCCAGGCGCCCCGCTACTCCGGGAGCGGGCCGTGGTTGCCCTGGATGTGTTCGAAGACCAGGGTGGTTTCGGTATGGCCCACGACGGGGTCGGTAGCCAGGTTGTCCAGCACCCAGTCCCGAAGGTCTTCGGTGCTGCCGACGGCGATGTGCAGCAGGTAGTCCACCGACCCGGACGTATGGAAGGTGGAGAGGACAGCCGGCAGGTGCGGTACCCGTGCCGTGAAGCGGTCGATCTGGTCGCGGTCGTGGGCGCGGAGCCGCACGGCCACCAGTGCCTGCACAGACCTGCCGATCGCCGACAGGCTCAACTTTGCCTCGTAGCCCTGCACAATGCCCCGCTCAGACAAAGCGCGGGTGCGCATCAGGGCGGTCGACGGGGCTATTCCCACCATCTCGGCGAGTTGCTTGTTGGAGATCCGGGCATCGGCCACCAAGGCTGCCAGGAGCCGTTCGTCAATAGCATCCAGGGGTTCCAGGTGCGCCCCGGGCCTGATGTTCCTGGCATTCGTGCTCACAGCGTTTCCTTCCAACGGGTCCTCTGTTCATCCTAGACCGCAGAAACGCCGTCATCCGCGGTACAGGAGCACGCCCCGCCGAACATTCAGGCTGCCCGGCGGTGCCTTGAAGCCCGTTAATTCGAGTCCGTCCAAGGCCGTCAGGCGGCGGCGGGGTCCGTTCCAGGATGGACGACGGCGACAGTTGCGGCCGTCAGGCACGCCAGGACGATCACGGCTCCCGCCAGGGCGTTCCAGCCCCAGGCCTGGAAAACCAGGCCGCCGGCCCAGCCGAGCAGGCTGGAGCCAAGGTAGTACGCCAGGTTGTACAGCGACGCCGCCTGGGCCCGGCCGGTGCTGGCTATGGCGCCCGTCCAGCCGGAACCGATGCTGTGGGCCGCAAAGAAGCCCCCGGTGAACACCACCAGGCCGGCCAGGATGAGCACCAGGTTCGAGGCCAGGGTCAGGGCGAGTCCGGCCATGGCAAGGGCAAGCCCTGCCAGGAGGACGTTGCGACGCCCGAACCGGGTGGTCATGGTGGCTGCCCAGCGGGAGGAGAACGTCCCGGACAGGTACGCCAGGAAGATCAGGCTGATAACGGTGGCCGGGAGTCCAAAGGGGGCGCCCGACAACCGGAAACCGAGATAGTTGTAGACGGCCACGAAACCACCCATCATCAGGAAGGCCTGCGCATAGATGGCCAGCAAGCGGACATTGCGCAGATGGCCGCCGAGCATCCGCAGGGCTCCGCGGAGTCCGGCCACCTTCGCGGGCACGAAGCCCTGCGCCCTGGGAACGAGGACCAAGAACGCGACGGCGGCGGCTGTCGCGAGCAGGGAAACGGCCAGGGCCGCGGCCCGCCATCCCCAGAGCTCGCCGACCGGGCCCGCCACCAGCCGGCCGGACAAGCCGCCCAAGGTGGTCCCGGCTACATAGCTTCCTGCCGCGAGCGCCGCGTGGACTTTGCTGACCTCCTCGTTGAGATAGGCGATGGCAATCGCGGGGATGCCGCCCAAGGCCATTCCTTCCAGCAGTCGCAGGGCCAGAAGCATCGCGAACCCGGATGACAACGGCACCAGCAGTCCCAGGACGGTGGCCGTGGAAATGCCCCACATCATGGCTTTGACCCGGCCGATCCTGTCCGCCAGGAAAGACCAGGGAATGACGGTGGCTGCCAGGCCAACGGTGGCCAGCGAGATGGTGAGCGCGGCTTCGGCGGCGGTGACCTGCAGGTCGGATGCCAGCAGCGGGAGGACGGCCTGCGTGGAGTAGAGCTGCGCGAACGTCGCCACACCCGCGCAGGACAGTCCGGCGAGGATGCGCCCGTAGGCCTTGGATCCCTTGGCGTGGCCGGTCCAGCGTGGGGGAGCGGCAACGCCGCCGCGCTGAGTCTTTGGCATCCCGCCAGCGTAGTCCCGCCCCAACTGATGCATCCAATGCATGTTTTATGTCAAACTCATAGCAAAACCGAATTTGCCGACCAGATGCGCCGCCCCGCTGGCCGCTCGGAAGACAGGCGTTCCCCGGCGGGCAAGGAAGGAAGCGGAAGTGGAACCGGACCGCAAGCAACTGGCGCAGCTCCTGCCGCTTCTTCCGGTCCTGGCTGAACTCGGCCGGACCGAGCACGTCACGGAAACCGCCGAGCTTCTGGGCGTACCCCAGTCAACGGTGAGCCGGGCGCTGGCCCGGGCAAGTGCCGCCGTCGGCACCGAGCTCCTGGTGAGGGACGGACGCGGCGTCCGCCTCACCCCTGCCGCGCGCACGCTCCTGCCCTACATCGAGCAGGCGCTCGCGGAGTTCCAGGCCGGATTGGATCTGGTGCGCAATGAGTCCGAGGTGGTCCGCGGGACGGTTTCCGTGTCCTTCCAGCACACCTTCGGCGAGGCCACGCTGCCCCTGCTGATCAGCACCTTCCGCGCCCGGCATCCCGGGACCGGGTTCCGGCTGAGCCAAGGCGCAAGGGACTCCTGCATTGAGGAACTGGCAGCAGGGGAAGCCGACCTTGCCCTCACGGCTCCGGTTGCCGCCCCCGGACGCACTCTCGATTCGGCGGCGCTGTACCGTGAGCCGCTCCGGCTGGTGGTCCACCATGCCCACCCGCTGGCGCGGCAGCGGACGGCCCGGCTGGCCGACATCAGGACCGAGCCATTCGTAGCGCTCGGCCCAGGCTATGGTCTGCGCTCCCTGACGGACGCCCTGTTCCGGGACGCCGGGTTCCGGCCGCGCATCGCCTTCGAAAGCCAGGACTCCCACACAGTCCGCGGGCTCGTCTCAGCCGGGCTCGGCGTCGGCATCCTGCCACCCGCCGCAGGGGCACCGGGCTGGACCGGCCGCCCCAAAACCGGAGACCTCGGTTGGGTGGAAGTACCGCTGGATTCCCGGCTGGCCTTCCGGGAGGTCGGCGTCAGCTGGCGGCGCAGGAAACCCGGCGCCGAGCCTGCGCCGGCACGCTTGTTCCGCGAACTGGTGGTGGCCGAAGGCCCGGGCCTGGTGGCCGGCCTGGCCACCCGGGCAAGTACCCTTGTGACGTGACGAACACCCAGAAAACCCCCACCACCCACGCCGGGCCCGCTGACAATCCCGCCAATCCCCTGCACGGCATCACGATCGGGCTGGACATCGGCGGCACCAAGACGCATGGCGTCCGCTTCGAGGACGGCATCCCCGTCGCCGACGAGTCCGCCGGAAGCTCCAACGTCCAGAACGTCACCCGGGATGAGGCAGCCCGCAACCTGGCGGACCTCTTCGCCCGGATCGGAGCCGGCCCCGTGGCACGGGTGTACGCCGGATCCGGTGGCATCGACACCGACCAGGACGCCGCCGCCCTTGCCGGCCTGATCCAGCCCCTCGTCCCGGGGGCCACCGTCACCGTTGTGCACGACTCGCGCCTCCTGCTCGCCGCCGGGCGGGCCGGAACAGGAGTGGCGGTCATTGCGGGCACCGGCTCGGCCGCCTGGGGACGCAATGCCGACGGCGGCGAGGCCAGGGCAGGCGGTTGGGGCTACCTTCTCGGGGACGAAGGCAGCGGTTATTGGCTGGGCAGGGAAGCGGTGCGGCACAGCCTGCGCCGGATGAACCAAGGACTGCCGATCGATCAACTCACTTCCGCCCTGCTCAAGAGCTGCGGACTGGACCACCCGAACAAGCTCATAGCGCTGTTCCACTCACCCGAAACCGGGAGGCGGTTCTGGGCGCAGCAGGCCAGGCACGTCGTGGAGGCAGCAGCAGAAGGACACGGGGACAGCGCAGCCCTGCTGGAACAGGCCGGCAAGGACCTTGCCGCGCTGGCCGGCCAGGTGCTGACACAGTTGGGACTCCACGGTCCGGTGATCCTTGGCGGCGGCCTGGGCATGAACGTAGTGCCCCTGCAGGAGTTCTTCCGCCGGAATTTGGCCGACGCCGGAGTCACGGACGTCAGGGTCCTGGACCAGGAACCTGTCTTCGGTGTGCTGGAGCTGGTGGCCCGGCCCGCCTAGTCCACGGTGCGTTTCCGGGGCGTCAGCCGGACCCCCGGAAGGGGCGGGGCCGGGATGCGGCCGGCTTCGGCCCCGGCATCCGGCCCGTGTCCGTGCACCAGGCCGTAGCGGGCGCCGGCGGCCATGGCGTCCGGAAGTGTTGCCTGGGCCTCCCAGTCCCCGCGGGCCTGTTCCACTTCCTCGTGCGTGCGGCCCACGAAGTTCCACCACATCAACAGTTCCTCGCCGAAAGGCTCACCGCCGATCAGCAGGAATCGGGTGCCCGGGCGTGCCTGGACCTTCAGTTCGCTCCGCCCGGCGCCCAGGTAGCCCAGCGGCCCCGCATGCAGATCCTGCCCGTCCACCGCCAGGCCGCCGTCGAGCACCAGGACACCGTGCTCAAAGTCCGGGTTCAGCGGCAGAACCGCGTCCCCCTCACAGGCAACGTCTGCGCCCACAATCGGCGAGTACATCGTGGCGGGAGACACCACGCCGCCAAACTCACCCACCATGACCGTGGCTGAGAACCCGCGGCCATCCGCCACCGGCAACTCCCGGTGTTGTTCGAAGGCAGGCGCCCGGTGCCGGTGGGCATCGGGAAGCGCAACCCAAAGCTGCAGGCCCCGCTGCAGCGGCAACCCGCCGCCGTCGGCAGGAAGCACTGCGAACTCGGAGTGCGACACCCCGTGCCCGGCAGTCATGATGTTCAGCTCTCCAGGCCGAACAACCACGTCACTGCCCACGCTGTCCCGGTGCCGGATATGTCCTGCCAAGGGCCACGTCACGGTCTGCAGCCCGATGTGGGGATGGGGAAGGACCGACATCGCTGTCCGGTCCGGACCAAAACTGTCCAGGAAGCACCATGCCCCGATCGTCGGCAACCCGCGCTGCGGCAATGTGCGTTTGACGTTCATGGCGCGCACCCCGCCCAGCGGCACCTCGCGCTCCGGCCATAACTGCAGGCAGGGTCCGGATCTCCCTTCCGCCGGGGCCGGGGGACAGATTTCCTGCTGGGGTGAAACTTCCAAATTGGTCACGCCTCCACTTTAGGCGGGCCCCGGCCGGCCGGACATGCTCTTTCCCGCCCGGATACCCATCCGCCCCCGCCGCGGCACCGAATGGTCACAGTAGGGATTCCTTTGTGGGGTTTGGGGCCAGATCTGGTGAACCCGGCCCCTGATTGGGTTACCGTAACTATCAGCGTGCTGATGGCAAAGTCGCGGTGCTGGGATCAGCCCGTCCGAGAGAACAGGTAAGTCCGCACCATGGACCAGGCGATGATCGAGTTCCAGAGCGTCACCAAGCAGTACCCCGGCGGCCAGCCAGCCGTGGACGGGTTGTCCATGTCCATCGCCAAGGGCACCATTACCGTCTTTGTCGGTCCTTCCGGTTGCGGCAAAACGACGTCGCTCCGGATGATCAACCGCATGGTGGAACCAACGTCGGGAACCATCACGGTGGACGGCAAGGACGTCACCTCCGTCCCGGCCGCGGAACTGCGCCGCTCCATGGGCTACGTCATGCAGTCGGCGGGGCTGCTGCCGCACCGGTCGGTTCTGGACAACATCGCCACCGTGCCCCGGCTGAACGGTGTCTCAAAGGCTGACGCCCGCAAACGCGCCTCGGAACTCCTGGACGTTGTGGGCCTGGCGTCGTCCCTCGGCAAGCGCTACCCCTCCCAGCTCTCCGGCGGCCAGCAGCAGCGCGTCGGCGTGGCCCGCGCCCTGGCAGCAGACCCGCCGGTGCTGCTCATGGACGAGCCGTTCAGTGCAGTGGACCCCGTGGTCCGTGACGAACTCCAGCAGGAACTGCTGCGCCTGCAAAAAGACCTTGCCAAAACCATCGTCTTTGTCACCCACGATATTGACGAGGCCACCATCCTCGGGGACAGGGTGGCCGTCTTCGCCACCGGCGGCAAACTGGCCCAATACGCCACGCCGGAGGAGATCCTGCGGGCGCCCGCCAACAATTTCGTCGCCTCCTTCGTGGGGCGTGACCGCGGCTTCCGCCACCTTGGGTTCACCCCGTCCGACGGCGTGGTCCTGCACCCCGTACCTACGATTATCCGGGGCGCCCAAGGAAACGTGTCGGACCACGGTGCGGCCGGTGGCTGGCAGTTGGTGGTCGATGCTGACAAGCGGCCCTTGGGCTGGTCGGCGCCCGGCACCGAAACTGAACTTGTTCCCGGCGGGTCGCTGTTCCGCCCCGGCGAGAGCCTGCGGCGGGCCCTGGACGCGGCCCTGTCATCGCCGTCGGGCCTTGGTGTTGCCGTGGATCCCGACGGCCGGGTGCTGGGGGTAGTCCGCGGCGGCGAGGTCCTGGCACTGATCGAGGAAGCGCGGCAGCTGCGGCAGGCGGCACTCTGATGGAGTGGTTCCTGGCCAACAGCGGCATGGTCTTCGAACGCGGCGGCCAGCACCTGGTCCTGGCGCTCGTTCCCATGGTCCTGGGCCTGGTGATTTCCATCCCGCTCGCCCAGCTGGCCCGGCAGAGCGGTGCGCTGCGCTCCGTGGTGCTGACGGCGTCGTCCCTGCTGTACACCATTCCCTCGCTGGCACTGTTCATCATCCTCCCCACCGTCCTGGGCACCCGCATTCTGGACCCCGTCAATGTGGTGGTGGCGCTCACCATCTACGCTGTGGCGCTCCTGGTCCGCGCGGCGCTCGACGCGTTCGACTCCGTGGATGCCGAAGTCAGCCAGGCCGCCCAAGCCATGGGGTTTAAACCGCTCGCACGCTTCCTGAAGGTCGACCTGCCGCTCTCCCTTCCGGTGATGTTCGCCGGGTTGCGCGTAGTGTCGGTCAGCAACATCTCCCTGGTCAGCGTTGCCGCCCTGCTGGGGGTTGGCAACCTGGGCATGCTCTTCACTGACGGTCTCCAGCGGGACTTCGTCACCGAGGTGGTAGTGGGGATCATCGCCATCCTGGTCCTGGCGCTGGTCATGGACGCCCTCCTCGTCCTGCTGGAACGTATCCTCACGCCCTGGGAACGGACGGGTAAACGGCGCGGAGGCGGGGACGGCGCCGGCCGCACGGGGGCCTCCGCCGCCACGGGGCCCCTCGCCGCAAGCGGGACGGGAGGGGGAGCATGAGCAACGTCATCTCGGACACCGTTGCGTGGCTCGCCGATCCGATGCACTGGTCCGGAAGCATGGGCATCCCCACCCGCGTGGTCGAGCACCTGCAGTACACCGGGCTGGTCATGCTGATCGCCACCGCCATAGCGGTCCCGGTTGGATTGTTCGTTGGCCATACCGGGAGGGGGAGGGTGGCTGTGGTTGCCCTGGCCGGTGCGCTGCGGGCCCTGCCCACCCTGGGCCTGCTGATCCTGTTCGTGCTGCTGGCCGGTATCGGGCTGATGCCCCCGATCTGGGCCTTGGTGATCCTTACCGTCCCACCGCTCCTGGCCGGGACGTACGCCGGTATCTCCAGCGTGGACCGCAACGTGGTGGACGCCGCAAGGGCCATGGGCATGACGGAATTGCAGGTCCTGTTCCGGGCCGAGTTGCCCAATGCCCTCACGGTCATGTTCGGCGGCTTCCGGACCGGCGTGCTGCAGGTGATCGCCACGGTTTCCGTGGTTGCCTACATCAACCTGGGTGGCCTGGGCCGCTATCTCTTCGACGGCCTGGTCCTGAGCGACTTTCCCCAGATGCTGGGCGGGTCCCTGCTTATCGCTGTCCTGGCCATCGCCGTGGACCTGGTCCTGTCCCTATTCCAGAGGCTGTTCCTGGCAACAGGCACCTCGAAGCAGTCCCACCGCAGCCAGGAGGCTGCGGTTGATCTCACAGACCCCGTGGTTGCGGAGACTGTTGTACAAGGAGGTAAGTCATGAAAGATAGCCGTCCCCCACGCCTCGGCAGGCGGGCCTTCGGCGGCCTGGCCGCCGGGCTTGGCCTGGCAGTGGCGTTGTCCGCCTGCGGTGGTTCGTCCAATCCGCTGAGCAACGCGCCGGCATCCAGCGGCGGTGCCTCCGGCGGGGCAACGTCCCTGGTGGTTGGTTCCGCTGATTTCCCGGAGAGCCAAATCATCGCCGAACTGTATGCCGGCGCCCTGAACGCCAACGGAATCACCGCCACCACCAAGCCGAACATCGGCTCCCGCGAGGTCTACTTCAAGGCCGTCCAGGATGGTTCCGTGGACGTGGTGCCGGACTACAGCGGCAACCTGCTGCTCTACGTCAACAAGGAAGCCACCGAGGTTTCCGCCGGCGACATTGCCAAGGCACTGCCGGGCAAGCTCCCGGACGGCCTGGCCGTGCTCGACGCCTCCAAGGCCGAGGACAAGGACGCCATGGTTGTCACCAAGGCAACCGCGGAGAAGTACCAGCTGAAGTCCATCGAAGACCTCGCCAAGGTCTGCAGCGACATCGTGGTGGGCGCTCCGGCCACGTTCGGTGAGCGCGCGTACGGCCTGCCGGGCCTGAAGAAGAACTACAACTGCGTGCCCAAGAAGCTGGAGCCCTTCAGCGACGGCGGCGGCCCGGTGACGCTCAAGGCGCTCCTTGAGGACCAGGTGCAGGTGGCGGATATCTACACCACCACGCCGTCGATCGCCGACAACGACCTGGTGGTGCTGGAGGACCCGAAGAACAACTTCATCGCCCAGCAGGTCCTGCCGCTGTACAACAAGGCGAAGATGACGGACAAGGCCAAGCAGGCCCTGAACTCCGTATCCAGCATCCTCACCACCGATGACCTCATCAACCTCAACCGGGCTGTCAGCGGCAGCCAGAAGCAGGACGCCAAGACGGCCGCAGCCGCCTGGCTCAAAGACAAGGGCATCGTCAAGTAACAGCCCGCCTTCCCCGCCCACAGGGGCGGAGCAGCAGGTGATCACGACGGCGGCTGCCGGACTTCCAAAGGTCCGGCAGCCGCCGTCGCGCGTGTGGCGGAGGTCTCAACGGTGATGCATCCTTCCTGTGGCATATTTGAGGGATGGCAGAATTCAGGCAGTCCACGAAGCTCAACAACGTCCTCTATGACATCCGTGGACCGATCCTGCAGGCCGCCCAGCAGATGGAAGCGGAAGGCCACAGAATCCTCAAGCTGAACATCGGCAACCCCGCGCCGTTCGGATTCGAGGCGCCCGACGCCATCCTCGTGGACATGATCCGCCACCTGCCCCACGCCCAGGGCTACAGTGACTCCCGCGGCATCTTTTCCGCACGCACCGCCGTCTCGCAGTACTACCAGACCCGAGGGATCCAGAACATCCACGTAGACGACATCTACCTGGGTAATGGCGTCAGCGAGCTCATCACCATGTCCCTGATGGCGTTGCTCGATTCCGGCGACGAGGTCCTCATTCCCACGCCGGACTACCCGCTATGGACCGCCTCCGTGGCGCTCGCCGGTGGCAAACCGGTCCACTACCTGTGCGATGAGGAGTCCGGCTGGCAGCCGGACCTTGAGGACATGGAAGCGAAGATCACGCCCCGCACCAAGGGAATCGTGGTCATCAACCCCAACAACCCCACCGGCGCCGTCTACCCCGATGCCACGCTCAAGCGCATCGTGGAGCTCGCCGAGAAGCACGGGCTGGTGGTCTTTGCCGATGAGATCTACGAGAAGATCCTGTACGAAGACGCCGTCCATGTGAATCTCGCCAAGCTCACCGGCGACGACGTCCTGTGCCTGACGTTCAGCGGCCTGTCCAAGGCGTACCGGGTGTGCGGCTACCGGGCCGGGTGGATGGCGATCTCCGGGCCCAAGAAGGAAGCCGCCGACTACCTGGAGGGCATCAACCTGCTGGCCAACATGCGCCTCTGCGCCAACGTCCCGGCCCAGCACGCCATCCAGACGGCACTCGGCGGCTACCAGAGCATCAACGACCTCATCCTTCCGGGCGGCCGCCTGCTGGAACAGCGCAACAAGGCCTACGACATGCTGAACGCGATTCCAGGTGTCAGCACGCAGCAGGCACGGGGCGCCCTGTACCTTTTTCCGCGCCTTGACCCGGAGGTCTACCACATCAGGGATGACGAGAAGTTTGTCCTCGACCTCCTGAGGGAACAGAAGATCCTGGTGTCCCATGGCCGGGCATTCAACTGGGTGCGGCCGGACCACTTCCGCATGGTCACGCTGCCGAACGTGAAGGACATCGAGGAAGCCATCGGCCGGATGGGGGACTTCCTAAGCCGGTACCAGGGGAACTAGCCTGTGGTCACGGGCGCGCCGCGTCCATGACCCTCCCAGGGAAGGACCCCCGTGGCCAGCATTGTCGGTTTCGACCAGCACCCCTCTGACACCCTGCGCGTTGGCAAGGGATTTTCCCTGGCCGCGGTGGACCCCGACGCCACTCCGGGCTACAGCGGCAACAAAGCTGACGGCGAAGCGCTGCTGGCTGACCTGGACGGGAAGCTCACGGAGATGCAGGAGAAGCTGTTCGCGGAGTCACGGTTCGGCGGGAGGAAGCGGATCCTGCTGGTCCTGCAGGCGATGGATACCGCTGGCAAGGGCGGCATCGTCAACCACGTCATGGCCACCATGGACCCCCAAGGCGTCCAGTTCAAGGCATTCAAGGCCCCCTCCGAGCAGGAGAAGTCCTACGATTTCCTTTGGCGCATCGAGAAGGAGGTGCCGGCGGCCGGGATGGTGGGGATTTTCGACCGCTCCCATTACGAGGACGTCCTCATCCACCGGGTCCACAATTGGGCCACGCCGGAAGAGATCACCCGTCGCTACCGGGCCATCAACGAATTCGAGGGACGCCAGGCAGACGCCGGCACCAGGATCGTCAAAGTGATGCTCAACATCAGCAAGGATGAGCAGAAGTCCCGGCTGTTGGCCCGCTTGGACAATCCCGCCAAGCACTGGAAATACAGCAGCGGTGACTTGAAGGAACGGGCCTTCTGGGACGACTACATGGCGGCGTACCAGGCTGCTTTTGACGCAACCAGCACGGCTGCGGCCCCCTGGTACGTGGTTCCGGCCAACAAGAAGTGGTACGCCCGGATCGCCGTGCAGCAGTTGGTGATGTCGGCACTGTCCGATCTTCGCCTGGAGTGGCCCAAAGCAGAGTTCGACGTGGATATCGAACGGGAGCTCGTGGCCCGGTCCTGACCGGCGGCTGCGGCGGCTTAGAGCGGCTGGTCGCGTGCGGCTGCCAACCTCTTCCGTGCGCCCTCCAGCCAGTCCTCGCAACGTGCGGCCAGCGCCTCCCCGCGCTCCCACAATGCCAAGGATTCTTCCAGGCTTGCCCCGCCTGCTTCCAGCCTGCCCACCACCGCGATGAGCTGCTCCCGGGCTTCTTCGTAGCTCAGCCCCGCGACGTCCGACTCCCGTTTTTGTTCGGTCATGCCTTCTCTTCCAATCCTTGCTGGTGGTCTGGTTTGCCTGGTTGCAGCACCCCGGTGGACGTGGCGCCAAATCGGCCCTCGGCCACCCGGATCGACAAAGCGGACCCTGCCGGCGCCTCAGCAGGGCGGCGGACGACGGCGTGGCCGGACGCCGCAATCCGGGCGCTCTGGTCACCTGCCAGTTCGACGACGGCGTACCCCCGGTCGAGCGTCTTCTGCGGTGACAGCGCGCGTACCTGGGCCTTCAGGTGCTCCAGCTGGTCGGCCGCCCGCACCACCGTGGAATTCACGGCCGCCGAGGAGCGCCGCAGCAGCCGCTCTATTTCCTCGGCGCGGACGGAAACCATACCCTCGGGTGCTGCCATCACGGGCCGCGAGTGGAGCGAGGCCAGGCGGTCCGACTCGCGGTCCACCAGCCGTTCCATGCAGCGCCGCAGCTGTTCCCGCGCCTGGCGGACGCCTGCCAGTTCTTCGGAGACTTCCGGAACGATCCGCTTGGCAGCATCCGTAGGTGTGGAGGCCCGAAGATCGGCAACGTAGTCCAACAACGGACGGTCCGCCTCATGCCCGATGGCACTGACCACGGGGGTGGCCGCGGCAGCCACTGCCCGGACCAGGTCCTCGCTGTTGAACGGCAGGAGGTCCTCCAGGGCGCCACCGCCCCGGGCAATGACAATGACGTCAACTTCCGGCAACCCATCCAGTTCACGGAGTGCCCGGACCACCTGGGACACCGCGGTGTTGCCCTGCACCGCTACTTCACGGATCTCGAACTCCACGGCCGGCCACCGTAATGCCGCGTTGCGCAGGATGTCCTTCTTCGCGTCCGAGTCGCGGCCGGTGATCAGGCCGATGCGGTGCGGCAGCAACGGCAGGGGCTTCTTCCTCGAATCGGCGAACAGGCCCTCCGCGGCCAGCGCCTGGCGCAGCCGTTCGATCCTGGCCAGAAGGTCGCCCAGGCCGACGGGACGGATGTCCCGCACCAGCATGTTCAACCGGCCGGTCTTCATCCAGAACTCGGGTTTCAGCAGCGCAACCACCCGTGAGCCCCGCTCGAGCGGAAGGTTCTGCCGCTCCAGCACTTTCGTCCAGACGGACGCGGGCAGCGATACTTCCGCATCAACGTCGCGAAGGGTGATGTACGCGTTGGTGCCGCGGCGGTTCAGTTCGATGACCTGGCCTTCCACCCATGCCGACGGAGTGCGGTCGATGTGCGCCTTCAGCTTCTGCGACAACAGCTGGAGGGGCCACGGATTGTCCGGGCTGGTTTCCGCTGCGGTGGCCGGCAAAGTGGTGGGTGCGGCACCCGGAAGGGATGCCTGGTCAGACATGCGGACGCCGGTGCGGGGCTGGTGCTGCGGGCATGGGGTCCTTCAACTGTTGTGGGCGGTCAATCAACCTTATCCATAAGGTCTAGCACCCGGGGCTGACAGGACGGCCAGGCGGCCTGCCTAGGATGGAGTGAGGCCCCCAACCCCGAAGGACCTGCCGTGCGCACTTTCATTTCCGCCCTCGCCACCGTGCTGGGCATCCTCCTGGCATCCGTCGCCGTCCCCGCCATGTGGGTGGACCGGAACATCATCCAGGAAGACGGATTCGTCCGGCTTGCGGCGCCGCTGGGCAAGAACGCGGACTTCCAGAAGAAACTCGCTGCCGCGGCCGTGGGAACGGTCGATACGGGTTCGGTTCCCAGCGCCCTGTCCGGGCTGGTCGATTCGGTCCTGGAGAAGGCCGCGGAGTCCCTGACCCAGCTTCCCGGCTACCCCGCAGCGTGGGAGGAGACCCTTCGCAGGAGCCACCGCCTGAACTTCGCAGGCCCGGCGGGGGAGGCCGGCAACGTTCCGGCGTCGTCGCTGACCCTTGACGTAGCCCCGCTGGTTGCCCTCGGTTCGGAGGAAATCTCCCGCACCACGCGGCTTCCCCTCAACCCGCCGGACCAGGCCCTCATCAACGTCGGCCAACCCGCACAGCGCGAGTGGGCGGAGCGGCTGTCCACCTACGCGCCCATGGGCTACATCGCCGCCATCGGTGCCGGCATTGCGTTCCTGTTGGCACTCGTCGCAGCCCGCCGCCGCTGGACAGTCCTGTTCGGTGCGGGCCTTGGCGGCCTGGCCCTCGCCGGTCTCTGGTCGCTCGGACTGCAGCTGGGATCGGCCCGCGCCGCGACCGCAGACACGGGCAGTTCGGTGGCAAACATGTTCCGCGACGAATTCGTGGGCGTGGCAGCGGCTGACTTCCAGGCGTGGATCGGTGCCACCGCGGTGACTGGCGGGGTCCTGGTGGCAGTGGGAATTGTGACGTTGTTCGCCTCCCGGAAACGGGTGCAGGCCAGCCGGTAGCATGGAGGGATGACCACCTCGGCTGTACCCCTTTCGATGCCAACCGTTCCGCGCCGGCGCCGCTCTCCCCAGGAAGTGGCGGCCGCGGCCCCCGTGAACGGAACCAAGAAGGTGCTGCTGGCCGCTCCGCGTGGCTATTGCGCCGGTGTTGACCGGGCAGTGATCGCCGTCGAGAAGGCCCTGGAGCACTACGGTCCGCCCGTGTATGTCCGCAAGCAGATCGTCCACAATGTCCACGTTGTCAGCTCGCTCGAGGAAAAAGGCGCCATCTTCGTGGACGAAACTGACGAAGTGCCAGAGGGCGCGCTGGTGATCTTCTCGGCCCACGGCGTTTCCCCGGCCGTCGTCGAATCGGCGGAGAGCCGAGGACTGCGCACCATCGATGCCACCTGCCCCCTGGTCACCAAGGTGCACAAGGAAGCCGTCCGCTTCGCCAAGGACGACTTCGACATCCTCCTGATCGGCCATGACGGCCATGAGGAAGTGGAAGGCACCTCCGGTGAAGCGCCGGACCACATCCAGATCATCAATGGGCCCCACGAAGTGGACAAGGTGACCGTCCGCGATCCGGAGAAGGTCATCTGGCTGTCCCAGACCACCCTCAGCGTCGACGAGACCATGGAAACCGTCCGGTTGCTCAAGGACCGGTTCCCCACCCTGCAGGACCCGCCCAGCGATGACATCTGCTATGCCACCACAAACCGGCAGGTGGCCATCAAGAAGATCGCGCCCAAGGCAGACCTGGTGATCGTGGTGGGTTCCGCCAACTCGTCCAACTCCGTCCGGCTGGTCGAGGTGGCGCTGGAATACGGCGCCAAGGCCTCGTACCGGGTGGACTTCGCGAACGAGGTTGACGAAGCCTGGTTCGAAGGCGTTGCCACCGTGGGCGTCACGTCCGGGGCCTCAGTTCCGGAGGTCCTGGTGCAGGACGTCCTGCGGCTGCTGGCCGACTATGGCTACGGCGCGGTGGAAGAAGTGGTCACCGCCGAGGAGGATCTGCTGTTCTCGCTGCCCAAGGAACTCCGTGCAACCCTCAAGGAAGCCGGCGATGTCAGCCGCGCCCTGGGCGGCCGCCGGACCCGCAGCTGACCACCCCCGCCGCCGGGGACCCAGCACAGCAGGCCGACGGCGGCAATCAACAGTGTGAAGGAAGGGCCGGGCAGTTTCAAACAACTGCCAGGCCCTTCCAGCACCCCCAAGGTTCTCAGGCCGCTTCGTCGTCGCCCTGGAGTTCAGGCGCCACCAGCGCGCGCGGGGTTGCTTCCACCAAGGCCGGCGTGACGAGGCCTGAATCTTCCAGGGTGTTGAGTTTCCGGGCCGTGGGCAGGATCCGCGCTTCCAGGGTCCCCACCATGGCGTTGTAGCGATCCACCGACGACTTCAGGGACGAGCCGAGCTTCCCGACGTTCTCACCCAGCGTCCCCATCCGGTCGTACAGCTGCCGCGCGAGCTCGAACAGTTCGCGTGCGCTGTCCGTCAGGACATCCTGGCGCCAGGTGAACGCCACGGACTTCAATACCGCAAGCAGCGTGCTTGGCGAGGCGAGGACCACGTTGCGTGACAATGCATAGTCCAGGAGTCCGGCATCTGCCGTCAGCGCCGCCGCAAGAATCGATTCCGCGGGAATAAAGCAGACCACCAGTTCCGGCGAATTTCCCGGAATGTCCCAGTACTTCTTGGTGCCCAAAGCGTCCACGTGCGCCCTCAACGCTTTGGCGTGCGCTGCCAGCAGTGCCTGGCTGCGGGCATCATTCGCGGACCGCGCCCCGGAGGGCTGGACCGTGCGGGGATCCGCCACACCGAGATCCTGCGCCTCCAAGTAGGACGACAACGGCACCTTGGCGTCCACCACAAGTTGTTTCCCGCCGGGCAGCTGCACCACCAGGTCGGGGCGGACGGAAGAATCGTGGCCCGCACTGTGGGCCTGCTCCACGAAGTCCACGTGGCGGAGCATCCCCGCGGCCTCCACGACCCGCCGAAGCTGTACCTCGCCCCATTGGCCCCTGGCACTGTTTGACCGTAAAGCCGATTCCAGCGCGTGCGTGGAGCGGATCAGCTGCTCGTCGGACAGCCGGGCTTCCTGCAACTGCTGTGCCAGCTGGCCGTACTGTTCCACCCGGTCCCGTTCCAGGAGCGCCACCTGATGCTGGACCGCGGACAGTTTTTCGGCCACCGGGGCCAGGGCACGCAGCACGCTGCCGTCCTGCGTCCGCGCCTCACCGAGCTCACGGTTCTGGGCAGCCAAAAGCCGCCGCTCGGCGTCGGCCGCTGCCAACTGGGCCGTCACCTCCGAAAGCCGGGACGAGACAGCGTCAAAGTCCGCCTCCAGTCCGCGGGAGTTCCTGCGCAGCAGGACGTACATGGCCGCCGCACCGGCCAGTGCACCCAGCAGCAACATCAGAAGGGCCAAAATCAAGGCAAAAGCATCCATGGCTTCACTGTTGCACGGGCCTCTGACAATCACGGCCAGTGACATCCCCGGGTACTGGCGGCAGGGCCCCGGCGGGTAGAATCAATGCTCGTGGCTCTAACTATTGGCATCGTCGGACTGCCCAACGTCGGCAAATCAACCCTTTTCAACGCACTGACCCGCAACCAGGTGCTCGCGGCGAACTACCCGTTCGCCACGATCGAGCCCAACGTCGGCGTCGTCAACCTGCCGGACCCGCGGCTGGAAAAGCTGGCTGCCATCTTCGGCTCCCAGCGCGTGCTTCCCGCCGCCGTGTCCTTCGTCGACATCGCCGGGATCGTCAAGGGCGCCTCGGAGGGCGAAGGGCTGGGAAACCAGTTCCTGGCCAATATCCGCGAGGCCGAGGCGATCGCCCAGGTGGTCCGCGTGTTCGACGATCCCGACGTCATCCACGTCGACGGCAAGGTGGACCCCCGGTCCGACATGGAGACGATCAACACCGAGCTGATCCTCGCTGACCTGCAGACGATTGAAAAGGCCGTCCCGCGGATCGAAAAAGAAGTCAAGATCAAGAAGCGCGAAGCCGCCGAACTGGCCGCCGTGAAGGCCGCCCAGGCGGTGCTGGAACGTGGCGACACGATTTTCTCCTCGATCAAGAGCGACAAGCTGGAGATGGAGCACCTGAAGGAACTCGGCCTGCTGACCGCAAAGCCGTTCATCTACGTCTTCAACTCCGACGAGGGAATCCTCGGAAGCCCCGAGAAGCAGGCCGAGCTGCGCGCCCTGGTGGCCCCGGCCGACTGCATCTTCCTCGACGCCAAGCTTGAGTCCGACCTTGTCGAACTGGACGAGGAAGAAGCCCGCGAGATGCTCGAGATGAACGGCCAGGACGAATCCGGCCTCGACCAGCTCGCCCGTGTTGGCTTCCACACCCTGGGGCTCCAGACGTACCTCACCGCCGGGCCGAAAGAAACCCGCGCCTGGACCATCCGGCAGGGCGATACAGCACCTCAGGCCGCCGGTGTCATCCACTCCGATTTCCAGCGCGGGTTCATCAAGGCCGAGGTGGTGTCCTTCAACGACCTCGTCGAAGCAGGATCCATGGCCGAGGCAAAGTCCCGCGGCAAGGTCCGGATCGAGGGCAAGGAATACGTCATGGCCGACGGCGACGTGGTGGAGTTCCGCTTCAACGTCTAGTCCAGGGGCGCCGGTGCGATGGCCGCTAAGAACGATGGTTCTTGGCGGCCTTCGTTCTTTGGTCTCCGGTTGGCGGGCATCATGCGGCCACCCTCATGCCCGATGGCTGCGAAGCATCCGGGGGAAGTTCCTCAGAACAGCGGCCAAGGTACCGCCGACATTTCGCCGCTCGGAGCCGGAAACCGCCCCGTCTGGCGCAACCGGGCGCAGCGGGCGGCGAGCGATGCGATTTCTTCGGCGCTGATCAGGTCCGCCAGGTCCCGGCCCAGTTCGCCGTCAAGTCCCGCGCTGACACGGTCGACGCCGGCGCGCTCCTCGGCGGTCAGGGCCTCTCCCAGCCATCCCCACAGCACCGTGCGGAGCTTGTGGTCGCTGTGAAAGGTGAGCCCATGGTCCACGCCGTGCCGGTGTCCGCGCGGCATGGCAAGGATGTGGTCGCCCTTGCGGTCGGCGTTATTGACGATGATGTCGAACACTGCCATGCGCCTGAGGGCCGGCGAGTCTTCGTGAACCAGCGCGACCATCCGTCCACGCTCGTCCTGTCCCTCGAGGATTTGTTTCCAGCCCGTCTCCGGCACCTGCTCCGTAGCGACCAGGTCCACGGGGCTCTGGGCGGGGTCCCGCTCCTGCCAGAGCTGGACCATCCCTTCGCCCATCGGACCATCGCGCAGCCAGGTGCGGGGCACGATGTCCCAGCCCAGGACCTGCGAGACCCGGTACGCGGCCACCTCCCTGCGGGCCAGGGATCCCGCGGGAAAATCCCACAACGGCCGCTCGCCTGCAACCGGCTTGTAAACGACGGTCACGTCGCCGATGCTGCCCAGGAACGTAGCGTTTGATGCCGTCGTGATGCGGCCGGTGAGAGTCAGCTCGGCGGCCAGCAGGTCCGGCGCCGGCATCAGGCCTCGGGAAGGGTGCAGGTGTGCCCGTCGGCGTCTATGGGGTAGCCGCAGATCGGGCACGCTGGACGTCCGGCGCCCACGATCTCACGGGTCCGCTTGGCGAAGGCACGGGCGGTGCCGACAGGCATCCGCACCACCAACATTTCCGACTCGTCGGAGTCCTCGTCAAACGATTCGTCGTCGTCATCGGCATCGGTAATGGGATGCGCCTCAATCACCACCTGGGCCGTGCTGGGGTCCCACCCCAAGCTCATGGCCCCGGTGCGGAACTGTTCCTGGACGGCCTCAAGCTGGTCGTTGTCGACAAGTTCAAGGGGCGTGCCAGTGGGAATGCTGAAGGGATTGCCCTCGACGGTGATGAGCTGGTCGAGGATTTCGTCGATCTTCTCCGCAAGCAGGGCGGACTGCTGCTTCTCCATGGCGATACTCACCAGCTGCGCCCCTGCCCGTACCTGAAGGTAGAACGTACGCGCCCCCGGCAGGCCAATGGTGCCAACAACCACCCGGTCAGGCCAGTCAAACTCGTGAACACGTGTAGGCATGTCAGTATTCTAGGCACATGGGGTTCACGGCGCCTTGTGCCCCGCGCCGCCGCCTACCGGAGCGTCGACGGCGTCCATGCCCTTCGACAACCACGACAGGTCGCCGGCATCGGTGTTGGTGGCGTAGACGCTCGGCCGGTTGGCACCGTAGCGCACGATCGATACGGACGCGGGACCGACGTTAATCCGCTGGAACAGATCAAGGTGCATGCCGAGCGCGTCAGCGAGGATTGACTTGATGATGTCGCCGTGGCTCACCGCTGCCCAGACGGCCCCCGGCCCGTACTCGGCTTCGAAGGCTGCGTCGTGGCGTCGGACAGCTGCCACCGACCGGGCCTGCATCGTGGCCATGGCTTCGCCGCCCGGAAAGACGACGGCGGACGGTTGCGACTGCACGACCGGCCACAGCGCGTCGGTTGCGAGTTCGCTGAGCAGGCGGCCCTGCCATTGGCCGTAATCGCACTCGGTGAGATCCGGATCGGTCGGCGCATGCGGCGCACCGGCCTGGCGGTCCAGGATGAACCGGGCGGTCTGCAGGCACCGCTCAAGCGGACTGGACACCACGCCGACCAACGGCACCGGCGCGAGCCGGTCCGCGGTCAGTGCCGCCTGGTCCCGTCCGAGCTGGTCCAGGCCGACGCCGGCCGCCCGGCCGGCCAGCAGCCCCGTGGCATTGGCAGTGGTGCGGCCATGCCGCACGAGAATAACGGTCGCCATGCACCCAGCCTATCCACCCTGTCGAACGTTCACAGGCAGTGGCCGTCCGGGAGTCCAGCCTCAAGGTGTACCGGGCGTTTGTGCGGGTCCCATTGGCTAGAGTTGTCGGATGCTTGAGATCCGTCCCAATTGCGAATGTTGCGACCGCGACATTGCGCCGTCCGATCCCGCCTACATCTGCACCTTTGAATGCACGTGGTGCCCGGACTGCGTCGAGCGCTTCCCCAACAGGTCATGTCCCAACTGCGGTGGCGACCTGCAGCGGCGGCCTGTCCGCCCCGCGGCAGCCCTCGTCAACAATCCGGCGGGTACGGTCAGGGTGGTGTCGCCCGGTTGCCTCCAGCAAACCACCCGTAGCTGAGGCCGGCCGGGACCAGAACGGGTGCAGGCCCCGGCGGTCAGCCTGCCCTGGCGTCCCTCACAAGCAGGCCCAGGGCAGGTATTCCGGCGAACACTGCCGGAATCACCAGAAGCACGCCGTACTCGGGCACCAGGGCAGACGCGGCGCCGGCAGCGATACTTGCCGTCAGGGCAGCAGAAAGGGACAACCGCAGTGGCTTGCGCTCATCCCTCGGGTTGAAGAAACGGAACCCCCCGAGGCCGGCGGTGACAACAGCGCAGGCAACGACGACGACGGACAGCACCCCCGCCGTCGTTCCTGGAGAATCCTTGAGCCGGTCAATGAGGACAACCGGGACTGCGAGCATCCAGCCGCCGAGGAGCAATGCCAGGACGCAACCGGCCAGCCGTCCTTTCGGCACCGGTTCCAGGGCGGACAACTGTTCTGCCGGCAGGTCCGCCTGCCGGACGCGGCGATGGGCTGCAGGTGGTGGCGGCTGTGACGGCCGTGCGGTGTTTTCAAGCATTCTTCCCCCAATGCCATTGCCTGACGTCCGTCCACCCTACCGCCCGCGGCCCTGGCCGAAACCGAGGCACCATAGGGTTTCCCTATGACTGATGGACCACGCCTGCGCCTTGTCCTGCCCCATCAACTCTTCGAGAAGCACTGGGAGGAGACGGGCACGGACACCGTCTTCGTGCTCATCGAGCATGACCTCTACTTCCGCCAGTACGCCTTCCACTCCCACAAACTGGTGCTGCACCGCGCATCCATGGCCAGGTTCGCCCGCCGGCTTCGCGGGCTCGGCTACGACGTGGTGGTCCTCGCCAGCGACCGGACCCGGACGTCACGCGTCCAGCTTGCCGAGCTGGTCAGGCAACGGCGTCCGCTGTCCGTCACCTGGTTCGACGTCGTCGATGACTGGCTTGAGCAGGACTTGGCTGCGGGACTGGCCGACGGCGGGTACCGGCTGCGCAGCGAAGACGTGCTCGAGACGCCGAACTTCCTGACGGCCCGCACGCAGATCGACGACTGGTTCTCCCATAACCGGCCACGGATGCAGGACTTCTATATCTGGCAACGCCGGCGGCTGGACATCCTGGTCAATAACGGCGAACCGGCCGGCGGAAAATGGTCCTTCGACGCGGAGAACCGCAAGAAGCTTCCCCGGGGGCATGTTCCACCCACCGTCAGCCGCTTCAGGGACCACCCCGCTCTCCAGCAGCAAGGCGCGTTCGACCTTGATGCGCTGGCTGAGCCCTCCCTGGCGGCCCGAAGCCGGCACAGCGACGAGGCATCCCGCGAGGTTGGCCTTGCGATTGAATGGGTGGCGCACGAATTCCCGGATGCCCCGGGCGACCCGCGCCTGTTCGCCTGGCCTACCACGACCCGGGAGGCCCGCGAACATCTGCAGGAATTTGTTTCAGAGCGCCTGGGCGGCTTCGGACCCTACGAAGACGCGATCTCAGCCGAGCATCCGTTCATCAACCACGGCCTCCTTACTCCGGTCCTGAACATCGGCCTGCTGGATCCGCGCGAAGTCCTGGACGCTGCCTTGGACGGCGCCGGCGACGCCACATCACTGGCCTCGCTTGAAGGTTTCGTGCGGCAGGTGATCGGCTGGCGCGAATACATGCGGGCCACCTACCGGGTGCGGGGCCGCCGGATGCGAACAGCCAACCTGCTCAACCACCGGAACCGGCCCGGTGCGGGCTGGTGGGATGCCAGGACAGGGCTGGCACCCGTGGACCTGGTCATATCGCGCGTGCTGGCCACCGGTTATGCCCACCACATCGAACGGCTGATGGTGCTGGGCAACGCCATGTCCCTGCTGCGGATCCACCCTGACGATGTCTATGCGTGGTTCATGGAGATGTTCATCGACGCCTACGACTGGGTGATGGTGCCCAACGTCTACGCCATGAGCCAGTTCGCCGCGGGGGCCGACATCACCACCAAACCCTACGTCTCGGGCAGCAACTACCTGCGGAAGATGTCGGACCTGCCGGCGGGGGAGTGGATGGCTGACTGGGACGGGTTGTACTGGTCGTTCATCGATGACCACCGTCCGGTCTTCGAACGGAATCCGCGCTCGCGGATGGTCGTGTCCTTGTGGGACCGGATGGATCCGGCGGTCAAGGACAACCACCGGGCCCGTGCCCACGCCCTGCTGGATAACCCCGGCCGTGACCGGCTGGTCCGGAAGCCCCCGTTTACGGGAGAGGGGGACAGGATTCGATAACTGGGCAGGGGCACCGCGTATCCTGATTTCACCGGGCGTATTCGTGGCGGCCCGTTGCCCTCCGGAGAGGGAAAAACACAAAGGAGGCGGCATGCCGGCCAGGCAGCTGATGCGACTGCTCACTGCTGCGGTGGCGGCCGCCCTGATTCTGTCCGGTTGCTCCGGCGGGGGTGCCCCTTCGGTGGTGGTGGGGGAGGCCAAGCGCGGCGGCAGCGTGACCGTCGCGGAAGTAAACGCCTTCTCCTCCTTCAACCCGTACAGCGCAAACGGCAACACCGACATCAACACGAAGATCGGCGCCATTACGCACTCCGGCTTCTTCTTCCTCGATGACAGCTCCAAGGTGGTCCGCAACGACAAGTTCGGGCACTACGAAAAGGTGTCGGACCAGCCCCTCAAGGTGAAATACACGGTCAACGAGGGAGTCAAGTGGTCCGACGGTGCTCCGGTAGGCGCCGCCGACCTGCTCCTGAGCTGGGCTGCCGGATCCGGCTACTTCGACGACGTCGACCCCGGCACCGGGAAAGGCACCAAATACTTCGCAACAGCCTCCAACGCCACCGGCCTGGCAGGGACGGTCTTTCCGGAACTCGGCTCGGACGGCAGATCCATCACCCTCGAGTACGCCGCACCGTACGCCGACTGGGAAGTGGCATTCGACGTCGGGCTCCCGGCCCATGTGGTCGCGGCCAAGAGCGGGCTAACCGACGAAGGAGACCTGGTCGACCTCCTGAAGGACACGCCGCGCGGCAATCCTGAGAAGCCTGTAACCATCGCGGCCCTCAAGAAGGTCAGCGACTTCTGGAACACCGGTTTCGACACGAAGAAAATCCCGGATGATCCGGCGTTGTACCTTTCCAACGGCCCCTACATCGTCCGGGACATCGTCCCGGAGGTTTCCATGAAACTGGTTCGGAACCGGGACTACACGTGGGGCCAGGAACCCTGGCTTGACGAGATCAACGTTCGATTCACCGGTGCCGTGCCTGCCGCCGTCGACGCCCTGCGCAACGGGCAGGCGGACATCATCTCGCCACAGCCATCCGCTGCCACCGATGCGCTGCTCACGGGCCTGTCCGGGCAGGGCATCACTGTGCAACGCTACAAGCAGGCCGGTTACGACCATCTCGACCTGAACTTCGCCGGCCCCTTCAAGGACAAGGACGTCCGCGAGGCCTTCCTCAAAACTGTTCCCCGGCAGGACATCGTGGATGCCGTGCTGGGCGGCCAGGCAGTGGACAACAAACCGCTGGATTCACAGGTCTTCCTGCCCGATCAGCCCAAATACGCGGACACCGTAAAGAAAAACGGCTCCTCGGATTACGCCGAGGTGGACATCGACGCCGCCAAGGGCCTCCTGAGGGGCGCCACGCCCACCGTGCGCATCCTCTACAACCGGGACAACGCCAACCGCGCCAAGGCCTTCGCACTGATCCGGGGTTCGGCCGAACGGGCGGGCTTCCGGGTGGAAGACGGCGGCCAGGCAAGCGCCGACTGGGCAGCATCGCTCAGCCGCGGCGGCTATGACGCGGCGTTGTCCGGATGGATCGGCACGGAAGCGGGAGTCAGCCGGGTACCGCAGATCTTCCGCACCGGAGGCGGCAGCAACTTCACGGGCTATTCCGACGCCGATGCGGACAAGGTGATGGCGCAACTGGCCGTCACCACCGACCTTGGCAAACAGGACGAACTCCTTGCCGACATCGACAGGCACGTCTGGGAGGACGCCTACGGCCTGCCGCTCTACCAGACCCTGGGCACCACTGCGTTCAACTCCCGGGTGGCCGGCGTGAAAACCAGCCCCGGTCCCGTGGGTGTCTGGTGGAACGTCTGGGACTGGCGGCTGGCGTAGGCCGGGAGCGCCCTTCGCTGCGAACGGAGGCGCCTAAACGTGAACGATCACGGCCCCGATTCGCCGTCTGGCGTACCGACGAGTAGCATGTGACGTGCGTAACTGCCCACCACTCGCGGGGTATTTGACTGCTCCGGTCACGGTTTGGCAACGGAGTACCAGTATCCGGACTTCGTGCGGTTAGGCTAACCCGTATATGTAGGTTTCGTCACAGCACTCAGCTGTGTCCAGCCTGCGGGGAAGCACAAGATTTCCCCAATATCTCTCTCCCACAACTCATAGGAGGCGGAATGCGTTTTACGCGCACTTCCAAAGCACTGGGCATCGTGGCAATCGCCGCGCTTGCCCTGACCGGGTGCGGCGGCGGCGGCAGCACTGGCGGGTCCAGCACTGCTGCCGGCGATCCGAACAAGGTCATCACCGCGTACAGCAATGAGCCACAAAACCCGTTGCTGCCGGCGAACACCAATGAGGTCTACGGCGGCCGCGTCGTAAACCTGCTTTTCGAAGGCCTTCGCAGCTACGACGCCAACGGCAAGGCCGTAAACGCACTGGCCGATTCCATCGAGTCGTCCGACGCGCAGAACTGGACCATCAAGGTCAAGCAGGGCGCGAAGTTCACCAACGGGGAAGCCATCACGGCCAAGACCTTCGTTGACTCCTGGAACTTCGCCGCGAACTCCAAGAACCTGCAGAACAACGGCTTCTTCTTCGAGTCCATCGCCGGCTACGAAGACGTCTCGGCCGTGAACTCGGTGAAGGGTGCCGACGGCAAGACCACCACCACCCCGGCTCCCAAGGCCGACACGATGTCCGGACTGCAGGCAACCGATGATTCCACCATCACGGTCAAGCTCGCCCAGCCTGAGGCTGACTGGTCCCTGCGCCTTGGCTACTCCGCCTTCTACCCGCTTCCTTCCGCCGCTCTGGCTGACCCCAAGACCTTCGGTGAAAACCCGGTAGGCAACGGTCCCTACAAGTTCGAAAAGCAGGGTTCCTGGGTCCACGACCAGTCCATCACCCTGGTGAAGAACGCCGACTACAAGGGCACCCGCGAAGCCAAGAACGGCGGCGTGACCTTCAAGTTCTACACCGATCCGGGCCCCGCATACACGGACCTGCAGTCGGACAACCTGGACATCACTGACGTCCTGCCGTCCAACGCGCTGAAGACCTACGTCAACGACTTCCCGGACCGCAACGCCACCAAGGCTGTTGCCACCGACTCCACCCTGAACATCCCGGGTTACAACCCGAACTTCCAGGGTGAAGCCGGCAAGCTCCGCCGCCAGGCTCTGTCCTACGCCATCAACCGCGAGGAAATCGCCAAGGTTGTCTTCAACGGCACCCGCACCCCGGCCAAGGCCTTCGCTCCGCCGGTCATCGATGGCTTCAAGGAAGGCCTCAAGGGCAGCGAAGTCCTGAAGTTCGATCCCGCCAAGGCCAAGGACCTGTGGGCCCAGGCCGACAAGATCCAGCCGTACGACGCTTCCAAGCCGCTCCAGATTGCCTCCAACACCGACGGTGGCAATAAGGAATGGATCGACGCTGTTGCCAACGGCTTCAAGAACAACCTCGGCATCCAGGCTGAAATCCAGCCGTTCGCGAAGTTCGCCGAGGTCCTCAACCTGCGCAAGTCCCAGCAGCTGCCGGGCCTGACCCGCGCAGGCTGGCAGGGTGACTACCCGTCGCTCTACAACTTCCTGGGACCGGTATGGGCCACGGGCGCTTCCTCCAACTACGAGAAGTACTCCAACCCGGAGTTCGACAAGCTGCTGAAGGAAGGCCTGGCAGCCAAGAGCACGGACGAGGCCAACGCCAAGTTCAACCAGGCCCAGGAGGTCCTGTTCCAGGACCTGCCCGGCCTGCCGCTCTGGGACCAGGCACGCCCGATCGTGTGGAGCAACAACATTGTGAAGGCCGAGACCGGCTGGAACGGTGAAATCCTCTACTACGGCATTACCGCCAAGTAGGCCCAGATCTAACTTGCCGAAGGCTGATGGGGGTTCCGGTTACGTCCGGGCCCCCATTGGCTTGCAAGCGGCAGGAAGGCATTCATGAACGCGTTTTCCCCCCTACCGGAAGGCAGGTGATCCTGTGATCCGGTTTATCCTGCGCCGACTCCTGCAGGTGATCCCTGTGTTCCTCGGCACGACCCTCCTGGTGTACTACATGGTCTTCGCCCTGCCCGGCGACCCCATCGCCGCACTCTTCGGCGACCGCCAGCCCCCGCAGGCAGTCATTGACACCCTGCGCAGCCAGTACAACCTGGACCAGCCCTTCTGGGTCCAGTACGGCTTGTTCCTCAAGAACCTCTTCACCTTCAACCTGGGCAACGACTTCACCGGCCAGCCCATCGCGGCCAGCCTTGCCCGGGTCTTCCCCGTGACGGCCATGCTGGCCGTCGAGGCGTTGGCAATCCAGGCAATCTTTGGCGTCGCTTTCGGCGTATTCGCGGGCCTGCGCCGCGGCGGCTGGTTCGACTCCACGGTCCTGGTAGCTTCGCTGGTGGTTATCGCCGTTCCCACGTTTGTGCTGGGCTTCGTCTTCCAGCTCGTCTTTGGCGTGCAGCTCGGCTGGGCGAAACCCACTGTGGGCGCCAACGCCGACTGGGTCACCCTGCTGCTGCCGGCCGTGGTCCTGGGGCTCGTCTCCTTTGCCTACGTCCTCCGGCTGACGCGTGCGTCCGTGAGCGAAAACATGAACGCCGACTACGTGCGGACCGCCACCGCCAAGGGGCTCTCGCGCCCCCGGGTGGTCCTGGCGCACATCCTGCGCAACTCGCTCATTCCGGTGGTGACATACCTCGGCGCCAACCTTGGCGGCCTGATGGGCGGTGCCATCGTGACCGAGGGCATCTTCAACGTTCCCGGCGTAGGCAACAAGCTCTACCAGGCAGTCCTCCGTAGCGAAGGCCCCACCATCGTCTCCATCGTCAGCGTGCTGGTGCTGGTGTTCGTGGTGGCCAACCTGCTTGTCGATCTCCTGTACGCCTGGCTTGACCCGAGGATCCGCTATGACCAGTAAAAATGACCACTTTGTGGCCCCCATCGACGAGACCCCGCTGCAGGCAACGGATGCCGTCAAGACTGACCAGGCCCCGCTCAGCCTGTGGGCAGACGCCTGGCGCAAGCTCCGCCGTCGTCCGCTGTTCATCATCTCGGCATTGTTGATCCTTGCCTTGGTCGTGATTGCGCTGTTCCCCGGCCTGTTCACCTCCACGCCCCCCAACGACGGCTGCGAACTTGGCAACTCCGAAGGCGGCCCCACCGCGGGGCACCCGTTCGGCTTCACGTTCCAGGGCTGCGACGTCTACTCCAGGGTCATCCACGGCACGCAAGCCTCGCTTTCCGTGGGCCTGCTCTCGGTGCTCTGCGTCCTGGTCATCGGCGTGACCCTCGGCGCCCTCGCCGGCTACTACGGTGGCTGGATCGACGCCGTGCTGGCACGCCTGGGCGACATCTTCTTCGCCCTGCCGCTGGTCCTGGGTGCGCTGGTCATCACGCAGCTTCCCTTGTTCCGCGAGAACAAGAGCGTGTGGACCGTAGTGTTCGTCATATCGCTGCTCGCGTGGCCGCAGATGGCCCGTATTACCCGCGGCGCGGTGATTGAGGTACGCAACGCGGACTTCGTTACGGCGGCACGGGCGTTGGGTGTTTCCAAGTTCGGGGCACTGATCCGCCACGTCCTGCCGAACGCCCTTGCACCGATCATCGTCCTTGCAACGCTTGAACTGGGCGTGTTCATCGTGGCGGAAGCCACCCTGTCCTTCCTGGGCATCGGCCTGCCGCAGAGCATCATGTCCTGGGGCAACGACATTGCCGGTGCGCAGGCATCGATCAGGACCCGGCCGGAAATCATGCTGTACCCGGCCGCGGCGCTGTCCATCACGGTGCTGAGCTTCATCATGCTGGGTGACGCCGTGCGCGACGCCCTCGACCCGAAGAGCCGTCAGCGATGAGAGATAACGAGATGACAACTCCAGACGTCCGCATTGACGAGGCCGGCACCACCGGGATCAGGCCGCTGCTCGAAATCCGCGACCTCGCCATCACCTTCAAGACCGGTGGCGGCGAAGTCAAGGCCGTACGGGACGCACACCTGACCATCATGCCCGGCGAAACCGTGGCCATCGTGGGGGAGTCCGGCTCCGGCAAGTCCACCACCGCGTTGGCGGCCATTGGCCTCCTGCCCAACAACGGCAAGGTATCCGGCGGCCAGATCCTGCTCGACGGCGAGGACATTGCCCACGCCAGCGAGCAGCGCATGATCGAACTGCGCGGCAACACCATTGGCATGGTCCCGCAGGACCCCATGTCCAACCTGAACCCGGTCTGGAAGATCGGTTACCAGGTCCGGGAAACACTGCGCGCGAACGGACGGCCCAGCGGGCCGGACGACATCGCCAAGGTGCTTTCCCAGGCAGGGCTGCCGGACGCCAAGCGCCGGGCCAACCAGTACCCGCACGAGTTCTCCGGCGGCATGCGCCAGCGAGCCCTGATCGCCATCGGCCTGTCCTGCCAGCCGCGGCTGCTGATTGCCGATGAGCCGACGTCGGCCCTTGACGTGACGGTCCAGCGGCAGATCCTGGACCACCTGGAAACCATGACCAACGAACTGGGCACCTCCGTCCTGTTGATCACCCACGACCTCGGCCTGGCAGCCGAGCGCGCGGACAAGGTCGTCGTGATGTACCAGGGCCGCGTCGTTGAAGCCGGACCGTCGCTGGAACTGCTCCGCAACCCGCAGCACCCGTACACCAAGCGGCTCGTGGAGTCGGCCCCGTCCCTCGCCAGCCGCCGTATCCAGGTGGCGAAGGAACAGGGCGTGGAGACGACCGACCTGCTGGCGCCTGCTGCCGAAACGGCGAAGTCCGATACCTTCCTGCAGATCCAGGACCTGCGGAAGGTGTACAAGCTCCGCCAGGGGCTGGGCAAGGCGGCGGATTTCGCGGCCGTCGACGGCGTGAGCTTCGATGTGCGGCGCGGAACCACGACGGCGATCGTGGGGGAGTCGGGGTCCGGCAAGTCCACGGTGGCCAAGATGGTGCTCCAGCTTGAGAAGCCGACGGAGGGCCGGATCCTGTTCGACGGCGTCGACACCTCGGCGCTGAAACCGGCCGAACTGTTCAAGTTCCGCAGGCGGGTCCAGCCGATCTTCCAGGACCCGTACGGCTCGCTCGATCCGATGTACAACATCTACCGCACGATCGAAGAACCGTTGCGGGTCCATAAGATCGGGGACCAGGCAAGCCGGGAAAAGAAAGTCCGGACCCTGCTGGACCAGGTGGCGCTGCCCCAGTCCGCCATGCAGCGGTACCCGAACGAGCTCTCCGGCGGGCAGCGGCAACGTGTTGCCATCGCCCGCGCCCTGGCGCTGGATCCCGAAGTGATCATCTGTGATGAGGCCGTGTCCGCCCTCGACGTCCTGGTGCAGGCGCAGGTCCTGAACCTGCTCGCCGACCTCCAGGCCAACCTTGGGCTGACCTACCTGTTCATCACCCACGACCTCGCCGTGGTGCGGCAGATCGCCGACCACGTGTGCGTGATGGAAAAGGGCCGGCTGGTGGAAACCGGTTCGACGGACGATGTCTTCGAGTCGCCCCAGCAGGACTACACCAAGGCGCTGCTCAACGCCATTCCCGGTGCGAAGCTGATGCTGCCGCCTGAGGTGGCGTAGGGCGCAGCCCAAACAAGTGGAGCCGGGACGGTGGGTCCCGGCTTCACCTGTTTAAGCCTCAGTCCTGCAGCCCGCTGGTGCCGCCGGGGACTGCCGCCAGCGAACCCTGGCCGGCGGCCGACGTCCGATCCAGTTTCAACTCCCTGAGCCGTCGCTCAAGGATCCCGCCCAGGGCCACGCGGCCGGCGGCGTTCATATGGACGGAATCAGCCAGGTCCTTGGCGAGTCCGTAGCGGGTCAGCCAGTCCCCGGCTGAAACAAAAGGCAGGCCGTGGGCGGCGGCCACGGACCCCACCAGGGCGTCCACTTCGCTGCGGCGACCGCCGCCGTTGTCCGCGCCGCGTGCCAAGGTGCCGATCATTGCCATCCGAGTGCCCGGGTAGCGGGTTTTGAGATCGGCGATCAGCCGCTCGGCGTTGCGGACAATCTGGGTGTTGCTCGCGCCGCTGGCCGCGTCATTGCCGCCACCTTCGATGACGATCAGCGCCGGGGTGCCTGAAGGGAGCAACCAGTCCCCGCGCTCCAGGGCGTCAACGTAGTTGCCGGTGGCACCGTTTGCCGCGACGTAACCCGTGCCGCCCCGGCCGCAAAAATACACGTCGTACCCGGCAGCGGCGAGGCCCAGGCGCGGCCAGCCGTCCAGGGGTTCAGACTGGGAATACCCGATCAGCAGGACAGTCCTGCTGATGTCCGGTAGCACCGCCTCAAGCCGTCCGTTCCCGGCATTGAGCAGCCGGGACGTGGCTGCAACGTTCGTCTTCATGGCGGCGGCGGGGGCCTGTCCACCGGAGGCTGCGGCCCGCGAGAGGGAGCTGACCCCGTCACCGGCAGGCGCCCCGCACCCGGCGAGCCCCAGAACCGCAGAGGCCGCCAGGAGGCCGGACGCCACCATGGTGGCGGCGCGGGCGGCGCCGCTGGGCGTGGTGGCCGTCGCACGGGGCATCGTGGTCTCCGACTTGCTCTGAAGGTGGGCTCTGCGTCACAGCAATCATGCCACGCTCCCGGAAGTGCCAGTGAATTTCGTCACACTTTGCCGGGCCGGCCCTGCCAGGATGCACCCTGCGGGCACGTGGTCCCGCCGGATTTTAGGCCAACAAATGGCTCACCGGCTAGAATAGATGCAGGCGCCCTGTGCCAAGGGCCTTGTCCGTCGTGCGTTCCAGTTGGAAATGTCGCGATACAACAGCTGACTCCACTGAATCGAGCAATTACGCATGTCTGAAACCACCACCAACACCGCGGTGGCCACTGCATCCCGCAGTGACCTCCGCAATGTCGCGATTGTGGCCCACGTTGACCACGGCAAGACCACCCTGGTCGACGCCATGCTCAAGCAGACCAACTCCTTTGCCGAGCACAACCACCTCGAAGACCGTGTGATGGACTCCGGTGACCTGGAGCGTGAAAAGGGCATCACCATCCTGGCCAAGAACACCACGGTGGCTTACAACGGTCCGTCCTCCAACGGCGAGACCATCACCATCAATGTCATCGACACCCCGGGCCACGCCGACTTCGGTGGCGAGGTGGAGCGCGGCCTGTCCATGGTCGACGGCGTCGTGCTGCTCGTGGACGCTTCGGAAGGTCCGCTGCCGCAGACCCGCTTCGTGCTCCGCAAGGCACTCGCCGCGCACCTGCCGGTCATCCTGCTGGTCAACAAGACCGACCGCCCTGACGCGCGCATCGAAGAGGTCGTCCACGAGTCCATGGACCTGCTCCTGGGCCTCGCCTCCGACCTCGCGGACGAAGTGCCGGACCTGGACCTGGACAAGATCCTCGAAGTGCCGGTCGTCTACGCCGCAGCCAAGGTTGGCCGCGCCTCCCTCGAGCAACCCGCCGACGGCACCGCTCCGGAGAACGAGGACCTGGAGCCGCTCTTCAAGACCATCATCGAGCACATCCCGGCCCCCACCTACAACCCGGAGGGTGTGCTGCAGGCGCACGTCACCAACCTCGACGCCTCCCCGTTCCTGGGCCGCCTCGCACTGCTGCGCATCTACAACGGCACCCTGCGCAAGGGCCAGACCGTTGCCTGGGCGCGCGCCAACGGGGAGCTCAAGAACGTCAAAATCACCGAACTGCTGGCCACCAAGGCGCTGGAGCGCGTGCCGGCCGAATCCGCCGGCCCCGGCGAAATTGTCGCCGTCGCCGGTATCGAGGAGATCACCATTGGTGAGACCCTGACGGACGCCGAGAACCCGCAGCCGCTGCCGCTGATCACGGTGGATGATCCCGCGATCTCCATGACGATCGGTATCAACACCTCGCCGCTGGCCGGCAAGGTCAAGGGTGCCAAGGTCACTGCCCGCCAGGTCAAGGACCGCCTGGATAAGGAACTGATCGGTAACGTCTCCATCAAGGTGCTCCCCACCGAGCGTCCCGACGCCTGGGAAGTCCAGGGCCGTGGCGAGCTGGCGCTGGCCATCCTGGTGGAGCAGATGCGCCGCGAAGGCTTCGAGCTGACCGTCGGCAAGCCGCAGGTTGTGACCAAGCTGGTGGACGGCAAGATCCACGAGCCGATGGAGCACATGACCATCGACGTTCCCGAGGAATACCTGGGTGCCGTGACGCAGCTCATGGCCGCCCGCAAGGGCCGGATGACCAACATGGCCAACCACGGCACCGGCTGGTGCCGCATGGAGTTCATCGTCCCGGCCCGTGGCCTGATCGGTTTCCGTACCCGGTTCCTGACCGACACCCGCGGTGCAGGCATCGCCGCTTCCATCTCCGAGGGCTACGAGCCTTGGGCCGGTCCCATCGAGTACCGTACCAACGGTTCGATGGTTGCCGACCGTGCCGGTGTTGTGACCCCGTTCGCCATGATCAACCTGCAGGAACGCGGCTCCTTCTTCGTCAAGCCCACCTCCGAGGTGTACGAGGGCATGATCGTTGGCGAGAACTCCCGCGCCGATGACATGGACGTCAACATCACCAAGGAAAAGAAGCTCACCAACATGCGTGCCGCTTCCTCCGACACCTTTGAGAACCTGACGCCGCCGCGCGACCTGACCCTCGAAGAGTCGCTTGAATTCGCTCGCGAGGACGAGTGCGTCGAGGTGACCCCGGAGGCCATCCGCATCCGCAAGGTCATCCTGGACACCAACGAGCGTGCCAAGGCCAACCGCGCCCGCGCCAAGGCATAACAGCGCCTGAACACCAAGAATGCCACCGGTACTGCACCGGTGGCATTCTGCTTTAACATCCGTTCCGCTTTAATGTCCGTGCTGCGCAGCGACCCCGAGCCTGTGGTGCGAGGGGTGGCGCGGGGGCGGCCGTCACCGTGCGGGGCGCCGCCGGGGAGCGGGCGGAACCTCCTTGGCCGCCACCACGCGTTCCAGGGGGATAACGACGTCGGCCCGGCGGGTGCGGATGGTGCAGGAACCGGCGTCGCATGCCAGTAAGTGGCCCAGGGCGTCGGTCAGGCCGCCGTCGATGCGGTAACGGACCACGACGCGGGTACCCGGGGCCGCAGCGGTCAGGAACCGGGCGGGCGCGGCAGCAGGCAGACTCACCAGTTCATACTAGGGTGCCGGCTAGGTTCGCGGGAACGTGCTGGGAGATAATAGGCTCAGATGTCAAGAGTCCGGCCGTGCTGCCGGATGCAAGAACCGGCGGGTCGCCGGAACCCAACGTGGAGAGGCCAGGGACGTGACGTACGTAATCGCGCAGCCGTGTGTGGATGTTAAGGACAAGGCATGCATCGAAGAATGCCCCGTGGACTGCATCTATGAGGGCGAGCGTTCGCTGTACATCCATCCGGACGAGTGCGTCGACTGTGGCGCCTGCGAACCGGTCTGCCCGGTGGAAGCCATCTACTACGAGGATGACACTCCGGATGAGTGGGCCGACTATTACAAGGCGAACGTCGAGTTCTTCGATGACCTCGGGTCTCCGGGCGGCGCGGCCAAGATCGGCAACACGGGCAAGGACCACCCGATGATCGCCGCCCTGCCGCCGCAGAACCAAGACCACTGACCCGGACGAGCGCCGTGACAGCAGCAGTGAATTCGTTTGGCCTGGCCCTGCCCGACTACCCCTGGGAGGCTATGGCACCTTATCTGGCCAAGGCGTCCAGGCACCCCGGCGGGGCTGTCAACCTGTCGATCGGCACGCCGGTGGATCCCACCCCGGCATTGGTTCAGGACGCCTTGAAGGCTGCCGCCGATGCCCCCGGCTATCCCACCGTGCACGGCACGCCGGCGCTCCGGGACGCCATTGCCGGCTGGTTCGAACGCCGGCGCGGAGTGTCCGGCCTGGATCCTCGCAACATCATGCCCACCGTGGGTTCGAAAGAACTCGTTGCCTGGCTTCCGCTGCTGCTGGGCCTCAAGCCGGGCGACGTCGTCGTCCGTCCCAAGGTGGCGTACCCCACCTACGATATCGGCGCAACCCTTGCCGGCGTCACCTCGGTGGCGACGGATAACCTGGACGAACTCGACGACGCCACGCGCGCCCGGGTACGCCTGATCTGGGTCAATTCGCCCGGCAACCCCACCGGCAGCGTGCGGGATGCCGAGTCGCTGAGGGCGCTGGTGGTCCAGGCCCGGGAACTGGGTGCCGTGGTGGCCTCGGACGAATGCTACGCGGAGCTCGGCTGGGGGGACTGGGACGTCCAGCGCGGCGGCCGTCGCGTTCCCAGCATCCTTGATCCACGCGTGGCGGGCGGCTCGCACCAGGGCCTGCTGGCGGTCTACTCGCTGAGCAAGCAGTCCAACTTGGCCGGCTACCGGGCGGCCTTCGTGGCCGGTGACCCGGACCTGATGCCCAACCTGGTCAACAGCCGCAAGCATGCGGGCATGATCGTTCCGTACCCGGTCCAGGAGGCCATGCGGGTGGCGCTGGGCGACGACGTGCACGTTGAGGCGCAGAAGGACCTCTACCGGGGCCGGCGTGAGCGGCTGGTGCCCGCGCTGCAGGCGTTCGGCCTCGAGATCAAGGAATCCGACGCCGGACTGTACCTTTGGTCCACTGCCGGGGAGGACACCTGGGACACGGTGGACCGCCTCGCGGACCGGGGCATCGTGGTGGGACCCGGCGTCTTCTACGGTGATGCCGGCAATGGTTTTGTCCGGGTTGCCCTGACCGGCACGGACGAACGCATAGACGCAGCGGTGGCCAGGCTGTCAGGGGCAGGTTCCTAGGAGCACGTAATATTCGTGTGACTCGTCCCACATCCGGGGCATTTTAGGCTGTCTCGGCGGGCTGCGGATTAGTGACACCCGCCAAGGAGCGGTAGTTTTTAAGTGACTATCAATGGTGGCTTTCTACAAGAAGGCAGCCCGGGTGTTGGAACCTGTCTTCTCAGGATCAGTGCGCGGCTCACCTGATGTTGGATTAAGCTTTCGACAGAGGCCCAGACGCCTCATGAAGGGGACTCCATGACTGAGACCAACAATGCTGCGACCCTGCTCCATGCAGGTGGCGAGCTGAAGCTCCCGCGCATCCAGGTTGTTGAAGGGAACGAGGGTTACGACGTCTCCAAGCTGCTGAAGCAGACCGGCGCCGTGACGTTTGACCCCGGCTTCATGAACACCGCAGCAACCACCTCGGCAATCACCTACATCGATGGCGATGCGGGCATCCTGCGCTACCGCGGATACCCCATCGAGCAGCTGGCGCAGCACTCCAGCTTCCTTGAGGTGTCCTACCTGCTGATCTACGGCAACCTGCCGACGCCCACCGAGCTGGATGAGTTCGACCAGAAGATCCGGCGCCACACCCTGCTGCACGAGGAGCTCAAGGGCTTCTTCGGCGGCTTCCCGCGTGACGCGCACCCCATGCCGGTGCTTTCTTCCGCAGTATCCGCGCTGTCCACGTTCTACCAGGACTCGCTGGACCCGTTCAACGCCGAGCAGGTGGAGGTTTCCACCATCCGCCTGATGGCCAAGCTGCCGGTCATCGCCGCTTACGCGCACAAGAAGTCCATCGGCCAGCCGATGCTGTACCCGGACAACTCCATGAACCTTGTGGAGAACTTCCTGCGCCTCAGCTTCGGCCTGCCGGCAGAGCAGTACGAGCTGGACCCGGTCATCGTCAAGGCGCTGGACCTGCTCCTGATCCTGCACGCGGACCACGAGCAGAACTGCTCCACCTCCACGGTGCGCCTGGTGGGCTCATCCAACGCAAACCTTTTCGCCTCGGTTTCGGCAGGCATCAACGCCCTCTTCGGCCCCGCCCACGGTGGCGCCAACGAGGCCGTCCTGAAGATGCTCCGCCAGATCCAGGCCGAGGGCCTCAAGCCCGAGGACTACATGGAGAAGGTCAAGAACAAGGAAGACGGCGTCCGCCTGATGGGCTTCGGGCACCGGGTCTACAAGAACTACGATCCGCGCGCCAAGATCGTCAAGGCCACGGCCCACGAGATCCTCACCAAGCTCGGCGGCAACGACGAGCTGCTGGAGATCGCACTCCGCCTGGAGGAGAAGGCTCTCAACGACGACTACTTCATCCAGCGCAAGCTCTACCCGAACGTGGACTTCTACACCGGCCTGATCTACAAGGCCATGGGCTTCCCCGAGAAGATGTTCACGGTCCTGTTCGCGATCGGCCGCCTGCCCGGCTGGATCGCGCAGTGGCGTGAAATGATCAGCGACCCCAACACCAAGATCGGCCGCCCGCGCCAGCTGTACATCGGCGAGCCGGAGCGGGACTACCCGGCACGCTGAAACCGGCCATAACGACGGCGGCCGCCCACCTTTCCAAGGTGGGCGGCCGCTTCGCGTTGTGCCACATTCAAGGGGACTACGAGGCGTAGCCCTGGGGGTTGTTCTTCTGCCACCGCCAGTGGTCCTCGCACATCTGGTCCACCGTCTTGGTGGTGGACCAGCTCAGATCCGCCAGCGCGGACGTGGCGTCGGCCCAGAACGCCGGCAGGTCTCCTGCGCGGCGGCCGGTGATCTCGTAGGGGATGGGCTTGCCGACGGCCTTTTCGAAGGACCGCAGGACCTCCAGGACGGAGGACCCCTTGCCGGAGCCCAGGTTCCAGCGGAAGACTCCGGTGCGGGCGGCAATGTGGTTCAGCGCAGCCACGTGTCCTTCGGCCAGGTCGACAACGTGGATGTAGTCCCGCAGGCAGGTTCCATCCGGGGTGTCGTAGTCGCCACCGAACACCATGAGTTTTTCGCGCCGGCCCACGGCCACTTGGGCTATGAACGGAACCAGGTTGTTGGGAATGCCCTGAGGGTCTTCGCCGATCCTGCCGGACGGGTGCGCGCCCACCGGGTTGAAGTAGCGCAGGAGTGCTATGTGCCACCGGGTGTCCGCTGCGCCAAGGTCCGAGAGGATGTCCTCGATCTGCTCCTTGGTGCGCCCGTAGGGGTTGTTGGCACCGATCTCCATCTTTTCCACGTACGGAATGGGGTTGTGCTCTCCGTAGACGGTGGCGGAGGAGCTGAACACGATGGAGCGGACGTCGTGCCGGTCCATGACGCGGATCAGGTTCAGCGTGCCCACCAGGTTGTTGTAGTAGTAGTTCAGCGGCTCCCGGACCGACTCACCGACGGCCTTGAGGCCGGCGAAGTGGATCACGGCGTCGATGGCGGCGCCCGCAAACACCTTTTCGACGGCAGCTTCGTCCACCAGGTCGACGTGGTGGAACTCGGCGGCCTTGCCGCTGAGCTCGGCAACCCGCCGCAGCGACTCTTCGCTCGAGTTGACCAGGTTGTCGATGACAACGACCTCGTGGCCGGCTTCCTGCAGGGAAAGAACAGTGTGGGAACCGATGTAGCCGGTCCCACCTGTAACCAAGATTCTCATGCCCCAACGCTATCCCACGGCAGGTGCCGGCCGCCCCTGCTTTCCGGATGGCGGGCGCGATGTGACACCCGGAAAGAAGCACAAGTGTGCTAATAAGGAGGGTGCCCAAAATTGTTGATGCAGATGCCAGGCGGCAGGACGTGGTCCAGGCGGTTCTCCGGATAATCGCCGTTGACGGGCTGGAGCGCGCCTCGCTGCGTGAAGTGGCTGACGAGGCCGGCCTGGCGGTGGGCTCCGTCCGGCACTACTTTGCGGGAAGTGAAGAACTCCTCACTTTCTCGTTCGGCGCGGTGGTGGACCGCATCGTCGGACGGCTCCAGCAACTGCTGCCCGCTGTGGACGGGGCCGTCCCGGGCAGCCCGGAGCACCGCGAGGCCGTTTTAACCCTGCTGGGCGGATTGCTGCCGCTGGACCAGGAGAGCGCGGTGGAGGCCTGCGCCTGGCTGGCCTACAAGAACGCAGCGCGGATCAGGCCGTTCCTTGCAGGCGTGGCGGACCGCAGCCACCGGGAGGTCGCCGCCGTCGTCGGGACGGTGGTTGCCGCGCTGCTGCCGGACGAACCGCAGGACAACCTGGTACTGGAGGCGGAGCGGTTGTTGGCCACCCTGGACGGCCTGTGCATGCACGCGTTGCTGCAGCCGGGTTGGATGACTGCGCAAATGTGCCGCGATGTCCTTGACCGGCACCTGGACAGCCTTGCCCGATGACCGGTACCCGGAGCATGTCCGGCACTACCGCGGATGGCCTGCGGGAATAGACTGAAAGCCGGTACGCCGGACAGCCTCATGATGTCCGGCGGAAGGCGGCCAGGGAAGGACTTTGAATGCACCACGCAAGCGGTTCAGGATGGCAAATCACCACGGACACGTCCGGACCGATGATAATTGCGCTCTACGTCCGGGATGCGGCGGCCCTCAACGGCGTGGGCCGTCCCGTGCTGTCCCACGCGGCTCCCAAGATCAGGTCCGCCGACCACACCCACCTGACCGCGGAGGTTGGTGGACTCAGCGCACTGAAGACCGAATGGGAGGCCTGGTGGGACCAACTGCTCAAGGCGCACCCGCAGACGGTGCCCGAACTCTCTCCACCGGATTTTGAGGCGTTCGGCAACTCCCCGGCCCTGCAGCGTGTCCTGCAGGCGCACTTCGGCTCAGCCCTCACCTGGGCCAGGGAACGCAGGAGCGAGTATGCCGAACTGGAGGGGGAACGGGTCGCCAGCGGCACCGACCAACTGCTTGCGGAGATGGTGGATGACAGGCTGATGGAAATCGGGCGCGATTCGCGGGACTTCCGGCTGACCATCATCGAACTGCCGCTGGACGAGCAGCGGGCGTGGTACCTGGAACCGGACAAGATCATCATGAGCCAGGAACTGATGGGCCAGCCGGAGCTGTTCCGCAGCTACGTCCAGCCGGTGCTGGAAATCCTGGTCTGACCCCGCAGGCTCAACTGCCGCCGTCGCCCTGCCGCAGCGTGATGCGCACCTGCCCGGCTGCCGTGGTGGAATCCTGCCAGTCGCCGCCTGAACGCTGCCACGTCCGCCCGGCAACATCAACGCGGGTCACCGCCAGGTCCTTGGCGTTGGCCACTGCCCACTGGGCAATGGACCACGCCATCTCCCCGTCGGCTTCCACCACCAGGGTGGCGCCGTCTGCCTGGGAATCCACGCCACCGTAGGCCTGCTCCAGTTCGCCCGCCACCGCGGCCGCATCCCCTGTGGCGGTGGCCGAGCGCAGCGTGCACTTGACCCCCTCCGGTGTCTGGCCGGTCAGGCCGGAGGCAAACGCCCGGCCCATGTCCTCGTGCTGGGCGTAAGCGCCGGGATGGGCCGAGCGCTGAACCCGCTGAGCGGCATCGGTGATGTCGAGCGCCTCGTACCCTGGAATCTTCACCAAAGCGTCGTAGAAAGCGTTGACGGCGTAGTACGGGTCCATGATCTGCGCTTCGCTGCCCCAACCCTGGGAGGGCCGCTGCTGGAAGAGCCCCCGCGAATCCGGACCGGCTTGGTCCCCGTGCCCGATGTTGCGCAGCTTCGACTCCTGCATGGCGGTGGCGAGTGCGATGGTGGCAGCGCGGGCCGGCAATCCACGCCGCACCGCCACGGCGGTGATGAGGGCGGCGTTGGCCGCCTGGTCCGGTGCCAGCTCCCCGCTGCGGTTGCCCGCAGAGGCAGTACAGCGTTCCGAAACGAGGGTTTCGGAACGCTGCACGAAGTACACAGCGGTATAAATGCCGCCCGCTGCCAGCGCGAGGGCCAGCAGGAGGACCGCCAGGCGGCGCAGGCCGCGTCTTCGTCCCACCGGCGGATCAGTTGGCGTGCAGGGCGTCGTTCAACTCGACGGTCTGGCCGGCGCGGGGGAGCGCCTCGACGGCGCCGGTGGTGGAGTTGCGGCGGAACAGCAGGTTGGGCACGCCCGAGAGTTCAGCAGCCTTGACGATCTTGGTGGTGTCTTCGCCGACCTCGTCCTTGGGACCGGGGATGCGCACCCGGGTGCCGGCCGTGACGTAGAGGCCGGCTTCGACAACGGAGTCATCGCCGATGCTGATACCCACGCCGGAGTTGGCACCGAGCAGCACACGCTCACCGATAGTGATCTTTTCCTTGCCGCCTCCGGACAAGGTACCCATGATGGATGCGCCGCCGCCGACATCGCTGCCGTCACCGGTCACGACGCCGGCCGAAATGCGGCCTTCCACCATGGAGGTCCCCAGGGTTCCGGCGTTGAAATTGACGAAGCCCTCGTGCATGACGGTGGTGCCGGCGGCCAGGTGCGCGCCAAGGCGGACCCTGTCGGCGTCGGCAATCCGCACGCCGGTGGGCACCACGTAGTCCACCATCCTCGGGAACTTGTCGATGCCGTAGACGGTGACGGCGCCGCGCCGGCGGAGCCTGGCGCGGGTCAGTTCGAAGCCTTCGACGGCGGCGGGCCCGAAGTTGGTCCACACGACGTTGGGGAGCTTGCCGAAGATGCCGTCGAGGTTGATGGTGTTGGGCTTGACCAGACGGTGCGAGAGGAGGTGCAGGCGCAGGTAGGCGTCGGCGGTGTCCGCGGGGGCTTCATCGAGGTTGATCTGGACGAACACGACCTTCTGCTCGGTACCGCGGTCCTCGTCAGCGCCGTTCTCGGCAATGCGGGTCAGGGTTTCGTCGGCGTGCTCCACCGAGCGGAGGTTCTCGGCGGCGACACCAAGCGCCGGTGCCGGGAACCAGACGTCCAGGACGCTTGCATCGCCGGTGGCGATGGTGGCGACGCCAAAGCCGTGGGCGGAACGGTCATCGGTGTCAGGGGTGAGGGTTTCGGGCACGGCAGAGGAAGCGGTCTCAGTCATGTGCTCCAGTCTATCGAGGGGCGGGCAGCCCGTTCGAACTAGACTGGCTTCGTGACTGCTGAAACCGCCCCTGACTCGTCCCTGTCCATCCTTGACCTGCGCCAGGACGTGGCGTTGCTGACTGCCGCGGTGATGGACATCAACAGCGTGTCGGGCAATGAGAAGCAGCTCGCGGACGCCGTGGAAGCCGCTTTGCGGGGGATTCCCCAGCTGACCGTGGTCCGGGACGGGGACGCCATCGTTGCCCGCACGGAACTGGGCCGCAGCGAACGCGTCATCCTCGCCGGACACCTGGACACGGTCCCGCTGCCCTTGACGGAAGGTTCCAGGGGGACGGTCCCGTCCAGCTGGGACTCCGGCGTTCCTGGCGAAGGCATCCTCTACGGCCGCGGAGCCACGGACATGAAAGGCGGCGTGGCGGTCCAGCTGGCGCTGGCAGCAGGAATGTTCGACGGCGGCGCCCAGCCCGGACGCGACGTCACCTTCGTCTTCTATGACCACGAGGAAGTGGAGGCGGTCAAGAGCGGACTGGGACGTTTGGTCCGCAACCACGGCCACCTCCTGCAGGGGGACTTCGCCATCCTGCTGGAACCCACGGACGGCACGGTGGAAGGCGGCTGCAACGGAACCAGCCGGTTCGAGGCCAGCACTTCCGGTGAAGCCGCCCATTCCGCACGCGCCTGGATGGGCAGCAACGCCATCCACGCCGCGGCCCCCATCCTGGCGCGCCTGGCCGCCTATGAACCACGTACCGTCACCGTTGACGGCCTGGATTACCGCGAAAGCCTTAACGCGGTGAAGATCAACGGCGGTACGGCCGGCAACGTCATCCCCGACCGCTGCGTGGTGGAGATCAACTACCGGTTCGCCCCGGACAAGACCCCGGACCAGGCGGAAGCCCACGTCCGTGAGCTGCTTGCCGGCTTCGACGTGGTCCGCACCGATGCCGCCGCCGGCGCCCGCCCCGGCCTGCAGCACCCTGCTGCCGCCTCTTTCGTTGCCGCCGTGGGAGCCGAGCCCAAGCCCAAGTACGGCTGGACCGACGTCGCCCGTTTCAGTGAGCTGGGTATCCCGGCGGTGAACTTCGGCCCGGGCGACCCGCTGCTGGCGCACAAGGACAACGAACACGTATCCGCCGACGCAATCCGCGCCTGCCTCCGGGCGCTGCAGGATTGGCTCGCCGGATAATACTGTTCGTATTAAAAAAGAGCAGGTCCGCAACTCCCGGTAGTTGCGGACCTGCTCTTTGTTCAGGGTGTGCTAAACGGGTCCGGCGTGTCCGACCTGAAGGTCCGCCGTCGTGTTTGCAGTTGCCACGCCGCCAGCTGCCTTCCGGGAGCCGCGGCGTTCGATCCACACCGCAATCCTGGACACGGAGATGTTGATGGCAATGTAGATCGCTGCCGCCACAAAGAAGATCGGGAACAGGTACTGCGTTCCCAGGAAGTCCGCCATGACCTGCACCGCCCGCAGCAGCTCGCCGTAGGCCACGATGTAACCCAGCGAGGTGTCCTTCAGGAGGACCACCATCTGCGCTACAAGGGACGGCATCATGCGCCGGATCGCCTGCGGCAGTTCGATCAGCATCCGGGATTTGAAGCTCGTCAGGCCAATGGCCAGGCCGGCTTCGCGCTGTCCTTTGGGGAGGGACTGGATACCGGCACGGATGATTTCAGCGAACACCGCTGCGTTGTAGAGGACCAGGCCGGCAACGACAGCGATGAATGCGGACGTACCGAATCCGAGGAGGATAAAGAGCATCATCAGGACAACGGGCATACCGCGAAGGAATTCGAGGATGATGCGCATGGGTATCCGGATGACCGCCGCGTCTGAAATCCGCAGGAGGCATAGCAGCAGGCCAAGCGGAAATGCGATGACTGCTGCCAGGGCGGCTGCGGACAGGGTCGAACCAAGGCCGTTGCCGAGAAGCCGCCAAACATCGGCGCGGGTGAAAATCTGCCAGCGGCGGCCCTCGAAGATGCCTTGCTGGGCCAAGGTCATGACCACCCAGGCCAGCAGGCCAAGGATCAGGAGACCGCCGATGATTGAAGCAATGAGTGAAACCCGGCGTGCTTTGGGGCCGGGGACGTCATACAGAACGGAGCTCATCGGGCAATCGCCACCTTTCGTTCCACCGTGTTGGCGAGGATTCCCAGCGGAACGGTGAGGAGCAGATAGAAGAAAGCTGTGCCCAACAGGACTGTGATGACCGCGTCACCGTTGGCGTTGGCCAGTTGCCGGCCATAGCCGAACAGCTCCAGGACAAAGAAGGCGCCGGCAACGGATGAGTTCTTCACCAGCGCGATCAGGATGTTGATCAGCGGCGGGATCACCGTCCGCAGTGCTTGCGGAAGAATGATGAGCGAGAGTACTTGGCTGAACTTCATGCCAATGCTGCGGGCTGCTTCGGCCTGGCCCACGGGCACGCTGTTGACGCCCGACCGGACAGCTTCGGCGATGAACGCGGCCGTGTACGTGCTGAGGGCGATAATTGCGGCGACCTCGAACTGCTCAAACTTGACCCCGAGGCGGGGGAGCACGACCGCCGCGAAGAAGAACGCGATGGTCAGCGGTGTGTTGCGGAGTACTTCCACGTAGACGGTGCTGAAACCGCGCAGCGCCGCCACCGGGGATACGCGCGCTGCGGCCAGCAACGTTCCGAGGAGCAGCGCGAAGATACCCGATACGACGGAAAGGAAAAGAGTGCGGAGAAAACCCTCCCAATACAGGGGCAGGTTTTCAATGATGACGTCCATAAGATCCTTCGGCTGTATGCGTGGACGGAGTGAAGGCGGTGGTGCCGGGGCTGCTTGGCGGCCCCGGCACCTATGGAACGCTGCTCAGTAGCGGTTGATGGCCGGCAGGCTCGGTGCAGTCTTGATGACTGAACCTGCGGTGGCTTCCCAGGCCTTCTTGTAAGAACCGTCCTTCTCGAAGGACTCAAGCTGGTCGTTGATCCAGTTACGGAACTCAGTGTCGCCCTTCTTCAGGCCGATGCCGTAAGGCTCCTTGGTAAAGGTTTCTTCTGATGCAAGCTTGAAAGCGTCCGGCTCCTTGTCAACGAACCCGGCGAGGATCACGTTGTCAGTGGTAACGGCTTCAACCTGCTTGTTGCGCAGCGGCTCCAGGCAGGCGGAGTAGGTAGCGGCAGGCACCAGTTCGGCGCCGTACTTGTCCACGATGGTCGCAGCGGGGGTGGAGCCGGTTACGGAGCAGACCTTCTTGCCCTTGACGTCCTCGGGCTTCTTGATGGAGTCGTTGTCCTTGTTCACCATCAAGGCCTGGCCTGCTTCGTAGTACGGGCCGGCGAAATCAACGACCTGCTTGCGCTTGTCGCTGATGGTGTAAGTCGCGATGACGATGTCCACCTTGCCCTGTTCGATGAAGGGCTCGCGGTTTGCGGAGACAGTTTCGGACCATTCGATCTTGTCAGCGGCGATGCCCAGCTTGGCGGCGATCAGTTTGCCGATTTCAACGTCGAAACCGACGGGCTTGCCATCCAGGCCGACCTGGCCGAACAGCGGCTGATCGAACTTGGTGCCGATCTTGATGGTGCCGGCGGAGGACAGCTTCTCCATGGTGGTACCGGCTGCGAACGACGGCTTCTCGACGGGGCTCGGGTTGCTTGAGCCTCCGGAGTCTCCGCCACCGCAAGCGCTAAGGGACAGGGCGAGGGCGGCTGTAGCCGCCACGACGAAGGACTTTCGTCGGGACATAAATGCCTTCATGACATTCCTTTCATTGATGGCCGTTGGGTTCTCGGCCTGGATGCGAACTGAGTGTGGTTGCTTGGGGATCAGTGCGTGAGGAGCTTCGAGAGGAAGTCCTTGGCACGGTCGCTCTTCGGGTTGTTGAAGAATTCCTCCGGGGTGGCGTCCTCCACGATCTGGCCGTCTGCCATGAAGACCACGCGGTCTGCAGCCTTTCGGGCGAAGCCCATCTCGTGGGTGACCACGATCATGGTCATGCCTTCCTTGGCCAGCTGGACCATGACGTCCAGGACCTCGTTGATCATTTCGGGGTCGAGCGCGGACGTGGGTTCATCGAACAACATGACCTTCGGCTTCATTGCCAAGGCGCGCGCGATGGCGACGCGCTGCTGTTGTCCGCCGGAAAGCTGGGCGGGAAGCTTGGGCGCCTGGTGCCCTACGCCTACCCGTTCCAAGAGTGCCATGGCATCTTTCTCCGCGGCCGTCTTGGAAACGCCTTTGACCTTGATGGGCCCGAGCGTCACGTTTTCAAGGATGGTCTTGTGTGCGAAAAGGTTGAAAGACTGGAAGACCATGCCAACATCGGCGCGGAGCTGGGCCAGTTCCTTGCCTTCCTCGGGCAGGACTTTCCCGTCGATGGTGATGGTTCCACCCTCAATGGTTTCCAGGCGGTTGATGGCGCGGCAGAGGGTGGACTTACCGGAGCCCGAAGGTCCGATGACCACAACAACCTCGCCTTTGCGGACCTGCAGGTTGATGTCCTTCAGAACGTGCAGCTGGCCGTAATGCTTATTAACGGCGTTCAGGGAGACGAGGGCATCGCCGGGCACATGAGTAGTCATAGGAAAGAATCTAGCGAACAACGGTGGGTTATGACGCCAATCACCCCAAGTTCATGCCGATCGTGATTCAAGAGATACCTGGAGTCGGAGGTTAGCCTAGGGGAATGAGTACCAACGCTGATCCGGCCAAGACAACCCAGCCACGCCGCAAAGGGCCCCTTGAACTGCGCCGCAAGCAGGCCGCCGTGGAAATGTCCGACCAGCATCTGCTCGATACCAAAGGCCCCGGCCAGTTCGTCCACACCGACCCCTGGCGGGTCCTGCGGATCCAGAGCGAATTCGTCGAAGGATTCGGTGCGCTGGCGGACATTGGAAAGGCCGTCAGCGTTTTTGGTTCCGCCCGCACCAAGCCCGGCAGCAAGTACTACGAAATGGGCGTCGAGGTGGGGCGCAAGCTCGCCGAGGCCGGGGTGGCGGTTATCACCGGCGGCGGCCCCGGATCCATGGAGGCGGCCAACCGGGGGACGGTGGAAGGCAACGGCGTATCCGTGGGCCTGGGCATTGAGCTGCCCTTCGAGCAGGGCCTGAACCAGTGGGTGGACCTGGGTATCAACTTCCGCTATTTCTTCGCCCGCAAGACCATGTTCGTCAAGTACGCGCAGGGCTTTATCGTGCTGCCGGGCGGCCTGGGCACCCTGGATGAGCTGTTCGAGGCCATGGTCCTGGTCCAGACACGGAAGGTGACGTCGTTCCCGATCGTGCTCCTTGGCGTCGAATTCTGGGGGCCGATGATCGAATGGATCCGGGGCACCCTGGTGGCCGAGGGAATGGTCTCGGAGAAGGACCTGGACCTGATCCAGCTCGTTGACGATCCCGCCGAAGCGGTGGACCGTGTGCTTCACGTTGCCGTGACCCCGTCCCTGAATGGTGAGCAGCGGCCGGAGTAGTACAGGGGCCACGGCCACGGCCTGGCCCGGTTCCGTGCCGTGGGCCGCGGACCGGCGGGATGGATCTGGCACGATGGGACAGTGAGTTTCTTTCTGGTGTTCCTCGCCGTGGTCCTGGTGGCGGCGGTCCTGTGGGCCGGCCTGGGCCGGCCCTCCCGCGGTACCGGCGGTGCCGGGCTGCCTGCACTGCTGGGTGCCGGCCTCGAGGACCCGCCCGCAAACCTCCCACCGGTTTTGCTGCCGGCACACGCCGGACCTGAGGACGTGGACCAACTACGGTTCTCGCTCGGGCTGCGCGGCTACCGGATGGACCAGGTGGACCAGGTCCTGGAGGACCTGCGGGACCAACTCGCCGCCAGGGACCGGGAAGTGGCGGAGCTCCGCAGCCGGCTGGCTGCGATGGAAGGCGACGTACAGGAACCGGATTCCGACGCCGGCCCGGCCGCCCCCGCGGACCCGGCACCGGCTGACCCGGGCACCTCCGCGGACGCGGACGAGGCCGCCCGCGGGACCGCCGTGCCGGGGACGGGCGGCCCGTGAGCACGGTGGACCGCCGCAGCCCCCTGGCATCTGCCCACACTGCCGCACTCCGGGCTGCTTCCGCCGTCCGCGGCTGGCCGTGGTGGATCCAAACCACTGTCCTGTATGCCGCCGCCCGCCTGGTCTCGGCGTGCATCTTCATGGCCGCCGCGCTCCACCAGGGCGTCAACCCCTGGTTCCCGCCGAAGCCGGACTACTGGAATTTCATCAACATCTGGGATGCCCGCTGGTACGCCACGGTTATCGCCGATGGCTACCCTTCCGTGCTCCCCACGGACGCCGCCGGAAACGTGGAGGAAAACACGTGGGCCTTCTACCCGCTTTTTCCCGCGCTGGCCGGCGGTCTCAGCCGCCTCACCGGCATGAATTCCGCCGCATCGCTGACCGTGATCGCCATGCTGGCCGGCTGGGGCGCCGCGTTGCTGGCCTACGTCCTGTTCCGGCAGAGGGCGGACCATGGCCAGGCGATGTGGGGCGTCGCGTTCTTCTCGACCTTTCCCGTTTCGGCCGTGCTGCAGGTGCCGTACGCCGAACCATTGTCCCTCCTGCTGCTTGCGTGGGCCCTCCTGCTGGTGCTGCGCCGCCAATACCTGCGGGCCATGCCGGTGGTGTTCGTGCTGTGCCTGTCGCGGCCCGTGGGCGTGCCCTTCGCGGCCATGGTGGGCCTGCTGCTGGTCTGGCGCGCCGTGGACCGTCTCCGGGGCGGCGCCGCGCCGGGAACGGAAGAAGAATCCCACTCGGTGCGGGACCTCGCGGCGCTGACTGGACTCACCGCCGTCGCAGGTGTGTCCGCACTGGTCTGGCCTGCTGCCGCGTGGGCCGCCACGGGTGACCCACAGGCCTACACCAAGACCGAAACTGTGTGGCGGGGGCAGGACCTGGTGCCGTTCAAGCCCTGGTTCGATACCGGCGTCGAACTTTTCGGCCCCGTCCTTGGCCTGCTGGCGCCGTTGGTCTTTGTGGCACTGTTCGGCGTGATGCTGTTCCTTCCCCCGGTAGTACGGCTCGGTGCCGAACTCCGGCTGTGGTGTGCCTGCTACATGGGCTACCTGCTGATGTTCCTCCACCCGCAGACCAGCACGTTCAGGATGCTGCTGCCCCTGTTTCCGCTGGCCCTGGGCGCTGCCTTCCTCTCCCGGTCCCGGGCTTACCGCGGAACCGTGGTGGCCATGTTCGTGCTTTTGCAGATCGTGTGGATCGTGTGGCTGTGGGCCTGGGCCCAGCTGCCTGGCGGCGGCGATTATCCGCCCTAGCGGGAGGGGCTTCCGTGCAGGTCAGGCCGGGAATGCCCGGCGCACGGAAATGTCCATCGATTAGCTACGTGCGGGTAAATCCGCGATAATAGTAAGTAAGCAAGGACACAAGCATCCAGAAAACGCGCAGCCTCGGCGGGGGAGCACCACCCCGCCACAGCCGCTTGATCGACATGCGGACCCAGCCCGCCCGGGCTGATCAGTCCTGGAACAAAATGGAGGGGAATTCCTCATGGCGGCTATGAAACCACGTACCGGCGACGGCCCAATGGAAGTCACCAAGGAGGGCCGCAGCCTGATCATGCGCGTCCCGCTCGAAGGCGGCGGGCGCCTCGTGGTCGAGCTGAACGCTGCCGAAGCAGCCAACCTCAAGGAATGCCTGGTGGGCGTTACCGAATAGTCGTGCCGGACAGGGTCCGTGGCCTCGTGCCGCGGACCCTGTCCTGTTTCCGGCCTACTTCTTGACGGCGACCAGCAGGCCGTCGCCGGTGGGGAGCATCGCCGACGCAAGCCGGTCGTCGTCGCGGATGGCCCTTCCCACCTGGCGCAGCACTACCGTAGTGGCCTCGCGGCCGGCCGGGTTGGCCACCTTGTCCTTGTCCAGGGCGTCATTGATAATCAACAGGCCCGACCTCTTGAGGAGCCGGATGGCCTGCTCGACGTAGCCGGGCAGGCCGGGCTTGTCGGCGTCGATGAAGACCAGGTCATACGCGCCGTCAGTGAGGCGCGGCAGGACATCGCCGGCCCGGCCGGAAATGGTGCGCGTGCGGTTTGCCGGACTGCCGGACTCGGTGAACGCCTCGCGGGCCGCGCGCAGGTGTTCGACGTCCACGTCAATGGTGGTCAGGACAGCGTGCGGGCCAAGGCCCCGCAGCAGGCAGACGCCGGAGACACCGGCGCCGGTGCCGATCTCGACGGCGGTCTGCGCCTTCGACGCGGCAGCAAGGACCGTCAGGACCGCGCCGACACCGGGGCTGATGGCACTCACGCCCAATTCAAAGGAACGTTCCCGGGCCCGAAGCATGACCTCATCCTCAGCGGGCAGATCTTCTGCATAGGACCAGCTGCTGGACTTGTCGGCGCTCATGAATTATCGCTTTCTGGGCGTGAAGGGGGAATGTCCCCTTTAGCCTACTGTGTCCGGCCCCGCCGGCCCGGGAAGAGGCTGTTGCGCCGAAGGCTGAAGTTACCCTGCGGTCAGGAAATTCCCAGCCAAGTTTGACATGATTGGAATCCGCTCATCCAAAAGGTGACCGGCGCCGAATCAGAGATGTCAACAGTATCCGGGCGTTAGCATTCCACGAGGGGAGTGGACGATGTCATCTTCAGTTGTGGCACCTGTCCCTGCAGTCAACAATCCCGATGATGAGTGGGTCCGTCCCACCTGGGAAGAAGTGGTCACCAATCACTCCGCGAAGGTCTACCGGCTGGCCTACCGCCTGACCGGGAACAAGTTCGACGCCGAGGACCTCACCCAGGAGGTGTTCGTCCGCGTCTTCCGTTCACTGGAAAACTTCAAGCCGGGCACCCTGGACGGCTGGCTGCACCGCATCACCACCAACCTGTTCCTCGACCAGGCGCGCCGGAAGACGCGCATCCGGTTCGACGCCCTGGCGGAGGACGCCGAGTCCCGGCTGCCCGGCCGCGAACCGGGCCCCGAGCAGAGCTTCGAGCTGAACAACCTGGACCTCGATGTCCAGGCAGCGCTGGAGGAACTCCCGCCGGACTTCCGTGCCGCCGTCGTCCTCTGCGACCTCGAAGGCCTGTCCTATGACGAAGTGGCCGAGGCGCTCGGCGTCAAACTCGGCACCGTCCGTTCCCGTATCCACCGCGGCAGGACCATGCTGCGGGAAAAGCTGGCACACCGTGACCCGCGCCCGCACCAGGGACGCCGCAAGCTCTCCATGCCGCGCATAGCGGGCATCCTCTGATCGGCGCATGAGGTCCCAGTTTCCTTTCGGCGGCAAGCACCAGCGCTCCGGCAGCCACCTCGAGGCGTGCCAGGAGTGTGCCGCCACTGTCCGCCGGGAACGGCAGTACCTTGAGCGCCTCCGCCAAGCGCCGGTCCCGCCCGCCAGCGAGGACCTGACGGCACGGCTTCTGGCGCGCACCCACGAACTTGCGGCGCAGCCTGAAGCACCCGCGGGCCCCACCGGAAGCCGGATGGCCGCCCGGGCCCTGGCGTTCACCGCGGGAGGGACCATGGCCGCGGCCGGCGTGCTCGCCGTGGGGGCGTTCACCGCAGCGGGGGATCCGGTAGCGGGGGAACCGTCAGGAACGGAGGCGGCGTTTTCCCACGTTTCCTCGCAGAGCCCAACGGATGGGCGCCCGCTGGATCCCGCCCAACTGGCCTCGCTGCGTTCTGAAGGCTGGGCCTGCCCGGAACTGCAGGCCATGGGATTCCACCTCGAAGCCGCACGGGCGGTGCTGGTGGAAGGACAACCGGCGGTGGAGCTGCGCCTTACCGACGGTGCCCACCACGCCACGGTCACCGAACAGCACCTGTCCAAACCGGGTGCCGGGACGTCGCAGGCGTGGTCCTTGACCCCGGCGTCCGCGACCTACCGGACCGCCGGCCTCACCATCACCTACCGCTCGGACCTTCCTGCGGCGCGGGCCGACGACGCCCTTCCGATCCTCAAGAACGTCGCTGATGCCGCCACCGAGGGTGTTGCGGCCTCCGTTCCAGAACCGTCCGCAGGAAAGTCCGGGGAGCCGCTGGAGTCACGGCTGGAGCGCGGCATCAGCAAGATCGCAGCCCTGTTCACCCCGTGACGCGGCCTGTTTCCACGTCAGCCGGGCGGGAATCGTCACTGGCAGCCCGGAGAGGGTAATCTTCCTAAAGTGTTTGGTATCAACGGCCCGGAATTCATAATTCTGCTGATCATCGGCGTTCTCGTGATCGGCCCCCAACGGTTGCCCGAATATACCCAGAAGCTGGCAAACCTGGTCAAGGAAGTCCGCCGGATGGCCTCCGGTGCCCGTGAGCAAATCAAGGAAGAAGTAGGCATCGACATCGACGATGTCGATTGGAAGAAGTACGATCCCCGCCAGTACGACCCCCGCCGCATCATCAAGGAAGCACTGTTCGACGACGACACCAAACCCGTCAGTGCGGGAGCCCCGGCCGCGGTGGCGGCGGTTTCCGGCGCGGCTGCAGTGGCCGACGCCGCACCTTCCCGCCCTGAGCGGGTTGTGGAGCGGCTTGCCCCGGGCGAAACCGCTCCCTTCGATACCGAAGCCACCTAGGGCACTGGTCAGCGGGGCTGGAGGCCCAGCTTCATCCCGGCAAGGCCCCGCGGTGTGGCGGCAAGCTGCGCCGCAATACCTGCCAACTCCACGCCTGCCGCGGAATCGGGCCTGCCAAGCACGATCGGAACCCCGGCGTCACCGCCCTCGCGAAGTTGGATATCCAGCGGAATCTGGCCCAGCAGGGGCACCGGAACGCCGAGCGTGGTGCTGAGCCGCCCGGTAAGGACTGTCCCGCCGCCGCTTCCGAAGAGTTCCATCCTGCCGCCGCCGGGCATGTCCAGGTACGACATGTTCTCAATGACACCGGCGATCTTCTGGCCGGTCTGGGCTGCGATCGCACCCGCGCGTTCGGCCACGTCCGCTGCCGCAGCCTGGGGCGTGGTGACCACCAGGATCTCGGCCTTGGGCAGCAACTGCGCCACCGAAATGGCGATGTCCCCGGTCCCCGGGGGAAGGTCCAGGAACAGTGCGTCCAGGTCGCCGAAGTAGACGTCCGTGAGGAATTGTTCCAGGGCCCGGTGCAGCATGGGTCCCCGCCAGGCGACAGGCTGGTTCCCGGTGACGAACATCCCGATGGAGATGACCTTCACACCGTAGGCAACCGGGGGAAGGATCATGTCATCCACCTGGGTGGGAGCCTGGGTGATGCCCATCAAGGCGGGGACGGAGAAACCGTAGACGTCCGCGTCCACGATGCCCACGCGCAGGCCCCGGGCAGCCAAGGCAGTGGCAAGGTTTACGGTCACCGAGGATTTCCCCACCCCGCCCTTGCCGCTGGCCACCGCATAGACCTTGGTCAGCGACTCGGGCTGGTTGAACGGGATGGTGCGTGCGCCGCCGGGGCCGCGCAGCTTCTCCTTGAGCGCATCCCGCTGGGCCTGGTCCATGACCTTCAGGTCGACGTCGACGGCGGTGACGCCGGGGACCGCGGACAGGGCCTTGCGGGCATCGGCTGTGATCGTGTCCCGCAGCGGGCAACCCGCAATGGTGAGCAGGACTGCGACGGTGACCCGGCCGTCGTCGGACACCTGGACGGAGTCCACCATCCCCAGTTCGGTGATCGGGCGGCGGAGCTCAGGGTCAATAACGGTTGCCAGGGCGTGGGTGACGGCCTGGAGCAGCGGGGATTTGCTGGATGGTGCCGGATCCATGGGGGCGCTCACGTGAGGGGCCTCGGCTTTCGTGCTGGTGCGGCGAAGTGCAGCCGGATGATCCGGACTAGCGTTCGTTGGTGGAATGGCCGGGCTTGACCCGGGGGATCTGCTGGGTCCGCGGGCCACGCTGCCGGTCCCTCTGCTCACGCAGTTTGTCCTTGACCTTGTCCCGCGGTGACTCATGGGAACCGGGGCCGGAGTCGTCGTGGGTCCGGAGTTCCTCCTGGGCTTCCAACATGTCCTCCAGGAGTGAGCGCAACTCCGCCCTGACGTAGTCACGGGTGGCTACTTCACGCAGCGCGATCCGCAGGGAGGCCAACTCCCGGGTGAGGTACTCGGTGTCGGACAGGTTGCGTTCGGCGCGCTGCCGGTCCTGCTGCAGCGAGACGCGGTCGCGGTCGTCCTGGCGGTTCTGCGCGAGCAGCAGCAGGGGTGCCGCGTAGGAAGCCTGCAGCGACAGCATCAGGGTCAGCAGGGTGAAGCCGAGGTCCCTCGAGTCGAACTGCCACTCGACGGGCGCCCAGGTGTTCCAGCCCAACCAGAAGATGCAGAACACCGTCATGTACACCAGGAACTGCGGCGTGCCCATAAACCGGGCAAAACCCTCGGTGGCGTGCCCGAATGCGTCCGGATCCGGCTTGAACTTGGGCAGGATCCGCTGACGGGCGCTTAGGGGTGTGTCGAGGCTGCCTTTTGCTTCCGCGTTGGCCAGGCTCCGCTGGTTGGGGTTCTTCGGGGCGCTGTTATCAGCCAATGCGGCCACCGAGCTTTCTTATCGGGGCTTCGCCATCGTGGGCGCGCCAGTCGTCCGGCAACAAGTGATCCAATACGTCATCAACAGTCACCGCCCCCACAAGCCGGCCGGCGTCGTTGACCACCGGGAGGGAGTTGAGGTTGTAGGTGGCCAGGGTCCGGGCCACCTCACTGATGTGGGCCTGGTCGGACAAAGGCTCGAGGTTCTTGTCCACCAGGTTGCCCAGTGCCTCGAACGGCGGGAAACGGAGCAGCTGCTGGATGTGCACCACGCCCAGGAAGCGGCCGGTGGGGGTCTCGAGCGGCGGCCGGGCGATGAAGATCGACGACGCCAGCGCAGGGGAGAGCTCCTCCCGCCGCACATGGGCCAGGGCTTCGGCCACCGTGGCTTCCGGCGGCAGGATCACCGGCACGGGCGTCATCAGGCCGCCGGCCGTGTCCTCGTCGTATTCGAGCAGGCGGCGGACGTCCTCGGCGCCTTCGGGCTCCATCAGCTGGAGGAGTTCCTCGGCCTGGGCGGAGGGGAGTTCGCCCAGGAGGTCGGCGGCGTCGTCGGGGTCCATTTCCTCAAGGACGTCGGCGGCGCGCTGGACATCCAGCGCGGAGAGGATTTCCACCTGATCGTCCTCGGGAAGCTCCTGGAGGACGTCGGCCAGCCGCTCGTCCTGCAGTTCGCTGGCAACTTCGAAACGGCGCTTGTCGCTCATCTCCTGCAGTGCCTCGGCAAAGTCTGCGGGCTTGAGGTCTTCGTGGTTGGCCACGAACTGCGTGGCTGCCTGCGGCTCGGTGCGTGCTCCCTGCTGGGCGTCCGCCCAGTCAATGATCAGGGTTTCGTTGCGGCGCAAACGGCTCAAAGGGGACAGCGAGTGGCCGCGCCGGACAAAGAGCTTGCTGACGAACCAGTCCCGGGACCGGTGCTGGTCGATCGCGATGTCCTCGATGGTGGCGTCGCCGCTGCCGTCGCGGAGGGTGACCCGCCGGTCGAACATCTCCGCCACCACCAGGGTTTCGGCTCCACGCTGTTCGAACCGGCGCAGGTTGACCAGGCCGGTGCAGATAATCTGCGTCTGATCGATCGAGGTGATCCGCGTCATGGGCACGAAGACGCGCTTCTTCCCCGGCACTTCCACCACGATACCCACCACATGCGGCGCACCCTGGGTCCCCCTGGACAGCACAACAACATCGCGCAGCCGGCCCAGGCGGTCACCCAAGGGGTCGAAGACATCCAGGCCCAGGAGGCGTGCCACGAAGACACGGGTAGGTGTTGTGCTCACCACTACAGGCTACCGAGTCTGCTCTCTTTTAGCTGAATTTACAGGCAGCACCCATCTTGATGGGCAAGAATGGGTGTATGTCCAACATTTTTGGTGCTCCCAAGACCGGCGGCCCCACCGGACCGGATGACGCCCGGGCCGTACCCACCGGTGACACCGTCGGGTCCTACAACTCCTACCTCGACGCCCAGAAGGCGGTTGACTACCTCGCGGACCAGCAGTTCCCGGTCCAGATGGTTTCCATCGTGGGCAACGAACTGAAGATGGTGGAGCGGGTGACGGGACGCCTGAGCTACCCCCGGGTGGCCCTTTCCGGAGCACTGAGCGGCATGTGGTTCGGCCTCTTCGTAGGCGTCATGTTGTCCTTCTTTGCGCCCTCGCCCGGCTACTTCTCGATCATGACGTCGGTGCTGATGGGTGCGGCCTTCTTCATGCTCTTCGGCATCGTCACCTACGCCATGCAGCGCGGCAAGCGGGACTTCACCTCCACCAGCCAGGTAGTGGCCACGAACTATGACGTCATCGTGGCTCCCGAGGCAGCCCATGAGGCCCGGCGCCTGCTGCAGCAGCTGCCGATGTCCCGCTCCGATGCGGCGTCCGGGCACGGCCCGTACACGCAGCATGACTATTACAACCAGCCGAACCAGCAGCAGCCGGGGCAGGAACAGCAGCCTGGCCAAGGACCGGCCAGGCCCGCCGGGTGGAACGACCCCTACGGCCAGCGGCCCACTGCAGCTCCGCCGCAGGAAGGCCACGGCTACCCGGGCGCCGGAAGCCAGCAACAGGCCGGACAACAGTATGACGATGGGCAGCCGCCGGCACAGCCGGTCCGCACCGTGCGGTACCCCGACCTGCCGGACGGCCGGCCCCAGTACGGAGTCCGGCTTCCGCAGGGCCCCACGGCTGACGCCGCGCAGCACGGTGCGGCCGCCCCGGAACACACCAACGATCCGGCCACCCAATCCGCAGCGGGCCACAACCCGGAGCACAACGCAGGGCAGTACGGCCAGGACGAGGACACGCACCGGGGCGGCAGCGGACAATAGGGCTGCCGGCTCCGAAGACACCCCTGCCTTCCTGACGGCGCGCGCAGGATGACGGCGAAACGAAAAGAGCGTGGCCACCGGACCCAGTCCGGTGGCCACGCTTTTCCCGTGTGTGCCCGTGTCAGGCTTCTTCGGTCCGGTAAATGCCGGCCATCCAGGTCTCGACGTCTTCAACCGTGCGGGGCAGGGCGGCGCTGAGGTTGACGGGGCCGTCGGCGGTCATGAGGATATCGTCCTCGATCCTGACACCGATGCCGCGGTATTCCCCGGGGATCGCCAGGTCTTCCGCCTTGAAGTAAAGGCCAGGTTCAATCGTGAAGACCATGCCTTCGGTGAGGATGCCGTCCAGGTAAAGTTCCCGCTTGGCCTGGGCGCAGTCGTGCACATCCAGGCCGAGGTGGTGGCTCGTTCCGTGCGGCATCCAGCGGCGGTGCTGCTGGCCCTCGGGGCTGACCGCCTCCTCGACGCTGACCGGCAGCAGGCCCCACTCGGCGAGGCGCTCGGCCAGGACCGTGGTTGCCGCGGTGTGGATGTCGCGGAATTTCGTCCCAGGCTGCGCTGCGGCGAAGCCTGCGTCCGCGGCGTCGAGCACTGCCTCGTAGACCTTGCGCTGGACAGCGGTGAAAGTGCCGTCAGCCGGAATGGTACGGGTGATGTCCGCCGTGTAGAGCGAGTCGGCCTCGACACCGGCGTCCAGGAGCAGGAGGTCGCCTGCGTGGACCCGGCCGGTGTTGCGGGTCCAGTGCAGCACGGTGGCGTTGTTGCCGGAGGCCGCGATGGTGTCGTAGCCCAGTTCGTTGCCCACCTCGCGGGCGCGGGCAAAGAACGCCCCCTCCACTACCCGTTCGCCGCGGGCATGCGTCAGCGCACGGGGGAGGGCCTTGACGACCTCCTCGAATCCCTCAACCGTTGCGGACACGGCGATCTTCATCTGCTCGATCTCCCACTCGTCCTTGAGCAGGCGCAGCTCGGAGAGTGCTTCGCTGAGCTTCTCGTCCAGGGCGTCCAGGACCTCAAGGTCCAGGTTCTCCGGGTCCTTCGCCGTGTTGTACCGGGCCGTATCCACCAGGGCGTCGATGTTTTCGTCCACTTTGCGGACCAGGCGGATGGAGATGCCGCCGATCTCGGGAGCGCCGACATCCTTGGTGATGGCCGTTTCGAGCTGGTCGATGTGGGCGGTGGGCAGCCCCAGGCGGGCCTGGAACTCTTCGAGGGTGGGGCGCGCCCCGATCCAGAACTCGCCGGAGCGGGAATCGGCGTAGAACTGTTCGGTGTCCCTGCCCGCCAACGGCCGGAAGTACAACGTGGCGCGGTGGTTGCCGCCGTCGTCGCCGGTTCCATCCTCCACCGGGTCCAGGATCAGGACAGCGTCCGGCTCGTGGTCCAGGCCGAGGCCCGTCAGGTGGGCGAAGCCGGAGTGCGGCCGGAAGCGGTAGTCGCAGTCGTTGGAGCGGACCTTGGGCGGTCCGGCGGGGATGACCAGCCGTTCGCCCTTGAACAGGGCGGAGATTGCCTTGCGCCGGGTTGCGGCGTAGCCGGCGACGGCGTCGCGCTGGGGGAGTTCCTGGCTGGACGGCGCCCAGTTGCTGGCCATGAAGGCCTTGAAAGCGTTGGAACTGGGCCGCTGAGAGCGGTTGTTGACGCGCTCCTCCAGCGGCTGGGAAGCAGAGTTCTGGGTGTTATCGGCATCGTTCACGGCACCATCGTCTCACCAGCGTCGCGGCTATGCGAACAGGCTCCGGTGCCGGAGGGGCGGGGTCCACTAGTCTGGACAAGTGAGGATTGACCTGCATGCCCACTCCAACGTCTCCGATGGGACAGAGCCCCCCGCCGACGTCATGGCCTCTGCCGCGCGTGCGGGCCTGGACGTGGTGGCCTTGACCGACCATGATTCCACCGCGGGTTGGGCCGAGGCGGCCGCGGCCGCCGTCACGCACGGCGTGGCCCTGGTTCCCGGCATGGAAGTCTCCTGCCGGACCGCGGAAGGCATCAGCGTCCACCTCCTGAGCTACCTGCACGACCCCACCCATCCAGGCCTGCTGGAGGAGATCACCAAAGCCAAGGACTCGCGCCTGACGCGGGCCGAACGGATGGTCACCATCCTGGCCGAGGACTACCCCCTGACATGGGACGACGTGATCCACCACGTGGCTCCGGGCGCCACCCTGGGCCGGCCGCACATCGCTGATGCCCTGGTGGCAGCGGGGGTGGTGGAAGACCGTTCCGAGGCGTTCGCTTCGATCCTCACCTCCCGGTCCCGCTACTTCATCCCGCACTATGCACCGGACCCGGCCACCGCCGTCGAACTTGTCCGTGCCGCGGGAGGCGTGCCGGTGTTTGCCCACCCGGTAGCGTCGGCCCGGGGCCGGATCGTGGGGGAGCGGACCTACCAAGAGATGATCGACGCCGGACTGGCGGGACTGGAGATCGACCACCGGGACAATCCGGAAGAGGGGCGGGCGTTTTTGCGCAAGCTCGCCGCCAAGCATGGCTTGCTGGTCACCGGCTCCTCCGACTACCACGGTACGGGCAAGCCGAATTTGCTCGGCGAGAACGTCACTGCCCCCGTAATGCTGGCGCGGATCGAAGAACTGGGTACCGGAGCCGCGGTCATCCGCCCCTGATCAAGGGGGCGCGTCAGGTGGGCTGGTACACGGCCAGGGTGGCGTGCGCACCGAGCCTTTTGGCCATGATGTCGATCGCGGGCTGGTTCTGGTCCACGCACACGAACTTCCGGCCAAGCTTGGCCGCCACGGCGCCCAGGGTGCCGGAGCCTGCGAAAAAGTCCAGGCACCAGTCGCCGGGGCGGGACGAGGCGGCCACAATCCGGCGGACCAGCCCTTCCGGCTTCTGGGTGGGGTACCCGGTCTTTTCCTTGCCGGTGGGGGAGACGATGGTGTGCCACCAGACGTCCGTAGGCAGCTTGCCCAGTTCGCGCTTGGCCGGCGTCACCAGCCCGGGGGCCATGTAGGGTTCACGATCCACCTCGGCGTTGTCGAAGTGGTATTTGGCCGGGTTCTTCACGTACACCAGGATGTTGTCGTGCTTGGTGGGCCACCGGTTCCTGGCCCGGGCGCCGTAGTCGTACGCCCAGATGATCTCGTTGAGGAAGCATGCCCGGCCGAAAATGGCGTCCAGCATCACCTTGGCGTAATGCACTTCGCGGTAGTCCAGGTGCAGGTAAAGGGTGCCGTCATCAGCCAGCAGGCGCCACGCCTCCACCAGCCGCGGTTCCAGGAAGGACCAATAGTCGCTGAACGCGTCGTCGTAGCGGTGAAGTGCGCCCTTGATGGTGTCGTAGGAACGGCCCTTGAAACCCACCCGGTCCCCGCTGCCTTCAGCGTTGGCTACCATCCGGGTTTCCTGCCGCTGCTGCGGCCTGCCCGTGTTGAAGGGCGGATCCACATAGATCAGCGTGAAGGCGCCGTCCGGCAGTGTTGGGAGGTACTCCGCGTTGTCCGCGTGAACCACCAGGCTGCCGCCGTCCGGCGCCCAAACCGTGTCTGTCATCGACGCAGTTAGCCCTCGGAGCTGCCGGGCTGTCCGCCCTTGTCCGCGGCGGCAACCACTTCGCCGTTGCGGCGGCGGGTGCGGGTCCGGGGACGGCGGGTGCGCGAGGGCTGGTCACCGTCGGCCGCGGGGGCGGCTGCGTCGGCGGCAGGGGCGGAGTCGGAGGTACGACGACGGCGCTCACCGGAGCGGGCGGAGTCCCGGCCGCCGGCCTTTCCGCCGTCGTCCTTTCCGCGTCCCCGGCCGTCGCGCTCGCGGGAACGGGAGGCGTCCCGGCCGCCGCGGCTGTTCTTCTTGCCGGTTTCGCCCAAGTCCTCAAGCACCTCGGCGTCAACGCCGGCCAAGGTCCGCTTGTCGCGCGGGAGACGTCCCTTGGTGCCCTCGGGGATGTCGAGGTCACTGTAGAGGTGCGGTGAGGAGGAGTAGGTTTCCACGGGCTCGGGGACGCTCAGGCCCAAGGCCTTGTTGATCAGCGCCCAGCGCGGCATGTCATCCCAGTCGACGAATGTGACTGCAGTGCCCTTGTTGCCGGCGCGGCCGGTGCGGCCCACCCGGTGCAGGTAGATTTTTTCGTCCTCGACGCACTGGTAGTTGATCACGTGGGTGACATCGTCCACGTCGATGCCGCGGGCGGCGACGTCCGTTGCCACCAGCACATCCACTTTGTTGTTCCGGAACGCGCGGAGCGCCTGTTCGCGTGCGCCCTGGCCCAGGTCGCCGTGGATGGCTGCGGCGGCGAAACCGCGGTCCACCAGTTCCTCGGCCACCTTGGCGGCGGTGCGCTTGGTCTTGGTGAAGATGATGGTCCGGCCACGGCCCCGGGCCTGCAGGATGCGTGCCACCACCTCGGTCTTGTCCATGCTGTGCGCACGGTAGATGAGCTGGCGGATGTCGCGCTTGGTGAGGCCTTCATCATCCGGATCGGCTGCCCTGATGTGGGTGGGCTGGGTCATGTAGCGGCGCGCCATCGCGATGACGGGGCCGGGCATGGTTGCCGAGAATAGGAGCGTCTGGCGGACAGCCGGGGTTCCGGCGATCAGGGTCTCAACGTCCGGCAGGAAGCCCAGGTCCAGCATTTCGTCGGCTTCGTCGAGGACCACGAGCTTGACGTTCTTCAGGCTCAGGTGCTTCTGCTTGTACAGGTCGATCAGGCGCCCCGGGGTACCCACTACTACTTCGACGCCCTGCTGGAGTGCTTCAACCTGGGGCTCGTAGGCGCGGCCACCGTAAATGGTGGTGATCCTGGCGTTGCGCTTGCGGGAGGCCGTTTGGAGGTCGTTGGCCACCTGCACTGCCAACTCGCGGGTGGGGACGATGACCAGGGCCTGCGGGGCGCCCGGGACGGCCAATTTGGCGTAGCCGGGGTCGTCCTGTCCGATGACCCGCTGCAGCGCCGGGATGCCGAAGCCCAGGGTCTTGCCGGTACCGGTCTTGGCCTGGCCGATGATGTCGTGGCCCGCCAAGGCCACCGGCAGGGTCATGGCCTGGATGGGGAAGGGGTGCGTGATCCCGGCGTCGGCGAGGGACTCGACAATATCCGCGCGGACGTTGTAGTCGGCAAAGGACTTCTCCGCGATCTCGTGCGGGGTCTCGTCCGAGATGATGGTCTCTTCCGGCTCGATGGTCTCGGTGCCGGACGCATCGGTCAGGAGCTGGTGGGTATGCAATTCACTCACGGGGAGTTTCCTTATTCATTTGGGCAATGGCGCTGCCTGCTCAACGGGCCGGCCAGTCCTGGCCGTTCCGGAGCACGCTCGGGCGCGCAAGCTAATCCAGTGGAAGCCGATCGCGGGCTATCTAATGCTGGCACTGGTGACCAACGGGCAAATCTCAAGATCGCGTAGGGGCGGGCTTGTTGGTTTCAAATCAAGGAAATCAACGACCGGGCATCCAGTTCTACCTTCCCAGTCTAGCCGTACAGGGGCGAAATCCCCGTGTTGCCCCTTCCTGCCGCGTCCATAGGCCCCTTATGGAACCAGTTCGAAGTGGATCTGCCGGGTGGTGATGTCGGAGGACAGCAGCCGGACGCGCACCTTGGTACCGGACGTCAGCTCGCCGGCGCAGCGGGCCGTCACCGCCGGTTCGGCGATCTGGATGATCCCGGAACTGCCGTTCCCGTTGCCGTTCCTGGTGGCTCCGTTGCCGTTTCCATTGCCGTTTCCATTGCCGTTCTTGGCGGATCCGTTGCCGTTTCCGTTCTGGGGCTTGGACCCGGAAATCACGATCGCGTCGAATTCCTGGCCGATGTGGTTCAGCAGCAATGCCGCCTCCACCGTGTCCAGCGCCATCCGCTCCATCCGCGACGCCAGCTGGTCGGAACCGGCCATGATTCCCGGCAGCAGCGGCAGCGCCTCCCGTGCCCAGCCCGGAACATCACCGCCGTTGCTGAGGGCTTCGCAGATCACCAGCACGAAGCGGTCCACCAGCCGGCGCAGCGGGGCGGTGGTGTGGGCGTAGGCGGCGCCGATGGCGGACTGGATGCCGTCGTCCGGGACCGTCCCGTCAAACGCCGTATAGGACGCGCCCCGGAACAGCATCCCGGCCGAATGCATGATGGCCAGCTGGCGGGGATCGGTGGGGTCAAGCGACCGCAGGTACTCGCCGTAGCTGACTTCGCCGTCCCACGGCCTGCCCAGCACTTCGGTCTGCAGCCGGAAATGCCTCAGCGACCGCTCATCCGGGGCCGGCATGGTGCGCAGGATGCCCACCTTGCCTTCCAGCATGAGCTGGGCGGCCGCCATCCCCGTCATCAGCGAAATCTGCGCGTTCCAGTCCTCCACGGGAAGCTGCGGGGCGGCGTCGATCCGGTAGCCGCCGTCGGGCAGCTGAACGATCTCCTGCTCCGGCATGTTGAGGCTGGCGCCCCCGCGCTCCCGCTCCAGCGCCACCCGTTTCAGCCCCACTTCCCGGAGCAGTTGCAGCACGGGGGGAGCGGTGCCGGCGTCGAGGGCTGCTTGTGCACCTTTGTAGCTGAGCTTGTCGCGGCTGCGGATCCGCGCCCGCCTGACGCCCACGGACGTCACTGCTGCGTCGGCGTCGAGCGTGAATTCCCAGACGAAAGCCGGACACTCCTGGCCCGGCAGCAGGCTCCCGGCCCCTTCGCTGATGACCTCCGGGTGCAGCGGGATCCGGCCGTCGGGAGCGTAGAACGTCTGCCCGCGGCGCCTGGTTTCAGCATCCAGCGGACCACCCGGCGCAACAAATGCAGGAACATCGGCGATCGCGTACAGCACCCGGTAGCCGCCCCCGTCCGGCTCGATGAACACGGCTTGGTCCAGATCCGTGGACGAGGCGGGGTCGATGGTCACGAATGCGACGGCGGTCAGGTCATAGGACGGCAGTTTCAGGGCCGCCACGGCGGCGCGGGCGTCGTCCACTGCCGCGGCCGGGTAAGGCCCCGGCAGTTCGAGTTCGGTCCGCAACGCGCCCAGTGCCTCTTCCAAGGCGTTCCGGTGGTCGCGGACATTGGGAGCCAACCGATGATGTGACACAAAAGTCAGCGTAACTCCAAGTCCTGGGTTTACGCAGGCCCGGGGCCGGCAGCGTCCAGCGCGTCGAGCAGGGAGGCCGCAGCGGCCGCGGGATCCGACGCCTCCGTGATGGCACGCACCACCACGATCCTCCGTGCTCCTGCCTCCGCCACCTGGTGCACGTTCCCGTGGTCGATGCCCCCGATGGCAAACCACGGCACCGGGTTGGGTACTTCCGCGGCAGCCTTGGCGGCGTACTTCACCAGGTCCAGCCCGACGGCGGTCCGGCCGGGTTTGGTGGGCGTGGCCCAGACGGGCCCCACGCAGAAGTAGTCCAGGTGGGAAGGCCCGGCAGCGGCGGAGAGGGCGGCATCCACCTGCTCCGGGCTGTGGCTGGACAGCCCGATGGCCGCATTGCCGTTGACCAGCGTCCGGGCCGCAGCCAACGGGAGGTCTTTTTGGCCGATGTGGAACACCGGTGCGCCGGACAGCACCGCGATGTCGGCCCGGTCGTTAACGGCCCAAAGCCGCCCGTGGCGAACCGCGGCCTCCTTCAAGACCGCCAGCAGGTCCAGTTCTTCGGCTGCCTCGATGCTCTTGTCGCGCAACTGGATGATGTCCACGCCCCCGGCGAACGCGGCATCCACGAACCGGGCAAAGTCGCCGCGGTCCCGGCGCGCATCCGTGCAGAGGTACAGTCGGGCCGCCCCAAGGGCAGGAAAGGAGGAGGGGGACATATTCATGCCTGCCAGCCTAGTTCCTCTAAACTGGGCTGGTACTGCGGGAGCCCGCGGCAGCTGTCACAAAGCGCCGGGCTGAGAGGGCGTCGGAGCCGACCGCTTGACCTGATCCGGCTAATACCGGCGTAGGGAAGGAACCACACCATGACCAGCACCAGGAACTGCCTGCCCGGACTTGGCGATGACGCCATCCGGGCCGACGTCGCCGTCATCGGCGCCGGAGTGGTGGGACACGGAATCGCCTGGGAGATCCAGCGCTCCGGCAGGTCCGTTGCCCTCATCGATGACGCGCCCGGCGCCGGCGCCAGCTGGGCCGCTGCCGGCATGCTGGCCCCCGTCAGCGAGCTGCACTACCAGGAAGAGGACCTCCTGGAACTCATGCTCGACGCATCATCCCGCTGGCCAGGCTTCGCTGCCGGCGTCGCCGCAGCAGCCGGAGCCGGGACCGGCTACCTGATGACACCCACCCTCGCTGTCGGTGTCGACGCTGCCGACCGGCGGGCGCTGATGGACCTGCGCGCAGTGCAGCAGGCCAGCGGCCTGGAGGTGGCACCGTTGACCGTGCGTGAAGCCCGCAGCCGCGAACCCCTGCTGAGCCCGGGGATCTCCTGTGCGCTGGACACCCCGGCCGACCACCAGGTGGACCCGAGGAGGCTGATAGCGTCCGTGCGCCTGGCGCTCGCCGCAACGGTACGGGAAACCCCGACGGTGGCGGTTGCCGGTGCAACGGAAGGTTTTGCCGTCCCGGAGCGGGCGGCCGGACTGCTGTGGAAGGACGGGACGGTGGCCGGCGTCCGCCTTGGGAGCGGCAGCACAGTCCTGGCGGGGGAAACTGTCGTGGCCAACGGCCTGCACGCGGCGTCCCTTGACGGCTTGCCCCACGGCCTTGACCTGCCGCTGCGGCCGGTGCACGGGGACATCCTCCGGCTTTCCGTGCCGCAGCACCTCCGCCCGTTGGTGACAGCCACGGTGCGTGGGCTGGTCCACGGGATCCCGGTGTACATCGTGCCCCGGGAGGATGGCACGGCAGTCATCGGCGCGTCCCAACGGGAGGACGCCCTCTCCGACGCCGTGAGCGCCGGGAGCGTCTACCAGCTTCTCCGGGACGCCCAGGCGCTGGTTCCCGCCGTCGCCGAACTTGAACTCCTGGAATGCACCGCCCGGGCGCGCCCCGGAACCCCCGACAATGCACCCTTGCTGGGCCGGGTTGCGGCGTCCTTGGGATCCGGGGGCCCAGCGGACGGGCACGTGCCGGGGCTGATCATCGCGACCGGTTTCTTCCGGCACGGGGTGCTGCTCACGCCCGCCGCCGCCGCGATCTGCACGGCACTCCTGGACGGAGCCGCCGATCCCCGCTGGGCACCGTTCACCCCGGACCGTTTTTCCGGGTCGGCCGTGGCCGTCCCCAGCCCCCATCTGAAGGAGACAGCGTGAACATCACCCTCAACGGAAACCCGCACACGGTGGCCGACGGCGCCTCCATCACCACGCTCGTCAGCCAGGTCACCGGGCGGCCGCTGGCCCCCAACGGCCAGGCGACGGACGGCAGGAAACTGGGCGTCGCCGTCGCCCACAACGCCCAGGTGGTGCCGCGCAGCCAATGGTTCGGTACCGCGCTCGCCGACGGCGACGACATCGAACTCGTCACTGCAGTACAAGGAGGCTGACCCCATGACCGAAACCGGCACCATCAACACCGCAAGCCAAGCCGCAGATGACACCCTGGTGATCGACGGCGTCGCCCTCGGATCCCGGCTCATCATGGGTACCGGCGGTGCGCCCAGCCTGGACGGCCTGGGCGCTGCGCTCCTGGCCTCCGGGACGGCACTGACCACGGTGGCCATGCGGCGCTACTCAACCGCGGAAACCGGCTCTCTGTTCCAGTTGCTGGTGGACCACGGGATCAAAGTCCTGCCCAACACCGCTGGCTGCTTCACGGCCCGGGACGCTGTCCTCACCGCGGAACTGGCCCGGGAGGCCCTCGAAACCGACTGGGTGAAGCTGGAAGTCATCGCCGACGAGCAGACCCTGCTGCCGGACGCCGTGGAACTCGTTGACGCCACCGAGCAGCTGGTCAACCGCGGCTTCAAGGTCTTTGCCTACACCAACGACGATCCCGTGCTGGCGCTGCGGCTGGAAAATCTTGGTGCCACCGCCGTGATGCCGCTCGGCGCACCGATCGGCACCGGCCTGGGCATCCTGAACCCGCACAACATCGAACTCATCGTCTCCCGGGCCTCGGTTCCCGTGGTCCTGGACGCGGGCATCGGTACGGCCTCCGACGCCGCCCTGGCCATGGAACTGGGCTGCGACGCCGTCCTGCTGGCCACAGCCGTGACGCGGGCGCAGAACCCGGCGCTGATGGGGGAAGCGTTCAAGCACGCCGTGGTTTCCGGAAGGTTGGCGAGGGCAGCCGGACGCATCCCGCGCCGGGAACACGCCCTGGCCTCATCGGCGATGGAGGGCCGGGCCGAGTTCCTCTAGCCCATAAAAAGCCTGTGGCCACCACCCGTCCGGGTGGTGGCCACAGCTTTACTCAGGGTCCGGTTCAGCCCCGCAGGACCGCGTTCAGCCGTTCCGTGTCATGGCGTGTCCGGGTGCGGCCCAGGTAGGCGACGGCGGCAATGGCCGCGGCGGTGCCGAGGACAATGGGCAGGACCCAGGGGAGCCACGTCAAACCCGGAAGGTAGCCGAAACCTGCCGTCATGAGGATGATCCACGCCATCGCCGCGACGCCCACGGCGATCCCGACGGGCACGCCCGCGCCGTATCGGGAATGGCGTTTGTCATTGGCCCAGACGATAAACCCGGCGGCGAGCGTGGCAAGCACCACGATGGTCAGCGACAGCATGGATCTCCTTGGAACGTGCGGTCAGCCTAGAACTGGCCGAAACCTACGCGGCGGACCTCTTCAGCACCAATTTCCACATAGGCAAGTGCGTTGCCGGGCACAATGATCAGGCGTCCCTTGTCATCCTTCAGGCGCAACTGGGTGCCGTCATTGATGGCTTCACCAACAGTCTTGGCCACCGTCTCAGCATCCTGGTCTGATTCGAGCACGATTTCGCGGCCAACGTTTTGAACGCCGATCTTAATTTCCAAGGGGGCCTCCCAGCCTGGTTCGTCGATGATGTCTTATTTGTAGTCTAGGACTCTTTGGGGAAGCGAGAGATTCCGCGCCAAGCTAAACGGTAGATGAGGTCGCTGGCCACGTTGAGGTCCAGGTTGCCGTCCGTTTCCAGCCAATACCGGGCGCTGACCTGCGCCATCCCGGCAAGGCCGCGGCCCAGGAGCTCCGCCTCCAGGTGGGGGAGCTTGGTGTCCTCGGCAATGACCCGGGCGATGGCGTCTGCGAAGGTCCGATTAAAGGTCTCCAGCCTGGAGCTGACATCGGGATCGTTGATCAGGTCCGATTCGAACACCAGGCGGTGTGCCTGGTCGTCGTTGGCGATGAAGTGGAAGTAGGCGCGCATGACGGCCTGAACGCGCTCGTCGTTGTCCGTGGTGGAGTTCAACGCCCCCAGCATCAGCTCGGTCAGTGACGTCAGGTGGCTTTCCAGCAGGGCCAGGTACAGCTCACGCTTGGACGGGAAGTGCTGGTACAGGACAGGCTTGCTCACGTGGGCAGTCTCTGCAATTTCGTCCATCGCGGCCCCGTGGTAGCCGTTCGCAACGAAAACTTCCTGGGCGGCGGCAAGCAACTGCGCGCGGCGTTCGTCCCGGGGCAGCCGGGCGGACCGTTGGCCTGCGGGGCGGGAGGGAGTTTGCGGTTCGGCCGCGGGCGGGCGGTCAGCCCGTGCTTCAGGGACCACAGTTGTCCTTCTTTCCATTGCAGTTACATTCACTTTACTGCGGGGTAATATGACCCGGCGGTATCCCGGGGCATACATTGAAGTATGGCTTCGACGTTCACCGCAAATGTTTCAACCCATTCGCTGGATCCGCTGGTGGAACCGGCGGCTGCCCTGACGTCTGCCGAGGTGGAACGCTACTCCCGGCACCTGATCATTCCCGAGATCGGCGCGCTGGGGCAGCGGCGGCTCAAGAACGCCAAAGTGCTGGTCATCGGAGCCGGCGGCCTCGGTTCACCAGCACTGCTGTACCTCGCCGCGGCTGGGGTGGGGACGCTGGGCATCATCGACGACGACGTGGTGGACCTGAGCAACCTGCAGCGCCAGGTCATCCATGGCGTGCAGGATGTGGGACGGCCCAAGATCGAGTCGGCCCGCGATGCCATCGCCGCCCTGAACCCGCTGGTGGATGTCCGGCTCCACAACGTGCGCCTGGATTCGGGCAATGCGCTTGAACTGTTCGCAGAGTACGACCTGATCCTGGACGGCGCTGACAACTTCGCCACCAGGTATCTGGTGAACGATGCCGCCGCGATCCTGGGCAAGCCTTATGTGTGGGGCTCCATCTTCCGCTTCGACGGACAGGTGAGTGTCTTCTGGGAGAAGCACGGCCCCACGTACCGGGACCTCTACCCCGAGGCCCCTCCCGCCGGTTCCGTGCCTTCCTGCGGCGAGGGCGGCGTCTTCGGTATGTTGTGCGCCGCCGTGGGCTCGCTGATGGTCACCGAGGCGGTGAAGCTGATTACCGGCGTCGGGCGCTCCCTGCTGGGCCGCGTGGCGCTGTTCGATGCCCTGGGCGGCAGCTGGCGGGAGATCCGGGTCGCCAAGGACCCGGCGGCGGAGCCCATCACTGAACTCACGGACTATGAGGCGTTTTGCGGGATTGCCCCGGCGTCCACCACGGACACGGAACACACCATCACCGCCACCCAGCTGGCCACCATGCTGGCATCGCGGAAAGCCGGGCTCAAGGACTTCGAACTGGTGGACGTCCGGGAGGCCGGCGAGTACGACATCGTCCGGATCGACGGAGCCAAGCTCATCCCGCAGGGACGGATCCTGGCGGGCGAGGCGTGGGGCGAACTCCCGCAGGACCGGGACATCGTGTTCCATTGCAAGGCCGGGACGCGCTCGGCGAACGTCCTCGCGGCGGCCCGCCAGGCAGGCTACCAGCGGGTCAGCCACCTCGACGGCGGGATCCTGGCCTGGGTGCGCGAGGTGGAGCCTGACAAGCCCGTCTACTGACGGAAACGCCCGCTCACCTTCGACACCAATTTCCCCAACGCCCGCTCACTTTCGACAGCTTCCAAATCAACGCCCGCTCACTTTCTTGAAGGAAGTGAGCGGGCGTTGGCTCAACGGGGGGTAGGAAGTGAGCGGGCGTTGGCGTGAGAGGGGCAGGAAGTGAGCGGGCCTTGCTGCCGGGATGTCAGGCGGTTTCGCGGCCTGTGTGGTCCACCGGGCATTCGGCCTCCGCGGTTGCGGCCGGAGCGGCTCCGGGCTGCTCGACGGTGATGCCGTACAGGGCTTCCAAAGCGGCCACGTAGTCATCCTGCTGCCCGTTGGCGGCAAGTTCGCGGGCGCGGACGGTGGGAACGTGCAGCAGCTGCTTGACCATCCGTCGGAGCGCGAATTCGACTTCTTCCGCGGCGGCGGTGCAGCCGTGGCGGGCCCGGACCTTTTCCATCTCCGCGTCCAGCACGTTCATGGTGTGGCGGCGCAGGGCAACGATGGCGGAGTCCACCGAGCGGGCTTCGCGTTCCTGTTCGAACGCCCTGGCGGCGCCGTTGACGATGCCGCTTGCGTGCGTCAGCGATTCGGCCTGCTCCTGTGGGGCAGCGAGGCGCACCGATTCCAGCGTGAGCAGCTCGACGCCGTCCAGTTCGCCGACGGCGGGGTCGAAATCGTGGGTGAGGGCAAGGTCGATGGCGATCAACGGCTGCGTGGAATCCGCACGGACCTCGCCCAGTTCATCGGCTTCCACCCGGGTGTCCGAACCGCTGCAGCCAATCATGACGTCAGCCGCAGCAACCGCCGGTCGCAGGGACTCGGCGTCCAGCGCCGTGCCGCCGCGTGTTGCCACGAATCCTTCGGCCCGCCCTGAAGACGAGTAGACACTGATGTCCGTGCAGCCGCGTTCGCGGAGGAGGGCCATGGTGGCGCCTGCGTAGGCGCCGGTTCCGAAAAGCACTACCTTCTTTGCAGACCAGTCGGGGCTTTCGGAAAGGTCGGTGGCAAGATCCAGCGCCACCGAGACAATGGAGAGGCCGCGGGACCCCAGGGCAGTCTGGGCGCCGACGTCCTTGGCGGTCTTGGACGCGGCCTGGAAGAGCCGGACCAGTCCGGCGCTGGCGGTGCCGTCGTGCTGTGCGGTAATCAGTGCGCGCCGTACCTGCCCGGCAATTTCGCGTTCACCGACGACGGCGGAGTCAAGCCCGGCGCTCACGGCGAACAGGTGCTGGGTCACCTCGGGCCCGGTACGGGTATTGAACGAACGCGAGACCAAGGGTTCAGCCAAGCCGCTGGCCTCGCTGATGCGGGCGACCAGGGCGGCGCGGGCAGCCTCGACGTCGGCAGCGTTGGGGGCTTCACCGTAGATTTCGAAGCGGTTGCAGGTGGCCAGGACCACGGCGCCGGCCACGGCGGGGGATTCGATGAGGGTGGACGCGGCAATCCCTGAGGAACCGTTGCTCAGCTGAGCGACGGTTTCAAGATCGATGTCGGCGTGTGTAGCCACCAATGAGAAAAGAACCACAGCAGACCAATCATAGCTTTTTCGTTGCCCGGTAGAACAACCGCCGGAAAGGATAGTCGCCACACCCTGCGGTGATCCCGGACACCTTCCCGTCGCGAGGGCCGCACGGCGACAGGTTGTCGTTATCTTTTGCGGCTCTTTTTGGGCACAATCAAAAGCATGACTCCTAGCCCTGCCGTCTCCGCTGCCGGCGCCCTCGCCGCAGACCATCCACTGATGGACGGCCGCACAGCGGACTCACCGCTGATCACGGCCTACCGCGGAGGCAAACCCTCCCGCCGTCCCGTCTGGTTCATGCGGCAGGCGGGCCGGTCGTTGCCGGAGTACCTCAAGGTCCGCGAGGGCATCGCCATGCTGGACTCCTGCCTCCGGCCCGAACTGGCCTCGGAGATCACGCTGCAGCCCGTACGACGCCACGACGTCGACGCCGGCATCTTCTTCTCCGACATCGTGATTCCGCTGAAGCTGGCCGGCGTCGGCGTCGACATCGTGCCGGGGGTGGGGCCCGTCCTGGACAAGCCCGTGCGCACGGCCGCCGACGTCGCCGCCCTCCCGCAGCTGACCTGGGAAGCGCTTGAGCCCATCCGCGAGGCCGTCCGCCTGACGGTGGCTGAACTGGGCAAGACGCCGCTCATCGGTTTCGCCGGCGCCCCCTTCACGCTGGCCGCGTACATGGTCGAAGGAAAGCCGTCGCGCGACCACCTGGGCCCGCGCACCATGATGCACGCCGACCCTGAAACCTGGCACGCCCTGGCAAATTGGGCCGCAGACGCCTCCGGCATGTTCCTCCAGGCGCAGCTGGAGGCGGGTGCCTCGGCGGCCCAGCTCTTCGACTCATGGGCCGGCTCGCTGGGCCTGGCCGACTACACCCGCTATGTTGCACCGGCCTCGGCCCGGGCCCTTGACCACGTCCGCCACCTCGGTGCTCCGCTCATCCACTTCGGCACCGGAACCTCCGAACTCCTGGTGGCCATGCGTGACGTTGGCGTGGACGTGGTGGGGGTGGACTACCGGCTCCCCCTTGATGAGGCGAACCGCCGGCTGGGCGGGACGGTGCCGCTGCAGGGCAACATCGACCCCGCGCTGCTCCCAGCTCCTTGGAACATCCTCGAAGCCCACGTCCGGGAGGTCATCGCGGCCGGTTCCGCCGCCCCCGGCCATGTCCTGAACCTGGGGCACGGCGTGCCGCCCGAAACGGATCCGGCCGTCCTGACCCGGGTGGTGGAGCTCATCCACTCCATCCCGCCGGCGTAACCCGTGGGCAGTTCTCCGGCGAAGCCCGGCACGGCGCTGGTGGTGGGCGGCGGGATTTCCGGGCTCCTGTCCGCCCGGGAACTCGCCACTGCCGGCCTTGACGTCACCGTGCTCGAGGCCGGTGACGCTTGGGGGGGCTGCGTTGGCAGCCACACCGTGGCCGGCCTCACGCTGGACAGCGGTGCGGAATCCTTCGCCACAAGGTCCGACGCCGTAGCACGCCTTGCCACCGAACTGGGACTGGGCGGAAGGATCGTTTCCCCACGCCCGGGCGGTGCCTGGGTCCAGCTTCCCGACGGGCCCCGCGAACTGCCCAAGACCGGCGTGCTGGGCATTCCGGCCAACCCCTGGGACCCGGAGGTCCGGCGGACCCTGGGCATCATGGGCTCGCTGCGTGCCTCGCTGGACCGGCTCCTGCCTGCCTCGGTGGGTGCCGGTACCGGCGTAACCAGCGTTGCCGCCCTCGTCCGGGCACGGATGGGCGCGCGGGTGCTGGACCGGCTGGTTTCCCCCGTCGTGGGCGGTGTCCACTCCGCGGATCCCGGCCTGCTCGACGTCGACATGGTGGCGCCGGGCCTTCGAACCGGGCTGCGGAATCACGGTTCCCTCGCTGCCGCGGTGTCTGCGCAGCGTCGGCCCGCAATCGGTGAGGGAGCCACCGATCCGGGCCGTCCCGCCAAGGCCGGGTCCGCCGTCGCCGGTCTTGACGGTGGCATGCACACGCTGGTGGATGCCCTGGTGGCCGATCTGCGGTCGCGGGGGGTGACCCTGCTGGCGGGCACGGCGGCGACGGCCGTCAGCCGCACCATTACAGGGTGGCGGGTGGACGCCGCCGGCGCGCCGTTCACCGGCGACCTGCTGGTCATGGCAGTCGACGGTCCGGCCGCCGTCGGGCTCCTGGAAGCTGCGGTCCCTGCGATCGCAGGGAAGCAGCCGGCCTCGGGGCCTGACGTCAAACTTGTCACCCTGGTGCTGGACCAGCCGGACCTGGACCGGCGGCCACGCGGAACCGGGATTCTGGTGGCCCCGCAAACCCCAGGCGTCGAGGCGAAGGCACTCACCCATGCCACCGGCAAATGGGACTGGCTCGCCGCCGCTGCAGGCCCCGGCCGCCACGTGCTGCGGCTGTCTTACGGCCGGGTGGACGGCGCCTCCGCCCAGCCGGGCGGCCCGGACTCCGATGAGGAGCTCTTCGCGGCGTCGCTTCGCGACGCATCAGCACTGCTGGGCGTTCCCGTCGCGGCCGGCGACATCCGGGACTGGGACGTGGTGCGGTGGCGCGGGTCCCTCCCCTTCGCCGCGGTGGGACACCGGGCGCGGGCGGCAGCCATCCGGGAGGCGTGCACGGCTGCCGGCGGCCTGGCCGTCGTCGGCGGCTGGATGGCCGGGAACGGCCTGGCTGCCGTTGTTGCCGATACCCGGGAACAAACTGGCCGGATGACCGGCGCCTGACCATCACTGCTGGTCAGCGGGTCGGGGCGCCTTGACGCCCCCGTTCAGAACCTGCGGCCGGGCAGTTCCCGGTTTTCAATCGGGCCGGCGTTCTGGTTAGGGTCGATGACTATGGTTCAACACAGGTCCGAGCTTCCAATGTCCCGGACCGGTATCCATGGGGGACTCCGGCGAGGCACCGCAGCAGCGGCCGTCGGAGCGGTACTGGTTCTTTCCACCGGCGTCCAGGCGTCCTTGGCCGAGGACGCAGTCCCGCCGCAGGATCCCACGGCGGAAGCGTCGCTGAGTGCCGGCACAACAGCGTCCGCCGCCGTTTCGGCGGGAGGCCCGCTGTCCGCGCTGCTTCCCGATCTTCCGCTCCCGACCACCTCCGGGACTCCTTTGTCCCCGGCCGCGCGGACCCCCATGCCGACCACCCCTGCGCCGTCGTCGACTCCTTCGCCATCCTCTTCGCCGTCGTCCGCCAGGACCGCCCCCGCCACCGTCCCGCCACCTGCCGCGTCCACGGGTGCCGGCGCGGCGTCCGGCTCCGCGCCGGCGGCGTCCCCATCAGCGCCGGCGGCTGCCCAGGCGGCGGTCCCTCCCGCGCCCGGAGCTGTCGATCCGGGCACGGGATCCAGCGTCGCAGCAGCAACGCCCGGCACGGCCGCCGGTGACGCTGCAGCAGGCCAGGAGAGTACGGCGCCGGTTGCTGCCGGTCTGGAAACCGGCGGGGCTCCGTCAACTGGCTCGCCGTCCAGCACTGCCCTGCAGCCGGGCGCCCAGCCGTCCCCGGCAGCCCGCACCGCGCAGGCGGCCGGAGTCCCGGCAAGTCCGGGCCGCCCGGTTTCGTCCATCGAGGCCCTGCCGGGTGTCCCCGATGCCATGGTGTGGCTGGGAGTCGGGCTCGTCGGCGTGGGGACCGCCGCCGGCCTCGTGTTCCTGCGCATGCGCCGGTTGTAAACGCCGTACAGCCTGACCCGCGGGGCGGGATAATGTGACATTAATCACTTCTACGAGTTGTAGAACTGTTCGGTTTCCACTTGGTGGCGGTGAAGGGGCAAACTGGTAACCATGAGCCACACTTCTGCCGAATCTGTCACTAAAACCGAAGAATCAGCCGAGCAGTTCTTCACCCTCTGGACGGTCTTCAAGCGGTCGGCGTCGGTGGTCCGCAGCGCAGATGCTGCCGCCGACTTCGAAGCCCTGCTGGAGCGGCTCGCCGAGGCGGGCGTGACGCACCGGGGCAGCTACGACGTCTCCGCCATGCGTGCCGACGCCGACGTGATGGTGTGGCTCCACGGGCCCAAGCCCGAGGCGCTGCAGCAGGCCATCCGCGACATCCGCCGCAGCACCCTGTTTGCCGGGACCGAGATTGTCTGGTCCGCCATGGGTGTCCACCGCGAGGCCGAATTCGCCAAGAACCACACGCCCGCCTACTCGCGCGGCGTCGCGCCGGCTGAATGGCTCTGTGTCTACCCGTTCGTCCGCTCCTACGAGTGGTACATCCTGCCGGAGGAGGAGCGCGGCGCGATGCTCCGGGAGCACGGACTCCTGGGCCGGGAGTTCCCCCAGGTAATCTCCAACACCGTTTCCTCGTTCGCGCTGGGGGACTGGGAATGGATCCTTGGACTGGAAGCGCCCGAACTCGTGGACCTGGTGGACCTGATGCGCCACCTGCGCGCCACCGAGGCACGCAACCACGTCCGTGAAGAAGTGCCCTTCTACACCGGCCGCCGGATCACCGCCGATGAGGTTGCCGAGGTCCTCGCATGAGCCCGCTGGATCCGCAGGCAGCGGTCAACCCCGTTACGGAAGCCGGACGCATGGCGCCAAAGAATTACGACGCCGTCCTGCTCGCCTCGTTCGGCGGACCGGAAGGCCAGGACGATGTCATTCCGTTCCTGCGCAACGTCACCCGCGGCCGCGGAATTCCGGACGAACGGCTTGAAGAGGTCTCCCACCATTACCGGGCCAACGGCGGCATCAGCCCCATCAACCAGCAAAACCGCGAGCTCAAGGCAGCCCTGGAGGCCGAGCTGGCGTCCCGGGGGATCGACCTTCCCGTCCTGTGGGGCAACCGCAACTGGGCGCCCTACATCCCGCAGACACTCCAGGAAGCGTACGACGCCGGCCACCGCCGCGTGCTGATGCTCACCACGAGTGCCTACTCCTGCTACTCCAGCTGCCGCCAGTACCGCGAGGACATCGGCATGGCCCTGACCGAAACCGGCCTGGACGGCAGGCTGGAAGTGGACAAGGTCCGCCAGTACTTCGACCACCCCGGTTTCGTGGAGCCGTTCGTCGAGGGCACCTCCGCAGGCCTGGCGGACGTCCTGGCCAAACTGGCGGCCGCAGGCACCCCGGAGGCTCCCGTCCACGTCCTGTTCGCCACCCACTCCATCCCCACCCGCGACGCCGAGGCTGCCGGCCGTTCCGAGGGCGAGCCGCGCGAGTTCGAGGAAGGCTCGGCGTACGTGGCCCAGCACCTGGCCAACGCCGCCGCGGTCATGGACCGGGTCAAGGCGGAGTCCGGCCTGGCCGCTCCGTGGTCCCTGGTGTACCAGTCCCGTTCCGGCGCCCCGCATGTTCCGTGGCTGGAACCGGACATCAATGACGCCATCGAGGAACTGGCAGGCCAAGGGGTCAAGGGAATCGTCATCGTGCCGCTGGGCTTCGTCAGCGACCACATGGAAGTCGTTTGGGACCTGGACACCGAAGCCATGGAAACCTGCGCCAACCTCGGACTGGCCGCCACCCGCGTCCCCACTCCCGGCACGCACCGCGCGTTCGTCGACGGCCTCGTGGACCTCATCTGCGAGCGGACCGTGGCGAACAACATCAGCGACCGCCCGGCCGTCACGGATCTCGGGCCCTGGTACGACGTGTGCCGGCCCGGCTGCTGCGCCAACTTCCGTGGCGAAAAGCCCACCATCTCCGGCGCTGACACCACAGTGGGAACCGGGCACGACCCCTATCCCGCGGGGACGGCCGGGGAAACGGCACAGCAGTGACTGTCCGGATCGGAACCCGCGCCAGCAAGCTCGCGCTGACCCAGACCCGGCAGACCGCGGACCAGCTGGCCGCCGTCGGGGGTTTCCCGGTGGAACTGGTGCACATCAGGACCGACGGCGACGTCCTCACCGGATCGTTGTCGCAAATGGGCGGCACCGGAGTCTTCGTCGCAGCATTGCGTGATGCCCTGCTGCGCGATGAGTGCGACGTCGCCGTCCACTCGCTCAAGGACCTGCCCACCGGACCAGCCGTGGGGCTGAGCCTGGCCGCGACGCCCCGGCGGGTGGATGTGCGGGACGTCCTGTGCGCCCGCGACGGACTCAAGCTGGCCGACCTGCCGGCGGAAGCCAAGGTGGGCACCGGTTCGCCGCGGCGGGCAGCGCAGTTGCGTGCTGCCCGGCCCGACCTGGAGATCATCGATATCCGCGGCAATGTGGACACCCGGCTGGGCCGCGTGCCCGGACTGCCCGGCAACTCCACTGACCAGGTGGTGCCCGGAAAATCCTGTGACCTCGACGCGGTGGTCCTCGCCGCCGCCGGACTGGAACGCATCGGCAGGCTGGACAGCGTCAGCGAATACCTCGAAACGGACGTGATGCTCCCCGCCGCCGGGCAGGGCTCACTGGCCATCGAGTGCCGCACGGCCGATGCCCCGCCGAAACCGGGTGCCACCGAAGGATCCCGCGAGGTGCTGGCCCAGGCGCTTGCAGCCTTGGATGACCCGGACACCCGCCTGGCGGTTACCGCCGAACGGGCCCTGCTGGCCCGGCTCGAAGCGGGCTGCGCCGCACCGGTCGGTGCGTACGCCTACCGAAAAGGCAGCATGCTCCACCTCGAAGCAGTTGTGTGCGCCGTGGACGGCACCGCCACCGTACGGGACAAACGGGCCACGGACGGGCTGACGGAAGTCGGCGCCACGTTGCTGGGCATTGAGCTGGCTGAGGTCCTCCTCGCCGCCGGAGCCGCCGACATCGCAGACCTGCAGGCGTCCTGACCTGGCGATGACGCAGCCTTCGCCGAGCCCCGGACCGGACACGCCGCGCAGCGGTGAACCGTCCGGCGGCGGACCCCTGGCCGGTGCCAGGGTGCTGGTCACCCGGAGCCCGGAACGCGCCGCCGCCCTGGTGGACGCCCTTGAAAGGGCAGGCGCCGAGACGGTTCTGCTGCCGCTGATCGACTTCGAACGGGCACCGGACCAGCACGCGGTGGACGTCGCCTGCGATGCCCTGGCCGCCGGCGCCTTTGACTGGCTGGTGCTCAGCAGCGCGACCACCGTGCACGTCCTGCTGGAAAAAGCCGCAGACCGGGGCTTCGGCCTGGCCGGACTGGTCCCTGAAGGCACGCGCATCGCGGCCATCGGTCCGGCGACGCGCAGGCTCCTGGAATCCGGTGGCCTCACCGTTTCCCTTGTTCCGGCCGGAGAGCAGTCGGCAGCGGGCCTGCTGGGCGTCTGGCCGGGAGGCGGCAGGATCCTGTTGCCGCAGGCCGACATCGCCGCTGCCACACTGGCCGATGGCCTGCGGGCGGCAGGGGGCGATGTCACGACGGTCACTGCCTACCGCACCGTGGACTACCCGGCGGCAGCAGAGCGCCGGCTCGCCGTCCAAGCGGACGACGGCGGCGCACGCCACCAGCCGCCGTCGTACTCCCTCCTCACCCCGGAAGGCGCCGCGGCGGAGATCGCCGCGGGGCGCATCGATGCGGCGATAGCCGCCTCGCCCAGCGCTGTGCGACGCCTCTCAGCCCTCGCGGGCCGCCCGGGCTGCCGGCTGGTCGTCATCGGCCGGTCGACGGCGGAGCAGGCCGTGGCGCTCGGCCTGGACGTGGCTGCGGTGGCGGACGAGCCCACCCCTGACGGGCTGGTTGCCGCCGTCGCGAAGGCCCTCAACCCGCCCTGACCGGCCCGCCCGCCTCCCCGCTCCCCAAAAGCCTGATGAACCACGCGAAGGACAGGACCCATGACTTTCCCCAACCAACGCCCCCGCCGCCTGCGCACCACCCCCGCCATGCGCCGGTTGACCGCCGAAACCCGGCTCGCGCCCGCCGAACTCATCCTCCCGGCCTTCATCCGGGAAGGCCTCACCGAACCCAACCCCATCACGTCCATGCCGGGCGTGGTCCAGCACACCACCGACACGCTCAAACGGGCCGCGGCGGAAGCGGTGGAACTCGGCCTGGGCGGCATCATGCTCTTCGGCATCCCGGAAACCCGCGACGCCGAAGGCTCGGCGTCCCTGGATCCGGACGGTGTGCTGAACAAGGCCATCCGGGACGTCCGCGCGGAAGTGGGCGACGACCTGGTGATCATGAGCGACGTCTGCCTGGACGAATTCACCGACCACGGACACTGCGGGGTGCTCGACGCCGACGGGTACGTAGACAACGACCGCACCGTGGAAATCTACGCCCGGATGGCCGTGGCGCAAGCTGAGGCCGGCGCCCACATGCTGGGCCCCTCCGGCATGATGGACGGCCAGATCGCCGCCATCCGCTCAGCCCTTGACGACGCCGGCCACCTCAACACGTCGGTGATCGCCTACTCCGCCAAGTACGCGTCGGCGTTCTACGGACCATTCCGGGAAGCCGTGGACTCCCAGCTCAAGGGAGACCGGCGGACCTACCAGATGGATGCAGGCAACCGCACCGAAGCCCTCCGCGAAGTGGAGTTGGACCTGGCTGAAGGCGCGGACATCATCATGGTCAAACCGGCCATGAGCTACCTCGACATCGTGGCCGACGTCGCCGCGATGAGCCCCGTGCCCGTGTCCGCCTACCAGATCTCCGGCGAGTACGCGATGATCGAGGCCGCAGCCGCCAACGGCTGGATCGACCGCCGCGCCGCCATCACCGAGTCCGTCCTCGGCATCCGCCGGGCCGGCGCCCACATGGTCCTCACGTACTGGGCCGCCGAACTGGCCGGCTGGCTCAAGGAATCCCGGTGACGGCCGCCCAGGCGGCGGGACCCACCGCGCCGGTGGGGGACGACCGCATCCTCCTGGGCCTGAACACCTTCGGCGACGTGGGTGAGTCCCCCGACGGCAGCCCGCAACCGCATGCCAAGGTCCTGCGCCAACTGCTGGAACAGGCTGAACTGGCGGACGCCGTCGGACTCCACGCTTTCGGTGTGGGGGAGCACCACCGCAAGGACTACGCCGTGTCCGCACCTGAAGTCTTCCTCGCCGCCGCTGCGGCACGGACCACCCGCATCCGCCTGGGCTCTGCCGTGACCGTCCTGAGCTCGGACGATCCCATCAGGGTGTTCCAGCGCTTCTCCACCGTGGACGCAATCTCCAACGGCCGGGCGGAAGTCATGCTGGGGCGCGGATCCTTCATCGAATCCTTCCCGCTGTTCGGGCTGGACCTGGCCGACTATGAGGTCCTGTTCGAAGAGAAACTCGAGCTGTTCGACAAGGTCCGCGAACAGAAACCTGTGCACTGGGAAGGCCGCACCCGCCCGGCCCTCGCCGGCCTGAGCGTCTACCCGCCGCTGGAACACCACCTCCTGCCCACCTGGATCGGCGTGGGCGGTACCCCCGAATCCGTCCTCCGGTGCGCCCAGTACGGCTACCCCATCATCTTCGCCATCATCGGCGGCCAGCCGGGCGGTTTCCGGCCCCTCGCCGACCTCTACCGCGAGGCCATGGCGAAGTACGGCCACCCGATGCAGCAGATGGCCACGCACTCGCCCGGCCATGTGGCCGACACCGATGAGCAGGCCCGCGAAGAGCTGTTCCCGCACTGGTTGAAGCTGCGCAACAAGCTCGGTGCCGAGCGCGGCTGGGGGCCGGCCGGCCGCGGCGAGTTCGATGCCCTCTGCTCGGCTGAGGGCGCCCTCTACGTCGGCTCGCCGGAGACGGTGGCCCAAAAGATCGTGCGGCTCAAACGCAACCTGGGCGTGGACCGCTTCGACCTGAAATACAGCAACGGGCCTTTGCCGCATGCGGCCATGATGCGCTCGATCGAATTGATGGGTACGGCGGTGGCGCCCCGGGTGGCCGAGCTGCTCGCCGGCTAACCGTGCTTACGGCTAACTGAGAGAATAGGAACCATGACTTCCAGCAATCCTCGCAACGAGGCACTCTTCGACCGCGCCCGCCAGTTGATGCCGGGCGGCGTCAACTCGCCGGTCCGCGCCTTCGGCTCCGTCGGCGGCACGCCTCGGTTCATGGTCTCAGCCAAGGGGCCCTACCTGACCGACGCCGACGGCAAGGAATACGTGGACCTCGTCTGCTCGTGGGGACCGGCCCTGCTGGGCCACGCCCACCCGGCCGTGCTGGATGCCGTCCACGCCGCCGTCGACCGTGGCCTTTCCTTCGGTGCGTCCACGCCTGATGAGGCAAACCTGGCGGCCATCGTCCAGGAACGCGTGCCCGCCGTCGAACGCCTGCGGATGGTGTCCACCGGCACCGAGGCCACCATGACGGCGGTCCGGCTGGCCCGCGGCTTCACCGGCCGCAACCTGATCATCAAGTTCGCCGGCTGCTACCACGGCCACCTTGACGGACTGCTGGCCGCCGCCGGCTCCGGCGTGGCGACCCTCGCCCTGCCCGGGTCCGCCGGCGTCACGGAAGCCACCGCTGCCGAAACCCTGGTGCTGCCCTATAACGACCTCCAGGCCGTCGAGGAAGCCTTCGCCGCGCACGGACAGAACATCGCGGCTGTCATCACCGAGGCCGCGCCGGCCAACATGGGCGTTGTCACACCCGCCGAGGGCTTCAACCTGGGCCTTTCCCGGATCACCCGGGAGCACGGCGCGCTCCTCATTGTCGATGAAGTCCTGACCGGCTTCCGCACCGGCTACTCCGGCTACTGGGGCCTCACCGGCGGCGCCCCCGACGCCGAACAGCCCTGGACCCCGGACCTGCTCACCTTCGGCAAGGTCATCGGCGGCGGAATGCCGACGGCGGCCCTGGGCGGCCGTGCCGATGTCATGGACTACCTCGCGCCCACCGGCCCCGTGTACCAGGCCGGTACGCTGTCCGGAAACCCGGTGGCGATGGCCGCCGGTGTCGCTACCCTGACCCACGCCACGCGGGATGTCTACTCCTTCATCGACGTCCGCTCGCTGGAACTGTCGTCCGCGGTTTCCACCGCCCTGGATGCGGCCGGGGTGGACCACTCCATCCAGTTCGCCGGGAACCTCTTCTCGGTGGCCTTCGGAACCTCCGCCCATGGTGTCCATAACTATGCCGACGCCCAGGCGCAGGAAACGTTCCGCTACGCCCCGTTCTTCCACTCCATGCTGGAATCCGGGGTCTACCTGCCGCCCTCGGTCTTCGAGGCATGGTTCCTCTCGGCCGCGCACGACGACGACGCCATGAACCGGATCTACGACGCACTCCCGGCCGCAGCCAAGGCGGCCGCAGCCGCCCAGGCCTAGGACCGCCGTCGGCCGTTAAACGGACAATCCCCGCCTCCCGGACTTTTCCCCCCCCCTGCGTACAAGGGGGAAAAGTCCGGGAGGCGGGGATTTTTGGTCCGTGCCTGCCGGGCTGCCTACAGGACGTCGGCGAGGAACCCCTTCAGCCGGTCCGTCCGTGGCTCGGTGAAGACCTGCTCAGGAGGGCCGGACTCCACCACCACGCCGGCGTCCATGAACGTCACCGCGTCGGACACGTTGCGGGAGAAACCCATCTCGTGGGTGACAACCACCATGGTCATGCCGCCCTTGGCGAGGTCCGCCATCAGGGCCAGCACGCCCTTGACCAGCTCAGGGTCCAGCGCGGAGGTCGCCTCGTCAAAGAACATCACCTCCGGCTTCATGGCCAGCGCGCGGGCAATGGCGACACGCTGCTGCTGCCCGCCGGACAGGTTGGCGGGCCGGGAATCAGCCTTGTGCTTCAACCCGACAAGGTCCAACTGCTCCAGGGCCTCGGCGCGCGCTTCCTCCTTGGAGAGCTTGCGCAGCTTCCGCAGGGCAAGCGAGACGTTCTCCACCACCGTCTTGTGCGGGAACAGGTTGAACTGCTGGAACACCATCCCGATCCGGCGCCGGAGTTCATCCGGGTTGTCCTTCAGGACCGAACGGCCGTCCAGCAGGATGTCCCCCTGGTCCGGTTCAATCAGCCGGTTCATGACCCGCAACAGGGTGGACTTGCCCGACCCCGAAGGGCCAATGACGGAAGCCGTCGTGCCCTGCGGAACGTGCAGGTCAATGCCCCGCAGCACGTGGTTGCTGCCGAAGGACAGGTGGATATTCTTTGCGCTCAGTGTTCCGGACGTGAACTCGCTCATGCCTGGGCTCCCTTCCCGACGACCGCTGCAGCTTCGTCCGGTTCTTTCTTTTCCGGCCGTCCGGTGCGGAGGCGCCTGTCGATCCAGTTCACGAAGTGCGTCAACGGAACGGTGAGCACCAGGTAAAAGACGGCCGCAGCGACGTAGGGCGACAGGTTGCCGCTTGTGGACGCCGCGTCCTTGCCGATCTGGAAGATCTCCCGTTCGCTGGCCAGCAGCCCGAGCATGAAGACCAGGGAGGACTCCTTGATCAGCGCGATGAACTGGTTGACCAGGGCCGGAAGCACCCGCCGTACACCCTGGGGCACGACCACCAGGCGCATGGCCGGGCCGTAGCCGAACCCCAGGGCACGGGTGGCTTCGAGTTGTCCCTTGTCCACGCTCTGGATGCCGGAGCGGAAGATCTCGCCGATGTAGGCGGCCGACATCAGGGACAGTGCGGCGATTGCCATCGGGTAGGGGCTGGTGGACCCGGTCCACTGCCGGACGATCGGCCCGAAGCCCAGCCCGATCACCAGGATGGTGAGGATGGGCGGCAGCCCGCGGAGCACGTCCGTGTAGATACGCGCGACCCAGCGGGCCCCGGCGTTCCGGGAGATCCCCATCAGGGCAAGCAGCATGCCAAGCACTGTTCCGATGACGCCGGAGGAGACGGCCAAAACGAGCGTATTCGGAAGCCCGACGGCGAACATTTTGGGCAGGACGGCGCCGATGGCATTCCAGTCAAGGAAGGTATCGGAGAGTAGTTTGAGGATATCCATGGAACGCCCGGGTTACTTCGCGGGAACCTGGACGGCTTTGCTGCCCGGCTTCCAGCCTTGCGGGGTCTGCTCGGCGGCCGTGGGACGGTCCGTGTACCACTGGGCCGTGAGCTTGGTCCACGTGCCGTCAGCGATAACGGCGTCGAGTCCCGCGTTGAGGGCGTCAATCAGTGGCTTGTTGTCCTTGTTCACTGCGTACGCGGTGAAGTTCTGGGTGTTGACCACCTTCTCGGCAATCTTGGTGTTGTCGCCATCCTTGACCTGCCCGGTGGCCTGCTGCGAGGGTGCCACCCAGGCGTCGACCTGGCCGGACTTCACATTGGCGTAGACAGTGTTGTAGTCCGGGAACCGGACCGGCTCGAGACCCAGGGTGTTCGTGACGTAGTCGTCCTGCACAGTGCCCTGGACCACGCCGATGCGCACGCCGTCCTTGAGGTCGGCGAAGCCCTTGACCGTGGAGTCGTTCTTGGTCACGACAGCCATGTAGCCGAAGTCGTAGCCGTTGGTGAAACCGACCGTCTCACGGCGCTTGTCCGTGGTGGAAATCGAGGAGGATCCGACGTCGAACTGCTTGTTGGCCACCTGGGACAACAGGGCCGAGAAATCGGTGGAGGCGAACTCCACCTTCAGGCCCAGCTTGTCACCGATGGCGCGCAGGAGTTCGTTGTCGTAGCCGGTGAACTTGCCGGAAGGGTCAATGAAGATGTTCGGCGGGGCATCGGAGAGGGTGCCGACGCGCAGGGTGCCCTCGGTGATGAGGCCGAGCTTGGTCTTGTCGATCTTGTCGATCGGCGTGACGTCCGCGGTGGTGTACTTGTCCAGCGTCTGCTGGTCGCTGCCCTTCAGGGCGTCGGTGGGGGTGCCGCTCGGCTGGGAGGAGCCACCGCACGCCGCGAGCGAAACCGCAAGGGCGAGGGCAACAGGAGCGGTTGTGAGCCACTTCATCGCTTTGATTTTCATCAGGTTGTCACTTTCATTGAGTCCTAAGTCGACCGGGCCGCAGGGCTGCGCTGTGGCGCCTGGTACCTGCTCCCGGCGCTGGTCCAGCCGGGCTGGGCAGGCGGTGACCGCAAAACTTTATTGTCTCACCAGCGTGATTATGGGGAGTGAGATGAAGAAAGTGCTGCTCCATGACTTGTTGGCCGAATAATGATCAGCCGTGGAAGGATTCATGGAGTGATCAGAGCCCCTGGCGGCCGCGCGAACGAAGGATCAGCCGACCTGAGGGGGAACTTTCATTAAGCAACGTGACTGTGACATGCCTCCCAATCCGGCAGGCGGCAGGAGCGGCCTAGAAGCCTCCGGCAGTGGCATCCTGTGGCGGCAGGACAGGCCAGTCTCCCTCGATCACGGCCGCAGGCTTGGTCTTGCGGAGGTAGTTCTGGAAGTCCGCGGCCTGGGCCGTAGCCCATTCGATCTGGAGCTGGTGCAGGTTGCCCGCCGGCATCTGAAGTTTGGGGAACTTCCCGGCCATCGCATCGAGCACGCGCAGGGTGGCGAGAGCGTCGGCGGCGGAGGTGTGAGCATTGTCCAGGTTCACGCCGTATTCCTCGCAGAGGGCAGTGAGCGTCCGCTTGCCCTTGCGGTACCGGTCCACTTGCTTGTTCATGATGTACGGGTCCAGGATGGGGAAGCGGTGGAGTTGCGGCACCCCGTACCGCGCCGACTCCGCAGCGAGGACCGTAAAGTCGTAGCTGGCATTGAACGCGATGACCGGGATTTCCGAGTCAAAGAGTTCCTGCAGGACGGCGGCGACCTCCCGCGTCACCTCATGGGCCGGCCGGCCGTCCCGCCTCGCCTGCTCGGTGGTGATGCCGTGGACATCACTGGCCTCCGTGGGAATCTCCACACCCGGGTCCGCCAGCCACTCGTGCTCCTTGATGACCCCGCCTTCATGGTCCACCACGGTGATCGACGCCGTGACGATCCTGGCCGCACGCGAATTACGGCCGGTGGTTTCAAGGTCAAATGCTGCGCGGGGGAGGGTATGCCAGGAGCTCATGGTTCAACGCTAAGGGGACCCGCCGACAATTTAGTGGAACGCCACTGCCGCTACATTGGATCAATGCGGAAAGAGTATGTCCAGGCGGTCCTTGCCGTTGTCAGGCTGGTTTCGCCGGGATCCGCAGTGTCGTACGGGGATGTCGCCGAGCTCCTGGGGTCCGGTGGGCCCCGGCAGGTGGGCTCGGTGATGAGCCACTTCGGAAGCGGTGTGCCCTGGTGGCGCGTCCTGAAAGCGAGCGGGCATGCCCCCGAAGGCCACGAAGCCGAGGCTTTGTACCGCTACCTCGAGGAGGGAACCCCGCTGAAGGGAGACCATGCGGCGTACCTCCGGACAGGGGAAGGACGGTGGCGCGTGGATTTGGCTGCGGCACGTTGGGCCCCCACCGACGAGGATTTTGAGCGGATCGATGCCGCCGCCGGGGAGTTGGAGCGCAGGCTCCGGAGATTGTCGGTGGCTGATGATGGAATGAGTTTGTGACAGTAACTATCCCCTTGAACGGCCCCTTGGCCCCGCGGCAGGAAAGGCAGGAGGCCCACGAGGGTGCATTTTCCGGTACCCCTGCTCTTCGGCTGCTCCCGCCCCGCCGGGCGCATGCGGAAGCAATCCAGCTCACGCCGGACCAGCAGGCAGCGGTGGATGTTGCGCAGGGTTCAGGGCCGGTCCTGGTACCCGGTGCACCGGGCACGGGAAAGACCACCGTCCTGGTGGAGGCAGCCGTCCAGCGCGTCTTCCGCGACGGGGTGGATCCGGAGCGCATGCTGATACTGGCGCCCACCCGCCTTGCCGCAGACTTCCTGCGGGACCGCTTCACTGCCCGCCTGGACCGTAGCCTCAGCACCACTCCCGCCAGGACCTGGGCGTCCTATGCATTCGACCTCATCCGGCGGGCCAAGGCCGAGGGCGTCATCCAGCTCTCGAGGCCACCCCGGCTCCTGTCCGGTCCGGAGCAGGACCTGATTATCAAGGAGCTCCTGGAAGGACACAGGATCCCCGGCCTTGAGCTGCCGTGGCCGGCCGATCTCGACCGTGCACTGGAAACCCGCGGTTTCCGCCAGGAGGTGCGGCAACTCTTTGACCGCGTCATTGAATCCGGCCGCACGGCCGAGGACCTCTCCCGGTTGGCGGACCAGTGTGGACGTCCGGACTGGAAAGCGGCTGCAGCGCTCTACGCGGAGTACCGGGACGTCCTGGACCTGCGGATGCCGGAAGCGTTCGATCCTGCCGGTATCATCACAGCCGCCCGCCAGATCTTCCAGGACGCCCCCGATTTCCTCGCGGCCGAGCGTGACCGCTTGCAGGTGGTCCTGGTGGACGATATCCAGGAGGCCAACCCCGCAATCTTTGAACTGTTGGCCGATATCGGGGCCGGCAGCGACTGCTACGTGACGTCGTCTCCGGACACCGTAGTCCAGGGATTCCGTGGCGCCAGGCCGGACCTCGTTGCTGAACTGCCGCGGCTCCTGGCCGCCCAGGATCCCGTCCTGGAACGTCCGCTCCGTTACGCGCACGGCCTGGCCCCCGCCGTCGCCGAGTCGTGGCTCAGTGTTGCCGGCCGCATCTCGCAACGTGCCGGCGGCCAGTTGGCGCGGCGGCTGGAGCCAATCGGCCGGACGGCCCGGAACGATGGCCCGGCGCACGACGAGGACAACGTCCCGGCCGGCCGTGTCGAGGCCCACCTGGTCCCCACACCAGTCCATGAACTGCGCTATGTTGCCCAGAGAATCCTTGACCAGCACATCAACCACAACCGCGGACTTGGCGACATGGCGGTGATTGTCCGCAACGGCGGCCAGGTCAGCGAGCTGCAGCGGTACCTGTCCGGGCAGGGCATCCCGGTCCGGGTCCCCGTGGCTGAATCCGCGGTCCGGGACGAGGTAGCGGTCCGGCCGCTCCTGGATGCCTTCGCCATTGCCTTGGATCCGGACCTCCTGACGCCGGAAGCCGCCGTGGCCCTCCTGACGTCGCGGATCGGAGGGGCCACATCCATCGAGCTCCGCCGGCTCCGGCAATCGCTCCGCCGGGAGGAACTCCTCGGTGGCGGCGGGCGAGCCAGCGATGTCCTCCTGGTCGAGGCACTGCTCGAGCCCGGGGCGCTCGGCGCCTTGGGCCTTGAAGGCCGGGCAGCGCGGCGAACCGCGAGGATGATCCAGGCCGGCCGCGCGGCAGCCGCCCTGCCCGGCGCCAATGCCGAATCAGTGTTGTGGGCTCTGTGGAACTCCACCGGCCTCGCCCCCGCTTGGACGTCAACTGCCTTGTCGGGCGGTCCGCACGGGGCCCGGGCGGACCGCGACCTCGACGCGATGATGGCCCTCTTCCACACCGCTGAGCGGTATGTGGACCAGATGCCCGGCGCGGGCCCTGAGCAGTTCCTGGAATACCTGCTGAACCAGGAGCTTCCCATGGACACCCTCGCTGCCCGCGCCCAGCTGGATGACGCCGTTAACCTGATGACGCCGGCCAGCGCCGCGGGCCGCGAATGGCCGGTCGTCATCATTGCGGGGCTGCAGGAGGGTGTGTGGCCCAATACCAGGCTCCGCGGCGAACTGCTCGGCAGCACCCTGTACTCCGACGCCGTGGAACACGGACCGGAGTATGCGCTCCAACGGGATCCGTTGAGCCGGTTGAGGGATATCCGCTATGACGAACTGCGCAGTTTCTCCACGGCGGTATCGCGGGCACGCGAACTCCTGGTGTGCACCGCCGTCTCATCGGAAGACGACCAACCGTCATCCTTCCTGGACTTCGTCGCACCACTGGAACCGGGGCAGGAGGGGCGCGTTTTCACCCAGGTCGAGCGGCCCATGACCCCGCGTGCCCTGGTCGCCGAACTCCGGCAATATGCCCAATCCGATGCTGCGGATCCCGCGCACAGGGAGGAGGCGGCCAAAGTGCTGGCACGCCTGGCCGCCGCCGAACCTGCGGTCGCCGGTGCCCACCCGGACACCTGGTGGGGGCTGGCTCCGCTGAGCTCCTCCGAGGCCGTGGTGCCGCCGGGGTCCACCGTGTTCGTGTCCCCGTCCAAGGTGGAGACCGTGCAGAAGTCGCCCCTGGACTGGTTCGTCCAGGCGGCGGGCGGCGAGGCGGCCACCGACTTTGCCCGCAGCCTTGGCACCCTTGTGCACGCGATCGCCCAGGACATGCCGGAAGCGTCCGGCTCCGAGTACGTTGCGGAGCTGGTGCGCCGTTGGCCGGCGCTGGGGATGAAGGATAACTGGGAAGGGCGGCTGGATTTTCAGCGCGCCGAGTCCATGGTGCGGAAGTTGGCGCAGTATGTGGTGGCCATGAGGGCTGAAGGCCGCAGCCTGCTGGGCGTGGAAAAGGACTTCGATGTTGCCCTAGGGGACGTGGTGGTGGACGCAGCGGCGCCGCGCGATGCAGTGCTCCGCGGGCAGGTTGACCGGCTGGAGGTCGACGGCGAGGGCCGCCTGGTGGTGGTGGACCTCAAGACCGGCAAGAGGCAGCCCGGCAAGGGTGAGCTCTCCAGCCATCCACAGCTTGGTGCATACCAGGCAGCGGTGGTCGCCGGCGGTTTCGAGGCCGGCCCGCAGGGGAACGGCTTGTCCGGCGGTGCCATCCTGGCGCAGCTCGGCACCGGGGCCAAGAACCCGTCCATCCAGCAGCAGGAGCCTCTGGACCCGCAGGAAAACTGGGCGTTGGACATGGTCAAGGATGCGGCCGCCGTGATGGGTGGCAGCGAATTCGTCGCACGGCACGATCCGGCCAAGGGCAGCCACGGCGGCCATGGCTGCCGGCTTCCCGAAGTATGTCCGCTGTGTGCCCGTGGAAGGCAGGTCACCGAATGAGCCACCCGATGGAGGTCCTGACTGCAGGGGAGGCCGCCACATCCCGTTTCAGTCCCGAAGAGCTGTCCGTGCTGCTCGGCGAAAAGAACATCCCGACGCCGGAGCAGTCGGCCATCATCTCTTCCCCCCTGTCGCCCCGGCTGGTGATCGCGGGGGCGGGTTCGGGAAAGACCGCCACCATGGCGGACAGGGTGGTATGGCTGGTGGCCAACGGCTGGGTGACGCCCGAGGAAGTCCTGGGGGTGACGTTCACCCGGAAGGCTGCCGGCGAGCTCGCCGGCCGGATCCGGTCGAAGCTGCTGGCCCTGCAGCGGCTTGCCGCAAAGGACGCCGGCGGCGGGATGTTTCCGGAGGGCCTGCTCAGCAGCGACGCACTGGAACCCAAGGTGTCCACGTACCATTCCTTCGCCAGCGGCATCGTCTCGGACTACGGCCTCCGGCTGGGTGTGGAACGCGATGTGGTATTGCTTGGCGGCGCGCAGGCATGGCAGTTGGCAAGTGAGGTGGTTGAGGCCTACGACGGCGAATACGCCCACTTCCGGGCGGCGAAGTCCACCCTGGTGAAGGCCGTGATCCAACTGGCGGGGGAGTGCGCCGAACACCTCCAGGAACCCGAGGACGTCGAAGCCTGGTTGATGGCGCGCCTCTCGGAATTCGAGTCCCTGCCGTATCTGGCAGACAAGAAGAAGAACCCGCCGCAGGCAGCGGCGGAGCTTGCCGGAATGCTGCGGACCAGGGCGAGCGTCGCTGATATGGTGGGCCGCTACGCTGCGGCGAAACGTGCCCGCGGCGCCCTCGATTTCGGGGACCTCGTGGCTCTCGCCGCGAAAGTGGCGCAGGAGGTTCCCCTGGCGGCCGCGATGGAGCGGCAGCGGTACAAGGTTGTCCTGCTCGACGAGTTCCAGGACACGTCGTACGCGCAACTGGTACTTTTTTCCCGCCTTTTCGGCGGCGGCCATGCGGTCACGGCAGTCGGCGACCCCAACCAGTCGATTTACGGGTTCCGCGGCGCTTCCGCCGGGCAGTTGTTCCACTTCGTCCGTGAATTTCCCGTCCGGACCGCTGAAACCGGCACGGGGTCGGGCTGGGCGCCCGCCCCAACCTCCTACTTGACCACAGCCTGGCGGAACGGCCGCTCCATCCTCGCTGCCGCAAACGTCATGTCCCAGTCCCTTGGCCTGTCGGCCGCCAGGCGCGGGCCGGCAGGAGCGACGGCGGCCGTGGCCGAAGTGCCCCCGCTGCAACCCAGCCCCCACGCTGTCGATGGAGCAGTGGTGCTGGGACGCTTCGCCAGCGACGTCGAGGAGGCCGCCGCGCTGGCCGAGGACGTCCTGAGGTACAAGGTCACAGACTTCGAAGCCAAGGCGGACGGAACCGCCGTTGCCCCCGCCTTGGCCGTGCTGTGCCGCAGGCGCGCCCAGATGGAAACCATCCGCCGGCAATTCGAGGCCCGTGGCATCGCCTACGAAATCGTGGGCCTTGGCGGGCTCTTGGACACCCCCGAGATCGTAGACCTCGTCGCCACCCTGCGAGTCCTTGCGGACCCGGGCCGTTCCGATGCCCTCATGCGGCTCCTGGCCGGTGCACGGTGGCGCATAGGTCCCGCGGACCTGATGGCGCTGCGGGACTGGTCCAGCCAACTGGCGCGAAACCGGGGCAAAGCCTCCGCCGGGCTCAACCTCGAGGACACCGACACCGACACCGTCACCGGCAACGAAGGCGATGCCGGTGACGGGCCGGTCCTGGAAAGTGACCTCACGGACGGCGCCAGCCTCGTGGAAGCCCTGGACTTCCTGCCGCGCGACGGATGGACGTCGTCGAACGGACGGACCCTTGGTGCGCCGGCCCGCACGCGTCTTGCCCGGTTGTCGGCGGAACTGCGCCAATTGCGCGGTTACCTTGGCGATGACCTCACCACCCTCCTGGGTGAAGTGGAACGGGCCATGCTCCTGGATATCGAGGTGGCGGCACGGCCCTGGATCAGCATCCATCAGGCGCGGCGTAACCTCGACGCCTTCCAGGACGCCGCGGCGGGATTCCTCCGAACCTCCCAACGGGTGGATATCCTCGCCTTCCTGTCATGGCTGGAGGCTGCCTCCGCTGAGGAGAACGGCCTGGAAGCACCTGCCAGCGACGTGAACCGGGAAGCAGTCCAGCTGTTGACCGTCCATGCGTCCAAGGGCCTGGAATGGGACGTTGTCTTCGTGCCCGGGCTGAACGCGGGAGCCTTCCCGAGCGACAGGGATTCCCGCTGGAGCAGCGGGTCGGCAGCCCTTCCTTGGCCTTTGCGCGGAGACCGGGCCGACCTTCCCCAGTGGGACGTGGAACAACCGGACCAAAAGGGGTGGCTGGATGCTGAGAAAGATTTCAAGGCGGCGGTGCAGGCTCACGGGGAAGAAGAAGAACGACGGCTTGCCTACGTTGCCTACACAAGGGCCAAGCATGTGCTGTGGGTATCGAGCGCCGCCTGGGTGGGTTCTCGCGCCGGCCGGGCCGAGATGTCCCCCTTCCTGGCGGAGCTTGCACCACTGACCCAGCCGGCCGGCAACGAACTTCAGGCTGCCGCCGTGATCCATCGGTTGTCCTTGGAAGAGGCCGCCCTTCCGGAAGAAAGCCCGCTGACGCTGGAGACAGAAGAAGCGGTGTGGCCCTATGACCCGCTGGAGGGTCCGACGGACGCGCGGACCGGTGCGCGGCTCCGCATGTCACGTGGCCGCAGGGCAGCCATGGAAGCTGCGGCCGGGCGGGTGTTGGGCCTGCTGGAGGCCGGCGTGGCGCTGCCGGAGGAGTCCGGGAAATCCAGCGGAGCGGGCGTGCCCCGGAACGGCGGGGGGCCGCTGCTCACGGGAGCGGCCGCCGGCTGGGCGAGGGAAGCTGCGCTGTTGCTGGAACGCAGGGCCAGAAGGTCAGGCGGCCAGGAGGTTCACCTGCCTACCCACATCTCCGCCTCCACCCTCGTGGACCTCGGGGAGGACCCTGAAGCAGTGGTAGGGCGGCTGCGCAGGCCGGTTCCCCGCGAACCGGGCATGTCGGCGCGAAAGGGCACGGCCTTCCATGCCTGGGTGGAGGAGTACTTCGGAACCGCGGGGATGCTTGACCTCGGCGAGGCGCCGGGGTCGGACGATCACATCGATGCTGCGTACGACCTTGACGACATGGTGGCCACGTTCAAGGCATCCCCATGGGCCGACAGGTCCCCGGCCTTCGTTGAGGTGCCGGTCGAAACAAGGGTGGGTGACGTAGTTGTCCGGGGACGGGTCGACGCCGTCTTCCAGGACGCCGACGGCCGCTGGGACCTGGTGGACTGGAAGACCGGCCGCCGCCCGTCAGCCGGGCAGCTGAAGACCCGTTCGATCCAGCTTGCCGTGTACCGGCTTGCCTGGGCACGCCTGAAAGGCGTACCGCTGGAAGACGTGCGGGCTGCGTTCTTCTATGTGGCGGACAACGCCGTGGTGCGGCCGCACGACCTCGGGTCGGCCGCCGAGCTGGAAGGAATAGTGTCGCGCGCCCTCGCCCGGACGTGAGGCGCGGGTTTACTTTGCGCGCAGCCGGCGTGCGTCCCGGTGCTGCTCAGCCCTGTTTGACGTTTATGACCGAGATGGCGGCGGTGGAGGTGTCATCAGGTCCTTGGGTCGTCGACGCCCCGTCCTCGGCGTCGGGTGCCTCCTCCACCGGGATGGGAGTCACATGCACGGCGGGCTGTGCGGGCGCTGCCGGTTTTGCCGGTTCTGCCGGGACCGGAACAACCGTGACGGCGGGGGAGGACCCGGAATGTGCCGGGGTGGGCACGGCGGTCGACGCGGTACTCTCCGAGGACGCCGGTGCAGCCGCTTCCGCATTGTCCCGGCTTGCGGGGTCCGGAAGGGGTTCGACGCTTATTGGCTGCCCACCAAACTCGGCGATGTCGCCGGCCAGGCTCTCCAACATGCCTTCTGCCTCGATGACCATGGCCTCATCACCAGCTGCAAGCCCCTTGACCAGATATTGTGCCAGCGCAAACTCCGCTGACAATGCAGCCCGGCGAAGGAGGTGCTGGTCCGGGGCGTCGCGGCGACCGGAGGTGTAGGACTTCAGAACTGCATCAACGAAGTCCTGCTCATTCGAAGCCACCAGCCAGGCGAAGTCGTCCGCGGGGTCACCGATCCTCAGGTCTGTCCAGCCGGTGACCGCCGTGACCCGCCCTGACTCGATAAGCAGGTTGTCTTCGTGCAGGTCGCCGTGGACCACGCAGGGGTTGAACCGCCACAGGGACACGTCCTCCATTGCGTGTTCCCAGCGGCGCAGGAGCGCGGCCGGAATCTTACCCGTGGTTGCTGCTTGGTCCAGCTCGTTCAGCCTCCGTTGGCGGAACTCGTTGGGGGTGTAGCTGGGGAGATCGGCGTTGCTCACCAAAGACCGGGGCAGGTCGTGGATGGCAGCCAGGGCGGTACCGATTTCGCGGGCGACGCTGCCCGGACCGGACGTCAATTCCTCAACGCTGCGCGTGGTGCCCGACAGGTGCGAGTACACGAAGGTGCTTAAGGTTCCCAGCCGTACGCTGCCGGCTACCGTGGGCATGAGGAAGGGCAGTTCGGCCCGCACGGCCGGAGCGAAGGCCCGCAGCACCAGGAACTCCGTTTCCAGCCGGGCGCTGGCCTCCGCGTGCCGCGGCGACCTGACCCGCCAGCGCTTGCCTTCTGAATCCAGGAGCAGGGCCGAGTCGAAGTCCGCGGGATCATCCGGTGCAGAACTAACGGCCGTCGGCGTCAGTCCGGGGACTGCCGCGGTTGCAATGGCCGCCAGCTCAATCGGTTTTCTTCTCACCGTTCCACGGTAGATTGCCAGCTGTCCCAGACTGAGGTCTGCCGGCGGCGAGTCTTGAGATTGCTTGAATTCAGGGGGCGTTACCTACCGGCAAACCGCACCATGAAATGTGAAATGTCCGGGGCAGTCAGTACGGTGGACTCATGAGCCATACGGAGTCTGTCCTGCCCGTTCACCAGGCTGCGCCGGCAGGGTTGCCCGCGAACCAGCTGGCGGACACCCTGCTCCCGGTGCGGCCGGCCCTGGTGGACCGGGGATCTGCTGCCCGCATCAGGCCCGGCATGATCGATGACCTGCTGGCCGGTCCGGATGCGCTGGCCGTCGTCCTGTCGGGCCGGCAGGGCCTGGTGCAGGAAAGCACCATGGTGCTCGCCCCCGCCAGGGAACTTTTGGCGGAGCTTGAAAGGGCCGGGGCAACCCCGCACCTCGTGGTGTACCTTGGCTCCGCACTGCCCGGTTCGGACCTCCCGGAGGGCACGGAGCTGTTGCTGTTTGTCCTGCCTGAACCGCCCGAACCCGGTACGGCCGGCATCCCCGCGGATGCGGCCTGGGCGGGGTTCAGGGACGTTGCGGCAGGCCTGACCGCCACCTCCACGGCGTTGTTCGTGGAGTCCAGCGCCATCGCCAACTGGCACGCCGGCCACACACACTGCCCGCGCTGCGGCACGCCTACAGTCGTGGAAGCAGGCGGCTGGGTCCGCCGTTGCCCGGCGGACAACTCGGAACACTATCCCCGGACCGATCCTGCGATCATCGTCACTGTCGTCGGCGCGGACGGGCGGCTGCTGCTCGGTGGCGGGGGTCCCGTGGATGCCATTAATTACTCCACCCTTGCCGGCTTTGTTGAGCCGGGCGAATCGCTGGAGCAGGCCGTCGTCCGCGAGATCCAGGAGGAAGTCGGGGTCCGGGTTTCGGCCTGCCAGTATCTGGGCTCCCAGTCGTGGCCGTTCCCTGCCTCCCTTATGCTTGGATTTACCGCCGTTACCGAAGACACCCAGGCAACGCCCGACGGCGTCGAGGTCACCAGGGCCCGCTGGTTCAGCCGCGAGGAACTCCAGGAAGCCGTGCTCAGTGGCGAAATCACCATTTCCAGCAGGCTCTCGATTGCCCGCTCACTGATTGAGCACTGGTACGGCGGCCGGATCCGGGACCTGACCGGAGCCTAAGTAATTCCATCCACCAGACTCCAGCACGCGGTAGTCGAGAAACAAAGCAGCAGAAGTGACTACAGAGAATTTTGACGGAGCAGCCTCCCTGGAGGACCGGATCCTCGGGGGGCTGGACGCCGAACAGCGTGAAGTGGCCAGCACCCTCAACGGTCCGCTGTGCGTCCTGGCGGGAGCGGGTACGGGCAAGACCCGCGCCATCACGCACCGCATCGCCTACGGCGTCCATTCGGGGGTCTACACGCCCCAGCGACTGCTGGCGGTGACCTTCACCGCCCGGGCCGCGGCCGAGATGCGCAGCCGCCTGCGGGACCTGGGAGCGGGCAATGTCCAGGCAAGGACCTTCCACGCCGCCGCGCTGCGCCAACTGCAGTTTTTTTGGCCGCAAGCGGTGGGCGGCACCCTGCCGAACCTGCTGGATCACAAGGCCCAGATCCTCGCCGAGGCCGCCCGGCGGCTGAGGCTGAGCACCGACCGCGCGTCCATCCGCGACCTCGCCTCGGAGATTGAATGGGCCAAGGTGTCCATGCTGACGCCTGCCAATTACCTGGAGAACGCGCAGGGACGCGGTGCACCCGGGGGATTCGACCTCACGGCGGTGGCCCGCGTTTTCCAGTCCTACGAGGACGTCAAGACGGACCGCAACGTGATCGACTTCGAAGATGTGCTGCTGATTACGGTGGGCATCCTGCAGGAGGACGAGAAGGTGGCGGCCACGGTCCGGGAGCAGTACCGGCACTTCGTGGTGGACGAATACCAGGACGTTTCCCCGCTGCAGCAGCGGCTCCTCGAACTCTGGCTTGGCGGCCGCGACGAACTCTGCGTGGTGGGCGACGCCAGCCAGACCATCTACTCCTTTACCGGAGCATCCCCCCGTCACCTGCTGGACTTCAAGACCCGCTACCCGCAGGCCAACGTGGTCAAGCTCATCCGGGACTACCGTTCCACACCCCAGGTTGTGAAGCTGGCCAACGACCTGCTGGCGGGCCGGCGCAGCGGCGGCCCTGCCGCAGACGCCGCCTGGGCCACGCCCCTGCAACTCGTGGCCCAGCGTCCCGCCGGCCCCGTGCCCCAGTTCACCGAATGCACGGACGACGAAGCCGAAGCCGCCACCGTGGCGCTGAAGATCAAGGCACTGCTCGACGCCGGGACACCGGCGAGCGAGGTCGCGGTCCTTTTCCGCACCAACGGCCAGTCCGAGGCCTACGAACAGGCGCTGGCGGCTGCGGGAATCGGCTACCAGCTGCGGGGCGGCGAACGCTTCTTCGCGCGCAAGGAGGTGCGGGACGCCATTCTCCAGCTTCGCGCCGCCACCAGGGCCGTCAGCGAAGCGGATTCCCCGGAACCACTGGGCCAAGTGGTCCGGGACATTGTTTCCTCCCTCGGCTACACGGATTCCGCCCCGCACAGTGGTGGCGCCCTCCGCGAGCGGTGGGAGTCATTGGCGGCGCTGGTGGCACTGGCCGATGAACTGGCGCAGAACCGCGGTCCGGAATTCGGGCTCGGCGACTTCGTCAACGAACTCCAGGAGCGGTCCCTCGCCCAGCATGCCCCCACCGTGCAAGGCGTGACGCTCGCCTCCCTGCACGCAGCCAAGGGATTGGAATGGGATGCCGTGTTCCTGGTGGGGCTCAGCGAAGGCCTGATGCCCATTTCCTTCGCAGATTCGCCTGAATCGGTCGATGAGGAGCGCCGGTTGCTCTACGTCGGGATCACCCGCGCCCGTGAACACCTCTCGCTGTCGTGGAGCACGGCGCGGACTCCCGGCGGCCGGGCCAACCGCAAGCCGTCCCGTTTCCTCGACGGGCTGCGGCCCGACTCCGTTGCCAGCTCCAGCGCCCGCGGCAAGGGACCGGTTCCGCGCCGCAAGGCGGCCGCTCCGGCAGTCTGCCGGGTTTGTGGCAGCATGCTGTCCACCGGGGCGGAGCGCAAGGTGGGACGCTGCAACGCGTGTCCGCCCAGCTACGAGGAACAGACCTTTGACGCCCTCCGGAACTGGCGGCGCGACGTCGCCCAGTCCGCTGACGTTCCCGCGTTCGTCGTCTTCACCGACGCCACCCTCACTGCGATAGCTGAGGCGCGGCCTGCGTCCCTCGAAGAACTTGCCGGGCTTGCCGGCATCGGTCCATCCAAGCTTGAACGCTATGGGGAGGATGTCCTGAAGGTCCTTGCCGAAAGCAGCGTGCTGTGAGGCGCGGCAGCCCGCCAGGCAGCCACGGGCAGCCCGCCGCCGTCCTGACCACCACCGGTGGATCCCCCGTGGAGGTGCGGCGGTCGGCGCGCCGCACCCGGACCGTCGCGGCATTCTGGGAAGACGGTACCGCCGTGGTCGCCATTCCGGCCCGGTTCACCGCGGCCCAGGAACGTGAGTGGGTCCACCGGATGCTGGCAAAGCTGCACAAGCAGGGGGAGCGGCGCGCCGCTTCCGGCCGGCGGCGTCCCGCCACCGACGAAGCCTTGGCCGCCCATGCCGCCCAGTTGTCTGAAACATACCTTGGCGGCCGGGCAACGCCCACATCGGTACGCTGGGTCGGAAACCAAAACTCGCGGTGGGGTTCCGCGACCCCCGCCGACGGGACCATCCGCTTGTCGGACAAACTGCGCCCGATGCCCCAATGGGTGATCGACTACGTCCTGCTGCACGAATTGGCGCACCTGCTGGTGGCCTCGCACAACGCGGCGTTCTGGCGGTTGCTCGAGGCCTATCCCCACACCGGGCGCGCGAAGGCGTTCCTCGAAGGTGTCTCATACGCCACCGCACGGGGCCTGGACAAAGACGCTGCCGCCCCGGACCGTGTGCCCAACACTGCCGGGAACCCCTGGCCGGGCGACGCCGACTAGGACCACCCACCGCTCAACGTCCGGCGCCAACCGCGCGCAGGCCCATCACCCCGGCTTAACGGACCGGCGCGGCCGGGAAACCCCCGGCCGCGCCAACCAATCTCAGCTCTTCGGCTGGTCCGAACCGCCGTCGTCCGTGTGCTGGCCGCCGTCATTTGTGTCCGTGCCGGCGGCGGTGTCACCGTCAGCACCGGGCGCCTCGTCAAAACCGCCGCTGAGCAACTTCTGCAGGGCGTCGTCGACCTCGCTGTCGCTCGCTTCGGCGAGCTTCCGGCGGGAGCTGAAACCCTTCGGGTCATCGAGGTCTTCCGCGGTGGGCAGCAGGTCGGGGTGGTGCCAAATGGCGTCTCGGCCTTCAATGCCGCGCTCATCTTTCAGCGTTGCCCACAGCGTCGCGGCGTCGCGCAGGCGCCGGGGCCGCAGCTCCAGCCCCACCAGGGAGGCAAATGCGTGTTCGGCCGGACCGCCGGTGGCCCTGCGGCGCCGCACCGTTTCCCGGAGAGCGCCGGCGGAGGGCAGCAGGTTCTCGGTGGCGGCAGCGGTGAGTTCGTCCACCCAGCCCTCCACCAGGGCCAACGCTGTCTCGAGCTTCTCCAGTGCCTGCTCCTGGGCGGGGGTCCGCTGCGGCATGAACACGCCCTGGGAGAGGGCCTCCTGGATGCCTTCCGGGTTGCTCGGGTCGATGTCCCGGGCGAGCTCCTCGATGCGGGAGGTGTCGATATGGATGCCACGGGCGTAGGCCTCGATGGCGCCCAGCAGGTGGCCACGCAACCACGGCACCTGCACGAACAGGCGCGCGTGTGCGGCCTCCCGCACGGCAAGGAACAGCCGGATGTCGTTCTCGGGCAGCGACAGGCCTTCGCCGAATGCCGCGACGTTGGCAGGCAGGAGCGCCATTTCAAGGTCGGCGAGCGGGACGCCAATATCGGTGGAGCTGACAACATCCTTGGACAGGGCCCCGATGGCCTGGCCCAGCTGCATGCCGAAGATGGCCCCGCCCATGTTCTGCAGCATCGAGGAGGCGCCGCCCATCATGGACTTCATCTCCTCGGGCATCTGCTCCGTCATGGCCGAGGACAGGGCGTTGGCGATGCTGTTGGCCACCGGTTCGGTCAGCCGCTTCCAGGTGCCAAGGGTTGCTTCCACCCACTCGGCACGGGACCAGGCTTTGCCGATCAGCCCGGTGGCGGGCAGGTCCGTTACCGGGTCCAACCACAGTTCGGCCAGGCGGAGTGCTTCGTCGACGTCCCGGGACTGCTGCGCGGTGACGGAGGGATCTGAACTGCCGGCGGCGACGCGCCGGGCGTTGTCGTGCGCCAGAGTCCAGTTGACGGGTCCTTCGGACGGCGCACTCATCATCGCCTGCACCTGGGAGAACATCTGGGCCAGCAGGTTGGGGTCGTCAGGCAGGCCGGCAGCCTTGGCGAGCTCGGCGGGGTCGAAGTTTTCCATCCCCTTGCCGCCCATCAGGTTCTGCAGCATCTCGGTCAACGGATCCTTGGGATTGTCGTCGCCGTTGGACGGATTGAGTGGGTTGGAGGTCATGGTCCCGCCGATCGATGGTGTGACTGTTGATCAGTCTTCACGGTACCCCGGTGGGGCGTGGCTGTCTGCCGCCCGCCGCCGTCGTTCGCTCTAGGCAAAGCGCCCCGGGACATCTTCACCGCGTACTGTTGGTGGGGTGACTACAACCCGTGGCGGCCATTCCTCCGAGGACCACGTTCCCGAGCTTCGCCCCTTCTCCGGTCCGGAACCAACGGGGGGCAACGGCCCCCTTGACGGCGAGGACGGCAGCGGCTCAGCAGGGGGCATGGTTGCGGACGACGGCGGGCGGCCGGGCAGGCGCCTGTCCACCATGATGGTTGCCGGGCTGGCGGCGCTGGGGCTTGGCATCGCTGTTGGGACCCTGCCGGTGCCGTATGTCATCGAGTCCCCCGGGCCCACCTACAACACGCTGGGGGAGAGCCAAGGGCATCCGGTCATCAGTGTCAGCGGCCATGAAACGTATCCCGCGGCCGGAAGCCTCGACCTGACCACGGTGTACGTTGACGGCGGTCCCACCGGCTCCGTCAGCATCCTCAGCGCTTTCTCCGCGTGGCTGGACAGTTCCAAAGCCGTGTACCCGGAAGAATTGATCTACCCCACGGGTACCACCAAGGAAGAGGCCCAGGAGCAAAGCGCCGTGGCCATGACCACGTCGCAGGAAAACGCCGTCGCGTCGGCTCTGAATGAACTCAAGATTCCTTTCAGCCAGCAGCTCCAGGCCGCGGACCTGTCAAAGGATTCCGCTTCCGCCGGGAAGATCCAGCAAGGCGACGTCCTGAAGACCATCAACGGCAAGGACATCACGTCCCTGTCCGTCATCCAGGATGAGCTGGCGGCAGGCAAGGGTGCACCGGCTACGGTAACGGTGGAGCGCGGAGGCCAGCCCGTTACCTTGGACATCACGCCCAAGGACAACGGCCAAGGCCGCTACATTCTTGGCGTCATGCTCAAGTACCTGTTCAATTTCCCCTTCCAAGTCCAGATTTCCCTGGACAAGGTGGGCGGACCGAGCGCAGGACTCATGTTTTCGCTGGGCATTATCGATACCGTGACGCCGGGTGACCTCACGGGCGGCAAGCACATCGCGGGCACGGGCACCATCGCCCCGGACGGCACGGTGGGCCCTATCGGCGGGATCGCACAGAAGATGCGCGGTGCCCGCGCATCCGGCGCCACGCTCTTCCTGGCGCCGGCCGGAAACTGCGACGAGGTGGCCGGCCATGTTCCGGACGGACTCCAGGTGGTCCGGGTGGAAAACCTGTCCCAGGCCCGGCACGCGGTGGAAGCCGCAGGCAGCGGACAGGACACGTCCGGCCTGCCGACCTGCGCAAACAACTAGACTGGGCGCATCTAGAACCGACAGGAACTAAGCTCCACCGCCACTCGTGGCACAGATGACGGACCAAACCAGCCGTTTTTGGCCGGTAGGGTGCGTCGCTCGCACGCTTCGAATATTCTGACGACCAGCTATGAGGTACCCAGTTTGTCCCGTCCCGCCAGCACCATGCCCACAGGCAGACCCCCTTCACGTCGCGGCGCCTTAACGCCCACCCTGATCGTTGTCGCCCTGGTGGTCGTGGGCTTCATTTTCTTCGCCAACGTTTGGACCGACGTCCTCTGGTACCGGCAGCTGGGCTTCATCGAGGTCTTCATCACGGAGAACCTGGCCAAGATTGCCACGTTCGTGGCCGGCTTCGCCCTCATGTTCGCGGCTGTGTTCTTCGCGATCCGGATCGCCTATAACGCCCGGCCGGTGTACGCGCCGGATTCGGAGGTGCGGGACAACCTCAACAGGTACCAGGCCCAGCTTGAGCCGGTCCGCCGGATTGTCATGGTGGGGCTTCCCATCCTGTTCGGCCTGTTTGCGGGCAGCGCCGCGGCGAGCCAGTGGCAGAAGGTGCTGCTCTTCTTCAACCAGGTGGGCTTCGGGCAAAACGACCCGCAGTTCAACATGGACATCAGCTTCTACCTGATGACCCTGCCCTTCCTGGGGTTCGTGACCGGGTTCCTCATCAGCGTGGTGGTCATTGCCGGCATCGCGGGGATCCTCACCCACTACCTGTACGGCAGCATCCGGCTCATGGAGCGGGGCGTCTTCACCAGCCGCGCAGCACAAATCCATATAGCGGTCACGGGTGCGGCCTTCCTGGTGCTCCTGGGAGTCAACTTCTGGCTGGACCGCTTCTCGTCCGTGCAGAACAACGGCGGCCGCTGGGCCGGCGCCCTGTACACCGATGTCAACGCCGTCATCCCCACCAAGGCCATCCTCGCCGTCGCGGCCGCCCTGGTGGCAGTCCTGTTCATCGTCGCTGCCGTCATCGGCCGCTGGCGACTGCCGGTGATCGGCACGGCAATGCTGATTATTACGTCCATCCTGGCCGGCGGCGTCTACCCGTGGGTGATCCAGCAGTTCCAGGTGCGTCCGTCCGAACAGACGCTGGAAAGCCAGTACATCCAGCGCAATATCGACAACACCCGCAGGGCGTACGGCCTGGACGGCATCCAGGAAACCCGCTACGACGCCACGAACACGGCCAGCACCGGTGCGCTGGCACCTGATGCGCAGACCACGGCCAATATCCGGCTCCTGGACCCCAACCTGATCTCGGACGCCTTCGCGCAGCTGGAACAGTACCGCCCGTACTACCAGTTCCCCAAGGCCCTGAACGTGGACCGCTACGAGGTGGACGGCAAGATCCAGGACACCGTGATCGCGGTGCGCGAGCTGAACCCCACCAACGTGCAGACCAACCAGCAGGGCTGGCTCAACCAGCACGTGGTGTACACGCACGGCTATGGCGTCGTGGCCGCCAAGGGCAACAAGTTCACGGTGGACGGCAAACCTGAGTTCCTGCAGTCCGGCATCCCTTCCACCGGCGTCCTCGGCAGTGATTCCACCTACGAGCCGCGGATCTACTTCGGCGAGTCCTCGCCGGAATACTCGATCGTGGGAGCTCCGGACGGCGCCACCCCGCGCGAACAGGACCGCCCGTCCGGCAAGGAAGGCGAAGGCGAAACCCAGTACACCTTCAAGGGCAACGGCGGCCCGAACGTCGGCTCTTTCTTCAACAAGATCCTGTACGCCATCAAATTCCAGTCCTCGGACCTGCTGCTCTCGGACGGGGTGAACTCCGAATCGCAAATCCTGTACGACCGGAACCCCCGCGAACGCGTCCAGAAGGTGGCCCCGTACCTAACGGTGGACGGTGGATCCTACCCGGCCCTGGTGGACGGCCGGGTCAAGTGGATCGTGGATGCCTACACCACCAGCCAGTACTACCCCTACTCGCAGCAGAAGCAGCTCTCCGATGCGACGGCTGATTCCCAGACCAGTTCCGGCCGCGCCGTGGCGCTGCCCAACAGCACGGTGAACTACATCCGGAACTCGGTCAAGGCCACGGTGGACGCCTACGACGGCTCGGTCACCCTGTACGCCTGGGACGATACCGACCCCGTCCTGAAGGCCTGGCAGAAGGTCTTCCCGTCCTCGCTGAAGCCGTACTCCGAGATGTCCGGTGCGCTCATGAGCCACGTGCGCTACCCGGAGGATCTCTTCAAGGTCCAGCGGGAGCTCCTGGGGCAGTACCACGTGACGGATCCCATCAGCTTCTACAAGAACAACGATGTGTGGAGCACTCCGGCTGATCCGACTGTGGACACGGACGTCAAGCAGCCGCCGTTCTACATGTCCTTGCAGATGCCTGACCAGCAGAAGCCGGCGTTCCAGCTGACGTCGTCGTTCATTCCGCAAATTGTCAACGGAAACGCACGGAACGTCCTGTATGGCTTCCTGGCCGCCGACTCGGACGCCGGCAACCAGGCGGGGGTGAAGGCTGACGGCTACGGCAAGCTGCGGCTGCTGCAGATTCCGCCGGAGACCCAGGTCCCCGGCCCCGGGCAGGCGCAGAATAAGTTCAACTCGGACCCCACCGTGTCGCAGGCCCTTAACCTGTTGCGGCAGGGCGCATCGGATGTGCTGAACGGCAACCTGCTCACCCTGCCCGTGGGCGGCGGCATCCTCTATGTCCAGCCCGTCTACCTCAAGTCGACGGGCGAGACCTCCTACCCGACCCTGCAGCGGGTGCTGGTGGCATTCGGTGACAAGGTGGGCTTCGCGCCCACCCTGGACGCAGCCCTGAAGCAGCTCTTCGGAGGCGATTCGGGGGCAGCAGCCGGAGACTCGGCCAATAACGGGCAAACGCCCGCCGGGCCGGCAGCGCCTTCGACGCCTGCGGCAGCCGACGCCAAGGCCCAGCTGAAGGCGGCTTTGGATGACGCCAACTCGGCCATCCAGGCCGGCCAGACAGCCCTTGCGGCGGGCGACTTCGCCGCCTACGGCGAGGCCCAGAAGAAGGTCGCGGCCGCACTGCAGAAGGCCATGGAGGCCGAAGCCAAGATTCCGGTCACGGCTCCGGAAGCGACGCCGGCACCGGCCGCCTCCGGTTCACCTTCGGCGACGCCGTCCCCGTCAGCGAGCCGCTAGTCCGACGACGGCGGCCCGGCATCCCAGCCTTAACGGGCGCGGGTGCCGGGCCGGCGTAACGGACGTCACGCCCCGCCGATTTGGCCTCCGGTTCACCTCCCGGTAAAGTAGTTCTTGCGACGCGGGGTGGAGCAGTTCGGTAGCTCGCTGGGCTCATAACCCAGAGGTCACAGGTTCAAATCCTGTCCCCGCAACTGGAAGAAGGCCCGAACATTGGGAACAATGTTCGGGCCTTTTGCTTTGCCCGCGCGACAGCGCAGAGCCTTTCGGGAGGCGTGCCCCGGTGGTGCTCAGGGTGGTCGGGATCGCCGCAAAAGTAGGGTAGTGTTGATCAAGCGACGCGGGGTGGAGCAGTTCGGTAGCTCGCTGGGCTCATAACCCAGAGGTCACAGGTTCAAATCCTGTCCCCGCAACTTATGAAGGCCCCGCCGGCAGTTACGCCGGCGGGGCCTTCTTTTTGCCTGGATGCGCATAGTTCCTAGTATTCTCTTTCGAGGACCCCACGATCCGTGGGCAGCCATACGCCATTCTTGAGAGGTATGTTGTTCGATGGCCACACCCACGAAGAAGCCCGGCGCCGCGACGGGTAAGCGGTCCCGGCTCTATTGGGCGGTTCCCGCCGTCCTCGTGGCACTGGTCCTGGCAGTGCTGGCCGCCAGGCTGCTGATGGGACTGCCGGCCGTTGCATCGTTCGTGGCCGATTACCCGGGCCAATCTGAACTGCCGGCCTCCGCCCCTGTTGGGTTCCCGGCGTGGCTCGCCTGGCAGCATTTCCTGAACGGTTTCTTCTTGCTCCTGATCATCCGCACCGGATGGCAGGTGCGGACCACCACCCGTCCCAGCGGGCATTGGACCCGCAACAACAAGGGCTTGATCCGTACCAGGAATGCGCCCACCAAGATCAGCCTGGAGCTCTGGTTCCACCTGACCCTTGATGCCTTGTGGATCCTGAACGGGCTGGTCTTCGCTGTCCTGCTGTTTGCCACCGGCCAGTGGATGCGCATTGTCCCCACGAGCTGGGATGTCGTTCCCAATGCCCTCTCTGCCGCGCTGCAATACGCGTCGCTGGACTGGCCCACGGAGGATGGCTGGATCAACTACAACGCGCTGCAGCTCCTGGCCTACTTCGTCACTGTTTTCATTGCGGCGCCGCTGGCATTCATCACCGGCCTGCGGATGTCCTCCGCGTGGCCAAAGAAGGCAGCCAGGCTCAACAAGGCCTACCCGATTGAATGGGCGCGTGCCGTCCACTTCCCTGTGATGATCTACTTCGTCGCCTTCATCGTGGTCCACGTCTTCCTGGTGCTCACCACCGGCGCGCTGCGGAACCTGAACCACATGTACGGTGTCAGCGACGACGACGGCTGGTTCGGCTTCTGGGTCTTCCTTGCCTCGGTCGCGGTCATGGCGGCCGCCTGGTTCCTGGCGCGTCCGATCTTCCTGCGCCCCATCGCGTCCCTTATGGGCAAGGTCAGCCGCTAGCCTCAGAGTCCTTGAGCTGCTGGTAAGTGTTCAGCGCCCGCTCCCGTGATTCCGGCAAGTCCACGAGCGGTTCCGGGTAGCCTTGGACCCCTGACTTCCAGGGTTCATGGATGGCTTTGCCGTCCAGCTCCGAAAGTTCGGGGATGAACTCGCGCAGGTACCTTCCGTTGGCGTCGAATTTCTTGCTCTGCGTGACGGGATTAAAGATCCGGTAGTACGGTGAGGCATCGGCGCCGGAACCCGCCACCCACTGCCAGTTGGCCGGGTTGTTCGCGGCGTCCGCGTCCACCAGGGTGTCCCAGAACCATTCCTCGCCGATCCGCCAATCTGTCAGGAGGTTCTTGACCAGGAAGGATGCGGCCGCCATCCGGACGCGGTTGTGCATCCAGCCCGTCTGCCAGAGCTGCCGCATGCCGGCGTCCACCAGGGGATAGCCCGTGTTTCCGTGCTTCCACGCCGCAAGTTCCCGTTTGCCTGGCGACCCCCACTGAAACTTGTCGAACGCCGGCCGGAAGTTTTGGGTGGCCAGGTCCGGATTGTGGTACAGCAGATGCCAGTTGAACTCGCGCCAGCCCAGTTCCGAGCGGAATGTTCCGACGTCGGCAGGGATTTTGCGGGGGTGGCGGCGGCGGATCTCGCGCCACACGCGGAACGGGCTGATCTCGCCGAACCGCAGGTATGGTGACAGCCTGCTGGTGCCATCGGTGCCGGGAAGGTTCCTGCCCGTGCCGTACTCCTCGATGGGGCCGTCCAGGAACTCCTCCAGGCGGTGTGCTGCGCCCTTTTCGCCCGGCTCCCAGGCCTCGGCCAGGCCGCCGCTCCAGTCGGGGGAAGTGGGCAGGAGGGCCCAGCTGCTGAGCGTGTCTGAGGCGGGCAGTCCGCGGCCGGACGGAGCAGGCCCCGGCAAGGTCCCAGGTGCCTCCAGGGGGTCGCGGATGTCCGCCGCGGCCAGGCAGGCCCGCCAAAAGGGGGAGTAGACCTTGTACGGGCCGCCCGCGCCCGTGGTAATGGTCCAAGGCTCGAAGAGGAGGTTGGCCTGGAAGCTGGCGGCTTCGATGCCGTTGCTTCCGGCCCAGTCCTTGAGCCCGGCATCAATGGTCCGCTCGGGCTGGCCGTACCGCCGGTTCCACAAAAGATGCGTCGCCTTGGTCCGGGCAGCCAGGTCCTGGATGATGCCCGCCGCGGCACCGCGGCGCAGTACCAGCCGGGAACCTTTGCCTTCCAGGTCCGCTGCCAGGGCCACCAGGGAATGGTGCAGCCACCAGCGGGCAGCACCACCCAGCGGGCGTATTCCTTCGGACTCCTCGTCGAGGATATAGACCACCGTCATGGGACCGCCCAGGCGTGCCGCGGCGTCCAGCGCCGGGTTGTCGTCCAGGCGCAGGTCGTCGCGCAGCCATACCAGGGACGTTTGTTCAGTGGATGCCATACCACCACGCTACACACTGGAGGCAAGACAATGGCCGGGACACCGGTCCCGGCCATTGTCTTGTTCCATGCAGCGGATATCCCGCAGGTCAGAGCTTGTCGAAGTCGGCTTCGTCCACCGTGGATCCGGACGTTGACGCCTGGCTCCCTGCGCCGAGGGCAGGCTTGCCCCCGGCCTTCAGCGCTGCCAGCCTGGCTTCGATCTCCGTCTGCTCTCCCAGGTCTTCCAGCTGGTTGAACTGTGCATCGAGGCTGGACGCGGCAAGTTCCTCCTGTCCGCGGACCTTGGCCTCCTCGCGGCGGATCTTCTCTTCGAAGCGGCCGACTTCGCTGGTGGGGTCCATGATGTCGATGCTCTTAATGGCGTCGTGCACCTGCGACTGGGCAGCGGCGGTCTTGGACCTGGCGACGAGTTCGTTGCGCTTGCTGGTCAACTGGTTGAGCTTGTTCTTCATCTGGTCCAAGCCCACCTTGAGCTTGTCCACGATTTCGCGCTGGGAGGCGATGCTCGGCTCAGCGCCCTTGGCTTCACTCTCGGCCGCCATCTGGCGCTGCAGGGCAACCTTGGCCAGGTTGTCGAATTTCTCGGCGTCGGCCACATCGCCGGCGGCGCGGAATTCGTCAGCCTTGCGGGAGGCGGCGAGGGCTTTGTTGCCCCAGTCCTGGGCGTTCTTGATGTCCTCGTTGTAGTCGTCCTCGAGCATCCGGAGGTTGCCGATGGTCTGGGCCACGGCGGATTCGGCCTCTGCGATGTTGTTCGTGTAGTCGCGGACCATCTGGTCCAGCATCTTCTGCGGATCTTCGGCGTTGTCCAGCAAAGAGTTGATATTCGCCTTTGCCAGCTGTGCGATCCGGCCGAAAATGGACTGCTTAACCATGGTGTTTGCCTTTCGTCCTGCTCTGTGTTGACCCACTGGAACCGGTGCACAGTGGTGTACTGCTGTTGTCCGCCGGCCGGATTGCTCCGGTCTGGGCCGGCGGAGGGTCTAGAAGCTGCCGGAGTCGCCGCCGCCGAAGTCTCCGCCGCCGAAGCCGCCGGAGTCTCCGCCCCAGCCGCCACCTCCGCCGGAGTCCCCGCCCCAGCCGCCACCGCCGCCCCAGCCGCCGTGGCCGCCGTTCAGGATGGAGTTGATCAGGATGCCACCGAGGATGGCACCGCCCAGGCCGCCGCCACCGCCGCCGCCGAACATGCCGCCACGGCCGAAGCCCTGGTTGGCGTAGCCGTCAAAGTGGTCAACGTCTGCCTGGGCCAGTTGTGCTGCCTGCGCCGCCAGGGCGTGGGCCTGCTGTGCATAGGTCAGGGCCGTGACCGGATCTGTCCGTGCGATGGAGAGGGCGTAGTCGAGGTTGCGCTGGGATTCGGCCAGTCGGGTCCGCGCCTCGGTGCCAACGCCGCCGCGCCGCGCTGTGATGTAGTCGGAGGTTGCGCTGATTTGGGCTTGCGCGGACATGATGGTTTGCTGCAGGGATGCCTGGGCGCGCCGCGCCTGCTCCTGCTGGTCCCGGATGCCGGTCAAGGCCTGGTCCAGGGTCTGGTGCGCGCTTTCGACCCGTTGCAGGGTGGCGACAGGATCGATCTTCCCACCCTGGATTTCGCTCTTTACCTGGGCAAGGGCCGCTTCCACCGCAGCCACGGGGCCCGCCAGTTCGGCGTGGGTTCCGGACTGGATCATGGCCTTTGCCTGCGCCAGGTCCTGCGCCGTGTCCACCACCGCCGTTTCGACGCTGTTCCGGGCTTCATCGAGGCTCGCGGACAGCTTGGAGATGGCGTCCAGCAGGACATTGGTTTGGTGCAGGCTTTCCTCGGCTGCGCGGACTGCCACGGCAGCGAGGCTTTGCTCGCCCCCGTCCAGTTTCTGCTGCGCGGTTGCCGAGGCGTTCTGCACGAAGGCCAGCCGCTCCTTGGCCTGGACGATGTTGTCAGAAACCTGTGTCAGCGCGCTGTCCGCGTACTTGGACCGCATTTCGGCAAGCGACTGCTCGGCCGTGGAAATCTTGGCGTCCGCTTCCCGGGCTCCGGCATTGACGGCCGCGAGGGCCTGGGGCGCGTTCTTTTCCAGTTCACGCAGTGAGTCGAAGTCCGCTTTCTGCTCCTGCAGGGAGGCCAGGGCGGCCTCGGACCGGCGGATAATCTCGCCCAGCCAGGTGCGTTGCTGTTCTTCGGTGTCCGGGATGTGGTCATCAAGCTGCTGCTGCAATTTGAAGGACTCGCCCATGTGGGCTTTGGCTTCCCCCAGCGCTTTGGTGAAGTTCCCCACGGCGGAGTCGCCGTACTGCGCCTGGGCGAAGCCGAGTTCCTGTTCGCTGGACTTGATGGCGTCATCAGCTTCGATCAGGAGGGAGCCACTCTTGCGGCGGAGTTCGTCCACGCTCAGCGAAGCCAATGGGTCCAGCTCGGCACCTTGGGGGCCGTAGCTGCCCGTGGAGGCCTGGGCTGCGGCCTTCTTCCGGCGGTTCCGGTAGTACAGGTAGGCGCCGCCGCCTGCCACGACGACGCCGGCTCCAACCAGAACCGCGGCGCCCGCACCGTCACCGGAGGACACACTGCCGCTGCCGCCATTGGCGGCGTCGCCGATTGCTGAGGCGGTGTCGATGGCAGCCTGCGCATAGTCCTTCTTGCCCCCGGCCAGGTTGGCGGTGACTGCGTTTTGGCTGATGTTGGCCTGCTTGGACCGGATGGGGCTGCTCGAATTCGTGACGAAGTTGAACTTGCCGTCATCAACAGCAATTGCCAGGACGGCGTCAGCCCTGCCCATGGTCCTCAGCTCAGCTACTTTCTGCGTCCACTGGGCCGGATCGGTCGGGTTGGTGAAGGTTTTCACCGTGACCACGTACAGGTTGTACTTGTGGTCTTTCAGGAGCTTCTGGATGGCGTCCTGGACTTCGCCCTTCCGGCTGCCCAGGACGTTGGCATTATCAACAATGTTCGTTCCGGAGGGAATGGTCACCGGGTCTTCGGCCCAGGCCGCGCCGGCGGGAATCGTGAGCAGCCCGGCAAGGCCGATCACGGCGAGGAAACGTTTGAACTTTGACCGCATGTGCAACCCTTCAGCACGCCTGACACCGACTCGGGACGAATCAGTCGTCGAATCCAGCAGCGCCCCCACGCTTGGTGTGAAGCCGCAGGTCGCTGTGGCAATTCATCTTGATTCTATGGTGCACCCCACAGCCAGTCCATGCGGCCGAATATGCCGCCAGCGAAACACATTGCGGGGTTCTATGGGAACGCCACGACGTTCAGGAAGCTTTCAGCAAACATCCGAGCTTGTTCCAGCGGGACGGGTCATAGTTAATGGCAGACAAGGATGAAAGGAAGTCCCATGACTGAGAATCACACGCCAGGACCGGTCCCGGAGGGCAGCGCGGGCAGCCGGAACCCCTGGCAGCAGCAGGACCCGCAGCAGCCCGGAGCCGGCCCGGCGGACACTCAGTCCGGGGGCGGGGGCAATGCCGGCCACGAGCAGGGACAGTACGGTGCCGCTGACCAGCAGCACAACCCCACGGAACGGCTGGACCAGCCGCAGGCAGCACGCCAGGACCACACCCAGGAGCTCCCCGGCGCTCCCCGCCCCGTTTACCCGCAGCGCCAGCCTTTCTACGGCCAGTCCGGATACTACGGCCAGCAGCAGAACGGCCAGCCAGGCCAGGGCGCGGGGCCCGGTATGCAGCACGGAAGTGTCGGCCTGGCGCCCAATCCCAAAGATGCTCCGCGCCGGAAGGCGACCTTCGGCATCGGCACCCTCATCGCCAGCATCCTCGCCGCTGGGCTTGTGGGCGGCGGCGTGGCAACGGTGGGCGCAGGTGAACTGTTTGGAAACGCCGGCTCCGGCACCTCGGCGGTGGGTGGCAGCAACCAGCCGGGAACGGTCATCGTGAATAACAAGGATGACGTCAACGCCATTACAGCCGCCGCCGTGAAGGCTTCCCCCAGTGTGGTTACCATCAGTGCCACCAGCGGCAGCTCCGGTGGCACCGGGTCGGGCATCGTCCTTGACGACCAGGGACACATTCTCACCAACACCCACGTGGTCACGCTGGACGGCCAGACGGCCAACGCCACCCTTGAAATCCGCACCAGCGACGGCAAGGTCCTTCCCGCGAAGCTCGTAGGCACGGACCCCTTGTCCGACCTCGCGGTGATCAAGGTGGACGACACCTCAAGCCTCACTCCTGCAACCCTGGGGGATTCCTCCAAACTCAACGTGGGTGACACCGCCATCGCCATCGGTTCACCGCTTGGGCTGACCGGGACGGTGACGGATGGCATCGTGTCCACGCTGAACCGGACCATCAGCGTGGCATCGTCGGCAGCCCCGCAGGGCGGTGACAACAGCCAGGGCGGTGACCAGGGCTTCCAGTTTGCGCCTCCGGGCGGCGGACAAAGCCAGCAAAGCTCGAGCCAGGGATCCATCGCCATCAACGTCATCCAGACCGATGCAGCGATCAATCCCGGCAACTCCGGCGGCGCCCTCGTCAACAGCAAGGGTGAGATCATCGGCGTGAATGTGGCCATCGCGTCCGCAGGCTCCGGCACCTCGACGTCCCAGAGCGGCAACATCGGCGTCGGGTTCAGCATCCCGATCAACAACGCCAAGCGCGTGGCGCAGGAGATCATCGACAACGGCAAGGCCTCCCATGGCCAGCTCGGTGTCAGCGTCAAGGCGAAGAGTACCTCCGGTGCGTCCTCGGAATTCTCGGTAGGCGCCGACGTAGCCACGGTTGACGCCAGTTCGCCGGCAGGGAAGGCCGGGATCAAGGTCGGCGACGTCATCACCAAGTTCAACGACCTCAGCATCGGTGAACCGAACCAGCTGACCGCGGCGGTCCGCGAGCAGCCGGCAGGTTCCACGGTCAAGATCACGGTCCAGCGCGGCGGCAAGGAGCAGACCTTCGACGTCACGCTCGGCGCGGCAGCCAGCTGACACGCCCAAGCCATCACGACGGCGGCGTCCCCACCCAGGGGGCGCCGCCGTCGGCATGTCCGGCGCAACGGAAAACCTGACACAGGCGTTAACGGAAGAGGGCGCCCGGACGCGCCGATATGGTTAGCTAGGAGCTACCCGCCTGCCGGGCATTCCGCGGCCATGACCCACCCGGCTGGCTGTCCACAAGCATGGAAGGCTGCTGTAAACACAGTGGAAGAGACATTGAAGATCGTAGTCCTGGTCAAACATGTACCGGACGCCCAGTTCGACCGACACCTGGGTGGCGAGGGCAACACCGCGGACCGCGACGAGAGCATCCTGTCCGAGCTCGACGAATACGCCCTGGAAGCTGCCCTGCAGCTTGCCGAGGCCCGAGGCGGAAGCAAGGCCGGCAACCAGGTCATTGCCCTGAGCATGGGCCCTGCCGGGGCCGTCAACGCCGTAAAGAAATCGCTGCAGATGGGCGCCACCGAAGGCGTCCACCTCACGGACGACGCGCTCGCCGGCTCGGACGCGGCTGCCACCTCGCTGGCGCTCGCGGCGGCGGTCCGGCACCTGGGCGGCGTGGACCTGGTCCTGACCGGGATGGCGTCCACCGATGGTGAGACCTCGCTGGTCCCGGCCCAGCTGGCGGAGCGGCTCGGGCTGCCGCAGGTGACCTTCGCATCCTCGCTGGAGGTCGACGGCGGCCGGCTCACTGCCCGGCGCGACGCCGACACGTCATCGGAGACCGTGGAAGCAGCACTGCCCGCGGTCGTGTCCGTCACGGACCAGATCAACGAACCCCGGTACCCCAACTTCAAGGGCATCATCGCGGCCAAGCGCAAGAGCATCACCACGCTCTCCCTCGCAGACATCGGCGTGGACCCTGCCCAGGTTGGCTTTGCAGGGTCGTGGACCACCGTCACCAGCGCCGAACAGCGGCCGCCGAGGACTGCCGGCACCATCATCACCGACGAGGGCGACGCCGGCATCAAGCTGGTTGACTTCCTGGCCGCCCAGAAGCTGCTCTAAGGGGACAACGACATGGCAAAAGTACTGGTATTCATCGACAACCCCGGAGCTTCGCTCAAGAAGAGCAGCCTGGAGCTGCTGACCCTGGCTCGTTCCCTGGGGGAGAGCACCGTCGCGGTCAACGGAGACCTTTCCGACGACGTCGCCGCCACCTTCGCGGAATACGGTGTGGGCACCGTCCTGCACCCGTCGGCCGAGGACCTGGGTGACTTCCTCGTAGCGCCCAAGGCAGCCTACCTGGCCGCGGCGGCAGAGGCAGCCGGAGCCGGGATCGTGCTGCTGGACAACTCTCCGGAAGGCAAAGAGATCGCGGGGCGGCTGGGCATCCGGCTCAACGCCGGCGTCATCACCGACGTCGTCGCCGTGGACCCGGACGGTACCGCGCACAAGTCGGTCCTGGCCGGCTCGTACAACACCTCCTGCAAGGCCACGACGGCCGTTTCCGTGCTCACGCTCAAGGCCAACAACGTGGTTCCGGAACCCGCACCCGCACCCACGACGCCCGAAACGGCGACCGTGGAGGTGCCCGCCGTCGCCAACGCTGCCCGCATCACTGCCCGCGAGCAGAAGGTGGCCAGCGGCCGCCCTGACCTCACCGACGCCCGGATCGTCGTTGCCGGCGGCCGCGGCATGGACGGCGACTTCGGTCCCGTCGAGGAGCTGGCCGATGCCCTCGGTGCCGCCGTAGGAGCTTCCCGCGCAGCCACCGACGCCGGATGGATCAGCCACGACGCACAGGTGGGGCAGACCGGCAAGACCGTTTCCCCGCAGCTGTACATCTCGGCAGGCATCTCCGGTGCCATCCAGCAGAAAGCCGGCATGCAGACGTCCAAGGTCATCGTCGCCGTGAACAAGGATGCCGAATCGCCGGTCTTCGAGATCGCCGACTTCGGCATCATCGGAGACGTCTTCGATGTCCTGCCCCAGGCCGCAGCCGAGATCAAGAAGCGCAAAGGCTGATCCGTTGACTGCTTCCAGCGAGCAGGCAGGGAGCCCGTTCAACCCGGAATTGCACCGGGTTGGGCGGGTGCTCTGTTTTGCGGCCCACCCCGACGACATCGACTTCGGCGCAGCGGGCACCATCGCCGCGTGGACGGCTGCGGGGGTGGAGGTGAGCTACTGCATCATGACCGACGGCGATGCCGGCGGCTTCGATCCTGCCCACCGCGCGGACATCATCGCCATGCGGGACGCCGAGCAGCGCCGGGCAGCGGAGCTGGTGGGCGTCACTGACATCCACTACCTCCATCAGCGTGACGGCTACCTTGAGGCCTCCCACGAGGTGATGAAAGGCGTTGTGCGGCTGATCCGCGAAGTCCGCCCCGACGTCGTGCTCGCCATGCACCCTGAACGGAACTGGCAGCGGATCCAGAAGAGCCACCCGGACCACCTGGCAGTGGGGGAGGCGGTGACCCGGGCCGTGTACCCGGCACTGGAGAACCCCTTCGCCTATCCCGAGCTGGCGAAGGCCGGGCTGGAAGCCTACAAGCTGCCGTGGCTCTGGCTTTATGCGGGACCGGGTGAACGGGAAAACCACTTCGTCGATGTCACCGACCAGGTTGACGCGAAACTCGCCGCCATCCATGTCCACGTCAGCCAGCACCCCGACGTGGAGGCCATGGAAGCCACCGTGCGCCAGGGCATGCGCACCAACGCCGCGCGGGCAGGAATGCCGCGCGGGCGCAGTGCCGAGGCCTTCCACGTGGTGGCGGTCAACGGGCCGGACACCATCGCCGGCTTCTAGGACGCAAGAAGCCCCCCGTTCCGATTATGGGAACGGGGGGCTTTTGGCGTTGGTCGCCGGTGCCGGGTCAGGCGCCGAGCGGTGCCGCCGCAACCGTCGGCAGCGTGGGCGCTTTCGAACCGCCGGACGGTTCAACGGTGATGCCCAGCGAAGCAGCCGAATGGATGCCTTGGACCACGGCAGGTTTGGAGAGTGCCTGTTCGTCCATCAGGCCCTGCGACACCGGGGCGGAGCCGTCCTTGGGAATGAGCCACATCTGGTAGACCTTGCCCGCCGGTGGAGCGGGCACGCCGCTCATTTTCACCACGGCGGCATCCTCTGACGCGGAGATCAGCACCGTCGCCTTGCCGCCGCCTTGAACGTTGACGGACGCCTCGCGCAGGTCCCCGGCACGCACGACCTGGTTGACGGGATCATTCTGGTCGGCCAGGTAGGCGCCCACTCCCACGCCGCCCAGCGCAATCGCTGCCGCGGCTGCCACGCCCACCAGCCAGCGCCTGGTGCCGGACGGACGGCGCTCCGCCCTGCGCTTGCGGGCCTCGGCGAGTTCGTCGGTTGGTTCTGGCGGTTTCACCGCGCCTACGGCCGGGGGCGCGGCGTCAGCACTGGTACGGCCGCTGCCCGCGGGAAGCTGGGCCACAATCCGTTCGAACAGGTCCGACGGCGGCTCCTCCTCCGCGCGGAAGGTGCGGGCCAGCGTCTCCCGGGACTGGCGGACACGCTCCAGGAAGACGAGGCGCTCCGTTTCCGGTGCGGTGGACATGTAGTGGTCAATCGCGTCGCGTTCGTGCTCCGTGACCGCGTCAAGGGCGTAGAGTTCGGCGAGGTCGATGGCACGGCCTGCGGCAAGGTCCATGGCGACGGTGTCGCCAAAGGCGCGCGAACGGTCGTTGCGGCTGTTGTCCATGTCGTTCAATTCAACTCACCCCCAGACAGGTCTTCAATCGGATCAGTCCATCGCGGATGCGGGACTTGATGGTGGGAACAGCGGCATTCAGCCGTTCGGCGACTTCCCGATAGGTCAGGCCGCCGTAGTAGGCCAGGCGCACGGATTCCTGTTGTGTTTCGGTCAGCGTCTCCAGGCAGCGGACCACCGCCTCGGCCTCGAGCCGGCTTCCGACTTCGTCGGAGACGCTGTCGTGGTCGATGTCCTGGGTGCTGGCGCCGTATTTCGCTTCACGGTCCGTGGAGGATTGCGAGGACCGGACCTTGTCCACCGCCCGCCGGTGGGAGATGGTCATGAGCCACGACAGCGGGCTCCCGGCCTGCGGATCGAACTTGGCCGCGTTCTGCCAGACCTGCAGGAAGACTTCCTGCGTTGTGTCCTCGCTGAGTTCGGGGTCGATCAGGACCCGGCGTGCCATGCCAAAAACCCGGCGGGACGTGAGTTGGTAGAACTCGGCAAACGCGGCCTGGTCCCCGCGGGCGACAGCGGCAAGCAGGGTCGACAGCCGCTGGCTGATGTCGGCTGGGGGATCGGTCACCGCGGCGGAGCCTTCGGGATTCGGCGCGTTGGGAGTTTCCATCACTTCCAAGCATAAGTCTCCGGCGGGAGATTCCCGGGCAGTGCCGCGGCTGTTGCGGTGTTCGCGCCTGGAATGCGCCTCGAGTAATGTCACCTGCCGCTCCTTGCTCCGCTTGAATGTGTTTCAAAAGGCATTCGGAGCCGTGCGGCAGCCGGATGGGATCGACGAAAAAAGAGTTCGGTCCCGGTTGTCCCCGCCGGGCGGGGTGCTAGAGCTTGGCCCCGGCGAAGCCCTGCTGGCGCCACGCTTCGTAGACGGCAATGGAGGCGGCGTTGGCGAGGTTGAGGGAGCGGAGCGCCGGGAGCATGGGGAGGCGCACTGTTGCGGTCACGTGGGGGTCGGTCTTCAGCTCGGCAGGCAGGCCCACGGATTCGCTGCCGAACATCAGGACGTCCCCGGGCTGGTACGGGATGTCGGTGTAACTGGTTGTACCGTCCGAGGTGAAGGCGTAAACCCGCTCCGGCTTGAGCTGTTCCCAGGCGTCTTCGATGCTCCGGTGGACGGTCACCACCGCGAGGTCGTGGTAGTCCAGGCCTGCACGGCGCAGTTTGGCATCGGAGAAGTCGAAGCCCAGGGGTTCCACGAGGTGCAGTTCGGCGCCGGTGATGGCGGCAAGGCGGATGGCATTGCCGGTATTGCCGGGAATTTCTGGGGCATGGAAGAGGATGCGGAACACGTCCCCATCCTAGCCAACCGCCGTCAGTGCATGCCGCGCAGCAGCCGGGCCAGGACCGGCACGTTCACGGTGTTGGGTGCCGGTCCTGCGGCAAGGAACTCCTTCAGGCCGCGCACCAGGCCGGCCGCGTTGACGATTTGGACCGTTTCCATGGGCCCTGCCGGGCGGCGGTGATGGTCGATCACCGGCTCATGGAGGTTGCCATCCGGGCTGAACACCACGGTCCACCCCGTGACGTTCAGTTCCGGAAAGATGTCCTGCATCGACCACACCACCCGGGCAAGCTGCGGGGGCGCCACGGCACGCCCCCCGTGATTGAGGGTGCGGCCGTCCCAGGCATAGGCGCCCTTGGGCAGGAGCATCGAGTTGACCAAGGCGAGGCGGTAGCCGGACAGGACGGCGTGGTCGATGTGGCTGTTGTCCGCCGGCGACTGCAGGCCGTTGATGAGCCGGGCCGCGGGGATGGCCGTCAGCACCTGGCGGGAGAGGAGCTGCACCGTGCGCATTTCACGCTGGATCCGGGCCTCGGCGCCGAAGATTCCCCTCTTCCGGGGCATCCCGTGGACCTGCTGGCCGGCCTGCTCCAACGGAATCAGCGGGATCTCGCCGCTCCCTTCGTAAGGCGGAACGTAAACCGGAGGGTCCCCGGCCGTGTTCCGCCCGCCGCCCGGTCTGCGGACTGTGGCGGACGCCCGGCTGCCTGCCGCGGGGGCATCGAAGTGGGCGCCGGCGTCGGCCGGCGCGGCGCCCGCCCCGTAGGACCGGTCGTAGGCCTTGCGGCGCTGCGGATCGATCAGCGTCTCGTACGCAGCGGTGACCCGGCGGAACGTTGCGGCATCACCCCCGTGGTCCGGGTGGGCAGACCTGGCTGCGCGCCGGTACGCCACTTTGATCTCTTTTTCAGTGGCTGTGACGGCCACACGGAGGACCTGGTAGTGGGAGCTGCTGCTCTCGGTCAAGCAATCGTCCTGTTCTTCAAGCGCCACGGGGAAAGCGAAGTGCCCGCCCAGTCTAGCCAGCCCGGATGGTCGGCCTGCGTTGTCAACGAGCGCCCGGGGTGCCGGGGTTCCCCGCGGCCGGAGTTTAGACTCGTGGATGCACAGCCGAACACCGGCTGCAGGGGATGCGGGGTGGAAATGGGTTTTCCGACGACGGCCGTGCCGGCGGGCCTGGGATGGCGTCTGGGGGTGCCGCTGGCAATGGCAGCGCTCGGGGCAGCGCTGCTGGCCGGCTGCAGCGTGGGTGTCCGCGACCCTGCTGCCCCGGAAACGCCGCCAAGCACGCCGGCCCTGTCCACCCCAACGATCACCCCCGGCCACGACGCCGCGGCAGTGGCAGCCCGGGACCTGCCCTTTGCGGCCGGGGGCACCCTGGCCCCGGGCGTTCCGGTGGGCATCTCTGACGAGCTGCAGCGTGCACCGGGGTGGAAGCCGGTCACGAAGGACGTATCCGGTGCAAGCCAATACGCCAAGGCTGACGGTTGCGTGGTCGCGGCCCGGGTCAGCACGGGGCAGGGCCCGCTGGTCCGTGGGGACGACCGGGAGTCCACCGTGGCCCTGTTCCAGTACCTGGACGCCACCATCCAGCCCTCGTATTTGACGACGGAAACGTTGCAGTGGGGCGGCAGCGTCGAAGAGCCCGGCAAGAGCGTCGAGGTCCTCGTGCTGGAACCTGCCGCGCACGGCGGAAAGCCGACCGCGGTTCTTGCCAGGGTCTTCGGCACTGCTGGCTCGTCGGCCTACATCTCCGTTTCCTGCCCGGATCCGGGGTCACTCGCCGCCGCCCGCAAGGATGTGGCGCGCTACCTGCCCCTGGTGCCGCCGTCGGCCTGAGCCGAAGCGGGGGCGGACCGAGACTATGACCTGGCCGGTGAGCTGACGGCTGCCGCCATCGGGGCGTCCGAGGTTGGTGCCCGGGGCTGCCGCGGCCGCGAGCGCTAGAATTGGACAGTGCCCGCCTACCTCGACCACGCCGCCACCACGCCGCTCAACGGTGCGGCCCTCACCGCACTGACGCGTGAGCTGGCACGTACCGGAAACCCGTCATCGCTGCACGGTTCCGGCCGCCGGGCCCGCCGCGCCGTGGAAGACGCGCGCGAGACCATTGCCGCGGCCGTCGGGGCACACCCGTCAGAAGTGATCTTCACCTCCGGCGGCACCGAATCGGACAACCTCGCGGTGAAGGGCTTGTACTGGTCCCGCGTGGCAGAAGACCCCAGGCGGCGCCGCATCCTCTGCTCCGCCGTCGAGCATCACGCGGTGCTGGACACCGTCGAATGGCTTGAGCGCCACGAGGGCGCGGCTGTTACCTGGCTGCCCGTGGACCGCGAGGGTGTGGTGGATCTGGTTACCTTGGAGGCGGAGCTGGCACGCGACCCCGGCAGTGTTGCCCTGGTGACCGTGATGTGGGCCAACAACGAAGTAGGCACCATCCAGCCCGTCCGCCGCATCGTGGAGCTGGCCCACGCGGCCGGCGTGCCCGTCCACTCCGACGCCGTCCAGGCATTCGGTTCCCTGTCCGTGGATTTCAAGGAATCCGGCCTCGACGCAATGTCAGTTTCCGGCCACAAGATCGGCGGCCCTGTCGGAGTGGGTGCGCTCCTGCTGGGCCGCTCGGTCACATTGACGCCGGTGCAGCACGGCGGCGGCCAGGAACGCGACGTCCGCTCCGGGACGCTGGACACTGCGTCCATCGCGGCCTTCGCCGCCGCTGCGGAATCCGTTGCAGCTGCGTTGCCCGCCGAGGGGGCGCGGATCGCTGCCCTGCGTGACCGCCTTGTGGACGGCATCCGCGAACGGGTTCCCGAAGCCGTACTCCGTGGTGCGCCCGGTGACGGCCGGCTGCCCGGCAACGCGCATTTCACTTTCCCTGGCTGCGAAGGGGATTCGCTGCTGTTCCTCCTGGACCTGGCGGGCATCGAATCGTCCACCGGCTCTGCCTGCACCGCGGGCGTCCCGCGGCCCTCCCACGTGCTGCTGGCCATGGGCCTGGACGAGGACACCGCGCGGGGAGCCCAGCGGTTCAGCCTGGGACACACCTCCACCGAGGCCGACGTCGATGCCCTGCTTGCGGCACTGCCCGAGGCTTATGCACGTGCACGCCAGGCCGGAATGGCCGGCCACGAGTCCACCATCCAAACCGCAGGTACCGTGGCACGGCAGGCACTGCACGGCAGCTGATTCCGCAGGGCGCTGGTGCCCTTGGCGGGTTTGCCGGGTCAGGTCCCGGCGGCCAGGGGCGATTTGCGCGGGTCCGTAGAATGGATAGGCGAAGATCGTTTCGCCCGCCCGGCCTTGCCGCCCGGGCCCCGGTGAGCAAGCGTCCCCCAACAGAAAGCCAGCATGCGAGTACTAGCAGCCATGAGCGGCGGAGTTGATTCCGCCGTTGCCGCCGCCCGCGCGGTCGAGGCCGGGCACGACGTCGTCGGCGTCCACCTTGCCCTGTCCCGCATGCCCGGAACCCTCCGCACCGGCAGCCGGGGCTGTTGCACCATCGAAGACTCCCGGGACGCTTGGCGTGCCTGCGACGTCCTCGGCATTCCCTACTACGTCTGGGATTTCTCCGAGCGCTTCAAGGAAGACGTCGTCCAGGACTTTATCGACGAATACGCCGCCGGCCGCACCCCCAACCCGTGCATGCGGTGCAACGAACGGATCAAGTTCGCCGCCCTGCTGGAGAAAGCCATTGCCCTGGGCTTCGACGCCGTATGCACCGGCCACTACGCCAAAGTGATCGAGGACGCCGACGGCAACCGGGAACTCCACCGCGCAGCCGACTGGGCGAAGGACCAGAGCTACGTCCTCGGGGTCCTGACCCACGAACAGCTCAAGCACTCGATGTTCCCCCTGGCCGACACCCCGTCCAAAGCCGAGGTCCGTGCCGAAGCGGAACGGCGGGGCCTCTCCGTCGCCAACAAGCCGGACAGCCACGACATCTGCTTCATTCCGGACGGCGACACCGCCGGCTGGCTCGCCGAGAAAATCGAGATGACCACAGGCGACATCGTGGACGAGTCCGGCGCCAAGGTGGGGGAGCACCCGGGAGCCAACGCCTTCACGGTGGGCCAGCGGCGCGGACTCAAACTGGGTACCCCCGCCGCCGACGGCAAGCCCCGCTTCGTCCTGGAAATCCGGCCCAAGGAGAACAAAGTGGTCGTGGGTCCCGAAGCCCTGCTGGCCATCGACGAGATCCGCGGCATCAAGGTCTCCTGGGCGGGCCTTCCCATTTCCGAGGTGGACTCGGGGGCGGAATTCAACTGCCACGCCCAGGTCCGTGCGCACGGGGATCCCGTACCCGCCACAGCCTGGATGGAGCCGGCCCGGGACGGCGCTGCCGGCAGCCAGCTGATGGTCCGGCTGGAGGCTCCGTTGCGCGGTGTGGCCCCGGGCCAAACCGTGGTGCTGTACCAGGGCAGCCGCGTGCTGGGCCAGGCCACCATCGACGCCGCACGGTCCCTCCAGCGGGCCGCGCTGTAACCCTGCCGTTCCCTGGACCGCCGCGGTTCCACCGTGGCGGTCCTTTGCTGTGCCCAGGGCCCGCCGCCTGCACGATTCCGCATCGCACTGCCGGGTAACTATTGAGAAAATATTGTGTTTCAACTCACAGAAATGGCCGTCTCGAGGGCTGACTCTCTGATTGAATCAAGGGATCAGCACTGCACGCCGGCGTCTGGGGCTATCAACCTGTGACCGCGGGCGTGCGCGTACTCATCGGAAAGAAGTTCACAGATGATCAAGAGCACAACGGCCCTGCACCGCGCCATCGCGCTGGCAGGCATCTCCGCCCTGGCCCTGACAGCATGCACGGGGCCCTCTGGCGGCGGGGGAACGTCCACCGGCAGTGCCGGCGGCGGTGCCATTACCTTTGGAACCACGGACAAGGTCGTAACCCTCGATCCCGCCGGTTCCTACGACGCAGGCTCATTCCTGGTGATGAACCAGGTCTACCCCTTCCTGATGAACTCGAAGCCCGGTTCGGCCGAGGTCAGCCCGGACATCGCGGAGTCCGCGTCCTTCACGTCACCCACCGAGTTCACCGTGAAGCTCAAGCCCAACCTGAAGTTCGCCAACGGCCACGCGCTGACGGCCTCGGACGTGAAGTTCTCCTACGACCGCGTCCTCAAGATCAATGATCCCAACGGCCCGGCGTCACTGCTGTCCAACCTCAAGTCCGTCGACGTCAAGGACGACACCACCGTTGTGTTCACCCTGAACGCCGCCAACGACCAAGTCTTCCCGAGCGTCCTTGGCACCAACACCGGTCCGATCGTGGATGAGGAAGTTTTCCCCGCCGATAAGGTGATGAGCGACGAAGACATCGTGGCGGCCAAGCCGTTCGCCGGCCAGTACACCATCGATTCCTACAAGAAGAACGAACTCGTCAGCCTCAAGAGCAACCCCGACTACAACGGACTGCTCGGCAAGCCGGCCAACGACAGCGCCGTGATCAAGTACTACGCCGACTCCAACAACCTGAAGCTGGACGTCCAGGGCGGCAACATCGACGTTGCCGGCCGAAGCCTCACCGCCACGGACGCCGCCGACCTCGGCAAGGACTCCAAGGTCAAGGTCTACAAGGGCCCGGGTGGCGAGCTGCGCTACATCGTCTTCAACTTCGACACCATGCCGTTCGGCGCCAAGACGCCTGAAGCCAACCCTGCCAAGGCACTGGCCGTGCGCCAGGCCATGGCGGACATTGTTGACCGCCAAGCCATCTCGGACCAGGTGTACAAGGGAACCTACGTTCCCGCCTACTCCGTGGTGGCGGATGGGCTGCCCGGCGCAATCCAGCCCATGAAGGACCTGTACGGGGACGGCAGCGGCAAGCCGAGCCTGGACAAAGCCAAGAAGGTCCTCAGCGACGCAGGGATCACCGGTCCGGTGACCGTGAAGCTGCAGTACAACCCGGACCACTACGGCAAGTCTTCGGGCGATGAATACGCCATGGTCAAGGAACAGTTGGAGAAGTCCGGCCTCTTCACCGTGGACCTGCAGTCCACCGAATGGGTGACGTACTCCAAGGCACGCACCTCTGACGCGTACCCCGTTTACCAGCTCGGCTGGTTCCCGGACTACTCGGATGCGGACAACTACCTCACGCCCTTCTTCATCCCGGGCAACTTCCTCAAGAACCACTACGAGAACCCGACTGTCACGGACCTGATCCAGAAGCAGCTGGTCACTCCGGACAAGACCGAACGCCAGAAGCTGATCGGCGATGCCCAGACGGCAGTGGCGAAGGACCTCTCCACCCTGCCGCTCCTGCAGGGCTCGCAGCTCCTGGTGGCGGGAGCTGACGTCAAGGGTGTCGAGAAGACCCTCGACCCCTCGTTCAAGACACGCCTTGGCGTGCTGTCCAAGTAAGCAGTCAACCCCCATCGGGCTCTGACGGGCCGGAGGCGGGACGCCGCAATGGTGTCCCGCCTTTTGCCGGTCATCAGTCAGCAACGAGGGGAATGCTGGCTCCCGGTCACCACGAATCCAGGTACCGATGACATCTTTGATTGACGCGCCGCCAAGTGATGCGGACGCGCTCCTTCCGACCAAGAAAAAAGCGGCAGGGGGAGGGCTCGCCCAGTACATCCTGGTCCGCTTCCTGCTGATCTTCCCTACCATCCTCATCCTCGTTACGTTGGTGTTCTTCCTCATGCGGATCACCGGCGACCCCATTACCGCCGCCATGGGCGGCCGGCTCCCGCCGGAACAGCTGCAAGAACGCATCCACACCGCCGGCTACGACCGGCCACTGCTTCTGCAGTACTTCGAATACCTGGGGCAGCTGGTCACGGGCAACTTCGGCACCACCCTCTCGGACAACCGCAAGGTCACCGAGATGCTGACCACTTATGGCTCCGCCACCCTGGAGCTCGCCATCAACGCCATCATCGTCGCGCTGGTGGTGGGCATACCGCTCGGGATGATCGCCGCGCACCGTCGTGATCACCTGCCGGACGCCGTGCTCCGGATCCTGGCCATCCTGTTCTACGCAACCCCGGTGTTCTTCGCCGGCATGCTGCTCAAGTTGGTGTTCTCCGTGTGGCTGGGCTGGCTGCCGGTCGCCGGCCGCGCCGGGACGAGGACCGAACTGTCCCTCACAGCCCTGGAAGCCCCCACCGGCATCTACTGGCTGGATGCCCTGCGCAGCGGAAACATGGCTGCCCTCAGCGACGTGATGTCCCACGCCGTCCTTCCGGCTCTGGCCCTTGGCCTCCTGACGGCCGGGGTCTTCCTGCGCCTGGTGCGGACCAATGTCATCGGCACGCTCGGCAAGGACTACATTGAGGCGGGCCGCTCACGTGGCGTCAGCGAATACCGGCTGGTCACCAAACACGCCTACAAGCCGGCGCTGATCCCCATCATCACGGTCATGGGCCTGCAGATCGCAGTGCTGCTCGGCGGGGCCGTGCTCACCGAAACAACCTTTGAGTGGAAAGGCCTCGGATTCCAGCTGGCCAACTACCTCACGGCGCGCGACTTCGTCGCCGTCCAGGGCATCGTGGTGCTGCTGGCCGTCATCGTCGCCGTCACCAACTTCATCGTGGACATCATCGCCGCGCTGATCGACCCACGCGTGAGGTACTGACATGACTGCCGAGACCACCCTGGAACCCGTGGCCAACCCGCGGGCATCCTTCTTCCGGCGGCTGCCGGTTGTTTCCCACTTCAACAAGAGCGTCGGGCTGCAACGCTTCATGCTGGTCGTGGGGCTCGTCCTCACAGGCATCTTCCTGCTCACAGCCTTGGCAGCTCCGCTGCTGGCGCCCTACGGCTTCGCGCAGCTCTCGGATGCCGACGGCAACTTCCCCACCCAGCAGGCCCCCGGCGGCAAGCACCTCCTTGGCACCACCGTGGGCGGTTATGACGTCCTGTCACGGGTGATCTGGGGCACCCAGACCGCCCTGCTGGTCATCATCGTCGCCGTCATCCTCTCCATCTTCGCCGGCGTCATCCTCGGCCTGGTGAGCGGCTACATCGGCGGCTGGCTGGACCGCATCCTGGTGGTCGTCGCCGATGCCATCTACGCCTTTCCGTCCCTGCTGGTCGCGATCGTCATGGCCATTGTCATCAGCGGGGGCCAGTCCAGCCTGCTGGGCGGAATCCTGGCTGCCGCCATCTCCATCACGGTCGTGTTCATCCCGCAGTACTTCAGGGTGATCCGGGCCGAAACGATCAGGCTCAAGGCAGAGCCTTTCGTCGAATCGGCCAAGGTGGTGGGCGCCTCGAACATCCGGATCATGACCCGGCACATCTACCGCAACGCCACCCGCACCCTGCCGCTGATCTTCACCCTCAACGCCTCCGAATCAATCCTGACCCTCGCAGGGTTGGGCTTCCTGGGCTTTGGCATCGAACCGAGCTCAGCCGCGGAATGGGGCTTCGACCTGAACAAGGCACTCGCCGACACCACGTCCGGCATTTGGTGGACGGGGCTGTTCCCCGGCCTGGCCATCGTCTGGACCGTGCTGGGGCTGACGCTCGTGGGCGAAAGCATCAACGACCTCAACGATCCGCGCCTGCGCGGGCGGAAGCGGATCAGCCGCAAAGCACCTGCCGCATCAGCTGGACCCGGCACCGAAACAGAATTGAGCAACCCGTGAGCGAAAACCTTGGGTCCGTTTCGGACCACACGGAACAGGACCGTAAAACGGTGCTGGAGATCGACCACTTGCAGGTCACCTTCGCCACCGACGGCGGCGACGTCCATGCCGTCAAGGACGTCAACCTTGAAGTCAGGGCCGGAGAAGTGCTGGCCATCGTGGGCGAATCCGGCTCCGGCAAGACTGTCACCGCCAAAACCATCCTGGGGCTGCTGCCTGAAACAGCGATGAGTTCCGGCGCCGTGCTGATCAACGGCACCAATGTCATCAGCCTGAGCCCCGGCCGGCTCCGCCAGATCCGTGGACGCGACGTGGCCATGGTGTTCCAGGAGCCCTCCACCGCCCTCAACCCGGTATTCACGGTGGGATGGCAGATCGCCGAAGGGATCCGGGCCCATGCCGGGGCAGACGGCAGCGGTCGCGTATCAGCGAAGGAAGCCAAGGAACGGGCCATCGAAGCCCTGCGCAAAGTAGGAATCCCGGACCCCGAGCACCGCGTCAACTACTACCCGCACCAATTTTCCGGCGGCCAGAAACAGCGTGTGGTGATCGCGGCAGCCCTGGCCCTGAATCCCGGCCTCATTGTCGCCGACGAACCCACCACGGCCCTGGATGTCACGGTACAGGCGGAGATCCTCGAACTCCTCCGGGACCTGAGGGACAAGTACGGCACCTCGATCGTCCTGATCACCCACAACATGGGAGTGGTGGCCGACCTCGCCGACCGGGTAGTGGTGATGTACCGGGGCGACATCGTCGAGGAGGCCACCTCGAAGACGTTGTTCGCTGAACCCCGCCAGGACTACACCCGCAAGCTCCTCGCTGCCGTGCCGCACCTGGGCCGCAACTCGGCGTCGGCCGGCCTCACCGAACGTCCGCACCAGGACGGGGAAGTGCTGGTGTCCGCGGACAACCTGGTGATCGAATACCCGGGACGACTGGGGACACCCGCCTTCAAGGCAGTGGACGGCGTCAGCTTCACCTTGTCCAGGGGCGAGGTGTTCGGCCTTGTGGGGGAATCTGGATCCGGCAAGACGACCATCGGACGGGCCATCGCCGGGCTGAACCGGACCACCGGAGGCAGCCTGAAGGTCCTGGGCTACGAAATGCTGAACTTGCGCGAACGCACGTTCAAACCACTCCGCAAGGACATCGGCTTCGTCTTCCAGGATCCGGCCGCCTCGTTCAACCCGCAACTCACCATCGGTGATTGCATCGCGGAGCCCATGCTGATCCATACCCGGCCAAGCGAGGCCCAGGCGCGCAAGCGCGTCGGCGAGCTGTTGGAATCGGTGCAGCTACCGGCGTCGTATGCGGGAAGGTACCCGCACGAGCTCTCCGGCGGCCAGCGGCAGCGGGCATCGCTGGCGCGGGCACTTAGCCTGAATCCGCGGCTGCTGATTGCGGATGAGCCGACGTCGGCCCTGGACGTTTCGGTCCAGGCGAAGGTCCTGGAACTGTTCAAGGACATCCAGGAGGAGTTTGGCTTCGGCTGCCTGTTCATCAGCCATGACCTTGCCGTTGTTGACATCCTGTCCTCCTGGGTGGGCGTGCTGTACAAGGGCAAGCTGGTGGAGCAGGGGATCGGCAGCCAGGTCATGGGCAACCCGCGCCATGACTACACACGCCGCCTGATCGCCTCGCTGCCAGTGCCGGACCCGGCCGAACAGGCTAAACGCCGGGAGGAACACCGGGCACTCCTGGGCATCTGAGCCTGGCTGTGGCTCCCGCAGGCAGGAGCCAGTGGCGCCGGTGCCGGCCGTCAGCCGGCACCGGCGCTTCATACCCGCGTCGATTTCATCGGCTCCCATAGACTGGAACCATGACGCAGCACAACCCGGGCCCAGACGATTTTGATCCATCCGCCAGTTCACTGGCAGGCCACGTGGATAATTCGGTGATGGCTGAACTGCTGTCCATCCGTTCCAGCATCGACAATATCGACGCCACACTGGTGTACCTGCTCGCCGAGCGTTTCAAGGCCACGCAAAAGGTGGGCTTCCTGAAGGCCGCACACCGGTTGCCCGCCGGCGACCCCGGGCGCGAAGCTGCCCAGATCGCACGGCTGCGGCGACTCGCCGAGGACGCCCACCTCGATCCCGCGTTCGCGGAAAAGTTCCTGAACTTCATCATCGGCGAGGTTATCCGCCACCATGAGGCCATCGCCGAGGACCATCAGGCGTCCGCCGAAGCCAACCCCCACAGCTCAGCACTGGCGTGAGCCGGGAACAGCACCAACCCGGACCCGGCCAGCAGCCGGCCGTTATTGCTGCGCAGGAAGTGACGGCCACTGGCCTGGGCCCGTGGCCCGGTGAGGATCCGCTCGAAGCCGCCCGGATCATCCGCGGTGAACTTGGCAGCCCGCATTTACCTTTCCTCGCCGAACTGCCGGAACGTGGCGTTGGATCCGATGCCTTGGGCCGCACCGCATCGTTCCTTGAGGAACTGGCCGTTGATGTCCAGCCCCACGGGTGGCGGCTTGTTGACCGCCCCGGCAAGGACATGCGGCGGGCAGCTTCGGCCCTGTCCACCGACCTGAATGTCCTCGCGGACGTCGCCGGCGCCGAGGACGTTTCAGCCCGGGAACTGAAGGTCCAGCTGGTGGGGCCGCTCACCCTCGCTGCCGGCCTGTACCTGCACAACGGTGAACGCGCCTTGCTGGACCACGGCGCCCGCCGGGACCTCGCAGCCTCCCTGGCCGCTGGGGTGGGCGGCTACCTTGACCGGGTCGCCGCAGCAGTACCAGGGACCCGCCTGGTGGTCCAGGTGGACGAGCCGGCCATCACAGCAGTGCTGGCAGGCACCATACCCACGGCCAGCGGGTATCGGACCCTGCGGGCGATCGCCGTCTCCGAAGCGCGGGAGGCCTGGCGCCTGGTCCTGGACGCCCTCCGCGCAGCCGGAGCCGCCGAGGTGGTCGTGTCCCTCCCGGACATCGAAGCGCCGATCGAGCTGGCCCTGTCCGCGGGGGCCGACGGCGTTGCGTTGCCGTTGAAGGCCCTGACCAATCGGCAATGGGAACAGCTCGCCGGGGCAGTCGAGGCAGGCAAGCATTTCTGGGCCGGTGCATTGGAAGTCTCCGGGGGGACACTCCCGCAGGTGGCCGAGGGCGTGGAATCGCTATGGCGTCCTTGGCGGCAGCTGGGCCTGCCCGCCCAACTGCTCAGCGCGGTGCGGGTGACGCCCTCCGCAGGACTGGCGGGACTCACTCCTGCACAGGCCACGGCGGTCCTCGGCAGGCTGACCCAGGTGGCGGACGGGCTCAACCAGCGGGTGCTGGGATAAGACTCAAACCCTGTTCTCCCAGCGGTCCGGCTGGGCGTAACGGGGGAGGTAGCTCTGGGCGGAGCTGCCGCCGGAGTAGGGGCGGAGCCGGTAGTCGAAGGCCCCCGCGTACACCAGGACCAGGCCAACCTGGGGCTGGATCACTTTCACCTGGATACGGTGCCGCCCGTGCGGGCCTTCGGAGGGGTCCCACCACTGTTCCGCGTAGGCTTTCGCATCCAGTGCCCGAGGGAGGGGCAACCGGAGCGGTCCGAGGAAAAGCCGCGAAACTTCGGATACGCCGCGCAGCCTTCCTTCCGGGGTGACGCCCAGGTTCAGGTCCGTGACGAGGCGCCGGTACCGGCCGACGTAGTCCACCAGCTGCGTGCCGCCGCCGCGCGTGGTGGCGCTGGTGGTGTCCTGGAAAAGCCGGGTGCGCCCGGGGAAACGGATTTCCCGGCGTGCGGTCAGGCTGGATCGGCCAAACGGATCCTGATGCGCATGGTTCTCGATCCGGAACGGGACGTTTTCGCCGTACTCCGGGAAAAATGCTTCTTCGCCGCCGGTGAGCCGCAGTAATGGGCGCAGCCACCGCTGGCGGCAGCCCACGACATCGAACGTTCCTTCACCCACGCCGTACTGCCCTGATCCAGGGGCGAGTGAGAAGTACTCCTGCAATTCGGGCTGGAGGCGGGAAAACTCTGCGCCCAAGGCCTGCTGGTAGATCGGGACGCTCATGGTGACCTCCTGTTGCCGGTGACGGACAGCTGCCGCCGGTTTTACAATCTACCCGCAGCCTTGAGCCGGATGTACATGTCCGCGAGCCGGGGCGGCAACTCATGGGGTTCGGCGTCCACCACTTCCACACCATAGCGCCGCAACTCCGCGGTCAGGGCGGCCCGCTGCAGAAGGGCGCGTTCCGCGGCTGCCGCCCGGAACACTCCGGTGGCATCGCTGCGATCGCGGAGCATCGTGCCCAGTTGCGGGTCGCGGACGGCGGCCACCACCACGACGTGCTGGCTGGCCAAGCGTTCGGCGGCCGGGAGCAGGCCTTCTTCCGGTGCACCACCGTCCAGCGACGTCAGCAGGACCACCAGGGAACGATGCGCGGAGAGGGCCCTGACCTGCGCCGGGACCGCCGGCCAGTCCATCTCGATCAGCTCCGCCTCCAGCGGGGCCATGGCCTGCACCAGCCTCCCCAGGATGTTTCCCTGCCCGGCGGACGCGGCACGGGCCCTGGTCCGCCGGTCAAACGCAACGAAGTCCACCCGGTCGCCGCCGCGCTCCGCCAATACGCCCAACAGGAGCGCCGCCTCCATCCCAGTGTCCAGGCGGGTTTCGTCGCCGATCCTTGCGGCGGAGGTCCGGGAAGTATCAAGGACCATCACCACGCGCCGGTCCCGCTCCGGGCGCCAGGTGCGGACCACCACCGCGGAACGGCGGGCGGTGGCGCGCCAGTCGATCGAGCGCACGTCATCGCCCCTGACGTAATCGCGCAGGGAGTCAAATTCTGTGCCGGCACCACGGATCTGCACGGCAGCCTTGCCGTCGAGTTCGCGCAGCTTCCTCAACTTCGAGGGCAAGTGCCGCCGGGAATGGAAGGGCGGCAGGACCCGCACCGAGCCCGGGCACCCGATGGTGCGCTGGCGGGCGGCGAGGCGAAGCGGGCCGAAGGAACGGATGGTCACATGCTGCGTTGTGAGGTCCCCACGCCGGACCGGTTGAAGCCGTACGGTGTAGCGGCGGCTTTCGCCCGCAGGCACGTCGATGTCCTGCACCGGGTTCCGGGCGCCGGCCGAAGGTTGCCAACCGTCCCTGGCCGTGCCCCGCAGCGCCCGGTTGCCGTCGTTGCGGACCGTGAACACCGCGTCCGTTTGGCCGTTCAGCGTCACATTTTCCGGCGCCGGGCGCACCACCCTGATCTGCCGCAGCGACCCGGCGAACACCAGTTCCGCACACGCCAGGGCCGTCAGCACTGACACGGTGGCCAGGACGGTCAGCCAGCCGGGGAGGAGCAGCACCGGGACAACGCCAAGCAGCACCAGTGCAACGAAGCGACCCGAGATGGCCATCAGCGGGGAACGGGAACGGACGCCAAGATGCTGCCCAGGACATCGTCCACCCGTACGCCGTCCATCTGCGCCTCAGGTTGCAGGGCCACGCGGTGGCGCAGGCAGGGCAGCGCCAGCGCCTTGACGTCGTCAGGGGTGACGAAGGGGCGGCCGGAGAGCCAGGCCCAGGACCGTGAGGTGTTGAGGAGGGCGGTGGCACCGCGCGGGGAGACCCCGAGCTGGAATGAGGGGGCGCTCCGTGTGGCCCGAACCAGGTCCACGATGTAGCCGATGATTTCCGGTTCGACGGCCACCCTTGTTACTGCCTCACGCGCCCGTTCCAGATCCGCCGCACCGGCTACTGCCTGCACTCCCGCGGCAGCAAGGTCGCGGGGATCAAACCCGGCGGCATGGCGCCGGATGACCTCGATTTCGTCCTGGCGCTGCGGCAGCGGCATGCTGAGCTTGAGCAGGAACCGGTCCAGCTGTGCCTCGGGAAGCGGGTAGGTCCCCTCGTACTCCACCGGATTCTGCGTGGCGGCCACCAGGAACGGTGAAGGCAGCCTCCGGGCCCGGCCGTCCACGGATACCTGCCGCTCCTCCATTGCCTCCAGGAGTGAGGCCTGCGTCTTCGGCGGGGTCCTGTTGATCTCGTCTGCGAGCAGGAGGTTGGTGAACACCGGTCCCTCCCGGAAGCTGAATTCGGAGGTATGGGCGTCGTAGACCAGCGAGCCGGTGACGTCGCCCGGCATCAGGTCCGGGGTGAACTGCACCCGCTTGGTGTCCAGGCTCAAGGCCGAGGACAGCGCCCTGACCAGCAGGGTCTTGGCCACGCCCGGGACGCCCTCCAGCAGCACATGCCCCTGCGCAAGCAGGGCGATCAGGAGGCCCGTAACCGTTGCGTCCTGGCCCACCACCGCTTTTGCCACTTCGCGGCGGACGGCAAGGAGCGACTGCCTCGCAGCGTCGTCGTCTGCTGTATTGCCGCCGCCCACCGAATTAAGGACCTGCGGGCCGCTGCTGTGTTCGCTCATTGGGTCATGACCTCTTTCTCGAGTTTGTCCATGGCCTGTGACCAGGCCACCAGGCGGGCTTCGGTTGCCGGTCGTTCATTCACCAGCACGCGCACGGCAGCCGGATCCCTGCCCAGGAGCCGGGCCGCTGCGGCAATGATGTCCTCGGCCCCCGCGCCGGGGCCAAGCCGGACCTTCCCGGAAATGCGCGCCAGCATGCCGGCCCGCAGGTTGTCCCGGGCCTGGTCCAGGGCACGTGAGTCCTGGTACAGCCTGGCGCGTCCTTCCGCGGTTTCAACCGCCTTGACCACCACGGGCAGGGGCTCGAAGACCAAGGGCCCGTCCCGCCGGCCCCGCCACACGATTGCCGCCACCGCCACCAGGAGCAGCCAAGGCCCCAGGAAGCGTGCCCAACCCGGTGCCAGGTCATCGAGGGTCTTCCCGTGGCCGGTCACCGTCACGTCTTCCAGCGAGGGCAGGTACCAGACAAGGTCAGGCGATGCTCCGAGCAGCCTGACTGCCAGGGCTGCGTTGCCCAGGTCGTCGAGCTTGTCGTTCCCCAGGACGGCCGTGCTTCCCAGCACTGCCGTGCGCCGGTCGCCGCTGGTGGCGAGCATCCCGGCGGTTCCTGCCGCCCGGTAACAGGTGGTGCCGCCGTCGTACACGAATCCTCCCTGGCCCGTGACCTGGCCTGCGGCGTTGGCGTCCGCCTGGCTGCACCTCGGGTCCAGGACCGGGACGGCGTCAGGCACGACGCCGGCCTGGTGGATGCCGACGTCGAGGGCGGTGAGGGTGTCCAGCCTGGGGGAGATGACCACCACGCGGTCCGCCGCAGCTGCCAGGGCCGCAAGCTGGGGTTTGCCAAGGATGCCGTTCCGGTCGTAGAGCAGCAGCGTGGGTGAGGAGCTGGACCGGAGGTCGGCCAGCGCTGCATCGAAGCGGTTCGGGGTGTGGACGTCCACGCCGTGGCGGCCGAGGATTTGCGCAAGCGCCCTGGCGCCGTTGGGTCCGGCATTGTGGACGGACAGGGGAACGGTGTCGCCCTTGGGGGCCAATTGCGTTCCGATGACGAGTGCCAGCGCCGCAACGGCAAGCACAACCGAGGCCGCCAGGCCACGATGGTTGCGGATCCACCCGAACGGCCCGCGGCCTCGCGGCGCCTGCCCGGCGGCCGCCCCGGAGCTTGGTGTGTTGCTGTAGCCGGTGTTCGCTGGTGGAAGCCCGGTCATGGCACCGGCACCGTGCCTGCGGAGCCGGCGGATGCGGGCTTCATGGCCTCCAGCCTGGTATCGAGTCCCACCATTTCACGGTATTGCCCGTTGCCCGCAGGCCTGTTTCCGTAGCGGATTCCATCAAAGGTTTCCGCCGCCCACCGCAAGGGCCCGGCTTCGGCAGCGAACTGGACGGACAACGCTTGTGCCACTTCGTCTGCGGTCCTGCCGGGCTGGGGGTCCAGTATCGTCCGGTGTTCGGCGGTGCGGACCATGGCGCGGAAGCGGTCGACGACGGCGTCCCCCCAGTTCTCTGCCGCGGCGGCGGCTTCCGCGCGGGCGCGGTAGTCCGCGGCCGCCAGGGAGTTGCCGAGCTCAAAAACGTCCTTGGGCTGCCGGGTTCGGGCATTGAGGCGGGGCCGCGCCAGGATGATGGCGGCCGCGATGATCCCGGCAATGACAAGGGCGATGGCAACGCCGGGGACCGATGGCGCATCCCCCCGGGAGCCGTCCAGGGATTGCAGCCAATCCAGGAAGTTCCGCCACAGGGTGTCAAGCCAGGATGGGGCGGCCTCCCGGTACTCCGGTTTGGCCAGTTCCTCGGCCGCCCAGCGCCGTGCCTCTTCGGCGCCCGGAAGCACCGGAGGCTCAGTGGCCATAAGGCCAGGCTCCCGGCGCCGCACCCTGCCCTGGGTACGGAGTGTTGGTGCCCGGGCGGGGGCCCCGGCCCGGGATGCCGTCCGGATCCGCCCCGGTCTCCGCCTGGCGCAGCAAGGTGATGTCAAGGCCGTCTTTGCGCATCCGCAAGTCCATGTAGAGCAGGGCCATGACGGAGGTCTGGAAGGCGAACCCCACCCCGCCGACCAAGGCGCCGACCAGGGCGGTGACGATGCCCAGGACCACTGCCAGGGTGGCGTCCTGTCCGCTGCCGCCGTGCGGCGAGACGACGCCGGCCAGGACCACGGGCAGGAAGCTCACCGGGATCAGGACCACCTGGCTGATCACACCCACCAGGATGGATACCACCAAGGTGATGCCCAGAATCCGCCACCAGTTGGCCCGGGTAAGCTCCCACGACCGCCGAAGCCCGGCGAAGGCACCAAGTTCTTCGATAACGACGGCGGCCGGCGCCACCATGAGCTTGATGCCCACCCAGGCGAAGAGGGCAACGACGCCCAGGACCAGGGGGAAAGCGAAGAGGGACGCGGCGCCCCGGACGTTGGTGAAGAAGAGCGCCAGGATGACGGCGAGCAGCCCCATGGCCGCAATTCCCGCCGCGACCAGCAGCGCAGCCAATCCGACGAGGGCGCCGATCCGGGGCCGCGCCAGGGACATCATCCGCCGGAAGCCGGTGGGGCGGTTGAGGACCGACCGGGCCACGGGCACCACCATGGCGCCCTGGAGGACGGCGGAGAGGAACACGGACAGGACAGTCACCGCGGCGGCGCCTGCCATCAGTCCGATGGCCATGGACGCCATATCGCCCCGGGTGGCAGTGCGCGCCCACCCTTCGAGCGATACAGCCGAGGATGCACTCACGGCCGTGACTACCGCGGTGATGACGGCGGCCAGGGCCTGGGTCAGCAGGCCCGCGCCCACCATGGCCTTTGCGTTGCGGCGCATCGCTTGGAAAGAACCATCCAGGATCTCGCCGAACATCAGCGGCCGCAAGGGAATGATGCCGGGTTTGGGGGGAGCGACGTAGCGCGGCTGACCGTAGGGCGGGGTGCCGTAGGGCATGCCGGGGTAGGGGGACCCGTTATTCGGCTGGCCGCCGTATCCGGGGGGCCCGTACGGTTGGCCGGCGTACGGTGGTTGGCCCGGGTAAGGGCTGCTGGGGTTCGGCGGTCCCGGCTGTTGCCACTGGGGTTGCTGCCACTGGGGCGGCTGGTGCCATGACGGCTGTTGCTCCCAGCCGGGCGGCTGTTGCCCTGCTGGCGGTTGCGCGCCTGCAGGTGGTTCCCACGGCTGCTGCCACCCCGGCGGTACGGGGCTGCTGGCGCTCCCGGCGCCCGATCCGCCGTCGTCTGCTCCGTTGCCCGGCCGCCCCTGCCGGGGCTCGCCGGGTTCCGACTCCTGTGGTGACACTGATTTCCTCCCCCAATACCACTGCGCCTGATACCGCGCGCTGCCCTCTCCAAAGGTGCCCGCCGGCAGCGCAGGGCTTGACCCCAAGACTATAGTTCCGGCGTCGGACCGCCTAGTGTCCCGCCATGCCGGAAGGCGCTGAACAGGACAAAGCCATCCCGATAAGGGAATATATAACTATGAAGGCACGCATTCTGGTTGTAGATGATGACGAAGCGCTGGCCGAGATGATTGGAATTGTCCTCCGTAATGACGGCTTCGAACCCGTCTTTTGCGCCGACGGCGCCCAGGCGCTGGACGTCTTCCGGTCTTCGCGGCCGGATCTGGTCCTGCTCGACCTCATGCTTCCCGGCATGGACGGTATCGAAGTCTGCCGCCAGGTCCGTGCCGAATCGGATGTGCCCATCGTCATGCTGACCGCCAAGTCTGATACCTCCGACGTCGTCCGAGGGCTCGAATCCGGTGCTGACGACTATGTGCCCAAACCCTTCAAACCGGCCGAACTGGTGGCACGCGTGCGCGCCCGGCTCCGCCCCGGAGACCAAAAGGCGCCCGAGACGCTCCGGATCGCGGACATCACCATCGACGTCGCGGGCCACACTGTCAGCAGGGGCAGCGACCGGATCTCCCTGACGCCGCTGGAATTCGACCTCCTCGTGGCACTGGCCCGCAAGCCGTGGCAGGTCTTCACCCGGGAACTCCTCCTGGAGCAGGTTTGGGGCTACCGGCACGCCGCCGATACCCGCCTGGTCAACGTCCATGTCCAGCGGCTGCGGTCCAAGATCGAGCAGGACCCGGAAGCCCCGGAAGTTGTATTGACGGTGCGTGGTGTCGGCTACAAAGCAGGGGTCTGACCCCGCCGCGCAGGACGGGGGACCTGACCGGAGCCTCGCGGCTTCCGGGGAGGCGCCGGAAGCCGGCGCCCCGCTGAACGGCAGCGACGAAGAGCGCGGGCCGGGGCTTGCCGAATCCACACCCCCGGGCATGCCGCACATGGTGTTCCGCGCAAGGATCTGGCAGCGGCGCGCCCTGATCGTCGCCTTGCGCGTCGTCCGGTTGGTGCGGACGGGTGTGGTGCGGTTCCTTCCCGGCCTGCGTTACCTCGGCAGGGCCCTGCAAAAACGTTGGCGCCGCTCCTTGCAGTTCCGGACGGTCCTGACCACACTGATGCTGGCCATGACCTCCTTTGCGGTGGTTGGCGCCTACCTGTCCAACCAGATTGCCAACAACCTCTTCCAGGAGCGGTTGACCCAGGCGGAGTCGGAGACCCGCTACAACGTCAAGCAGGTTCAGGACACGTTCGACGGCGCCCAGGTCACCGACCAGTCCAGCGTCATCACCTTGGTTTCGGACACGCTCAGCGCGGTCGAGGGCAGGGGATCGGTCATCCAGCGGCGCTACGTCTTTGAAGCGATGCCCAACCAGACCAAACCCCGCAACCGCTGGGTGGAGTCCCGCGCCTCTGACCAGCTCACTGTCAGCGTCATCCCGCCGGACCTGCGCAAGGCTGTACAGGAATCGGGCAAGGAACAGTTTTGGGCGTCCACCGTTATCCCGGTGGGCACCGAAGACCGGCCGGGAATCGCCGTCGGAAACAAAGTGACCTTTAACGGCACCGTCTATGAGCTCTACCTTATTTACGACCTGAACACGGCACAGCAGACGCTCAATGAGATCCAAAGCGTCCTGTGGGCAGGCGGCGCCGTCCTGGTGCTCCTGATCGGCGCGGTCGCCTGGTACGTCACCCGCAACGTGGTCAGCCCGGTCAGCCACGCCGCGATGGTGTCGGAAAAGCTGGCCGCCGGGCAACTGCAGGAACGCATGGTGGTCCGGGGCGAGGACGAGGTGGCCCGCCTGGGCGCCTCCTTCAACCACATGGCCGCCAGCCTGCAGGAACAAATCACCCAGCTAGCCACCCTTTCACAGATGCAGCAGCGCTTTGTTTCGGACGTCTCGCACGAACTGCGGACGCCCCTGACCACCGTGCGCATGGCGGCCGAAGTCCTGTACGACGCGCGCGACGACTTCGATCCCATCAACAAGCGCTCGGCCGAGCTGCTCTACAACCAGGTGGAGCGTTTCCAGTCCCTTCTCTCGGACCTGCTTGAGATCAGCCGCTTCGATGCAGGCGTCGCGGTGCTGGACGCTGAACCCGAGGACCTGCTCCATGTGATTTCGCACGTCATCGAAGGTGCGGCCCCCGTGGCTGCCGAGTACGGCTCGGACATCGTCTTCGCGGCCCCGGAAGGCTCGATGGTGGTGGAAATGGATGCCCGCCGGATCGACAGGATCCTGCGGAACCTGATCCTGAACGCCGTGGAGCATGGCGAAGGAAAACCGGTGACGGTGACGGTCGCGGCCAACGAGACGGCTGTTGGCGTTTCCGTGCGGGACCACGGTATCGGGATGGACCCGGCTGAAGCTGCCCGCGTCTTCGACAGGTTCTGGCGGGCGGACCCCGCCCGCGCCCGGACGACGGGAGGCAGCGGACTGGGCCTGTCCATCGCCATGGAGGACACCAAGCTGCACCACGGCTGGCTGCAGGCCTGGGGCCGGAAAGGCAGCGGGGCGAACTTCCGCCTGACCCTGCCGTTGCGCCAGGATGGCGCGATCACCGAGTCACCCGTGCAGCTCGAACCCAGGGACGTCACCATCCCGGGCGCGCCAGGGAACATCCCCGCAGAACAGGACAACAAGAACATGCTGGTGCTGCAGACAGATGCGGCCAAGCCCGCTCCGTCCCGGGGCCCCGAGGAGACACCATGACCCGGTACGGACGGCACGCACAGTACGCTGCGGCTTTGCTGGTTCTGCTGATCGTCCTCCTGTCCGGGTGTGCCCGGATCCCGACGTCCGGGCCGGTGGGAAAAAGCAGCGAAAGCAGCGCCGGCAATGTCAGTGCCCCGGTGTTCCTTCCTGCAGCGCCGCAACCGGGTGCCACACCGGAGACGATCATCGACTACTTCTACCGGGCGGGCAGCGGCTACGAGGACGACTACGCAGTGGCCCGGCAGTACCTCACCCAGGCATCGGCGGTGTCCTGGAAACCCGACAAGCGGGCGCTGGTTTACCGGGAAGCGCGGGTGGTACCGACCGGCACGGAAAACGTCTACAACTACGAGCTCGATGTCGCCTACACCGTGGACGCCGACGGTATTGCCACCCAGTCACCGCCGGGAACGGTGGAACGGATTCCCGTCACCGTGACACAGGTTGACGGCGAGTGGCGGATTTCCGCGATACCGGATGGGACCGCCATCGCCGAGGAAACCTTCAAGGTGATCTACGGCGCCTACCCGATCTACTTCTACGACCCGACGTTCACCTATGCCGTCCCGGACGTGCGGTGGTTCCTGAAGAACAAGACGGTCAAAGCCATGACCAGTGCCCTGCTGGCCGGGCCCGCTCCCTACCTTCGCGGCGCCGTCGTCAGCGCCTTTCCTTCCGGGATCAAACTGGCCCGTGAATCGGTGCCGGTGGTGTCCGGAGCAGCCCAGGTTGATTTGACGGCAAAAGAGCTCACGGAAACATCAGCCGAAGACCGGCTCCGCATGCAAATGCAGTTGACGTTGACGTTCCGGACCCAGCCTGATGTGGTCAACGTGGAGCTTCGTGCCAACCAGGACCTGGTGCGTGTGGAGGACAACGGTTCGGTTCTTCCCCCGGTGCTGGATAAGACGGTTCCGTCCCGCCAGATTGCCATCAGCGGCGGCGAAGTGGTGCGGTACGAAAACAACCGGGTTTCCCCGTTGCCCGATATGCAGTCCGTCTCGGCACTCAACCCGCGGTTCCCCGCGGAATCACCCGTGTCCCAGGCTGCCGCGTTCCTGAACGAAGGACGCACCACGCTGTACAGCATCAGCCCGGGCCAGCCCGCCCGCGCCCTGACCACACGGAGCACCCTCAGCCGTCCGTCCTTCAGCCTCAATGACTGGGTGTGGACGGCGGGCCCCGGCGCCACCGGGGCAACCGAGGTGGTGGCGTTCCGTCCCGGTGGAGTGGCTGAAGGTGCACCCGTCCCCTCCGTGACGTTGGCGCCGTCGTGGCTTGCCGGCCGTACGGTGAAGGAATTCCGGATCTCGCGTGACGGTGTCCGTGCCCTGGTGATCTCCGAACAGAACGGAAAATCCAAAGTGCAGGTGACGGGCGTGATCCGCGGCGGCGACGGCACCCCGCGCGAACTGACGGCGCCCATCACGCTGGTCACCGCCACCGATCCCGACCAGGGGGTCTGGGTCAACAGCACCTCGGTCGCCGTGATGAAAGCGGCGGCTGGCTCCAACGTTACGCCGGAGCTGCTGTCCCTGACCTCGGGCCAGCCGCAGCAGCTTGCCCCTTGGCCAGGGGTGGTGTCCATCAGCGCAGGCAACGGTGCCGATGACATTTACGTGCAGTCCGGCGAAGGGATTTTCCAGCGCCTGGGCAACGGCTGGTCACCGCAAATCAAGGGCCCGGTGGATCCCTCGTTCCCCGGCTGAGGGCGGGCGGACCTGGCCCACCTGGTATCCACATAGGTGGGCCCGGTCCTTCCCCATGCGGAACCGACCGGTGATGGTGGAAAGGTGAACGGCACCAGACGACCCGCCGGAACATCGAGGTCCCCTGACAGGGAACCTGCGCGTGACCCGGACCTTCATCCGCCGCCGCGGTGGGCTGCCAAGCACCGCGCGAATCAAGCGAGTGCCCTTTTGCGGCTTGTCGACTGGGTGGCGGGGGCCGGAGGTGAACTCCTGGCCTTGGCCGTCCCGGTGGACTGTGTGTGCTGCGGTGCGGAGGACAGTGCCCTCTGCCCAGCCTGCACCAGCCGTATCCGGCACCTGGCCAGGGAGCCGTTCCGGGCTGAGGGCGGCGCCCCCGCGCTGATGGATGTATCCGGGACCATCCTGCTCCCCGTCGTGGCGGCCGCTGTTTACCGGGACGAGGTGGCGCAGGGCCTGCTCTCGTTCAAACGGCACGGCCAGCACCAGCTTGGTGCAAGCCTGGCCCGGGCTTTGGCCGGGGCCGTCCGGGCGGCAACAGCGGACGCTGACGGGTTCGTGCTGGTGCCCGTCCCCACCAGCACGGCGGCCTACGTCAACCGGGGCTTCAGCCCGGTCCACCTGCTCCTCAAGAAGGCGGCCGGGCACCTGCCGGGCGTTGCCGTCGTCGATGCCCTGCGAAAGGTCCGGCCGTCGGGGGCCCAAGCGCTCAGGTGGACAGGACTGTCCGGCGGCCAGAAGGGGCTGGGCAGGGGCGCCCGCTCCCAGCGGGTCAGGGGGTCCATGCGGGTCGGCGTCCGGTCCCGTCCAGCGGTTGCGGGGAGGCCGTGCATCATCGTCGACGACGTCCTGACGACGGGTGCCACGATCGGGGAAGCAGCCCGTGCCTTGCACCAGGCAGGGGCCAAGGTGAGGGGCGCCGTCGTGCTTGCCGCGACACGCCCGCCGGATGCTGCGGACCCCGCGCCCGGCGCCCGCATGGAACCGCCGAAGCGACCATGACTTAGAAAAAAATAAACCGGGAAAGGATGAATAACAGGTGCCTATGAACTAACGTCGAAGGTGGGTACCAAGAACAGAATGTACCTTTCGATGGCGGCTCGGAGAGGGGCTCGACTGTCAGACAGCTGGGCCCAGGGAAGTGCCGCCGTCGTGTCACCGAAGTCATTTGGAGGGCACCATGGAGTTTATGATCAGCGGACGAAATCTGACCGTTTCAGACCGGTTCCGCGAATATGCCGGGGAAAAGATCGCAAAAATCGAATCGCTGGGTGACAAGGTCCAGCGTGTCGACGCGAAAGTCTCCAAGGAGACCAATGCCCGGCAAACCGGCGACCAGCTGACCGTAGAGGTGACAGTGCTGGGCCGCGGACCCGTGATCCGTGCCGAAGCGAGCGCCGCAGACAAATTTGCTGCCTTTGACCTCGCCTACAACAAACTTCTTGAGCGGCTCCGCCGGGCCAAGGACCGCAAGAAGGTCCACCACGGGCGCCACACCCCCAAGGCCGTTCGCGAGGCCACCGCATCGCTTGAACCCGCCAGCGCGCACGAGCCGCTGTACCTTGAGGCAAACCACCGGGATGAAATCGTACAGGCCGCCGACAACAAGTCTCCCTATGATGTTGACAACGACATCCCGGCGGGAAGCTCACCGGTGCTGATCCGGCGCAAGGTCTTCCCCGCGGCGTCGCTCTCCCTCGATGACGCCGTGGACAACATGGAACTGGTGGGACACGACTTCTACCTCTTCGTGGACAAAGCCACCAACACGCCCTCCGTCGTGTACCGCCGTCGTGGATGGACCTACGGGGTCATCACCCTGGACCACGAGTGCGAGCCCGGCGACACCGTCGTGGAGGAAAAGATCCTCGCGTACCGCTCCGACGACGCACCCGCCAACGCGTAAGGTGGAATACACCACCACGTGAGAGGACTGAATGTCAGCATCGCTGAGCCTTGACCAGGCACGGCGCATCGCATTGGCAGCACAGGGACTCCACAAAGGACGGCCCGCCGGCCCCGTGACAGCACGGGCGGTGGGCCGTACCTTTGCCCGTCTCCAGCTCGTCCAAATCGATTCCGTCAACGTCTTGGTCCGCAGTCACTACTTGCCCTTCTTTTCGCGCCTTGGCAATTACGACCGCGAAATCCTGCACCGCATGTCCGCGCAGCGGCCACGCCGCATGGTGGAGTACTGGGCGCACGAGGCCAGTTATATCCGGCCCGAGCACTACGGTGACCTCCTGCAATGGCAGAAGCGGTCATGGGTGGGTGCCTCACGCATGGACCCGGAGCTCCGCAGCGACCTGGCCGGCAGGATCCTTTCCGTCCTCGCCACGTCCCGGCCCATGACGGCCTCGGAACTTACAGCCAGGATCGGCCACGTCGAGGAACGGCAGACCGAGAACTGGGGGTGGAACTGGAACGCTGTGAAACGGGTCCTGGAACACCTTTTCGAAGAAGGGGCAGTGTCAGCTGCCGCCAGGACCGGGCAGTTCGAGCGCAAGTACACCCTGACGGCCAAGGTCCTGCCATTTTCTTCGAACGAAGCCACGGCGTCCGATCCGGCCGCCGCGCTCCAGCGGCTGACAGAGGCGGCGGCCATGGCGCACGGGATCGGAAGCGTCCGTTGCTTCGCCGACTACTTCCGGACACCTGTGAAGGCGACCGCGCTGGCCGTCGAGAACCTGGTGTCGGAAGGCAGGCTGGAACGCGTCAACGTGAACGGCTGGAACCGCGAAGTCTTCCGGCACGTGGAAGCCGCCATGCCAAGGCGCGCCAACGGCCGGGCCCTGCTGAGCCCGTTCGACTCCCTGGTCTTCGAGCGGCGGCGCCTGTTGGAACTGTTCGGCTTCCACTACCGGATTGAGATCTACACCCCGGAGCCCAAACGGCGTTTCGGGTACTACGTGCTGCCTTTCCTGCTGGGGGACAGAATTGTGGCCCGGGTGGACGTGAAAGCGGACCGCGCCGGGGGCAGGCTGCTGGTGAGGTCCGCTTTTGCCGAGCCGGACGCCCCCGGGGACACCGCCGCCGAACTGGCTGCAGAGCTGAAGCTCATGGGCCAATGGCTTGGCCTGCCGGACGTGGAAGCCGGCCCGGCGGGAGATCTCGCCGCATGCCTGACACAGGAGCTTGGGCGGCTGCAGGACTATCCGCTCTCAGGGAAAAGGGAGTAACGGCCGGGTGTCTCTCCCGTAGACTGAACACGCCAGAATTCGGCGGCATGAGACTGGGAGCATCTTCACGTGGCATCACTTATCGAAAAAATCCTCCGCACGGGTGACAAAAAGACACTCCGGCAGTTGCGGAACTATGCCGACTCCATCAATGCCCTCGAAGACTCGTTCAAGACGTTCACCGACGCGGAACTGCGGGAGGAGACCGACCGCCTCCGCGAGCGGCACCAGGATGGCGAGAAACTCGACGACCTTCTTCCCGAAGCCTTCGCCGCCGTCCGCGAGGCCTCCTCGCGGACACTCGGAATGCGACACTTCGACGTCCAGCTCATGGGCGGCGCCGCCCTGCACCTGGGCAACATCGCGGAAATGAAGACCGGTGAAGGCAAGACCCTGGTGGCGACCGCTCCCGCTTACCTGAACGCGCTTTCCGGCAAGGGTGTCCACGTGGTTACCGTGAACGACTACCTCGCCGAATACCAGTCCGAACTCATGGGCCGTGTGTACCGCTTCCTGGGCCTGACCAGCGGCGTCATCCTGGCCAACCAGGATCCGGCCGTACGCCGCCAGCAGTACGCCGCGGACATCACCTACGGCACCAACAATGAATTCGGCTTCGACTACCTGCGCGACAACATGGCGTGGGACAGGAGCGAACTGGTCCAGCGCGGCCACCACTTCGCCATCGTCGACGAAGTGGACTCCATCCTTATCGACGAAGCCCGTACGCCGCTGATCATCTCCGGCCCGGCGCAGGGTGACACCAACCGCTGGTACAGCGAATTCGCCAAGGTAGTGCTCCGGCTGCAGCCCGAGAAGGACTACGAAGTGGACGAGAAGAAGCGTACGGTGGGCGTCCTGGAGAGCGGCATCGAAAAAGTCGAGGACTACCTCGGCATCTCAAATCTGTACGAGTCCGCGAACACCCCGCTGATCGGGTTCCTGAACAATGCCATCAAGGCCAAGGAACTCTTCAAGCGGGACAAGGACTACGTCATCCTGGACGGCGAGGTGCTGATCGTCGACGAGCACACCGGACGCATCCTGGCCGGGCGGCGCTACAACGAAGGCATGCACCAGGCAATCGAGGCCAAGGAAGGCGTCGAGATCAAGGCGGAAAACCAGACCCTGGCTACCGTCACGCTCCAGAACTACTTCCGCATGTACGGCAAGCTGTCCGGCATGACCGGCACCGCCGAAACGGAAGCTGCCGAGTTCATGAGCACCTACAAGCTCGGTGTCGTGGCGATTCCCACCAACCGGGACATGCAGCGGATCGACCAGCCTGACCTTGTGTTCAAGAATGAGGTCGTCAAGTTCGACGCCGTCGTGAAGGACATCGCCGAGCGGCACGAAAAAGGCCAGCCCGTCCTGGTGGGCACCACCAGCGTGGAGAAGAGCGAGTACCTCTCCAAGCTGCTCGCCAAGGAAGGGATCCGCCACGAGGTCCTGAACGCCAAGAACCACGCCCGTGAAGCGGCCATCGTTGCCCAGGCCGGCCGCAAGGGCGCCGTCACGGTGGCCACCAACATGGCCGGCCGCGGTACTGACATCATGCTGGGCGGCAATGCCGAATTCACCGCAGTGGCCGAGCTCGCCAAGCGCGGCCTGGACCCGGAGGAGAACTCCGAAGAGTACGAAGCCGCGTGGCCGGCAGCCCTTGAGGCAGCCAAGCAGTCCGTAAAGGACGAACACGAGGAAGTGCTGGATCTGGGAGGCCTGTACGTCCTGGGCACCGAACGCCACGAGTCCCGGCGCATCGACAACCAGCTTCGCGGCCGGTCCGGCCGCCAGGGTGACCCCGGAGAATCCCGTTTCTACCTTTCCCTGACGGACGACCTCATGCGGCTTTTCAACTCTGGGGCCGCCGAACGACTGATGAACAGCTCGGTTCCGGACGACGTTGCGCTGGAATCCAAGCTGGTGTCGCGGGCCATCGCCTCGGCCCAGGGCCAGGTGGAAGGCCGCAACGCCGAACAGCGCAAGAACGTCCTCAAGTACGACGACGTCCTGAACCGCCAGCGCGAAGCCATTTACAGCGACCGCCGCCGCATCCTTGAGGGCGATGACCTGCACGAGAAGGTGCAGTTCTTCGTCGAGGACACCATTGTGGCCCTGATTGATGCCGCCACGGCGGAGGGCAACGGTGACGACTGGGACTTCCACCAGCTGTGGACCAACCTCAAGACGCTCTACCCCGTCAGTGTCACGGCGGAAGACATCATCGAAGAAGCCGGCGGCAAGGCACGGGTTACCGTGGAGCTGCTGAAGGAGGAGATCCTCTCTGACGCCCGCCTGGTCTACCAGGCGCGGGAGGAAGCGATTGGCTCCGAGAGCATGCGCGAACTTGAGCGCCGTGTGGTCCTGTCGGTCATAGGACGCAAGTGGCAGGAACACCTCTACGAGATGGACTACCTCAAGGAGGGCATCGGCCTGCGGGCCATGGCCCAGCGCGATCCACTCGTGGAATACCAGCGTGAAGGCTTCGCCATGTTCCAGGCCATGATGGAAGCCATCCGGGAGGAAAGCGTCGGCTTCCTCTTCAACCTCGAGGTGGAAGTCACTCCCGCCCAGGACGTCGTGGTCCAGGATGCTTCCGGCGGCCACACCGAGCACGTGGATCCGCAACTGCGGGCGGCCGGTCTCGAAGCACCCGAGAAGCCTGCCCAGCTCCAGTACACGGCACCCAGCGAAGGCGGCGGAACCGAGACCCGCGTGGAAACCCGCTCAGGCGGACGTTCCGGCAACCCGGCCAAGGCAGCCGCCCAGGACGCAGCAAAGCGCCCCGCAAAGAAAAAGAAGCGTTAGCCCGCAGGGGTTACCAAGGGCGCTGGCATCCGCCGACAGGGCAGGGAACCTCTTGTTCCCTGCCCTGTCGGCGTCTCCGGGCGCTCTCTCACCCGATGACAAGTTCGACCACCCGCCACACCTGTTTGCTCCGTTCGATGCGCACAGCAACGGCGCGGGCGCGCACGTCATCCACAACGACGGCGCTGGCCTCGTAGATTCCATCGGACACCTCACAGACGCGTACCGAGCGGACCACTGAATTCCGGTGAAGCCGGGCCAGTGCCGGATTGCCAGTCCGGGTCAGTTCACGTCTGATCAATGCTGCCCGGTGTTGAAGGGCCGACAGGCACCGTGGATCCAGCCGGCGTGCAAGCTGGTGGACGGGCCGGATTCCGGCCAGGACCTCCATGGAGGCCTGGATGGTCCCGCGGGTGATGGCCCGCACTTCCGCGGCCTCGTCGACTGGTCGCAGCGGTGCCGGAAGTGCTCCCCGGAAACGCCCTGCGGACGAGGTCCCGCTGGCGGCAATCCCGGGCCCACCGGCATTGTTCCCGGGAAGCGCCGTCAAGTCCTGCTTGGCGCGAATTGGTGTCACAGCAATCATTGGATTCCCCTTCATTTAGTTGGCTGGTTCCACTGCCAGGTAGCAAAAAGGCAGTTACGACGGCTGCGGCGCCCGGAGGATCTGGCCCGGCAGCAGGACATCCGGGTTCCCGCCGATTTGCCCGCGGTTCACCGAGTACCAGCGCGGCCATTCGAGGGCTATGTCCACATCCGAGGCACCGGGGCCAAGCTGGTTGGCTACGATGGCCCACAGTGTGTCCCCGGACAGTACGGTCACGGTTGCAGCCCCGGTCCCGGGAGCAGCTCCACTTGCTGCCCTGCTCCCTGGCGCGGCGAGCAGGCCGGGTTCCACTACCTGAGGAGCGGGACGCCATCCGGGTGCCGGCATGGCGGCGGGCGGTGGGGGCCCGGGTTGTCCTTCCGTTGCGGGGATGCTCCCTGGCGGTTCCACTGCGGACTGTTCCTTCACGGTTCCTCCTCCCGTGTCTGGAATGCTGCTCGTGGGTGGTGGGCTGAAGGGGGCCGACGACGAGTGGCTGGGTGTGGGGCCCCATGCGGGCCCCGGATCGGTTGCGGCGGCTTGCGCGGCCGCAACCGCGAGGAGCTGGATCGAAAGGGCTGCAACCAGGGCCCGTTGCATGAATGCAGGAGAGAACCGGCGCACGGCTGCCGCGGACCGACGCCGGCCGAGGCGCTCGAGTAGGACTCCTGAACCGGCGCATACGATCGCAAACGTCCACCACAGCAAAATGCCGGCACCGGCCGCTGATGCGGCGGTCGCCAACAGGACTTCCACGGATGGTTCCTGATTGCGCGCGGCGGAAGCCTGCCATTGGGCGACAAGTCCGGAGCCCAGAAACCAAAGTGCGACGCCGAGCACGAGCAAGGCAAGTGCCGACACGATGTCCGACCACCGTGTTTCTTCCCTGCAATCCATCATCGTTCCTTTTGATGTCATTTGATATTGTTTGATTCAGTTTGGACCGATGTAAGATCTTTTGTCCAGACGTTGGAGAGAAAATCCTGGCTGCGTTGACCGGGGCGGAAGGGCAACTTAGGCTGGCGGAATGCGCTGGGATGCACTCTTCAATGACATCGAAAGCCAACTTGCAGAAATTGACCGGTTGTCGTTGGACGCCGAAATCAATGAGCGGGCCCGCGCCGAGTTGGTAAGCCTGCCGGTTGAGGACAGGCTGCGGGCATCGGTGGGCTACCGGATTGGCGTCCACCTTCTCTGCGGGGAATCCGTACACGGTGAGCTCACACATGCCGGGGCCGATGCGCTGGTCCTGGACGATGAGCAGAGCCAAGTGCTTGTTCCCTACGCGGCCGTGGCGCGTTATGTCGGACTGGGGCGGCACGCGCGAGCAGAAAATTCCGCGGTTCGCCGATCGATTGGGCTCGCGCATTCCTTGCGTGGCCTTGCACGCGACAGGGCGGAGCTGGCGGTGACCGTTGGCGGTGCTGCAGGTTCCGTCCGCCTGGCAGGAGTGATCGACCGCGTGGGCAGTGACTACATCGACCTGGCCGTGGTCACGCCCGGCGAGGTCCGCAGGAGCCAGGGCGTAAGCCAGGTCTCTGCCATACCCTTTGCCGGGCTTGCCATGATCAGGTCACGCAAGATGGGCGGACTGTAGCGGCGGCGCAGTCGGTCCTGCTGTTTTTTACGGCCTGGAACTTGCGCTAACCGGTCACATCGACTTGGCGCGGGACTCCTGGATCATGCGGCTGGCCTCGGCATAGCGTTCCTGGATGTACTGCTCCAGCATCTTTTCTTCCACCCGCCACTGGCCCCTGCCACCCACCTGGATGGCCTTCAGCTCGCCGCTGCGCACCAAGGCATACGCGGCTGGAGAATTGATCTGAAGCTGCTCAGCGACGTCTGCGAGCGTGAGAAACCTTGGCATGGACTCATTTTGCCATCAAGTGGCGCAGTTTGTGCCCGTTATCCACATATTGGCAGGTTTTAGCCAAATGACTTTTGTTCCATCGGCCTTCCGGTAACAATGAGGAGTCCGGCCCCCGTGGGGAGGGTCCGGGATGCCAAGGGGGAGGACGGTATGGTTCCTGATTCAAGCGTCGGTGCTGCACGGCTCAAGCGTCCCTCGTGGAGAGACCCCCGGCTGTTGGTTGGCGTACTCCTGGTCCTGGTATCCATAGCGGGTGTCGTCTTTCTCGTAGGCAGCGCAGACCGGACAACCGAGGTCTACGCCGCCAGGGACGGCATTGCGGTGGGCGAACGCCTCACTCCCGAGAACGTGGTGCGCGCCAAGGTCAGGCTGGGAGATACCGAGCAGCATTACATCACCGTGGCGGACGGGTTGCCGCAGGACGTGGTTGCCATGCAGCGCATTGGGAAAGACCAGCTCGTTCCGCGGTCAAGCCTCGGCGAAGTGGACCGGCTGGACCGGAAGCCTGTAGCTCTCACCATTGATCAGACGTTGCCGGCACAAGCCGTTGCCGGCGCCCGCGTGGATGTTTGGGTGGCGCAGCCGGATGCCAAGAACGGCTTCAGTGAGCCGAAGCTCCTCCTGCCCGGCGCGGAGATCACGGAGGTGGCAACGGGGTCCACGGCCCTTGGAGCGTCGAAGACGACGGTTTTGATGGTCTTGGTGGAGGACAAGCAGATGCCGGCGTTGCTGGGCGCCCAGGCCAATGAAGCAAAGATCTCGGTCGTCTGGAACCCCGGCGGCGCCCGATGAGCATACCGGTGGTCACTGTGGGCCAAAGCCGGGAGGATGTGGTGGGTGGCCTGGAACGGCTGCACGGCCCCGTCACGGTGGTTCGGCGATGCGCTGAACTTCCGGAATTGCTGGCAGCCTGCCAGAGTGGCCTGGCCAGGGCTGCCGTCGTGGCCGAAGGTTCGGAAGGGCTGACTGCGTCCCTGGTTGACCGCCTTGGCGCCGTGGGGGTGGCAATCATTGCCCTGACGGACAACGCCGATGAGGCGGACAGGCTCCGCAAGATCGGGGTGGCCTCGGCGCTGACAGGGGTTCATTCCGAGGAGCTTTCGGACAGGATTGCAGACGCGGTTGCCCGCCTGACCGGTTTGGATCGTCCCGCGGCGCTGAGCGCGGAAGCTGACACCGGAGCCGCGCTCGCCGCTGCTCCGGTCGAACCCAAGCCTGGGCCGGAGAGTGCCGGGACCGGAAAGATCATCGCTGTGTGGGGTCCGGCGGGGTCGCCCGGAAGGACCATGGTGGCTGCCAACATCGCGGGAGAGATGGCAGCTGACGGCCGGGAGGTCCTCCTTGTCGACGCCGACACCTACGGCGCAAGCGTAGCGGCGGTCCTGGGATTGCTGGATGAGTCGGCCGGCCTGGCCCAGGCGTGCAGGCTCGCCGACCAGGGGACACTGGACGCTGATGCGCTTCGGAAAGTGGCCTCAACCGTTGCCACGGCGTTAGGGACGTTCAAGGTCCTGACGGGGATAACCCGCGCGGACCGGTGGACCGAACTCAGGGCTGCAGCGCTGGCCCTGGTCCTTGAGCGGGCCAGGCACATGGCGGATGTTGTGGTGGTCGATACCGGCTTCTGCCTTGAGGCTGATGAAGAGCTCAGCTTCGACACGATGGCGCCGCGGCGGAATGCGGCGACGCTTTGCCCCCTTGAGGTGGCTGACACGGTCTACGCGGTCGGGGCGGCGGACCCGGTGGGCGTACCCAGGCTGGTGCGGGCGCTCGCCGAACTGGAAACAGCGGTCCCACAGGCCGCACCCATCGTCGTCATGAACAAGGTGCGGGCCTCCTCCGTTGGCAGAAGTCCCGAGCGCCAGCTGAGGGATGCCTGGGAACGATACGGCCCGGCTTCCGGGCTCACCGCGTTTCTGCCGTACGACCCCGCTGCGGCGGACGCGGCGCTCCTGGCTGGATCCTTGTTGCACGAAGCTGCGCCGGAGTCGAACCTGCGAAGCGCGATCAGGGAATTGGTTTGTGCACCCGTCCAGCGAAAAGCGAAATCCTCTGTGTTTTCTTCCACACCACGGCGCAAGGCAAAGGACTAGGCTCGCCATAAGAGCTGCAAAGGTGCGGCGAATTTCTCTAGTGGAGGCGTTGTCGATGTCGTCTGGATCCGGTGTGGAGGATCAGCCCCTCTCCATTGAAGGCCTTGAAGGTTTCATGGGGGACTACTACCAGCACTTGGCCGAGGAGGATGCCCGGAGCTACCCTCGCGAGGTACTCGAGTCCCGGGCACGGGAGCATCACAAGGCGGCGTCGGTCCGGCAGCCCGGACAGGCAAAGATCTCAATTGCCGACGAGGAGGACAGCACCGTCATCTTCGTCGTCACTGACGACATGCCCTTCCTTGTCGATTCCGTGAACGCGGAACTGGTCCGGCAGCACGCAGCCATCAAACTGGTTGTCCACCCGCTGTTTGTCGCCACCAGGAATCGGGAAACCGGCGAGCTGGTAAAGGTCAACAGGGTCCCCGCCCACCTGGGCATTTCCAGTGGGGACACGGCCGCCATGCCGAACCTGTCCCACCTCATCGCCCAAGGTGAAAACGCCTCGCACATGGAGTCGTGGATCGCCGTCGAAATCCAGCGTATTTCCGACGACGCGAAGTCGTCCCTGCTTGCCGGACTTACCCGGGTCCTCAAGGACGTCCGGGCCGCTGTCGAAGACTGGCCGAAGATGCGCCAAAAGGCGCTGGAGATCGCCAGGAGCCTGGACCAGGTGGCCCATCCCGCACAGATCGCCGAGTTGCGCCAGGCCAAGGACCTGCTCCGCTGGCTGGACGACGGAAACTTCACGTTCCTCGGCTACCGCGAGTACGACCTCTTGAACGTTGACGGGGAAGATGTCCTCGAACTGCGCGAAGACAGCGGGCTCGGACTGTTGCGGGCAGCCGCCGATTCCCCCCACATCCAGCACCTCACCGACACCGGCCGGAAGAAGGCACGGGAAAAACGCGCCCTGGTCATCACCAAAGCCAATTCCCGCTCGACCGTGCACCGCTCGGCTTACCTCGACTACATCGGAATCAAAAGTTTCGATGCCGCAGGCAACGTCAACGGCGAGCGCCGCTTCATCGGACTTTTCGCCACCAGCGCCTACGCCGGGTCCGTCCGGGACATTCCGATCGTCCGCGAAAAGGTCGACGCTGTGCTGCAAACCGCGGGCTTCCCGCCGGACTCCCACTCCGGCAAGGATTTGCTGGGGATCCTTGAGACTTATCCGCGCGATGAGCTGTTCCAGATCGAAATTCCCGACCTGGCCGCAACGGCTTTGGGTATCCAGAAGCTTCAGGAACGTCGCCGCACCCGGTTGTTCCTCAGGCCCGACATCTACGGCCGCTTCATGTCCGCCGTCGTCTACCTGCCCCGTGACCGGTACACCACCAATGTCAGGCTGCGCATTGAGCAGGAACTGCGGGAAACGTTCCAGGCGGTCTCGATCGACTACGAAGCACGCATGACGGAGTCGGCCCTTGCCCGCCTGTTCTTCCGCATCCGCTTGCCCAAGAACGCCGATGTCAGCCACGTCAACAGCGAGGAGCTGGAAACGCGACTGGTACGGGCCGCGAGGTCCTGGAGTGAGGGCATCACCGAGGTCCTGCGCGAAGGGCGGGACCCGGCCGAGGCCAAGGAGCTCGCCGCCATCTGGGCCGAGGCGTTTCCCGCCAGCTACCGGGTGGACTACGAGGTAGAGGACGCGCTTGAGGATATTGCGCGCTTCGAGAAGTACGGAGCCGCCGCCGAACGGAGTGCGGACGCGCGGCAGGACCGTCCCGGCGTCCACGTCTACCTGCCCGAGGGGGCAGGCGCGACCTTGGAAGAGGACGCCCGGGTCAAGCTCTACATGCTGGAGCCCAAGAGCCTGAGCCAGATCCTTCCCTACTTCCACAACTTGGGTCTGGAAGTCCTGGACGAACGCCCGTTCGAGATCGAAACCGCCGACCACAGGGACTTCTTCCTTTACGACCTTGGGTTGAAATACCCTGCCGGCGTGGATCCGGTCAGCACGGGGGAACTCCTGGCCGAATCCTTTGGCGCCGCCATCACAGGAGCGGCGGAGTCTGACAGCTTCGACCGCCTGGTGCTGCGGGAGGGCCTGCACTGGCGGCAGATCACGGTGCTGCGGGCTTACGCACGCTACATGCGCCAGATGGGCAGCAGCAGTTCCTTCGGGTTCATGGCGGACACGCTCCTGGCCAACGCCGACGTGACCAAGGCCCTGATCGCGCTTTTCGCTGCCCGCTTTGACCCGGCCATGGACGACGACGGCCGCGCCGCCGCCCAGGCGTCCGTACGCCAGGACCTGGCAGCTGCCATTGAGAAGGTTGCCACACTGGACGCAGACCGCGTGCTGCGCACATTCGGCAACCTCATTGAGGCCACCCTGCGCACCAACTTCTTCCAGGACAAGCCGCATCTGAGCTTCAAGCTGGACCCGGCGCAGATCGAGGGGCTGCCGTTCCCGCGGCCGATGTTCGAAATCTGGGTCTATTCGCCCCGGGTGGAGGGCGTGCACCTGCGGTTCGGCAAGGTCGCCCGCGGCGGCCTTCGCTGGTCTGACCGGCGGGAGGATTTCCGAACCGAAGTCCTGGGCCTGGTGAAAGCGCAGACGGTCAAGAACGCCGTCATCGTTCCCACCGGAGCCAAGGGCGGCTTCTTCGCCAAGCAGCTTCCGGATCCGGCCGCCGACCGCGCGGCCTGGATGGCCGAAGGCGTCGAAAGCTACAAGACCTTCATCCGTGGCCTGTTGGACCTCACTGACAACCTGCTCACTGAAGGTAGCGGCGAGCGGCTTGTGCCGCCGTCGAACGTTGTCAGGCATGACGACGACGACTCCTACCTTGTCGTGGCGGCGGACAAGGGAACGGCTACTTTCTCGGACATCGCCAACGGGCTGTCGGCAGAATACGGATTCTGGCTGGGGGACGCGTTCGCTTCCGGCGGCTCCGTAGGCTACGACCACAAGGCCATGGGGATCACGGCCCGGGGCGCCTGGGAGTCGGTCAAGCGGCACTTCAGTGAGCTCGACCTGGACACCCAGACCGAGCCGTTCACGGTGGTGGGTGTGGGGGACATGTCCGGTGACGTGTTCGGAAACGGGATGCTGCTGTCCCGCCACATCAGGTTGCTTGCGGCATTCGACCACCGGCACATCTTCCTCGATCCCGCGCCGGACGAGGCATCCTCGTTCGCTGAGCGGCAGAGGCTGTTCGAGCTGCCCAGGTCCTCCTGGGACGACTACGACAAGTCGCTGATCAGTGAAGGCGGCGGCGTCTTCGCCCGGCAGGCCAAGTCCATTCCCGTATCCGCGCAAGTGCGCGCTGCGCTTGGGCTGTCGGCCGAAACCACCGAACTCAGCCCGCCGGAGCTGCTGAGGGCCATCCTGCTGGCCCCGGCCGACCTGCTGTACAACGGCGGTATCGGCACCTACGTCAAGGCCAGTTCAGAATCCAACGCAACGGTGGGGGACAAGGCCAACGACGCCATCCGCGTCAACGGCCGGGATCTGCGCGTGAAAGTGGTGGGCGAAGGCGGAAACCTCGGCATGACCCAGCGCGGCCGCATCGAGGCGGCGTTGCAGGGGGTCATCCTCAACACTGATGCTATCGACAACTCTGCCGGCGTGGACTGCTCCGACCACGAAGTCAACATCAAGATCTTTGTTGACCGCATGGTCGCCGCGGGCAAGCTGCCGGCGGCCGAACGCGCGGACTTCCTGGCCTCCATGACCGACGAGGTGGGCCGGCTGGTCCTGGAAGACAACATCGACCAGAACATCCTGCTCCTTAACGACCGCAGTCGGGTGGCCGAGTGGAGCCCGAGCTACGAGCGGCTCATGGACTGGCTGGAGAAGAGTGCGGACCTGAAACGCGACCTGGAAGCATTGCCGACGACCGAAACCCTGCGTGACCGGCTGCAGCAGGGGCAGGGCCTGACTTCCCCTGAACTGTCGGTGCTGGCCGCCTATGCAAAGATCGAGCTGGCCTCGGCGCTTCGGGACAGCGACCTTGCCGACGATCCCTGGTTCCGGGAGACGCTGCGCTCCTATTTCCCGCACCAGCTGCGCGAACGCTTCGATGCGGAGCTGGACACGCATCCGCTGCGACGCGAAATCATCGCCACCGTGGTGGCCAACGACATGATCAACCTTGGCGGGATCACCTTCGCCTTCCGGGTCATGGAAGAAACGTCGGCCAGCGAAGTGGCCGTCGCCAAGGCGTTCGTGGCATTGCGGGAGGTGTACGAACTGGATGCGATGGTGGCCGAGTTGAACAGCCTGCCGGCTTCGTTCCCGACGGAGCACTGGAGCACCGTTCACCTGGACATCCGCCGGCTCCTGGACCGTGCGGTCCGGTGGCTGCTGGGCCAGGAAAGCGTATCCCGTCCGATCGCAGAGGTAGTGGCGGAGTTCAAGCCGCTCATGGATCCGATGCGGGCCCGCCTGCTGGACTACCTGCGCGGGGATGACCGCGAACGGGTGGCCGAATGGCTGGCGAAGGGTCGCGAATGGGAACTCCCGGAGAGCCTGGCGTTGCGTTGGGCCGAGCTGTTCGAGAGCTTCGTGCTGCTGGATATCGCCAAGATCGCCCGATCCCGCAAGGACCCGGTAGAGGACATTGCGGCCACGTATTACACCGTGTTCAACCGGTTCCACGCGGATTCCTTGCTGGAACGGATCAGCAGCCTGCCCCGCCAGGACAGGTGGCAGGCGCTGGCGCGGGCCGCCTTGCGCGACGATCTGTACTCGACCGTGTCGGATATGACGACGGCGGTGCTGGACGCAACGTCCACGGCCGACGCACCGGAGGCGCGGCTCAAGGACTGGGAGGCGCAGAATGCCGAACAGCTGGGCAGGGCAAAGAGCATGTTCGACGAAGTGAACGCCCTGGAGGCCGACGACATGGCCTCACTGTCGGTAGCATTGAGGCTCTTGAGGTCAATCGTCCGACGCTAGCCTTGCGGCGTCGCAACTGGAGGTGCAGTGGCAATCTTTACGGACCCCATCAGGGAACACGCTGATTTCGGGCCGGGCGATGCCGAATGGCTGCACCTCCTGGTGGGGGACTGGCAGATGGTCGCGGACCTGGCGTTCGCCGACCTGGCACTGTGGTTCCCCCACCCGGAGCTTGGCTATGTCGCTCTGGCCCACGTGCGCCCTTCCACCACGCATACCGCGTTCCACAGCGACTTCGTGGGGGAAGGGATCCGCTCCGACCTGCAGCCGCTGGTGGACAAAGCCTGGAACAGCCGCTCCATTGAGCGGTCCAGCGAGACCAACTGGAACAGTGAGATGGCGCTTCGGGTGGAGGCGGTCCCGATGGTCCGGAACGGGCGGACGCTTGCGGTGGTCACCACGCATATGGACCTGTCCAGTTCGCGGATGCCGTCGCGGCTGGAGCTGACCTACCGGCAGTGCGCGTATGACCTGTTGCGAATGGGCACTCTGGGATTATGGCCGGACTTTGCCTCGCCTACCGGGTCGCGCCGGGGTGCACCCCGCGTGGGGGACGGCCTGATCCGGCTTGATGCCGATGGCGTGGTGCAGTACGCCAGCCCGAACGGTGTCTCCGCGTTCCGCCGCCTTGGCGACGGTGAATCCCTTGAAGGGCGTTCCCTTGCCGAGGTCACGGCCGGCCTCCTCAAGGACCGGCGAATGGTTGACGAGACCCTGCCGCTGGTGGTTACCGGGCGGATGCCGTGGCGCAGCGAGATCGAATCCCGCGGTGTCAGCCTGTCCCTGCGTGCCATCCCCCTGCGCGATGAACAGCAGCGCTTCGGTGCGTTGGTGCTCTGCCGGGACGTCTCGGAGCTGCGGCGGCGGGAAATGGAGTTGGTGACCAAAGATGCCACCATCCGAGAGATCCACCACAGGGTCAAGAACAATCTCCAGACGGTGGCTGCGCTGCTGCGGATGCAATCCAGGCGGATGGTGAGTGATGAGGCCAAACAGGGACTGGAACAAGCGATGCGCCGTGTGGCCACCATCGCCCTTGTGCATGAGACCCTGTCGCAGGGCTTGACCCAGAGCGTTGATTTTGACGAGCTGATTGGCCGCCAGTTCAGGCTGTCCGCCGAGGTTGCGTCCCCGTCACAGCAGGTACGGACCGAACGCTCCGGCACGTTCGGTGAGCTGCCCAGCGACCTGGCCACACCGCTTGCCCTGGTGATCAACGAACTGGTGACCAATGCCGTGGAGCACGGTCTTGAGGGGAGGGCCGGGACAGTGTGGCTCCTGGCCGACAGGTCCGAGGGGGAGGATGGCGAGGAACTGACGGTAACCATCGCAGACGACGGCGTGGGGCTCCCGGAGACCCCGCATGTCGAGGGGCTTGGATTGCAGATCGTGCGGACCTTGGTCACCAGTGAACTGGGCGGCACCATCACGTGGGAACGCCGGGAGGGCGGCGGAACCGAGGTCAAGATCAGGCTCAGCCTGCACGGGAAGTAGGCCACGGACCGTACGCGCCGATATGGCGCCCGGTGGTGGGTAAAACCAAACTACAGAGGCCCCGGACCGATCCTTGGGATCGATCCGGGGCCTCTGGTTGTAAGGTCCGTTTTAACGGTGCCGGCTGCCCGCCTTCTAGGACGCCCGGCGGGCGCGGGCGGCACGCCGCTTCAGGGCGCGGCGCTCATCTTCGCTCATGCCGCCCCAGACACCGGCATCCTGGCCGGATTCCAGAGCCCACTGGAGGCACGTGTCCACTACGGGGCACCGGCGGCAGACGCTCTTGGCTTCCTCGATCTGCAGGAGGGCCGGGCCTGTGTTTCCGACGGGGAAGAACAGTTCCGGGTCCTTGTCGAGGCACGCTGCGCGGTTACGCCAATCCATGCTGATCAGTTGCTCCATTTCTGGGAAGTGCCCTTTGTGAAATTATTCACTAGTGGCTACAAAGGAAAGGGGCCCTCTGGGCCCCCTTGGTCATCTGCATCAAGCCTGTCATGTTAACGCTGTGTAAACAAGGGGTAATAACGCCTGATATCAGTGGAAACCTGAGCGATGCATCACAGTGGCGGCTCCTGCCCTCACCAGTGTCCGACTATGTCCGGTAGGGTGCCAGTGTGTCAAGACCCCCGGTAAACCCAGCAGGTGTCCCAGCGATTCCGGACGAGCCCGGCAACGGACCCGGCCGCCCGGCCGACCAGCGTTCCACTCCCGCACCCGTTGCTGCCACCGTGGTGGCGTTGATTGCCGGTGCCGAAGCCCTTGCCCTGCTGGTTGCTGCAGGCTGGTACGGGTACGAGCTGTTCACCGGCAGCCCCGTGCTCTCTTTCTGGGGAGCTGTCTTCACTCTGGGCCTCCTGCTGGCCTTTTCGGCCTGGCTCTTTGCGGTATCCGTCTTCCTCTATCGCGGGTACCGGTGGACCCGGGCAGCGGCGCTGGTGGCCCAACTGTTCGTCCTGACGATTGGTGTCCCAACCTTGACCAGCGGACTGGTCCTTGCGGGTGCGGCAATGGTGGTACCAGCGGCGGCCGCCATAGTTCTGCTGTTCTCCAACAGGGTGATCGGCCACGCGTCCCGAACGGGCAGTCCGCCCCCTGCTCTCTGACGCCCCTGCACCAGGCGCCGCTGGTTCGTTCCCTGTAAACGTCCGGACTGGGTAACGAACTCCCGGATCTGGGGCAACGGCAGAGAACACCCGGCAGATCAGGGTGCGGCCCCTGCCCATCCCACCTGCAGGGCACACGACCGTCCCTCAGAAATCAGGATGCCACGGCCGGGCGGCGGATTCGCCTCCACCTCAAACCGGACCCCGAACAGGTCACCCTCGGCCATCGTCCGCGGGCACATCAGAAGACCGAGGCCGGCCGCCCGGGCGTTCATGATCAAAGGAACGCGTTGTGGCAGCAACGGGCTGTATCTTGCGGTGACCACCATCGAATAGCCCAAACCGCACAGGTGGCCCAGGTCCTTCACTGCCGCGGGGTCCAGAAGGTCTACATCGTCGACGAGCAGCAGCGTGTCGGGCGAAATCTCTCCGGCAGTGGCCTGCTCCAGCACGCCCCGCCAAAGGTTTCCGGCTTTCATGTGCGGCACGGGGCTTGACAAGACTCCCTTGCTGGAATTTAGCGTTTTTATAGCGTGCAGCACGTTGCTCTTGCCACTTTCGGGAACGCCGAGGACTGCCATCACGGCGCCGGCTGGAATCCGGACGGCGATCGCATCGAGCTCGTCGCCTGCCACGCCCAGCAGGACGGCCCGGGCTTGCCCGGTTCCTGCAGAGGCGTCTGCAGTGCCAGTTTGCCCGTTCTCGGCACCAGTCCGGAACGCTGTGCTGCGCCCGGCACGTGCCGTGACCTCGCCGGCGGTGATCATAGCCGGGAGGGGTTCGACCCTGAACGGCGGCGATGCCGCAGGCAGGCCGTCCCTGCAGGGAGATGGATGCCCGTGGCCAGCGAGGGATTCTCGGTAAAACTGGCAGACCGTCGGGCCGCCGGCGGCTGCAGGCCCAAATGCGACAGCCCTTCCCGCCACTGGGGGAACGGAGGGCATCCGGGGCCATGCGGCACGGCTCTCTTCGGTGGAGCCGGACGGAAAATAGAAGCGGTTGGGGATGGATGCGTAGAACCTCGCTGCGACCAGTTCGCGTTCACCGGAAAGCAACAGAGTTATTCCAGCCTTGCTCCCGTCGCGGGCGAGGTCCTGGACCAGGTCTTCGGCCCAGGCCAATGGGCCGGACCGGAACGCTGAAACCCAGGAGCCCCAGCCAGACACAATGAGAACCAGGGGTACCTCCCCGACGGCCGGCCGGCTAAGTCGCCTCCCTAGTTCGCGGGTAAGACGTTCCAGGATCCGGACTCCCCGGCGCAACTCGTGGATACCGGCGTGGGCCCCGGTCCGGCCGGCGTGCGCAAAGGGCAAAAAGCTTCCAGTACTGTCCAGGAAATAGAAGTGGGCTTCGGACGGGCTGGCCATCAATCTTCCGGCCGTCAGTCCAAGGGCTTCCGGCGCGCCGGAGGTGGAACTGCCAAGGAAGGCGGCATGCCCATCGGTGGCGGGGCTCCAGGCCAGAGTCACCACCTTCTGCTTCTGGGGCAGATCCATCAGTCCCAGGCGCACACAGCCTTCGTCGTCGCCAGGTCCAGCGGGCATCGACCGTGCTGCCTGGTATCCGTCGGATGAAAAATCCTGCCCCGGTTCTTCCAGGTCTGCCGGCAAGGGAGGAGCCACCGGTCTCCGGGGGACCTGTTTGCCATACGCCGTGCACAGGGATTCCACGAGTGCCACCAGGGGAGCCGCCGCCGTGGCAGTGGTTGGCGCAGGGGACGGCGGGGACGGGGCCGCCGCTTCCCGGGGAGCCAGGTACGTGGTTGTCGGCTGGATGACGACCGGACCGTGCAGCTGATCCTCGGAAATGGGTGGCAGGGACGCGGCCTGGAAGGCTTCAGCAGGTTCCGCACCGCGGGCGAGGAACGCACGGCCCGGAGTATCCACTCCGATGGCCGCCGCGGCCTTCGAATTGATGATGTCCACTGACTCCATGTCCGACTGCACGCGGAGGGCAATGCTGGAGGTGACGTTCGCCCGGATGTCGGCCGTCAATGCACCCTGTGGCCGTTGCGTGGCCATCACAAGATGGATACCCAGCGACCGCCCTATGGAAGCGATCCGCAGCAGCTCACGCAGCACTTCCGGAGCATCGTCAACAAGCATCCTGAACTCGTCGATGATGACAACAAGGTGGGGGAGGTTGAAATCCTTGGCCGCGTGCGAGGACCTGTACGCTGCGAGGTCCGGTACGGCGGCTGCCGAGAGGTGCTCCTCACGGAGCCTGACTTCTGCCCGCAGCGATATCAGGGTGCGTTCCATTTCGGCGCCGGTCAGGTCGGTTTGAAGTCCGACACAGTGGACCAAGCCGTGGAGTGGACCCAAGCCGGAGCCACCTTTGAAATCGACGAAGAAGAAGTTGACGCGCTCAGGCGGGTAGCTCAGGGCGAGCGCCAGGGTAAGGGTCCGGAGCAATTCCGATTTTCCTGAGCCCGTGGTGCCTGCTACGAGCACATGGGGACCGTCTGCCTGCAGGTCCAGGGTCCTCGGGCCGGCCGCACCCAGGCCCAGTGGCACCGCGAGCCCCGGGCTTTCCGCTGCGGCTTCCCAGCGTCGCGCGGTCTCGGCCGCCGTCATGGGCAGGATCTCGCTGAGGGCGACGGTGGCCGGAACGGAGCGCACGTGCCCGTCCTCCCGTTTGGGCGCCTTCGCCAGGCGTCGGCAGAGCGTGGTGAACACTGCCTCAGGTAGAAGGTCCGGGACAAAGACCGGCTTGTCGTGGTCATGGAGCATGACCGACCTGCCCTCGGACAAAAACACGTCAGCTAAAGGGGATTCGGTGTGCTCCGGAAGAAAATGAAGAACCTGCCAACCCCGTTCCACAGCGGCTTCACGGACTGTGACGTCGCCCTCGTCCGCCGGGTCCGTACTGCGGATCAACAGGACACTTCGCTCTGAACCTGATGGGCCACCTCCTTCGATGACCCGGAGGGCGGCATCAGTTGTTCCGGTGAGGATAGCCCTGGGAAGATACCGGGCGGCCAACGGCAGATTCTTCGGCCGGCCGTGGACGACCACCCCCGTCGTGTCAGCCAAGGGGTAGCCCGCAAGTTGCATGACGAGGGACCTGATGGCGCCGTCTATGCCCGCCGAAGAGCCCGCAATAATGGTGAGCGGCCGGCGCGGGTCAAGGACGATGGGGACCCGCCCAACCGGGTGGATGGACTGGACGGCGCGTGCCGGCTCAATTCGGACATTGGCGGACTGCTCCATTTCGCCCAACCTCAGCCACACGCCGTCGGACGCCAAATGGGGCACCGGCGTCTGGCTGCTCCGGTGCGCTGCCAGGGCAACGAGGGCAAGGGACGGGGCGCACCGGCGCCGGCGTTCCCTGTCTTCCCGCACCGCCGCTTGAACAGCAGCCGCCAATTCCTGCCTCTGCCGCCGGCCGCTGATGACGGGCACGAGAACAGAAAACGCGGACGCCGCCGAGAAGGCAAGGAACATCCACATCCCGGTAACCACCGCAAGCCCCACGCCAATCGCCAGCGGGAGAACTGCGGCCAGCAGCAGCAGTGCGCGGTTGCCGGCCTCAGCCCCGCCGGAGACCACGATGGGTTCGGCCACGGATTTTCCGGCATCGGCCAGGACCCTCTCCGACAGGTCAGAAAACACCAGCGACATGGTGGACTGCCCGCACCTGATACCGGAATTCGTGGAGATGACAGTGTCCCGGATCCTCTCACCATCGACGTAGGTGCCATTTGCACTGTCCAGATCGATCAGGATGATATCCGTGTCCGTGACGACAAGGCGGGCGTGCTCGCGCGACAACTCCGGATCCGGGATAACAACTCGCGTGCCGCTCCGACCTATGGTGTAGCTGCCTCGCCGGATCGGTATGACTGTTCCCGCCGCAGCGCCGCTGTGAATGGCGAGTACCAGCGGAGTCACGGTATCAGCGGCCCGGGGACGACGCGGCCGTTGACCAGACGGCGAGGCGCCGCCGTCGACAAGAATTGCCGCGCTCACCAGTGGCGGAATGCCGGCCACCAACGAACGGAGATCCTGTCCGTCCACAGTGACCGGCCCGGTGCCGAATCTCGTCGACAACTGGTGGTTGATGTCGGCTCCCGAAGTGCCGGGCGGGGCCTCGATGGACAGTTCGAGAGGGGGCCGTAGACGTGGAGAGCCTGGACCACCAACCAAGGTGCAATGCAGGGTCATGGGTGCCAATCCTTCGTGCGTATTGCGTCACGCTATCCACGAAGGGAAAGCATGGGCAGCCGTTTCCGGCTCTATGTGGAAAACCCTGCAAAGGGGTCCTGCCTGCCCGGAGGGAGCTCGGCTAGGATCGCTACACCCGGTCCCTCGAAAAGCGGGCCATGAGCAGCAAAGGAGACTCCTTTGGGCACCATCGCGGACAGTGCTGACGTTGATGCAGGCGCAAGTATCGGGGCGGGCACCAAAGTGTGGCATCTCGCCCAGGTCCGGGAGGCGGCGCGCCTGGGGGAGAACTGTGTCGTGGGCCGTGGCGCCTACATCGGCCCCGGCGTGGTCTTGGGGGATAACTGCAAGGTGCAGAATTACGCCCTGGTGTACGAACCGGCGGTTCTTGGGCCAGGGGTCTTTATTGGTCCTGCAGTGGTCCTGACCAATGATGTTTTCCCCCGCGCTGTTACTCCGGAAGGGACCCTCAAGACAGAGGAGGACTGGGAAAAAGTGGGTGTGACGATTCTGGAGGGAGCTGCTGTTGGTGCCCGTGCAGTCTGCATAGCGCCCGTAACCATCGGCGCGTGGGCGATGGTGGCGGCAGGCGCTGTGGTCACAAAGGACGTGCCGGACTTCGCGCTCGTGGCGGGTGTTCCCGCCCGGCGCATCGGCTGGGTGGGCAAGGCTGGCCAACCATTGATAAACGAAGGTAGCCAATGGGTTTGTCCCGGTACGCGGGATGCGTATGTCGAACGGGATGGGTCTCTGCGGCCCGCTTGAGGTCGGATGTGCGACGGATCACAGGGGCTGTGCGGATTCGACGGACGTTGCGGTCCCTCGGGTAGGCTAGAGCAGCAGACAATGCGCAACATTGCGCTGCCCGCATTCGAACCAGGAGATTTTGTGACCGCTGACCTCGTCATCGTAGGGTCCGGCTTTTTTGGCCTGACAATCGCAGAACAGGCCGCCACTGAGCTCGGCTTGAAGGTGGTCGTCCTCGACCGTCGCCACCACATCGGGGGCAATGCCTACAGCGAAAAGGAAGAGCAGACCGGGATTGAAATACACCGGTACGGCGCCCACCTTTTCCATACCTCGAACGAACGCGTGTGGGAATACGTCAACAGGTTCACCACCTTCACTAACTACGTGCACAAGGTGTACGGCGTCCACAAAGGGGAGGTGTACTCCCTGCCCATCAACCTGGCCACCATCAACCAGTTCTTCCGGGCCAACCTGACGCCGGGCCAGGCGCGGGACCTCATCCAGGAACAGGCCGGGGAACTGGCAGGCACGGACCCCCAGAACCTCAACGACAAGGGCATCCAACTAATTGGCCGTCCCCTGTACGAGGCCTTCATCAAGCACTACACCGGGAAGCAATGGCAGACGGATCCCAAGGATCTGCCCGCCGGCATCATCTCCCGGCTTCCTGTGCGCTACAACTACGACAACCGGTACTTCAACGACAAGTACGAGGGCCTGCCCACCAACGGTTACACCGCGTGGATCGAAAAGATGGCCGAGCACCCGAACATCGAAGTGCGCCTGAACACCGACTTCTTCGACGAATCGCACGAATACAGCAAGGACAAGGTCGTCGGCAAGATCCCCGTGGTCTACACCGGCCCGGTGGACCGCTACTTCGACTACGCCGAGGGCGACCTCTCGTGGCGCACCATCGACTTCGAAGAGGAAGTCCTCGATGTCGGCGATTTCCAGGGCACGTCCGTTGTCAACTACAACGACGACGACGTCTCCTACACCCGCGTCATCGAACCTCGCCATTTCCACCCCGAACGCGACTACCAGACCGAAAAAACGGTCATCATGCGGGAGTTTTCGCGGTTCGCCGAAAAAGGCGACGAACCGTACTACCCGGTCAACACCTCTGCCGACAGGGAGCGCCTGCTCAAGTACCGAGACCTTGCAGCTGCCGAAACGGACGTCTTGTTTGGCGGCCGGCTGGGCACTTACAAGTACTTGGACATGCACATGGCCATCGGATCCGCGCTGAGTATGTTTGACAACAAAATCCGTCCGCACTTCGAAAGCGGCGTGAAGCTGGAAAGTGGAGGCGTGGACGCATGAGCGCCGCCACCGATAGTAAGGCAAAGGCTGAAGTTAAGGGTGCAGGAGTCGAAAACCAGCTGGGGTGGCAGACCTTGCAGCGCGTTATCCTGCCAAACGCCAGCCAGATGGATACAGCGCCCCTCTACATGGACATGGGCACCGCCACTGGCATCCAGCTCCCAACGATTGGCGACGGAGACAGGAAAGACGCCAAGCCTAGGACCATCAGCAGCCCGACCAAAGAGGCGCACGTAGAGGACTTCCTCTCGCGACACTCCACATCAGTCCGGTCGGGGGAACGAGTTTCATTCGGCACCTACTTCAATGCATTTCCTGCCAGCTACTGGCGGCGGTGGACAACAGTGGATAAAGTCCGCCTGCAGGTCCGGACCCAAGGCACCGGTTCCGTCATTGTCTACAAATCCAATGCACGCGGCTCACTACAGAGGGTGGACACCCGGCGTGTCGAGGGTATCTCTGAAAGCCATTTTGAACTTTCACTGGCTCCCTTCGGCGACGGCGGATGGTACTGGTTCGACCTCTTGGCGGGAACCGAGCCACTCATCATGCTCGACGCCGAGTGGCAGGGGCCCGTTGTCGAGAGGACTCCGGGGTCGGTAACGCTCCAGATCACCACACTCAACAAGACGGACTTCTGCCTTAACAACCTCCGTCTCCTGGCCGACAGCGCCGAGGCCCTTGCCCACGTGCAGGAGATCCTCATCGTGGACCAAGGCACACAGAAACTTTTGGACGCTCAGGGCTTCGAAGAGGTAAAGGAGTCCTTGGGCGGCAAACTCCGCATCATCAACCAGTCCAATCTGGGCGGGTCCGGCGGATTCGCGCGCGGGATGTTCGAGGCCGTCGAAAACGGCAGTGACTACGTGCTGCTCATGGACGACGACATCGTCGTCGAACCTGAAAGCATCATCCGCCTCCTCACCTTTGCCGACCGATGCAAAACGCCAACCCTGGTCGGCGGACACATGTTCGACCTGTACAACCGGACCGTCCTGCACACGTTCGGCGAAGTGGTTAATCCCTACCGCTTCCAGCCGGCCCTTCCCAGCGACGATATGATCCTCGGGCACGACTTCCTGTCGTCCAACTTGCGGCAGACGTCTTGGCTGCATCGGCGCTGTGACGTCGACTACAACGGCTGGTGGATGTGCCTGATCCCCACCAAAGTCATCCGCGACATTGGGCTTTCGCTCCCGCTGTTTATCAAGTGGGACGACGCTGAATACGGTCTGCGGGCAAAGGAACATGGCTACCCCACGGTCTCCCTTCCCGGTTCTGCCGTTTGGCACGTCTCCTGGATCGACAAGGATGACCTGGTCGGTTGGCAGGCTTACTTCCACTCGCGGAACCGGGTGGTTACGGCACTGTTGCACAGTCCGTACGAATACGGCGGGGACGTGGTCAAGGCTTCCCAGTACGGCGACGTCAAGCATATGGTTTCCATGCAATACGCCACGGCCCAGGGCAGGCAATGGGCCTTGGAAGATGTGTTGAAGGGGCCGGAAGCCCTGCCTGACCTGTTGTCGACCAAGCTGCCACAAATCCGTGAGATGATGTCCGCGCATTCAGATGCCGTCTTTCGTCCCAATCCTGAGGATTTCCCCGCCCCGAAAATGGATAAACCGCCGAGGCGGGGTCACGGGCCTTCCCAGCCCTCGAGAATCACCCTGCTGCCATGGGCGGCCAAGACGGTCGTTCGGCAGCTGGTCAAGCCCATTCAGGGAACTAGCGCTGAACGGCCCCAGGCTACGGTTGCCCACCAGGACAACCGATGGTGGCGCATGGCGCAGTATGACAGCGCAGTCGTCTCCAATGCCGAGGGAACCGGGGCGTCCTGGTATCGCCGGGATCCCAAACGCTTGAGGAAGATGCTGGCCGATAGCGGACGCCTGCACGCGGCGCTGCTGAAGGATTGGCCCGCGCTTAGCAAGAAGTACAAAGCAGCCGTGAACGATCTGACGTCGATCGAGTCCTGGAGGAAGACGTTCGAGCAGCATACGCAGAATGAGATCAAGTGAGCGTAATTTCGACCAGTGATCTGACCACGCCAGGATTGGGCGGGGGACTGCGGGACATCAAACAGTCAGGCTTCCTGCTGAAACTGCTGGTGCGGAAAGAACTGAAGGTCCGGTACCGAGGTTCTGTTCTTGGGCTTCTCTGGTCTTATGTCAAACCGGGCGTCCAGTTCATCGTTTTTTATGTTGCGTTGGGAATCTTCCTTGGATTGGAACGAAGTGCCAGGAATCCGGATGGACTGGCAAACTATGCCGTCTATCTGTTTTCCGGAATTGTACTGATCAATTTCTTTTCCGAGGCATTAGGCAACGCGGCACGCTCCATCGTGATGAACGGGAACCTGATCAAGAAGATCTACCTTCCGCGCGAATTGTTCCCCGTGGCCTCCGTTTGGGTGTCTGCGGTGCACTTCTTCCCCCAACTCGTGGTTCTCATCGTCGGTTGTGTCTTCGCGGGATGGCACCCGAACCTGATACAACTGTTGGCTGCGGTGGCTGGCTTTGTCATCGTGGGGCTGCTCGCGACCGGTTTGGGGCTGCTTTTCGGTTCAGCCAACGTGTACTTCCGTGACTCGGAAAACCTGGTGGACATGCTCTTGATGGTTGCCACTTGGGCTTCACCGGTCATGTATTCATGGTCAATGGTTGAGCAGAAGCTTGGAAGCACAGCATTTGCTATCTATCAGGCGAACCCGATCACCATAGGTGTGGAGTTATTCCACTACGCGTTCTGGTTTCCGACGACGGACGGTTCGGCAGCCATGCCACCGAACCTCTTTAGTCTGTGGCTGCCTGTCGGGCTCGTGGTTGCGGTGGCCATTGTTGTTTTGGGTCAGTACACCTTTCGGCGCCTCGAGGGCCGTTTCGCACAGGAGCTCTAAGTGTCCACGGCTATCGAAGTTTCGAACATCAGCAAGCAATTCGTGTTGCGCCACACCAGATCACTGAAAGAGGCAGTGGTGTGGCTAGCCAAGGGGCGAAAAGGCGATCTTTCCGAGAAGTTCCACGCGTTGAAGAACGTATCCCTTGACATCGAGGCAGGGGAAACCGTGGCACTCCTGGGCCTTAATGGTTCAGGCAAATCAACTCTGCTTAAGCACATTTCCGGGGTTATGCTTCCCGACACTGGAACCGTGAAGACGCGCGGAAGAGTCGCCGGGCTTATTGAAGTTGGTGCTGGCTTCCACCCAGATTTGTCTGGGCGGGACAACGTATTCCTGAACGGCGCAATCCTAGGAATGACCGAGCAGCAGATCAAGGACAAATTCGACGACATCGTAGAGTTCTCGGAAATCGGCCAGTTTATCGATACTGAGGTCAAGTTCTACTCCTCCGGAATGTATTTGCGGCTCGCCTTCTCCGTTGCTGTCCACACAGACCCTGAAGTGTTCCTCATTGACGAGATCCTCGCCGTAGGCGACGAGCCCTTCCAACGAAAATGCATTGACAAAATTCAGGAACTTGCGATGGATGGTAAGACTCTGGTAGTGGTAAGTCACGACTTGGATCTTGTGGCACGCATCTGCAAACGGGGGGTTCTCCTGAGGCATGGGGAACTTATTTACGACGGGCCGATTCAGGAAGCCGTTGGCCTGTTGCGCAGTTGACCTAACTTACTTTCCGGGGCGTGCTTATCCTCGGGCTGACCCTGGCGTTTTTCAGAAGGTAGTCGCGGCTTGAATTACATCTCCGCGGGCCAGTACTTGTTCGGAGGACTTTTTGTCTTGGTTTGATGCGGCACCACAATTTGTCCTTGCGGTTACGCTGCTGGTTATTCCTGGCATGGCAGTTGGACTTGCTGCCGGCTTGCGCACAATGCATGCCCTTGCGGTTGCTCCGGCGGTCAGTACCTCGATAGTCGGAGTTGCGGCGATTGCCGCACCTTTTCTCGGATTGTCTTGGTCAATTCTGCCTGTGCTTGGGTTAACTTTTGTTATTGCGTCCGTGGCTCTTTTTGCTTCGCTCGTGTCAAAAAGAAGGGCCAGTGCCGTTAGTCGTAAATTTGACGACGACCCGCGCTATTGGATGCTCGCTTCGCTTACGGCAGCAGCCGTTGCTGCCGTCCTGGTAGGACGGCGGATTGTGGACGCCGTCGGTTCTCCGGAAGCGTTTTCCCAGACGTTTGATAATGTCTTTCACCTCAACGCAGTGCGCTATATCCTCGATACGGGCTCCGGTTCGTCGCTTACTCTGAACTCTATGACGGGGGCTGGCTCGTACCCAGCTGCCTGGCACGACTTGGTTTCCTTGCTCGTCAGCATGGGAGGAGCGGAAATAACTACTTCTGCCAACGTCATCAACATCGTGGTCGCCTCAATTGTTTGGCCTGTTGGCTGCATTTATCTAACGCAGTCGGTTTGGGGACGAAAGCCTGCCGTCAGTCTCGCGGCTGGAGTATTGGCCGCGGCGTTTGGAGCCTTTCCGATCTCCTTGCTGGACTTCGGAGTTCTCTACCCGAATTTTCTTGCTCTTGCCCTCCTTCCCGTGGTTTTTGGCCTCGGACTGGATGCATTGGGTCTTTCCGCCGTGCCAGGCCGTTCAAAGCTTTTGGGCGTGCTGCTGCTGCTTGCTGTGCTTCCAGGTATGGCCTTGGCCCACCCAAGCGCGGCCATGGCCTGGCTCGCACTGATGATTCCACCAGCTATCTACGTCTTTTCTCGTAAATCCGTACTATTGATTAGATCCACCACTGGCATGCGCCGGACAGCTGTTGCGGGAGCGTTGGTTCTTGCTCTGGTTGGTGCGGTTGTCCTGGTCCGTGTTCTCTGGGGCGTCGTACGTCCTCCGGCCGAGGCCGCTTTTTGGCCGCCAGTTGAGTCGACGGGCCAAGCAATCGGCGAGGTAATTTCCAGTTCAGCGATTGGACGTCCTGTTGCTTGGGGCGTAATGCTGTTGACGATCCTCGGTCTTTACCTGACGCTTCGTTCTGGCCAACGGTTGTGGCTGCTGGGTTCATACGCCGTGGCAGCCCTTCTCTTCGTTGTGGTGAGTTCGTTTCCACAAGAGAACTTCCGACTGTTCGTGACGGGTATTTGGTACAACGATCCGCCACGGCTTGCTGCCCTCCTTCCGCTCGTGACAATCCCACTGGCCTGCAGGGGCGCCGTGGGAATATGGGACCAGCTGTCACTTATTCTTGGACGAGTAAACGCCCCCCAACATAAGAGCGGCTCTGCGCGTTCGGTGAGCCCCGCGGGAAGGTTCCTTCCGTTGAAGCCTTCGATGGTACTCGTTGCGGCTGGGCTGGTCGCTGTTGTGGCTCTTATAGCGGCCACACAGCGCGGAAATGTCAGCCAGGCCCAGGCATCTATGGCAGCCTCTTACAGTTTGAGTGACAACGCACCGCTGATATCCACCGACGAAATGACTCTCATCAAGCGGTTGCCCGGTGAGGTACCGAAGGATGCCGTGATGGTCGGAAACCCGTGGAATGGAAGCTCGTTGGCCTATGCTTTCGCTGATCGGAAGCTGGTTCAACTGCATATCCTTAGTGCCGTTCCCGAAGGCGCCGCCCCCCTGCTCAACGGCCCTACCCCGGCTAAGGACGACCCCGCGGTCTGCCCCGCAGTCGAAAGCCTGAAGATTGACTACATTCTCGACTTTGGGCACCGGGAGGTCCACGGGCGTGACAATGGCTACAAAGGATTGGACGCACTGATAACGGCCGGTATGGCCACGCTCGAAGATTCGCAGGGAGAGGCCAAGCTTTATAAGCTGGACCTTTGCGGGTCCCAGTAGCGTCGATCCAAAAGACATATAGTCTGGTGGAACAGGATTCGATGAGAGCCCACATCACTAGCGCTAACGTCGAATCCCAGCAATGCAAATCGCCGCCTTGTTGGGCAGGAAGTCTGCCTGATACGCATTTACCCTCCGCGCTGGGCCCTGCTCCCGTGGCCGATCTGTAACACGGCCGCGTATGTTCTTAAATTTGCCGGCCGGGCTGCTGCCGAATGCGCGTCGCTGATCCTGCCCGACCGAGGCTATATCGGTTTTGCTCGATGAATCATTGCTCGGAAAAAGTACAAACCTACGATTAGGGGCAGTGAAGTTGATACAAACCGGCCTGCGTTGGGAGAGCGCCGCTATGAGACCCTGGACGCTTGTAGGCGATAGCAGTCGAGGCGTCATTCGTTGGGTAATCAATGTTGCCATCATTTTGATCGGTGCGTTGGTTGCCTTTTTCAGGATGCCGTGGGAAGCACAAAGAAGTATCTGGGCGGAAGACGGCGGCGTGTTCCTCAATGATGCTATTAGCGGCAGCGGATGGCGCGGAATACTAGCACCGTATGAGGGCTACCTACACCTAATTCCGCGTCTCGCTGCCAACTTGGTCGTGAGCGTTGTTCCAATCAACCTATACGCGTTGGCCATGAACTTCCTCAGCTGCATCGTGGTCTCGCTCGTGGGTCTCCTCGTTTATCGCTTGTCCAAGCCCTTTTTCGAGAGTAGAGCCGTTCGAGTTTGTCTTGCCTCGATTCCTGTCCTTGTGGCACCTGGGCCTGTGGAAACGTTGGCCAACTTTGCAAATGTCCACTGGTTCCTATTGTGGCTTGCGCCATGGTTACTCTTAAAGCCTGCGAAGAGCCGCAAAGAGGGGATATTTCTTCTTGTTGCCTCGCTGGTTGTAGCACTTACCGAGATACTGGCACTGATGTTTGTGCCCTTGTTCCTCTACCGGTGGCGGGATAAATCCAAGTGGTACGCGGCCGTGGGTCTGGTTGTTGGGCTTGCCTGCCAGATTTTCGTTACTTTGACGAATCCGCGATCACCGTCCTCTGGATACCCTGTAAATGCCTTTTCTGTCTTCGAAGGTTGGTTCCTAAATAGCAGTAGTGCATTGTTTTTCGGAGATTCCGCTACTGTCACAAGTCGCATTCATGCTTTCGGGCCGCTGCCGATAGTCTTTGCCGCATTTCCGTTTATCATGCTACTTGCGTATATCATGTGGAAAGGCAGCTCGGCGCATCGATTCTTGGCTGGCACCATGTTCGTCGCATCGATAGGCACGTGGGCGGCAACACAGGTGGTGAACCCACAGCCCTTCTTCGACTACGCTGCCTTTAATGCAGCCGATTGGAACGGTTTCTTCATCTCCCGTTACAGCACAGCCCCTTCCATGTTCCTTTTGGCACTCTTTCCACTTGCCAGCGCCGTACTTCTAACGAATTCGCGGGCGAAAGCCTCACTCCTCATCGGATCTTTCCTTGCGTTACAGCTCGTCTTCTTCTTTCCAACGGTGGTTTCCCGGACCAACGGGCCTGTATGGAGTGAAGAGGTCAATGCAGGGAAGCAGGCTTGTAGCGCCAATCCGACCTTCGAGACAAGCGGGATTCAGATCGCGCCCCGGGGATGGTTTGCGGATAAGGTGCATATCGGGTGCAAAGAACTCCTGGGGCAGTGAACTAGGTGTACTGTCCCGGCAGGTTGGTGACACGGGGACGGATTTGACGCAATAAGAGGACCTCCGCGTGTTGTGTGTTGCTTGTTGAGAGCGAACACAAAGCAGGAGGTTCTCGGGCCCACCGTAACGCGTTTTTGGCTCATTCGGGGCGTCTGCAGCTGGCTCGCTGCATTGTGGTTGATGGCTGGCGGTTGCGCCGGGCTGCCGAGCGCTTCAATGTCTCTGTGCCTACGGCGGCACGGTGGTCCCGCCGTTATCAAGAGTTGGGCGAGGCCGGGCTGGAGGACAGCAGGAGCCGGCCGTTGACGTGCCCGCACCGAACCAGGGTGCGCACCGAGCAACGCGTGCTGGGGCTGCGGGTGAACAGGCGCTGGGGTCCGATACGGATCGCGTACCACCTGCATCTGAACGTCTCCACGGTTCACCGCATCCTGGTCCGCTAACTTTGCCAGCCGCTGCGGTTCACGGACCCGGCAACCGGGATCCGCGGCCGTGGCAGGGAAGTCGCCCGCCGGTACGAATATACCTGGCCAAGGGTAATGATAATCCACGTGGACATCAAGAAGCTCGGCCGCATCCCTAACGGTGGCGGCCACCCCATCCACGACAGGGTGCAGGGCGAAGCGAACTCCGTGCCAGGAGCCTCGCTAGAGGCCGGCCCAATCACCCCGGCGAGGTCCGTGGCCACACCTTCCTGCACCACGCGCAGTGGATGACCATTCCCGGTACTTGTACTGCGAAATCCTTCCGGGCGAAACCAAAGAGAACGCGTCGGCGTTCATGCGCAACGCCATCGCCGCGTCCGCCGCCCAGGGCGTCAAGATTCAGCGCGTGCTGACCGCCAACGTCTCCTGCTACCGCTCCCGCGCTCTTGCCGCTGTCCTGGCCGACGCCGGGATCGAAGCAGTTGCCTTCGCGGTTCGCGGTAGCTCCCAGTCCGCAACCTCAAAATTTGGATATTGGGTTTGAAGCTTGAAGGTTTATTTCTTGGAGTAGGCGATGCCACTAAGGCTGCGACTTGAGGTGACGCCGTAGAACTCGCCATTGGAACGCCGCGACGACAAATTCTGATAGTGCCATTCCCCAAACCACTCCGGAGACCCCCAATACCATTGCTCCCACGAGAATCACGGGTGTTCCAATGACTGCTCCCACCAATGTTGATGTCGCGAGTTCCCGAGCCTTTCCTATAGGCACGAGACATGCAAGGCCAATTACTTGAGAGACAGCAACGGCGGCAAAACTGACCCCGACGGGAATGCTAATGTTGAAGGTGAAATTGTTTGTCCCTGGAACAAGGACTTGGGCGGCCCAGGGACCGGCTGCAGCAAGGACCGAACCGCCAGTGAGTCCCAATAACGGGGTTAGTTGCGATGCCCGATTTATTCGATGGTTCGTTGCGTTGGCACCCCCGGCGGGTATCCAACCCTGGACGAACTGTAGAACGGGGGAGAAACCCGTGACGGCAAACCGAAAAAGCCGGTCAGCGATTGCGTAGCTTGCGAGTTGGCCAGGAATGATCGCATTCACTGCCAACATGGGTAAGTTGACATAGAAGCTTCCAGTCGCCGCCGTAATAACTCCATGGCGTTGATGCGCCATCTGACGCAGGGAGTTCCGGGGCGAAAAATTTGCATTCAGACCGTCGCCAGAGCGCAGTATGACGGTCGAACTGACTGCAACCGCAGCAACATTAAAAATGAGCTGAGTGACAACCAATAGGGTGAAGTCCCGGGTGAGGACCAAAATGCCGACCCCGATTACCGTGCCGAGCAATTGCGGCAGCGCATCGAAAAGAAACAACCGCATTGCCCGCCCTTCGCCAACGAAGTACCAAGCCGCCCCCACGAAAGGCATGAGGTATGCGGCCGAGGCGATCGAGACAAACAGTGCTTCCTTGGGCCTGAGTAGAGCCATGAGAACCATCATGACTGGCGCGGTGACGAGCAGGAGATAGGAGCGGGTAATCAGGGAATCAAGGAAAAGCTGAGGCCGATCCTCCTTGGCGGCGGCAGCGACCAGACCTGGGCCTACAGTTCCCCAGCCGAATGCAACTGCTACACCGAAAAGCGTTGCAACTGTCTGTACAAGAACCTGCACGGCCCAAGCATCGGCACCGACGACGCGGGTGATGACGGGTATTGCCAGCAGCCCTACGACCGTACCGGCACCCACTGTGAGCGCAAAGGTTCCCAGTCTGAACAATGCGGCCAGGATTGCTTTCACGAAGCGGAATCCAACCTTTCGTACCTGGGTGCCAGGAAAGCACACCAAAGCCTCCATCTTAAGGCCTCGCAAGGTCCGTCGGCCGGCAAGCCCACGCCATTCGACTAAGCTGTATTGGTAAGTCGCACCACAAAGTCAGGATGGTTCATGTCCGTAGCAGCCGTAGTTGTGTCCTTCAACAGACTGGACTATCTGAAGAAGTGCCTGTCGGCTCTGGAGCAGCAGACCCGCCCAGTGGATGAGATCATCGTGATCGAAAATGGATCGACCGATGGAAGCGCGGAATACGTGCGCGCAAATCATCCTGGAGTTACTCTTTTCGAGACCGGCTCGAACCTTGGCGGCGCCGGGGGCTTTGCATGGGGCATCGAGTTGGCCCTACAGCATGGGCACAACCTTGCATGGCTGATGGACGACGACGCTGAGCCGCGGGAGGATGCCCTGGCTCCTTTGGTCCAGGTAATGGAGAGCGAACCACGGCCAAGCTTTGCGGCGCCCCTGGTCGAGGACACCGAAGGTGCAGTCGTCGTGGGAAACCTTCCGACAATTTCGACAGACGCATCCGCTCAACTCGCTGCCCAGAAATTGGGTGGGATTGCGCTATCGCACACTACCTTCGTCGGGGTCCTGGTCGATTTGGAGCTGTCAGCAGCTATGCCCCTTCCGTACGCGGACTTCTTCATCTGGTTTGACGACGTCGAGTACACGAAGCGGTTGGCGCGGTCTTCCTTCGGCATCCACGTTGTTAGCGCCCGAATGAAACATCCTAACAACGCGGGCGTCAAAGACATGGGGTGGCGACTCTATTTCTACCTTCGAAACCAGTTGTGGCTTACGAGGCTCAATCCGCGCCCTTGGTCCCTGACGCAGAGGCCCATCTTTCGTTTTGGGGAATTGGCTGTGCTGGCGCTCCAACAGTTCCGGGTGGCGAAGAACAAGAGACTTTGGCTGTCCGGTACGTTCAGGGGCTTGAGTGAAGGAATGTTCCGCTTGCCCGCTGTGCTTTATCCGGGAGATTTGCTGAACACGTTGTCATCGGAAAGGCGCGATCAGGTGAGCCGGGACTAGGCTGCTATCCGGCGTACAACTGTGCCGAGCAAGATCTCAAGGGCCCGCATGGGTGAAACGTTTCCACCGCGCATACCCCTGATAACAAGTCCGACGAGCGCCCAGGTCCTGGGAGAGGCGTAGATTAGTAGGCTGTCCCGCAGATCCGGGCTCGTTGAGTACTGTGCCAAATCTAGCCGTTCCAACAACGTTCTCGCCATGAGTGTCCGCCACCCAAGTCCGGTCTTGTAGATGATGCTGCAAACACTTCGTGGTGAGATGCGCCCTTCGTAACGCTTTACAAATCGAAAAGTGTTGCGGATCGATGTGGGCAAGCTCTGTCGCGATTCGCCTACTACGTTTCCGCCGTGCTGGATGTAGTCCTGCAGCACGACGTCTCGGATGTTGATGCTCCCGCAGGCGAGAGCGCAAAGCCCGATCCAGTGATCGTGGTACTGGGAAGGCGCGGCGAGCGACGGAAACGGCAGAGCCAGGTCAAGTACCTCGCGCCGGAAAATACATAGTGACCCTGTGACTTGGTTATTGGCGATGAGGTCGGCAGCTCCGACGTTTCTCCTGTCGGTGAGGCCTCCGCTCGACCGGTCCTGGCCGATTTCGGAAATGTGGGGCGGCACCACCCGTGCCTGCCCGGTAACGAGGGCGGCGCCGTCAAGCTCGGGGAGGAGCGTTGCCAATTTCTCGGGATACCAGTAGTCGTCTTGGTCGCTGAGGGCAATCCATCGGGCTGATTCGGGGACCGCTTTGAGGGCCCGTTCGAAGTTGTGATGGAACCCGAGCCGGTCGTCGTATCCAAGAACATGGAAACGGCCGTCATCGCCGCACGCCCGCTGCACCATGGCCGCCACGCGCTGATGGTCTCCATCCACGGAGATGAGACAGACAAAATTCGAGTGGGTTTGCGACTGGATGGACAGTAGCTGGCGGGCGAACATGGACTCATCGGGCTGGTATGCGGCGAGAGCCACCGCGCCGAAGGTTCCCGCGAAATTGCCCCTGCCGGATTGGTGCGGGACGGGGAGCGCATGCGATGTCATCTGGTTCCTGGCTTTCTGCTCAAGGCCACGAAGAAGGCGCGCAGGAGCATGATTCTCGCCCGGAGAATGACCGCAACAGGTCGGCGGGACTTCGGAGTCGTGTTGTCGTCATGAAGGCGCCGCGCCACCGTAGGAGCTGCTACATGGATCATGTTTCGGTTGAGGTTGGCCACGATGGCAATCCACTGGTCGTGGGTTTCGCTTAGAAACTCCGGAAAGGGGAGGATGAGTTTCTTGGCTGCGGACCTGAAAGCCATGGTGCACCCGTAATAGGGGCGGATTCCTATCCAGGTGGTGATCAGGTTGGCCACCCACCGCCGGCTGTCGGATTCTTTGAGCTGAACTTGGTGATACTTGTTGGCGGGGCTGCCGAAAACGGTGAAGTTGCTGGCCGCGAAGTCCTTGGTCTGCAAGGCGCTGACCAGAGTATCCACGCGTCCGGGCAGCCACACATCGTCCTGGTCCGACAACATAATGTATTCGCCCGTGCTTGCGGCCACTGCCTTCTGGAAGCTGGCAACGTAGCCCTGGTTTTCCGCGCTTGGCAGGAGAACGATGCGTGGGTCCCCAAGGTGACGGACGACGTCGAGCGTGGAATCTTTCGACGCATCGTCAACGATGATGAGCTCGTCGTCGGGTGACAGTTGCGCAAGTATGGACTGAATCTGTTCCGCAACGTACTCCTGGCCGTTGTACGTTGCCATGCACACGGAAACCCGGGCATTCTCAGATGCGCTCATGCTCTGATCCTCAGCTGGAATGATGGATCTATCTTTCCCAGCCTTCCGAGCCACCCGTCCAGGCAACCGCGGACAAACGCGCGATACTGCCCCCTACGGTTTGCCCCGTAGAGCATCCTGAAGACGTCACTTTCAATTTGAAAGCGAAGCCGGCGAACCAGCCAGACCGGGAACCGTGCGCCATACTGCCGCCAGAGGTAGATGCTGTTTCGGGTCATGTAGTACACCCGGAAAGGGGCGTGTGAATGTACATGGCGCTTTATTCCCAAGACTGTGACATGCCATCCGAAAAGCATCATTGGCTGAGCTTGGCCCAGCGCGTGAGTCATGTTGCATCCCTTCCCGATCAAAGTGGCCAGGCCGTGGGACCTCACACGGAGATTAAATTCAGAATCGACGCAGTCGATGAAAAGCCTCTCGTCGAGCATTCCGACCTTTTTAAAGGTGGAAACGGGTATGACGGCACCGGACTGCAAAGGATCGAACGCTTCCGGAAAGCGGGCCCGTCTCGAAAGGAGCGGAACATCCAGTCCGTTGTGCGACTGGGCGCTGATAAGTCCGACCTCCACCCCGCGGGCCTGGGCCTCCGTGTAGGTATCCAAGGCGGTTGCGATGTAGCCGTCGTCCAGGGCGGAGTCCTGGTCAAGAGTCACTAAGAAATCCGGGGACCATACCCTAAGGGCTTGGTCAATACCCGCGTTGAGTGCTGCTGCAATCCCGACGTTTTCCGGCATTCGTACAACTGTGCACCCCAGGTCTTCCAGGTTCTTTAGCACACCGTCGGTCCGTTGGATATCCGAACCGTCGTCGACCACGACCGTATGGATGACTTGCTTATTGAGATTCTTGACCCTCTCCGGAAGATCTTGGGGAGGGTGGAAGGCTGAAATAACAGCCACCACACGCGGGTCACTCTGGTGCGTCACGTCGTTTTGTTCCTTCTCGCTAACCCGAATAGACCGTTCCTATGCGTCAGGGAACCGTCAGACAGCAGGCTTCAGTCTATCGTTGGCGGGGAGAGCCCTCCATCTTGTCCGAGCCCATGGAGAGGTCTTCGCACGGGCAGATTGAGGATCGCCGGACAGGGTGACACGGTAGCATTGTCGGGGTGCTCATTTCCGGGCAGACAGATCCAACACTGTATATCTTCAAGAAAAGGACCTTCCTGGCACATGGCCATTGATGTATTGCTTCCCTATTACGGCGACGTCGACCTGATGAAACTTGCGGCCCAGAGCGTCATGAGCCAGCAGTACGAAGATTGGCGTCTCATCGTGGTCGACGACGGGTACCCTAGCCCGGAACCCCAGCGCTGGTTTGAATCTATGTCGGACCCGCGGGTCACCTATCAGAAGAACGAAGAAAACCTCGGCGCCAACGGCAACTACCGCAAGGCGCTTGAACTGGCAAAAGCACCCATCGTCGTTGTCATGGGCGCGGACGACATCATGCTGCCAAACTACCTCGATGTGGTCTCAAGGGCATTTGAAACGTACCCCGAAGCCAGCGTTGTCCAGCCGGGAGTTCAGGTTATTGATGAGCAGGGCCGTGCCTGCTCACCTCTGGTTGACATCGTAAAGAAGGTATACGCACCATCGACGAAATCTACAGTTCTGCTTCAGGGCGAAAAGATGGCCACAAGTTTGGTCCGGGCAGACTGGGCCTACTTCCCGTCTCTGGCTTGGCGGACGGACGTAATTCGTCGTATCGGGTTCACGGAGGGGCTGCATGTTGTGCAGGACCTTGCGCTGCTGCTGGACATAGCTGCAGAGGGTGGCTCCATGGTGGTCGATCCGACGCTGTCGTTCCTTTATCGCCGCCACTCTGCGTCGGATTCGTCAGTCAAAGCACTCGACGGGCGCCGCTTCGATGAAGAGCGCGCCTTCTTCGAGGGGCAGGCGACGCGTTTTCGTGAAATGGGCTGGAACGGAACGGCAAGGGCTGCTGCTTTCCACACAACTTCGCGTTTGAATGCCGCCAGCTTGGTGGCCCGGTCATTAATGATCGGGAAGATGGACTCGTTGCCCAGGCTGCTGAAGCATGTAGTTTCATAGCGCAAGGCTTCGAACACTCAGGTGGCTGCCCCCAAACGCGGGACAGCCACCTGTGATCTTTAAGAGATTGAATCCGGCGGAAGAACCTCCGGCCGTGGCCGGTCGCCGGCGGCGTGTCCACCGGGATTTCGGCTTTCCTCCAACTCAAGGACTTTGAGCCTGAGAATACCTACCTCTTCTGCCAGGACTCGGATCTCGTCCTCCGCTTGTGACTGTTCGAACGACAGGTGGAGGCAGACCAACACAAGCAGCACAAGCGCCAAGGCAAACAGAAGGTTCGAAGGTACCTTTACTCCGAGTACGTTGCTTGACCAGAAAAGAAGCTGCGGGAAGGCCACCAATACCAAAACGCCAACACCGATGATGATCCAGATAACCGCGTACTTTTCCCGCAGGTGACGGCGCCGCAGCATCTCAAAGATGATGAGCAGAATGACCAGCACAAAAATGAAGCCAACGAGGGTGGCCATGAAATCTCCTAGTTGGATGACGGGTCGTTTTTCTTGCGCGTCAATGCGAAGAGGAGGGCAAATGCTGACCGGCCCAAGTAGATGGCGGCCTTGACCGGGTCATGGCTCGGGGTACCGCCCTGCCGTTCGCGCATAGAGACTCCCACCTGGCGCACCGTGCATCCCGACCGAATGGCCACAACCAAGGAGTCTATGGTGTCGCCCAGATACTCGGCGGGGTAGTGGTCCACATACTGCCGGATGGCCTTGGCGTTAGCTGCGCGGAAACCCGAAGTGACATCGGTGAGCGGGGTGCCTGCAATCCGGGAAATTGTCCACGCCAGAACGTTCATGGCCCACTTGCGTGGCCCGCGAACCGTGTAAGTTCCTTTATCCGCGAAGCGGGCGCCAATCACAATGTCGGCGTCCTGCAGACCATCCAGAACAGCCTTAATATCACGAGGATCGTGCTGCCCGTCGGAGTCGACCTGAATGACCCGTGTATAGCCGTGCATTTTGGCATACTTGAAGCCGGTCCTCATCGCACCGCCCACTCCCATGTTGAAAGGGAGCTGCACCACCAATGCGCCGGCATCGCGGGCAACTTGGGCGGTATTGTCACGTGAGCCATCGTCCACTACGAGGACGCTGCAGTCGGGGCCGAACTCGAAGACCTCCCGGACGGTGTTTCCTACTGCCTCCGACTCATTCCAAGCCGGCATGATCACCAGGGTGCGGTGGGCTTGCTCTGCAGGAGTCATGCTTTATCGTTTTCCGCCTTGAGGTAGGTGGTCAGCCGCTCATCGGCGTCGGCTACATCAAAACCCGTGGACAGTGCCTTGGCCAAGTTCAAGGCACTGTTAAGTGGCCGCGGAGCTGCAACCTTGTCCTTGAAGTAGTCGGCAGTGGTCACTCCCGTGACATCAGACTTGGACGCGCCGGACTGTTCGTAAACGTCGGATGCTATGTCAGCCCAGCTCTTCACTTGACCACCATTCGTGAAGTTGTAGGTACCGTATGCGGCCCCTGTGGTCAGCAGGTGGCTGATGAACGCCGCAATGTCTTGGGTGAAGGTCAGACGGCCGGTTTGGTCATTAACTACCGCCGGTTTGATACCCCTTCCGGCAAGGCCTGCCATGACGCGAACAAAGTTGTTCCCTTCTCCGATGACCCAACTGGTTCGCACGATGTAGTGGCGCGGAACCACGCTAACCACGGCATCACCGGCAGCCTTGGTTTGTCCGTAGACTCCGAGGGGAGTGAAGGGTTCGTCCTCATCGTGACTGGCCCGGGTCCCGTCGAAGACGTAGTCAGATGAAACGTGTACCAGCGTGAGGTTATGCGCGACGGCGGTGCGCGCAAGGTTTGCGACGGCCGTCACGTTGGTGGCCCAGGCTGCGGCCCGCCCCTCCTCGGATTCAGCCGCATCCACAGCGGTGTATGCCGCTGCGTTGATGATGGTCGAGTACTTCTTCCAATTTCGGCTGGTGAAGGAGTCCGCATTGGCGAGTTCAAACTCTCCGCGGCCTGCGAACTCAATCGTCGAGTCGCCGTCGTACTGGGCACGCAGCGCCTTGCCCAGTTGCCCATTAGCTCCAACGACCAAAACCTTCTTTGGCGGCATTGGCACGACATCTGCCAGCCGTGGATGCGACTTGTCCTTGTCGGAGAGTTCTGCCTGCTCCAGCGGGATGGGCCATTGAACGGCTGCGGACTCATCCGCCAGGTTTAGGAAGGTGTAATGTCCTTGGGCGTCTGCCGACCAATGGTCATTCACGAGGTAGGTGTACGCCGTGTTGTCTTCCAGGGTCTGGAAGGCGTTCCCGACGCCGCGGGGAATAAAGATGGCCTGGCTGGGGTCGAGTTCGGCCGTGAACACGCTGCCAAAGGAGGGGCCTTCGCGAAGATCGACCCAGGCACCGAAGATGCGGCCGGTGGCAACGGAGATGAACTTGTCCCAGGGCTCTGCATGGATGCCGCGCGTGGTGCCGGCCTTTTCGTTGAACGAGATATTGTTCTGCACCGGCCGGAAGTCGGGCAGGCCGAGGGCGAGCATCTTCTCACGCTGCCAGTTTTCCTTGAACCATCCCCTGTTGTCTCCGTGGACAGGCAGGTCATAGACGACGACGCCGGGAATCGGGGTGTGGTGGGCGGCAAGCTTCTTGGAGAACTCGATGGTCATCGTTTACTGGCCCTGTTCCTTGTATTTCGCCTCGGTCTGGGCCTTCTGGGGACGCCACCAGGCCTCGTTGGCCCGGTACCACGCAATCGTGTCCTCGATGCCGGCGTCGAAGTTCGAGAACTGTGGCGACCAGCCCAGTTCGTCGCGCAGCTTGGTGGAATCGATGGCGTAGCGCAGGTCATGGCCCGGGCGGTCCACCACGTGGTCATACGCATCCGGCGACTCACCCATGTGCTTGAGGATAAGTTCGACAACGTCTTTGTTGTTCTTCTCCCCGTCAGCACCGATGAGGTAGGTCTCTCCGATCCTGCCCTTGGCAATGATCGCAAGGACGGCGGAAGAGTGGTCGTTGGCGTGGATCCAGTCGCGGACGTTCTCGCCCTTGCCGTAGAGCTTGGGACGGATGCCATCGATGATGTTCGTGATCTGGCGCGGGATGAACTTCTCGACGTGCTGGTAGGGGCCGTAGTTGTTTGAACAGTTGCTGATGGTCGCCTGCAGGCCGAATGACCGCACCCACGCCCGCACCAGCAGGTCCGAGCCAGCTTTCGTGGAAGAGTAGGGACTCGACGGGTTGTACGGCGTCTGCTCGGTAAAACGTTCCGGGTCATCCAGCTCAAGGTCGCCGTAGACCTCGTCCGTGGAAATGTGATGGAAGCGCTTATTATGCTTCCGGGCGGCCTCAATGAGGGTGTACGTGCCGATGATGTTGGTGTCCAGGAAGGGGCGGGGATCGTGCAGCGAGTTGTCGTTGTGCGACTCAGCTGCATAGTGGACTACTACGTCAGTGCCTTCAACGAGGCCGTCAACAGCACCGGCGTCCGCAATGTCGCCCTCAACGAAGGTGAAACGGTCTTCGGGGAGACCGTGAAGCGACTCCCGGTTTCCAGCGTAGGTCAGCTTGTCCAAAACTGTGACGTGGTCATCCGTGTTTTCCAATACATAGTGGACAAAATTCGAGCCGATGAAGCCGGCTCCGCCGGTCACTAGAAGTCGCTGCATAATTCCCTAGGGTACCGGATTTGCCGCTGCACTTAGCGAAGGGAAAGATGGGGGCATGCGCGGAATAATACTTGCCGGCGGTACCGGCTCAAGGCTTCATCCCATCACGCTGGGTGTCAGCAAGCAGTTGGTCCCCGTCTACGACAAGCCGATGATCTACTACCCGCTGTCGACCCTGATACTTGCGGGGATCCGGGACATTCTCATTATCACCACTCCACATGATGCTGAACAGTTCGAACGCCTCTTGGGAGACGGCTCCCGATTCGGCGTCTCCATCACGTATAAGCAACAGCCTTCACCGGACGGCCTGGCCCAAGCGTTCATACTCGGAGCCGACCACATCGGGGATGACAGCGTCGCTCTGGTCTTGGGAGACAACATCTTCTACGGACAGGGGATGGGGACACAACTACGCCGATTCAAGTCCATCGACGGCGGTGCCGTATTCGGATATTGGGTCAAAGATCCGTCTGCCTACGGTGTGGTTGAGTTCGACGAGCAGGGCAAGGCGTTGTCGCTCGAGGAGAAGCCTGCCGCTCCGAGGAGCCACTACGCAGTTCCGGGACTCTATTTCTACGACAACGACGTGATCGACATAGCCAAAAACCTGAAGCCGTCTCCACGTGGTGAATTGGAAATTACCGACGTAAACCGCGTGTACTTGGACGCAGGAAAGCTGCAGGTCGAAATTCTTCCGCGGGGAACAGCATGGCTCGACACGGGAACTTTCAACGACCTCAATGATGCCTCGAACTTCATTCGAACTGTCGAAAATCGTCAAGGCCTGAAGATCGGGGCTCCAGAGGAGATCTCGTGGAGGTTGGGCTTCCTGACCGACGACGAACTTCGCGAACGGGCGGAGCCCCTCGTCAAGAGCGGTTACGGCTCTTACTTGCTCGAGCTGCTGGCGGAGCGGTAGGCAACAGTTATAAGCGATGAGGGGGTTGAAGCCACGGCTTCAACCCCCTCATCCTTTTGCTGTCAGTACGTTAGCGTACGGCAGCCCAACTGTGCGTTGTAGGCGCTGAAAATAGAAACTGCTACACCGTAGGAGCAGACCCGGTACTGGCCTCGAGTGCTAATCGGCACGGAGGTTGAATATCCGTGGTCACCGGTTGTCTGGAGAGCACTGTTAACGTCCGCGCGCTTCAGGTTCGCGGTGAACGGATAGCCCTTCGTGCTGCCGTCCGGGAAAGTAATGTAGACGTGAACGGGAATAGAGATCGCCGGCAGCGCCGGGTCCAAGGTCCAGCCTTGGGTTACAACGGCAGCTTGGCCGCTAGAGATCTGTACTGCTGCGCTATCGAGGAAGCCCGTTGTAGCTGGAGTCGTGGTAACCGAAATGCTCTTGCACCCAAGAAGGGTGGGCCCGTTCGAGACTGGCGCTACTCCAGTCGCGCGTGTGCAAACCGAGTAATTACCCGTCGAGGAAATTGGAAGCGTCGCCTGGAACCCATGGTCACCTATGGTCCCTAGAGCCGAATTCACGTCCGGCCGCTGCAGGTTAGCAGTAAGGCTTGTTGGCGTTGGGTTCGTGATGGCCACACCGTCTTTCGACGCGATGTAAACGCTAACGGGATTGCTCGTTCCTGGCTGTGTTGGGTCCAGTGTCCAGCCCCTAACCTGCAACGTCGCCGAATTTGGAGCCAGCGTGAGGGATAGCGCGTCATAGCTGCCAATAGGCGAAGGATTCGCCCCGACATTCAGCGTTTGACAGCCCAACGGAATGTTTGCATTTGTACCTATTGCATAGGTACACGCCTTATACGCGCCGGGAGTGGACACGGGTATTTGATAGTCGAAACCATGATTGGATCCTAGGCCCGTTGCCGCGTCCACGTCTGGTCGTGGCGTATTTGCGGTCATTCGGTATCCGGTGGTCGTTCCGTCGGGAGCCGTCACGTAGGTGTCAGCGTAGGTGGAATTTCCGGGGTTGGCTTGGTCCACCGCCCAGCCCTTGAGCTGAAGGGTCACCTTGTCCACCGCTCGGATCTGAGTGAGACTGTCGAAACTGCCCGTCGGCACGCCAATTCCCGTAGCTGTCACACTCTTACAGCCAAGGGGCGTGTTTCCGTAGGTACCGATCGAGTAGGCGCACGCGGAGTACGTTCCTGATCGCGAGATCGGTATGGAACCATCAAACCCGTGTGAAGGACCGTAACCCAGAGCCTGGTCGACGTCAGGTCTGGAAGTATTCGCTACCCATGGGTACCCCGTTGTGGACCCATCCGGTCCGGTTACATACACGTGAGTCTGGTTGGAGACAGCCGCATTAGCGAGGTCAACGGACCACCCCCGAGCTCGCAGAGCAAACTGTGTGCCACTTCCCGTAACAGACAGATCGTCAAAACTGCCTGTCGGGAGTGCAGCCCCTGCGAAACGCTGCAACGACGGGTAATCGCCATTCCAGACGTTGGAGTCGCCCGCGAATGGCCCGGTGCTGCTGAACTGCCAGATGCTGTAAGCACTCCAGCTCGCTGATGGCAATGCTCCGGGGTAGTCGGTCGCTGATGAGGGGTAAGCGGCGACCCAGAGTGGATAGTCTCCAAACCCAGATGGGTTGCCAAGACATTGGTTCCACCAGCTCGTATTCGTGTAAATGACAGGCAGTCTGCCCGTCAATGCCCTCACGGTGTTGCCGAAGTCCTGCACCCAAGAAGCCAGCTGCCCTGCTGACATGTTGTAGCAAGTGTTGCCGAAGTAGAAACCGTTGATGGTCCTGCCTTCGTAGGGATTGAATTCGAAATCAAGCACCGGCGGCATAGTGTATCCATCGGGCGACCAGCCGCCGCCATTTTGCACGAAGTAGCGCGCTTGGTCTGCTCCGGAAGACCAGTTGGGGATTGCGAAGTGGTAGGCGCCGCGGATCATGCCGACGCTCCGTGCACCTTGGTACTGAGAGCTGAAAAGGTCGTTGGTGAAGTAGTTGCCCTCGGACGCTTTTACATACGCGAACCTGGAGCCCATGTTCCACTGCTGTTGCCAATCCACATTGGTTTGGTAGCCGCTGACGTCAAGTCCTTTTACGCCAAAAGTTGGCATCCATGTGCCTTCAGAGCCCAGCGATTCCGCACTTAGCTGTTTCACCGCCGTCGTGCTTGAGGACGCTGTGACTCGGGCTGACCGTTGACCCATTTCGGCGCCCTTGCCAATGGCTTCAGCCATTGTTTGCGACGTCGATGGCGATGGCGTAGGTGTCGCGGGAATCGAGGCCAATGGGGTCGTTACCGACGAAGTTGGAGACGCGGACGTCGAAGAAGGCTGCATCGACTCCGTGCTTACCGATGGGGAAGGCGAGGGCGACGGGCTGGAATTGGCGGCGAACGCAACGCCGCTTATACCCGGGCTTCCCATAAGGGAGCAGACCAGGACCATCAGTCCGAAGGACTTGAGGACTGGGCGACGGGACTGAGACAGGTTCCGCTTCATATTTGCTCCGGAGACAATGTGGCGCTTCCCCAAGCGCCTCTTTGGATACTGCTCAGATGCTTCCCCAGGAAGTCACCTGATAGTGCTATTTCGATAAATAACGCGCTCACCATAGCACTGGTGTTACTGACGGAACCAGTGATTCCAGTGTTGCTTATGTGAATCCTGCCTTCTTCTTTGGCCAACACTGCGGTCTTCCAAGCCGATTCTTGAGGACCCCCGTTGTCCACAGATCCGCGCATATGACTTGGCAGCGTGGTGTAGCCTCCCTAGGCTGTAATCCAGTCGCAGTGCCTCCGACGGAGGCGGCATTTGTATGGGGGAACATATGGACGCGCTGGGAATAGTCGAGGACGAGGTCCGCGAACTTATCCGCCGCCGCGGATTGGATCCGCTCCGGCAAGCGGGTGAGGTCCGGCGCCTGGTGGAGGCTGCGGTCACCGATTACGACGAGCGGGCACTAATGGGCCCGCTTCCGCCCATCGGGCCGCTGGATGCAGCGCGCAGATTCCTGTTCGATGCGGTTGCAGGGTTAGGTGTACTCCAGCCACTGCTCGACGATCCTTCGATCGAAGAGATTTGGCTCAACGCCCCAAACGAGATATTTGTTGCGCGCAATGGCGAATCCGAACTGACCTCGCTGAGTCTTACGGAGCAGCAGGTGCGTGACCTAGTGGAGCGCATGCTGAAAAGCTCCGGCAGGCGGCTGGACATGTCCTCGCCTTTCGTCGACGCCGCCCTGCCTGACGGGTCCAGGCTTCACGTGGTCATCCCGGACGTCACCCGCCGCCACTGGGCTGTCAACATTCGAAAATTCGTGGTGAAGGCGAGCCGACTCGAGCACCTTGTTGAGCTCGGAACGCTGACGCACCAATCTGCGCGGTTCCTTGGGGCGGCAGTATCCAGTGGCTTGAACATCCTGGTCTCCGGCGCAACACAGGCTGGAAAGACCACCATGCTGAACTGCTTGGCGGCAAGTATCGGAAGCCGGGAACGCGTGATCACGGTTGAAGAAATCTTCGAACTCCAGTTCCCTCTGCGCGATGTCGTGGGCCTCCAGTGCCGGCAGCCCAACCTGGAAGGCGAGGGCGAGATCCCGCTCCGGCGCCTGGTCAAGGAAGCGCTGCGGATGAGGCCCGACCGGCTGGTGGTGGGGGAGGTCCGGGAAGCCGAAAGCCTGGACATGCTGATTGCACTAAACAGTGGGCTTCCCGGGATGTGTACTGTCCACGCGAACTCTGCCCACGACGCAGTCACCAAGATTTGCACGCTGCCGTTGCTGGCCGGGGAAAACATCTCCAGCGCCTTCGTATTACCCACAGTCGCATCCTGCATCGATCTCGTCGTGCATTGCAGCAGGCAGGCAGACGGGCGGCGGCAGGTCACGCAGATCCTCTCGCTGGGGCGACGCGTCGAGAACGGCATTATAGAGTCCTCCCTTGTATTTGCCCTGGAGAACGGCGTCCTGCAGCCAAGGGCACACGCCATGCCTGCCGCCGAAAAATTCTCCCGGGCGGGATACGACGTCGCCGCCCTTTTGGACGCACGATGAATTCCGCGATGTTGGGGGCCGTGGCTGGGGTGGGCTTTTTCCTCATCTGGTGGTCGTGCTGGGAGACCCCCGATACCGGACGCCGGGAGCGGAAGCCCGGACGCCTCAGCGACCTGCTCGTTGCCGCCGGCATCGAGAAAGTGTCAGCCCGGGGACTGGTGGGGACCTGCCTGGGCCTCGGACTGTTCGTTGCCCTTGTCTTCTTCGCGCTCAGCCGTTCATGGCCGATCGCCGGCTGCTTTGGCCTTTTCGGAGCGTGGCTGCCAATCACGCTGCTCCGCTGGCGGGCACGAAAAAGGACGGCGCTGCTCCGCCAGCTCTGGCCCGACGTCGTTGACCACCTTCGCTCGGCAATCCGTGCTGGGCTCCCGCTGCCTGAAGCCCTTATCCAACTCGGCGAGAAAGGGCCCGAGGAACTCCGGCCCCTGTTCCGCGAGTTCGGGGCGGATTACCGGGCTGGTGGCCAATTCGACGGCTCGCTGAACAAACTGAAACACCGGCTTGCCGACCCCGTCGCAGACCGCATCGTGGAAGCATTGCGTCTCACCCGTGAAGTGGGCGGCTCCGATCTGGGGCGGCTGCTCGGCACCCTGGGAGAGTTCCTCCGTGAAAGCGCCCGCACGCGCAGTGAGCTGGAAGCGCGGCAATCCTGGACGATCAACGCGGCCCGGCTTGCTGTTGCCGCACCGTGGATCGTGATGGTGCTGCTGGCAACCAGACCGGAAGCAATCCAGGCGTACAACACACCCCTAGGTGCTGCAGTCCTGCTTGGGGGCCTGGTGGTTTCGCTCATTTGCTACACCGTCATGTTGAAGATCGGCGCGCTGCCCCAGGATGAAAGGGTGCTCCGATGATGGCCGTCCCGGCCGCCGCCGTTGTCTGCGGAATCGGCCTTGGCCTCGGCTTGTGGCTGGTGATATTTGGGTCTCCGCCGATGCGTGCCATGACGCTCTCTGAGCGGATCGAGCCCCAGCTTAAGTCGCAGAACCTGGAGTCGCGGCTCCTGAACGCGGGCGATCCGAACCTGACACCATTCGGCCCGCTGGAGCGGATTCTCCGTCCCGTCTTCCGCGACTGGCTTTCCGCGTTGGCCCGGCTAAACCCATCACCGGGAGCAACGGAGCGGCGGCTGGCCCAGGCGGGGATCGGCAAGTCACCCATTGACTTCCGTGCGGAACAGCTGCTTTGGGCAGCGGCCGGTTTTGCCATCGCCCTAACGGTCGTACTCATGGGGGCCGCCGCTGGAAGGTTCAGCCCGATCTTTTCGGTGGCAGCAATCATTGGCAGCGCGGCGGCAGGTTTTGTTTTGCGGGACTACTGGCTGGGCGCCCAGGTGCGACGCCGGGAGGCGCGCATGACGGCCGAATTCCCCAGCCTGGCAGAGCTGATGGCCTTGGCTGTCAGCGCTGGGGAGAGCGCGACGGGTGCACTGGACCGGATCTGCAGGAGCGCCCACGGGGAACTGTCGAAAGAGTTCGCCAAGATCCTCGCGGAGACACGCGCCGGCAAGCCCCTCACCACTGCCCTGGAGGAATTCTCCGCCCGCACTGACCTTGCGCCCTTGGTCAGGTTCGTTGACGGCATCATTGTTGCGGTGGACAGGGGAACCCCCCTTGCCGAAGTGCTCAGGGCCCAAGCCCAGGATGTTCGTGATTCGGCCAAGCGGGACCTCATGGAAGCCGCCGGCAAGAAAGAAATCGCCATGATGGTCCCGCTGGTCTTCGGGATACTCCCGCTGACGGTGGTATTCGCTGTATTCCCCGGCATAGCAGCGATCAATTTGGGCTTCTGAAGCTGTGGCCGGCTACCTGTCGGGAAGCAGTTCATGCAAGGACACCGTATTCATCAGGAAAGGACGCAACATGAAAACTATGGGGAACCGTCTCGTGACGCTGTTTATCGGCGTGGCTGCCCTGGTGCAGTGCGAACTACACCGCCCGGCGAACGGGCACCGATCCACAGGGTGTCCCGGAGACAACCCCGAACGTGGGGACGTGCCGGGTTGGGTCATGATCACTTTAATGTCCGCCGTCTTGGTGGCGGCTCTGCTGGCGCTCGCCGGCCCTGCACTGGAAGCCATGTTCAATCAGGCCATGGACAAAGTAGGGAACTGATCCGTGGCACGCTCCGCTCCAGGGCCCGAGGCGCGTCCGGGGTTGCGCCCTGAGGGGGAGCGGGGTTCGGCCGTCGTGGATTTTGTGCTGGTAGGTGGGCTGCTCACGATGTTCTTCCTCGCGATTATCCAGCTGACCTTGGTCCTGCACGTTCGGAACACGCTCATCGATGCTGCCGCGTCGGGCGCCCGCTACGGGACCTTGGCAGACCGCAACTCCGCCGACGCCGAGGAACGGACCCGCAGCCTCATCGGTACTGCCCTGAATCCCGGATTTGCCGAGCAAGTCAGCACCCGGGAAGTAGATCTTCAAGGGATGCGAACCCTTGAAGTTACCGTCCGGTCACCATTGCCGGTCATAGGCCTGATCGGTCCCCGGGAGATGTTGGAGGTGAAAGGGCATGCAGCCATCCAGCCGTGATCCGTTAGCGCCTGACAAGCCGCCCGGCACCGCCATCTGGTCCCGCATCAGGACAAGGCTCACGGAAGCACTCTGCCGGGAACCGGCACCGTACGCCGGACAACGTCCGGGAAATGCAAACGCCTCGGGCCTGGCGGTGAAACAGCCGCGGCCTGACCAAGAGCACTTGCAGCGGCACTCAAGCGAGCACGAACGGGGGAGTGCAGTCGTCGAGTTCACCTTCCTGGCACTCCTGCTGATGGTCCCGCTGGTGTATTTCGTCATCACCGTGTCTCAGATCCAGGGAGGCTCCTTCGCCGTAGTGGGCGCCGCTGACCAAGCAGCAAAGGTGTACGTTGCCCAGTCCGACCCCGTCACCGCGCAAACGGCCGCAGAGCAGGCGGTATCCCTCGCTGTTTCCGATTTCGGGCATGAACCAGGGCGGGCAAACATGACGACAAGCTGCGAACCAGCGGACTGCACCGCTGCGGGAAGTGCCGTCACTGTGACCGTCAGCCTCAGCGTGCCGCTGCCGTTCCTGCCTTTTGCGGAAGGACTGTCGGCCGCGGACGTCCAGGCCTCCGCCACCCAGTTGGTGGGGCGGTACCGGTGACACCCCGTGCGCAAAATGCCGAGGAAGGCCAACTGATGGTGATGATCGTCGGCTACGTGGCCCTGGCCTTGCTGGTGGCAACGGTCGTCATCGGAATCTCCAGTGTCTACGTCGAGCACAAGCGGCTCCTCTCCCTGGCTGACGGAGCATCGCTGGCCGCCGCCGACAGCTACACCCTGGGAGACGTCTCATCACAGGGCGGAACCCCGTCGGCTGTCCTCAGCCCTTCCCGCGTGCGCAATGTGGCAGCCGACTTCGTCGAGAGGAGCCCAGCCTCGCAACGGTTCTCCGGCCTCGCCGTCGCCGGCGGAACGGGATCGCCCGACGGTTCTACCGCCGTCGTAGTCCTCACCGCTGAAGTGCACCCGCCGGTGGTGAACTTCCTGATTCCCGACGGAATCCGCATCGAGGCAACCTCGACGGCGCGTTCCCGGCTGACCCGTTGATGTCCCACCCGGCGGTCCAATCCCCGGTGACGGGCCCGCGCCGGGCCGTATGCCCCAATGGCGTAGGGTTAAACCACCATGGCCAATATTGATTTTTCCGCTGAAATCCGCGCCCTCCGCGCCACCTACGAGTCCATCGAACGCGTCTCCGACGTGGATGCACTCCGTGAAGACATCGCCGAACTCAGCGAGCGGGCAGGGGAGCCGGACCTGTGGGACGACCCCGCAGCGGCGCAGAAGATCACGTCCCGTCTCTCCCACCGACAGTCGGAGCTGGAACGCCTCACCAACCTGGCCTCGCGGATCGACGATCTCGAAGTCCTGGTGGAACTGGGCCAGGACGAGGACGACGCCGCCTCGATGGGGGAGGCCGCGGCCGAACTCGAATCCATCAAGAAGGCCCTCAAGGACCTGGAAGTGGTCACCCTGTTGTCCGGCGAGTACGACGAGCGCGAAGCCGTGGTTTCCATTCGTGCAGGCGCGGGCGGAGTGGATGCAGCAGATTTCGCCGAAATGCTGATGCGCATGTACCTCCGCTGGGCCGAGCGGCACGGCTATCCCACGACGGTCATGGACACCTCGTACGCGGAAGAAGCCGGCCTGAAATCTGCCACCTTCGAGGTCAAGGCACCCTACGCCTACGGCACCCTCAGCGTTGAAGCCGGAACCCACCGCCTGGTCCGGATCAGCCCGTTCGACAACCAGGGCCGGCGCCAGACGTCGTTCGCGGCCGTGGAAGTCATCCCACTGATCGAACAGACCGATTCCATCGACATCCCGGACAACGAAATCAGGGTTGACGTATTCCGCTCGTCCGGGCCCGGCGGCCAGTCGGTGAACACCACCGACTCCGCCGTGCGCCTCACCCACATTCCCACCGGCACCGTCGTCTCGATGCAGAACGAGAAGTCACAGCTCCAAAACCGGGCCGCCGCCATGCGTGTTCTGCAATCCCGCCTCCTCCTGCTCAAGAAGGAACAGGAAGACGCGGAGAAGAAGGCCCTGGCGGGGGATGTCAAAGCCTCTTGGGGCGACCAGATGCGTTCCTATGTCCTCAACCCCTACCAGATGGTGAAGGACCTGCGCACTGAACACGAGGTGGGCAACACGTCGGCAGTGTTCGACGGCGAGATTGACGACTTCATCGACGCCGGCATCCGCTGGCGCACTGACAACCGCAACGCCGAAAAGTAGCCGGGCGCCCCTCGGGCGCGATCGGATCCGGCGACACGCCCCCGAAAGCCGGCCCAAGCGCCAGGCATCCTGCGTATAGTCGAGGGGCCGGGGCCCTACTTCCCCCAAACGAAAACCCGTGCACCGGCTGCAGGACTGGGCTGCATCAGAACAATCAGCCATGCCCTGCAGGGTACTTAGGGCCATGATCCGATTCGAAAATGTCACCAAGGTCTACGACCAAAAAGCCCGGCCTGCGCTGGACTCCGTCAACCTTGAGATTGATCGCGGCGAATTCGCCTTCCTGGTGGGGGCCTCGGGCTCCGGAAAGTCCACCTTCCTCCGGCTGGTGCTGAAGGAGGACCGGGCAACTTCAGGCGCCGTCTACGTCGCCGGCCAAAACGTTGCCAGGATTTCGAGCTGGCGCGTACCGCGCCTCCGCCGTGGCATCGGCGTCGTCTTCCAGGACTTCCGCCTCCTGCCCCAAAAGAACGTCTTCGCCAACGTGGCATTCGCCATGCAGGTCATCGGTAAGAGCCGGAGCGTCATCCGCGATACTGTCCCCGAGGTCCTCAAGACCGTTGGCCTCGAAGGCAAGGAACACCGCATGCCGCACGAACTGTCCGGCGGCGAGCAGCAGCGAGTGGCCATCGCCCGGGCCGTGGTCAACCGGCCCGGGATCCTCCTGGCCGACGAACCCACCGGAAACCTGGACCCTACAACGTCCATGGGCATCATGGGTGTTTTGGACAAGATCAACCAAAACGGAACAACGGTAGTGATGGCCACCCACGACGACGACATCGTCAACGAGATGCGCAAGCGGGTGGTCGAGCTCAAGAACGGCGTGGTGATCCGCGACGAAGCCAAGGCCCTGTACACCTCCATGATCCCCGTCGTCGGCCAGTCCAGGCGACTCAAGGACGCCAGCGGCAGGGAAGCGGCCGACGACGGCCTGCCGGGCAACGGTGCCGAAGGGGAGGCGCGGCAATGAGGCTTGCATTCATCCTTTCCGAGATCGGCAGCGGCCTGCGTCGCAATCTTTCCATGGTGGTTTCGGTCATCCTGGTGACATTCGTGTCCCTTACCTTCGTGGGCGCCGCCGGGATGCTCCAGATGCAGATCAACCAGATGAAGGGGTACTGGTACGACAAGGTCCAAGTGGCCATCTTCCTGTGCAGCGACGGTTCGACCGCGCCCGGGTGCGCGTCCGGGCCGGTCACCCCTGAGCAGCAGCAGGGCCTCAACGCGCTCCTGGAATCACCTGCGGTGGCGCAGTACATCAACGACTTCCAGTTCGAGTCCCGCGATGAGGCGTACAAGCACTTCAAGGACCAGTTCTCCAACTCGCCCATCGTCGATTCCGTTACCCCGGACCAGCTGCCGGCATCATTCCGGATCAACATGAAGGACCCTGAGAAATACCAGATCATCAGCGAGACATTCTCATCGCAGCCGGGCGTGGAGACCGTGATCGACCAGCGGCAGCTCCTCGAACGCCTCTTCTCGGTGATGAACGGCGCCTCCCTGGTCGCAGTGGGCATCGCCGGCGTGATGATCGTGTGCGCGATCCTGCTGATCGCCACGACAATCCGGCTTTCCGCCTTTAGCAGGCGCCGGGAAACCGGGATCATGCGGCTTGTGGGCGCGTCCAAGACTGTGATCCAGTTGCCCTTCATCCTTGAAGGGGTCATCGCCGCAGTCATCGGTGCTGCGCTGGCCTCCGGCACCCTGTGGGCCGTGGCGCAGTTCTTCCTGGGTGACTACATGTCCCGCCAGTATCCGGACACCGCTTTCATTTCCTCCGGCCAGACACTGATCCTCGCGCCGGCGCTACTGATTCTTGGTGGATCCTTGGCAGGAATTTCGTCTCTCTTGACCCTTCGCAGATACTTGCGCGTTTAGGCTATGCAAACCGACCAAGGAATGCTCATGAACGTAGCCGATCAAACCTCTCCGCGCCGCGGGTTCCGCCGGGGACGGGCCGCTGCCCGCCGCATGGGGATCGTCAGCGGTGTCCTGGCCGTCATACTTTCGGCCGGGATGGCCGTGGCAACTCCCGTGGCCTTCGCCGACGACCTCGAGGACCGCAAGGCCGCGCTCGAGGCCGAAGCTGCCCGTGTCCAGGCCTCCCTCGAGTTCGTCGATTCCAGGATCGCCAAGGCCGCCGGTGACCTGGTGATCTACCAGGGCCAGCTCCCCGGTGCGCAGCAGGCCCTCCTCGACGCGCAAGGCCGTGTGGCCAGTGCAGTGAAAGAATCCGAGGCCCTGGCGGCGCGCGTCGACATGGCCCAGCAGAACAAGGCCAAAATCACCCAACAGCTCGAAACGGACAAGCAGAAGATCGCCGACACCAAGAAACTGATCGGCCAGATCGCCACCCAGGCCTACAAATCAGGCGGCGTCCCCTCCAACCTCTCGCTCTTCTTCGGGTCCAGCGGCGGCGGCAGCCTGACCGACACCATGGACCTCGCCGACCAGGCCATGCGCAGCCAGAACGCGGCGATGGACAAGCTCAACCAGCAGAACGCCACCAACGTCAACTCCGAAGCGCGGCTGCAGGCCGTGGAAGCGGAGATCAAGGACCTGAAGGCCAAAGCCGATGCTGCACTGGAACGCGAGAAGGCCGCCCGGGACGAAGCCGCGGCCAAGAAAGCCCAGGTTGACCAGCTGATCGCCGATACCACCCGCCTCGATGCGGAGCTCCAGGCGGCCAAACCCGGCATCCAGGCCCAGCTCGCGGGTGTCCAGGCCAACCAGAACCAGGTGGCCAACGAAATCGCTGAACGCGACCGGAAGGCCCGCGAGGCATGGGAAGCCGAACAGCGCAGGCAGGCTGCGGCGGCTGCAGCCGCGGCTGCCGCCGCAGCGGCGGCAGCGAACCGCCCGGCCCCGCCTGTCCAGCCGTATGTTCCGCCCGCAGCAGGGTCGCCGTCGGCCTTTGGCCTCCGCCATCCCTTCGACGGCAGCATCCCCATCACCTCCGGCTTCGGCTACCGCACCACCCCGCCGGGCACCATCGACTTCTACGGCACCGGCGGATACATGCATACCGGTATCGACTTCGGCGCGGCCTGCGGCACTCCCGTGTACGCTGCGGCAGCCGGTGAAGTCTTCAGCTCAGGCTGGAACTCCGCCGACGGCGGCGGCTGGCGCGTCAAGATCGACCACGGCGTGGTGCAGGGCAACACGCTGACAACCATTTACTACCACAACTCCAGCATCGTGGTTTCGAATGGACAAAGGGTCTCGCAAGGCCAGCTCATTGCCTACTCCGGCAGCACCGGTAACTCAACAGGCTGCCACGCCCACTTTGAAACCTGGCTCAACGGCGTCGCGGTTGACCCCATGGGACTGCTCTAGGGGCGTCCTGCCCCTGCCGTAGACTGGTATGGCTCCGCGCCGCGGGCACGGAGCAGCCAACCTGAACCTGAGGAGTTTCCCCGTGCCTAAAGAAAGTGGCCGTAAGGTGGTGGCCACCAATCGCAAGGCCCGGCATGACTATCACGTGCTGGACACCTACGAGGCAGGCATCGCCCTGATGGGCACCGAAGTTAAGTCCCTCCGGGAGGGCCACGCCTCCATGGTGGATGGATTCTGCACGTTCTATAACGACGAATTGTGGATGGAAGCCATCCACATCCCGGAGTACAACCAGGGCAGCTGGACCAACCACGCTGCCCGCCGCCGGCGCAAGCTGCTGCTGCACCGCGAGGAGCTCATCAAGATCTCCCGCAAGGTGCAGGAAGCCGGCTACACCATCGTGCCGCTCCAGCTGTACTTCGTGGACGGCCGTGCCAAGGTGGAAATCGCGGTTGCCCGCGGTAAGCGCGAGTTCGACAAGCGGCAGACGCTGCGAGAGCAGCAGGACAACCGCGAAGCCCAGCGCGAGATGCGCGAACGCAACCGGCGCCGCTAGGAATTATTTCCGTAGGGCATGCGTTAGTATTGGTAGTCCGGCAGGCTTGCCAGCCGGTTTGGTAACAAAATACGGGGATGATCGGTTTCGACGATGTTAGTCGCGACAGGTGAAGCGGGCCGAGGATGCAGAATTATCTCGTAAACGCTGTCTGCAAACCAATAAGTGCCGAATCTAAGCGCACTGACTTCGCTCTTGCTGCCTAAGCAGTAAGACAGTCCGTCAGCCCGGGGTTGCTATCGCCCCGGATCCTGGCGTCATTTAGATAGCCACTGCTGTTTGCTCCCGTCACCGGAGTAAACGGGACTCTTAGGTGACTGGGCCCGGATCAGCCAGCTGTTTGCAGCATGGCTGGGGCCGAGAAAATCCGACGCAAACTGCGCCCGGAGAAGCCCTGACAACACGACATCGGACGGGGGTTCAATTCCCCCCATCTCCACCCACGGCAAAGGCCGGGACATCCCAACAGATGTCCCGGCCTTTGGCGTAACGCCCCGGTCCCAGGACCGGGGCGTTTTCGTTTGCCCCGCCGCGACAGCTCCGAGCAGATCTCCCTATTGCACGGCCTCGTTAAACCGCTGAGCCAGGACAGGAACCAGTGAGTGGACGTAGCTGCGCGCGGCATGATCGTTGTCAGCGTAAACTTGGAGGCCGCCAATCACTGCGTAGCAGTTTTGATCGTCGCAGAACTGGTCTGACAAGTCGAGGACCTTAACGGAGGGCACAGCCATGCCGCGGGCCGCATTCGCGACCGGGTCCGGTACCAAAGCCTCGGCTCGCGCATTGGCGCACTCCGTCGGGTGTTGGTGGTTGAGCGCGACGCAGTCTGGGCTGCTGTGGTGCAGCGTGAGCGGGATGTCCCGAAGGACATAGACTCTGGAACCTGCACGAGTCCAGTCGAGAAAGCGCTTGGTTACAGCGTCATTGTATTGGTCCAATTGGGAGCGGCCGGTGCCGTCATCAACTGTCTCGGCTGCACCGAAAGATGAAGCGAAGACCATGTCCGGTCTTTCTTTGACTATTCGTTCCGTGACCTGTCTACTCCATTGCAAGCATCGTTGCTGGGAGTGCGGGTCCGTGGCGTCAGCCCCCATGAAGGCGACGCGCTTTACGTCAATGTAAGGACAACCTCCCACGAGGGATTCCCTCAACTTCCACTTGTGAAGCCTGGCAAGTTCGTACAAAGCGCTCTTCCACTGTTCCGCATGCGAGTCGCCGACCAGCCACACGGTGGCTTCGGGTTGGGCCCCCCCGGTGAAATCGCAGTCCCTTAGGATCTTTAGGTCTTCGAAAACGATAGGATCTGGCGCAGGGTGGCATTCGGGTGCGTCAAACCCCGGCGCTTCGTTAGGACCAATGTTGGCGACCTTGGCTGCGCCGAAGGGGTCGCTGCAATTGTTTCGCGGGTCAAGGCTGCGCGCCCCGTGGCAAGGTTCGCCAATGAGGCTTTCCAGCTTCGCCGCTTCAGCAGCCTGGGCTTTTCCAAAGTTCAGCAGGAGCCCACCGCAGAGTGCGGCGACCACTGCTGCAGTGACTGCCATTGCCGCAAAGACGCGGACGGGTTTGGCTCCCCGGAGGAGCCTCGTGCGGCCCGGATCTTCAATGAGCTTCTTGGAAAGATAGGCCAGCGCAACGGCCGCCACCAGGATGACCGCCTTGTCACGTGTCCCCAGCGAGTGGCCCAAGAGCCCGGGAGCCAGGACGATCAGCGGCCAGTGCCACAGGTAGAGGGAGTAAGACACATCACCCAGAAACTGGATGGGCCTTGCGGCAAGGAGTTGATTAGGGGACCAGAACGGGCTGTTGGGCCCGGACGCGATCACAAGGACCGTGCCGGCAACTGGGACCACCGCGGCGAAGCCTGGGAAGAAGGTTTGCTCGTTGTATGCCAAGGCCGAATACGCGATCAACCCGTATCCGAGGTATTGGGCCGTGCCGGAGAGCGCCAGGTGGTAGTCGGGCAGCCGCAGTCGCACGGCTGCCATTACGTGGGGGCCTCCGAGGGCTATCAGTGCGCCTGCGCCGAACTCCCAGGCACGTGCGGGCGTGACAAAATAGGCCGGGCTCCGGTTGGTATAGGTGAACCAAATGCAGAATGCCAATGCAAGGGCGCTGACCAGAACGACACCCAGTGCCAGTAACGCCCGCCTGCGGAGGCGGAACCGGATCGCGACCAGGGACAGCCCCAGGAACAGCAGGGGCCAGACCAGGTAGAACTGTTCCTCCACCGAGAGGGACCAATAATGCTGCACCGTCGAAGCGGCTTCGTTGTGGGCCGAGTAGTCAACCGACTTCGCCGCCAAAACCCAGTTTTCGACGTAGAGGACTGACGCAATGGTTTCCTGCGCAATGGCAAGCCAGCGCGAAAATGGCAGCAGTGCCCATGCAGCCAGCAGGGAAACCGAAGCAACGAGGGTTGCGGCAGGAAGCAACCGCCTGATGCGCCGTGAATAGAACTGTCCGAGATTGATACGGTTTGACCGCTCCAGTTCGCCGAGCAGGTGCTTGGAGATCAAATAGCCTGAGATCACGAAGAACACATCGACGCCGACGTACCCGCCGGGGAGCCGTGCCGGCCACAAATGGTTCAGGACCACAAGCCCCACCGCCAGTGCGCGAAGTGCCTGGATATCCTTGCGGGTTGCGTTGACGGCCTCTGTCCGCCGCATTTCCGCACGGGTTCGCAGGACAACGTGTCCGGTCACAGGTACTCCTTGTCGATCTTCGTTTAAGCGCAGCGCGCCTGCCGCGCCCGCTGCCGGCATGCATGGAGGGCCTTCAGGCTGCGCACACAGTACTCGGCCTGTTCAGGCGACATCCGGAGACGGAACGGCGCCGGCGGCTTCTCGATGTTCGCGTGCAGTTGCCTGTACGCGAAAAAGGCCGGACGAATACCGGCCGCCTTGCGACGGCGGAGTCGGTGAGGTCGTGAATCAAGCGAGCCCTGCGTCTGGGCCGCTGTTGCAACCCCCCCGGGGGTACTCTAGCACCGCGGCATGCCAGCGCCGGCGCCCACTGGCTTCCAGGGGCTTCCCACCCGCTGCCCCGCCGCCGCGGCAGCGCCCGGGCCTAAATGCTCTAGCGGCCTGCTCCGGCACGCCGCTACCGTCGACTTTATGCACAACGACCCGCCGCAGACGCCCACTGAACTCCTGGACGCAGGCAGCTGCTGGGACCTGCTCCGCGGCGTCTCGGTGGGCCACCTTGCCGTGTTCGTCAACGGTTACCCGGAGGTCTTCCCCGTCAACTACAAAGTTGACCAGCACTCGCTGGTCTTCCGCACGGGCGAGGGAACCAAGCTTCGCGCCGCCGGTGGGCCACTCGCGGTCGCGCTTGAAGCCGACGGGCACGACGACGCCAAAGCCTGGAGCGTGCTGGTCAAGGGAAAAGCCGTCATCCTGGAGGCGTCCGATGAACTCCTCGCCGGAGCAGGCCTTACCCTGTTTCCTTGGCAGGCCGGAGAGAAGGACCATTTTGTCCGGATTGTCCCCACCTCGGTAACCGGCAGGCGCTTCACCATCACGTCGCCGCTGACCTGGTGGAACCACGTGGGGCACGGCACCCGGCACGAACCCGTATAAGCGGCGGAAAACGGGGGCGGGCCCAACGGCCCTGTCCGGAATCCCGTGCGTGCTGGTACCACTGACCTATGATCGGGTCGCCAACCGCCGCTGCCGCCAAGCCCCCATTCGACGCCGTCATCTTCGACCTGGACGGGGTGGTAACCAACACGGCGCTGGTCCACCAGGCTGCATGGAAAGATGCCTTCGATCGGATCTTCCAGGACCCGCGGATGCCCGCCGGCGCCAACCGTGCTCCACTGACCAAGGCCGACTACCTCTCCTTCATCGACGGCCTGCCGCGCGAGGACGGCGTGGTCCGGTTCCTCGCCGCGAGGGGGGTAGAGGTCGGCAGGGGAGCCGAGACTGACGAACCGGGAGCCTGGACCGGGTTTGGCCTGGGCGCCTGGAAGAACCAACTGTTCCACCAGCGGCTGCGCCGGGATGGCGTGCAAAGCTACCCGGGAACCCTGCAACTGCTGCAGCGGCTTGCCGGCGCTGCGGTCCCCACCGCCGTGGTCACCGCCAGCCGGAACGCCGGACTGGTCCTGGAAGCCGCCGGCATCAAGCACCTGTTCACGGTGGTCATGGACGGCACGACGGCGGCAGGGCTGGGTTTGCGGGGGAAACCGGCACCGGACGTCTTCCTCGCCGCCGCCGGCCGGCTGGGCGTCGCACCGGCTCACGCCGTGGTCATAGAGGACTCGGCGGCGGGAGTGGAAGCTGGGCGCCGGGGCGGGTTCGGCCTGGTGGTCGGAATCGACCGCAGCGGAAGCCGCCGCCAGTTGGAGGCCGCCGGCGCAAGTACTGTCCTGAACGACGTGGGTGAGCTGGACCTGGGACTGGTCATCGGCAACGCCTGGCATCTCGTGTATGAAGGCATCGACGCCGCCCACGAAGGCCACCGTGAAGCCCTGACCACGTTGGGCAACGGCTACATGGGCGTCCGGGGGGCGGCCCCTGAAGGAGGCCCCTTCAGCTACGCGGGCATGTACCTTGCCGGCGTGTACAACAGGGTCACCGTGAAAGCCGCCGACGAGACGCTGGTCGAGGAGCACATGGTCAATGCGCCGGACTGCCTCCCGCTGGACCTCCGGATCGCCGGGCTGCAGTGGTGGTCGGACGGCGGCCTGGCCGTGGTGCGTGAGCGCCGGGTCCTGGACCTCCGACGGGCCGTGCTGGAACGGCGCCTGCTGCTCGAAGGCGCAGACCGCCGTCGCATGGAGGTGGTCCAGGTCCGCTTTGTCTCCATGGCCGAACCCCACCTCCTGGCGCTCGAAACCACCATCACCGCCTTGGGGTGGAGCGGCGCCGTGGAAGTGCGCAGCGGCATCAACGCCGGCGTCCGCAACGCGAACCTGCCGGAGCGTGCCCAAGGCTCGGACATGCACCTGGCCGACCTGACGCCGTCGCGCCGCACCGCCGTCAAACTGTCGCCGGACGCTCCATCCGTCGTCGAAGTCGAAACCACCCAAAGCCTCATCCGTATCGCTGCGGCATACCGTACACGCGTATCCGTGGCGGCGGATCCGGTGGGGGAGGGCGGAGAAGGCGCCTTCCATTACAGGACGTTCCGGCTTTCCCTCACACCGGGCACTCCTGTCAGGCTGACCAAGACAGTGGCCGTGGTGACGTCCCGTGACCGGGCTATTTCCTCTCCGGAAACCGGCGCCCGCGCAGTGCTGGAACGCGCGGGCGATTCCTTTCCCCGGCTCTTGGCATCCCACGAGGAGGCATGGCGGAGGGAACTCCGCCCGTTCCTTGTGGAGATCGACGCCCCGGTCCAGGTACGCCTGGTCCTCAACCTGCACATCTTCCACCTGTTGCAGACCCTGACGCGCCACACGGCCGAGCTGGACGCTGGCGTCACCGCGCGTGGACTGCACGGCGAGGGCTACCGCGGGCATGTTTTCTGGGACGAATTGTTCGTTCTCCCGGTGCTCACGTCCAGGACCCCTGCGGTGGCCCGCTCCGTTATCGAGTACCGGTGGCGGCGGCTTCCCGCTGCCAGGCACGCCGCCGCCGCGGCCGGCCTGGCAGGGGCGAAGTTCCCGTGGCAGAGCGGCAGCGACGGGACTGAGGAAACGCCGAAGTGGTTGTACAACGAGCGTTCCGGACGGTGGGTCAGGGACTACTCCCATCTTCAGGTGCATTCGGGCCTCGCGGTGGCCTTCAACGCCTGGCAGTACTTCCAGGCCACCGGTGACAAGATCTGGCTCCTGCAAAAAGGTGCGGAGCTGGTGATCGAAGTGGCCCGGTTCTTCCAGTCCCTGGCCTCCCTCGACCGGCGCGATGGCAGATATCACCTGCGCGGTGTTGTGGGCCCGGATGAATACCACACAGGATATCCGGGCCGGGCCGACCCCGGCCTGGATGACAACGCGTACACCAACGTCATGGCGGCGTGGGTGTGCCTGCAGGCGGCGGAAATCCTTCGCTACCTGCACGGAAGCGAGCGTGCCGGGCTGATGGAATCACTCGGCGTTGACGACGAGGAGGCCGCATGCTGGGAAGCCACGGGCGCTGCCATGTATGTCCCGTTCCACAGCGACGGCGTCATCAGCCAGTTCGAGGGGTACGAGCAGCTCAAGGAACTGGACTGGGAGCACTACCGCGACGCCTATGGCGACATTGAGCGGCTGGACCTGATCCTGGAAGCGGAGGGGGACGGAACCAACGGATACAAGCTGGCTAAGCAGGCGGACGTTCTGATGCTCCCGTATCTACTGGGACACGAAGGCCTGCTGGGTATCCTCGAGCGGCTGGGCTACGGTTTCACGAGGGAGCAGCTGAACCGGACCATCGAGTACTACCTGTCCAGGACGGCCCATGGCTCCACGCTGAGCCGGGTGGCCCACGCCTCCGTCCTGGCCGGGGTGGATGCCGACCGTGCCTGGGACAGTTTCCGGGAATCGCTCGACGCCGACCTTGACGACACCCAGCACGGCACCACCCGGGCGGGTATCCATTTGGGGGCCATGGGAGGAACCATCGACGTGGTGCAGCGCAGCTTTGCCGGCCTGCGCTTCAGCGGGGACAGCATCCTGTTCGCCCCCAACCTGCCAACACGGCTGCGTGCCGTGGCCTTCGAGGTCCTCTACCGGGGACACCGGCTGCGGGTCCACCTCAAGGACGGGCAGATGAGCATCGCGTCGGCCCCCGGTGACGCCGGCCCCATCACCGTGCACGTTAATGGCACCGATGTGGTCCTGCCGCCAGGCCAAACCCGGCAGTTCCCGCTACCCGCCCGCACCGCCGGGGTGGCGGCATCGTGAGGCGGCTGGGGATCCTTACCAGCGGCGGCGACTGCCCCGGCGTGAATGCGGTCATCCGTGGAGCGGTGCTGGGCGGCGACGTCGTCCATAGGTACGAATTCGTAGGATTCCGCGATGGATGGCGGGGCGTCCTGGAGGATGACGTCGTTCCCCTGCCCAGGACGGATGTCCGCGGGATCGCGCGCCTTGGCGGGACTATCCTGGGGACGTCGCGGACCAATCCGCTGGCCGCGGGCGGCATCGACGCAGTACGTGCCGGCTTCCAGCGCAGCGGGCTGGACGGCCTGATTGCCATCGGGGGAGAAGGCACCCTGGCGGCGGCCCGGGAGCTGTGCGGACAGGGGCTCAACGTCCTGGGTGTCCCAAAAACCATCGATAACGACTTGGGCGCGACGGATTACACTTTTGGTTTCGACACCGCAGTCCAGACTGCCACCGAGGCAATTGACCGGTTGCGGACCACGGGGGAATCACACCACCGGTGCATGATTGCCGAGGTCATGGGCAGGAACGCCGGCTGGATAGCGCTGCACTCAGGCATGGCGTCCGGTGCGCACGCCATCCTGATCCCGGAACATCCCGTCCCGATCGAGCAGATCTCGGCCTGGGTGATGTCGGCGCGGGACCGTGGCAGGGCTCCGCTGGTGGTGGTGGCTGAAGCTTTCGCGCCGGAGGGGCGGCAGGCACCTTACGCGCCGCGCGGCCTGGACACCTTCGGCCGGCCGCGCCTCGGCGGGATCGGGCTGCTGCTTGAGGAACAACTGCAGGAACGGACCGGCATCGAAACCAGGGCCACCGTGCTGGGCCATATCCAGCGCGGCGGCGAGCCCACCGCCTTTGACCGTGTCCTTGCCACCCGGCTTGGCCTGGCTGCCGTTGAATCAGCCGCCGCCGGACGGTGGGGCACGATGGTTTCGCTCCGGGGCACGGACATCGTGAATGTGGGCCTGGATGAGGCCCTGGGCGAACTCAAGAGGGTTCCCGAGGCCCGCTACAGGGAAGCCGCCGTGCTGTTCGGGTAACTCGACCGCCGGAAGGGGCCGGAATAGGGCTGGGCTTAACCAGGCTGCTCCGGGCGGACGCGCAGGACGGCGGACCCGGTGATCCTGTCGGCTGCCAGGTCTTCCAGCGCCTCATCGGCAAAGTCGAAGGGGTATGCGGTTGTTTTCAAGGTCAGCGACAGCCTCGCCGCCAGGGCCAGGAATTCACGGCCGTCCGCCCGGGTATTGGCGGTGACGCTACGCAGCTGGCGCTCGTAGAAAAGCTCCCTGCCATAATTCAGGGACGGAATATCGCTCAGGTGGATGCCCGCGACGGCAAGGGTCCCGCCGCGGTCGAGGGCCGCCAGCGCCACCGGGACAAGGCCGCCCACCGGGGCAAAGAGGATGGCCGAATCCAGGGGGACGGGCGGCCGCCCGTAGGCGTCGCCGGCGTACTCCGCCCCCAGCTCCAGTGCGAGTGACCGGGCCTCCTCCGACCGGGTCATGACGAACACGGAGGCGCCCTGCCTGATGGCCAGCTGAGCGGTGATGTGGGCGGAACTGCCAAAGCCATAGATGCCAAGGCGGCCGCCAACCGGCAATGCGGCGCGTTTCAGGGCGCGGTACCCGATGATCCCGGAGCACAGCAACGGTGCGGCCTGCTCGTCGGAAAAGGCCGCCGGGACCGGGTAGGCGAAGTCTTCAGCGATTGTCAGCCGTTCGGCAAAGCCTCCGTCCTTGTCCCACCCGGTGAACACTGGCGATGAGCACAGGTTTTCGTCGCCGCGCCGGCAGTAATCGCACCGGTCGCACACGCTGCCGAGCCAGGCGATGCCTACCCTGTCGCCGGCGTGGAACCGTGTGCAGTCCGCGCCCGTTTCGATGACGACACCGACCGCCTCGTGCCCGGGGACCACGTGCGGATGGCGTGGTGCCAGGTCTCCTTCAGCGAGATGGAGGTCCGTGCGGCACACGCCGCAGACACTGACCTGCACCAGGAGCTCATGCGGCCGCGGCTTCGGCGTGGCCCTGTGCCCCTGGACCAGGGGATGCGTGGATATGGGGCCAGGGGCGCCCACCCACCATGCACGCATGATGCGTCCGGTTCGGTGGCGACTACTCGAAGCCCGCGCGGGTCGCGTCGTCCAACGGCGTCTGCCACAGCAGCGGTGCGGTCATGGTGAAACGCCGGCCCGTGATGGATTCCGGCGTGATGCGGATGAAATATTCCTTGCCCACGCCCTGCCAAGGGAAGAGCGCCCGCCGGATATTGTCCAAGTCAGGGCCTGTGGGGGTCGTCTCTGCGGCTTTGCCCTTGACCACGACGCTCCATGCCAGGCCGAACTGGGAACTGACTGCATCTGCCTCCAAAGCGACCACAGCGTCCGCCTCAATGGCCTGCTGTTTGGTGCCCCCGCCCGTGCGGAAGACCAAGGTCTGGCCGTCAACCTTGTAATTGACCGGAAAGACGTCCGGATGGCCATCCGCCATCACGGCCAGGCGTCCCACCCCGGTCTGCGCGAGAAGCGACCAGCACTCTTCCGCATCGAGGATTTCAGCTGCAGGTACGTTTGGGTTCTCTGTCATAGGGCACAGCGTAGGGAAGTCCACCGCCCCCGGAAAGGGCACAAAGGCCCGGCCTTGGGCGGACGCATGTGCTGCGGCTAGAGCCAATCGGCGGCGAAGTCCACAGGCGGCCACCACCGGGTGGGCGGCGTGACCGCGAACCGGCGGCCGGTGAGTTCGGTGGGGGAGATGGCGATCAGGTGGTCCTTGATCCCGGCCTCCCATGGTTCACGGTCGGCGTCGATGGCCGGCAGGCTCATGCGCGTTTCGTCGAACGGTTCCGGCCTGCCCTTTGCAACCACGCTCCACACCTCCGTGGCGTATGGATTGAGTCCATCAACCTCCAGCGCTGCCACCGCCCCGCGCAGCAAGGCACGAAGCTTGGTTCCCGGCGCCGTCCGGAAGAACAGCGTGTCACCGGAGACAGAGTAATTCACCGGAAAGATTTCCGGAATCTCGCCGTTGATGACCGCCAGCCGGCCGATGTAGGAAGACCTCAGGTACTGCCAGCACGCATCAGCGTCCAAAATTTCCGTGGGAGAGCCCGCCGGGGAACCAGTCATGCTACCGATCCTAAAGCCTGGGCAGCACCAGCGCACCGGTGGGAAGGGGAATGCCGGACGCCGCGGTGCTGTTCACCGACGGCGTAGCAGCACCGGGACTGGAATCTGCCACTGCGTCGTTGACTAGCGTAAGGATCCCGATGGAAACCTGCCACGGCCGGCAACGGACCGGGGACCGCACCGGGTGAACCGGCACGAGGGCTGGAGGTACCCCATGGAGCAGGCGCGGAAAATCGTGCCGCCGGATGACGACGACATCCTGGACTCGTACTCGCAGACGGTCATGCGGGTGGCGGCGACGGTTACGCCGCACGTGGCGGCAATCGAGATGACCGCTAACCGGAGGAACAGCAGGGTCAGGGTGGGCGCCGGCTCGGCAGCGCTCTTCACCGAGGACGGATACCTCCTCACCAACTCACACGTCGTGGCAGGCACCCGGCACGGATTTGCGGTCTTCGGCGACGGCAGCAGGATGGAACTGGAACTGGTGGGAGCCGACCCCCTGTCTGATCTCGCAGTGGTCCACGGTTCGCGGCCCAAGGTGCCACCGGCTGAATTCGGCGCGGCTGAAAGTCTGCGCGTGGGCCAGCTTGTGGTGGCCGTCGGAAACCCACTGGGACTCGCGGGATCAGTCACCGCGGGCGTGGTCAGTGGTTTGGGCCGGGCCATTCCGGTCTGGGCCGGGGGTAACCGGAGGGTGATCGAGGACGTTATCCAGACGGACGCCGCACTGAACCCCGGTAACTCCGGTGGAGCGCTGGCAGACACGCACTCCAGGATCGTCGGCATCAACACGGCAGTGGCGGGCGCCGGCCTGGGGCTCGCCATACCGATCAACGCCACCACCCGCAGGATCATCGCCGCGCTGCTGTCGGACGGCAGGGTACGCCGTGCCTACCTTGGCCTTGTCAGCACACCGATCCAGCTCAACCCCAGCGCTGTGATCCGCAGCGGGCTCCGCGAAGGGCTGCGCGTCGTGGAGGTGCTGCCCGGTTCTCCGGCGGACAAGGCAGGGCTGGCGGCCGGGGACATCCTGCTGACGGCGGGAGGCCGTCCCGTCAGCAACGCCGAAAGCCTGCAGCGGCTCCTGTTTTCCGATGCCATCGGCGAGCCGCTTGACCTCAAGGTCCTGCGGGACGGCACCGAAGTGCACCTCACCGCCGTTCCGGAGGAAATGACGGGCAACGGGACGCCGTAGGCTCCGGGGGCGGTGCGTCCGGAAGCGCTATGCCCCCGCTGCCGGCGCTTCTACGTCCGCGATGCCTGTGAAACGCGTCCCGACGCCGTCGTACTCGCCACGGACGCAACCGGGCTGTACCGGTGGGATCTCTTCCGGTGCGTGGCGCCCGCACACCACGTAGGTGAAGTCCGGCCACCACTTCTTTGGGCGGGCCGCTTCCTCATACCCGCACACGGCGCACTCGAGATGGACCCACACGGGCCGCTTGCCTGTCCGGTTGGCCCGTGACTGCACCAGCCACGGGGGAGGATTGTCCAGGATGCCGCGGAGCTCAGCTTCTGGCATCCATTTCGGCAGGCCATGGCGCTGCGCCATTTCGAGGGGTACGTCCAGGGCTATTGCGGCGTCACGTCTGCTGATCATCACCATCCACCATACGGGAGCCCGCCAAATCGGGACGCTGCCCCGGAGCCCCTCAGCGGGCTGTCCCGGCAATCCGCTGGTCAGGACAGATCAAGGCTGCAGCCGGGATGCGGGGCGTCGCTGGAAACCCACAACGCCGTGGCGATCTCATCGGCGAGGTCGTATTCCCGGGCACCGCCGATCCGCACCACCAGCGCGCCGCCAAACGGCCGCCGCCCCAGCACTTCCACGCGGGCGTCAAGCTCGATGTCCTGCGAGGCAAGGTAACGGAGCAACTCAGGGTTGTCGTCGCTGATCCGGGTGATCCTGCCGGCGTGGCCTTCGTCCAGTTCGGCGAGGAGGTGGGCGCGCGGCATCAGCACCTGGCCGTCCGCCGTGGGAATGGGATCGCCGTGCGGATCCCGGCTGGGGTCCCCGAGCTTGGCGGCAACGCGCTCGATGAAGGTGTCCGACACCGCATGCTCCAGCTGTTCGGCTTCATCGTGCACTTCATCCCAGCTGTAGCCCAGGCGCTCCACGAGATAGGTTTCGATCAGCCGGTGGCGCCGCACCATGGCCAGCGCGAGCCGCAGTCCCGCCTCGGTCAGGGTCACGGCGCTGTACGGTTTGTGGTCCACCAGGCCCTGGTCCTTGAGCTTGCGGACCATCTCCGATACTGACGAGTTCGCAACCCCGAGCCGCTGCGCCAGTTGGGAGGACGTGATGGGCTTGTCCTGCCATTCAGTGAATGAATAGATGACCTTGACGTAGTCCTCGATGGAGGAGGATGGCGCGCTGGTCTTCACAGGCTCAAGCCTACCGGGTTCCCTGCCGTGGCCGGGTCCGCGGGGCCTGCGGCGTCGGGCAAACCCATCCCGTTACGCTTTCACGGCGCGCCACGCCAAGGTGAGGTAGGGAAGATCGAGTTCCTGGTCGGGCGGGTAGGCCAGATGGTCGTGGAGGTACCAGTCCAGGTTCGCCAGGACCTTGGCCCTGGTTGACTCGCCGGCGCGCAGGTAATAGCTCCGGGACTTGGTGAGTTCCATCAGGTCCGTGGTGGTCACCTTGTCCTGCCAGTGTGTGACATGCCCTTCGAGCCCGGTGAATTCGGGCCCCACCACCGGCTTGTGGCCCGGGCGGTACACATCGCCGGCGTGCATGATCCTGGAGAGCCTGTGCACCCACGGCACCGAGGTATCCAGTTGGTTCCAGATGAGTCCGAGCGTTCCGTGCGGGCGCAGGACGCGGGCAAGTTCGGTGCTTGCAGGCAGCGCGTCGCACCAGTGCCAGGCCTGCGCCACGGTGACGACGTCGAAGGAGGCTTCGGCCAGCCCCGTCGCCTCCGCGGTCCCCGCCATGGCCGTGGCAGCAGGGCAGTGTGCCGAGAGTTGGGCGAGCATGTCCGTGGAAGGGTCGACGGCGGTTACCTCCAGGCCAAGCTCCAGCAGCAGGGCCGTAAACTTCCCGGTACCGGCCCCGACATCGAGTGCGTCACGGGCCTGCGCCGGGACCAGCCACCGGGCTGACTCCGCGGGGTAGCCCGGCCTGACGCGCTGGTAGTGCCGTCCGCCGTCGCGGAAACTGCCGCCAAGTTCCCGCCGGCGCCCGTGATCAAGCTTGGGGCCACCCCGAACCACGCGTGGACTCCTTCAATTCCGACTGTTGATGCCCCTCGAATTTACCGCACCCCCTTTGGACATGTGGTGGGGGAGCAGGAGCGGGAGGAGCCCTAGTCGTCGATACAGGGGGCCGCGCCGGCCGTGCCCGGGGTGTTGGGTGCCCAGTGCGGGTAGGTGCGGGAGTCGTTGGCGGGCACCCAACGGCCTGCGTCAACCACGTAGTCCCAGCCCAGTCCGTTGCTGCGCAGTGCGCGGATGCCGGCAAGAAGGCGTTCGGCATCCTCCAGCCGGGATCCGACGCCGAAGCTCGCCCGGAGTGATCCGTTGGGCAGGCCCAGGCGTTTCAGCAGCGGGTGGGCGCAGAAGCGTCCGTCCCGCAGGCCCACGCCGTGCTCCGCCGAGAGGTAGGCGGCCACCAGCCCGGCGTCGTAGCCTGCAACCGAGAAATTGACCACGCCGATGGTGTCCGTTTCCGGATTGGTGTCCTTGAAGATCTGGTGGACGGTGACGCCGTCGATGCCCTGGAGGCCCTCCACCAGGAAGGAGCGGATGGCGGACTCGTGGGCGTGCCAGCGTTCCTGGTCCAGTTCCGCGATCACCTGGGTGGCGCGGGCCAGCGTGGCGGCTCCCAGGACGTTGGGCGATCCCCCCTCATGGCGGGCCGGGCCGGTGGCCCAGCTGACGCCGTCGAGCCTTGCTTCCTTGACGGCACCGCCCCCGGCCAGGTGCGGGACACCGGCGTCCAGCCAGTCAGCACGCCCCACCAGGACGCCTGCGCCGAACGGCGCGTAGAGCTTGTGCCCGGAGAACGCAAGGTAGTCGACGTCGTCCGTGCTGATGTCCACCCGGCGATGCGGCGCAAGCTGGGCGGCGTCCACCACGATCCGTGCGCCGTACTGGTGCGCCAGCGCGGCCAAGGCCCGGATGGGGAGGATCTCGCCGGTGACGTTGGAAGCGCCGGTGACGGCCAGCAGGCAGACCCCGCCCTGCTCAAGTTCGGTGCGGACTGCCTCCAAAGTGCCGCTGATGGTGTCCGCGGCGACAATGCTGCGGTGCGGGACGCCCTGCCAGGGCAGGAGGTTGGCGTGGTGTTCGATGTCCAGGTAAAGGACATCTCCGGCGGGGCGGCCGTCCGCCAGCGGCAGGCAGCCGGCCAGCAGGTTCAGGGAGTCGGTGGTATTGCGGGTGAAGATGACCGAATCGCCGGGGCGCCCTCCCACGAAGTCGCGGACAATGTTGCGTGCGTTTTCGTACACTGAGGTGCTGATCTGGGATGCGTAGCCGGCGCCCCGGTGGACACTCGCGTAGTACGGGAGGATCTCGTTCAGGTACGCGGACACCACTGACAGCGCCGGTGCGGAGGCGCCGTAGTCGAGGTTTGCGTAGCGGACGTGGCCGCCGGAGATCAGCGGCGCCTGGATCTCGGCGCCGGTGACCGCGGCGAGGGGCCGGCCGGCGACGGCCTGTCGCGGATCCGGCGCGGCGGCGTTGGCGGTGGCGGAAAGGGGGGAGACGGTGGCAGTTGTCACAGAGACCTCACTTGGATACAGGACTCCGGCACAGTGGAATCCGCGCTTGCCGTATCCGCTCCGGACCGGCCTGGTCGTCACCCGGGGCACCCCACCGCGAATGGAGGGTTGCCGGCCAGCAAACCGGGGTTTTGCGCTGGCACTCGTGACCTGGATAAAAGCGTAGAACATGGAATGGGCAGGACTAAAGCCGCGGCAATTGTTAAGGCTTTTGTTACGCCCTGCCGAAGAAACGGCCGCGGACGCCCCCTCAAGGAGGCGTCCGGCGTCGTATTGTTCGATTATTGTGCCGCTAGGGCGACTGCTGGAGCAGGTCGTCGAGGTCCGGGTTCAGCCGGTGCAGCACCTCTGAATGCAGGATCGAGTTCGTGGCCAGGGCATTGCCGCCGAACGGGCCATCCTCGCCTTCGAGGGACGTGAAGCGGCCGCCGGCCTCCACCACGATCGGTACCAGGGCAGCCATGTCGTACAGGTTCAGTTCGGGTTCGCAGGCGATATCCACCGAGCCTTCCGCCACCATGCAGTAGGACCAGAAGTCTCCGTACGCCCGGGTCCGCCACACGTCTTCCGTCAGGCCGAGGAAGTCGTCAAGGTTTCCGCGTTCCTTCCAGCCGCCCAGGCTGGAATAGGAGAGGGAGGCGTCGGCCAGGTTTGAGACGTTGGAAACCCGAAGCCGGGTGGCGGCGGCCAGGGACCTGCCCATGTACGCGCCCATGCCTTTGGCAGCCCACCAGCGCTTGCCCAGTGCCGGAGCGCTGACGACGCCCACCACCGGCTCGCCCTCGTCCACCAGGGCGATCAGCGTGGCCCAGACCGGGACGCCGCGGACGAAGTTCTTGGTCCCGTCGATGGGATCGATGATCCAGCGCCGCGAGCCGTGGCCGGTGCTGCCGAATTCCTCACCCAGAACGGCATCGCGGGGCCGGGAGCGGGAGAGTTGGCCTCGGATGGCCTCCTCGGCCGCCTTGTCGGCGTCGGTGACCGGCGTCAGGTCCGGCTTGGTCTCGACGTGGAGGTCCAGGGCCTTGAACCGGCTCATCGTCTGGTCGTCCACGGAGTCGGCCAGGACGTGGGCCAGGCGCAGGTCATCGTTGTAACTCGAAGCGGGTTGGATCATGGTTCCAAACTACCGTCTGCGGGCGTTTCTGCCGGGAGAACGCGTCAGTTGACGCTGCCAAGCTCCTTCGTTTCCTGTGCTTCCATCCTTGGATCGGCGCCGAGCAGCCGCCGCAGGGACGCCAGGCGGGCGGCGCCGGTAGGGCCGGCGTGTCCGCCGTCCACCCACTCGTCCAGCCCGCAGTTGACCGCCGTTGCCGTGTGCTTGCAGCCCCGCTCGCAGTTTTCGATGCCCGGGGAGAGATCCGGGAACGAGCGCAGGATCCTGTCCGGGTCCACGTGCGCCAGGCCAAAGGACCGGATCCCCGGGGTGTCGATGATCCAGCTGCCGGGCGGCGCGTCCGCGAGCCGAAGTGCCAGCGCCGACGACGACGTGTGCCGGCCGCGCCCGGTGACGGCGTTGACGCCGCCGGTGGCGCGCTCGGCGCCCGTGAGTGCGTTCACCATAGTGGATTTGCCCACCCCGGAATGCCCCAGCATCACGGTGACGGTGCCGTCGAGGTGTGCGCGGAGGGCGGCCACCGCAGCGCTGTCCAGCCGGGCGGAGAGGCCGTCGTCGGACCGCGCGTCGATCCCGGAGGCCTGTGCGTCGGCGGTCTTGCTGATGATGACGGGGAAGTCCAGGTGCGTGTAATTGGAGAGGAGCTCGGCGGGATCCTTGACGTCGGCCTTGGTCACCAGCAGGATCGGCGCGATCCCGGCGTCGTAGGCCGCCACCAGGGCGCGGTCAATGAAGCCTGTGCGGGGCTCGGGGTTGGCGGCCGCCACGACGATGACCAGCTGGTCCGCGTTGGCCACCACGGCGCGCTCCACGGGGTCGGTATCGTCGGCACTGCGGCGAAGCAGGGTGCGGCGGTCCTGAATTCTCACCAGCCGGGCCAGCGTGTCCGGGGCTCCGGAGACATCCCCCACCAGGGAGACGAAGTCGCCGGCCACCACGGGATTGCGGCGAAGCTCGCGGGCCCGCGCAGCGATGACCACCCGCTCATTGTCCGAGTCCTCACCCACCACCGCGGTGTACCGCCCACGGTCCACCGTGATGATCCGGCCGGTTACGGCGTCATCGTGGCTGGGGCGGTCTTTGGTGCGTGGCCTGGAGCCTTTCTTGCTCGGGCGGATCCTGACGTCCGATTCGTCCCAGGAATCAGTGCTCCGCGCCACTGCCGCGCCCTTCCGGTCCGGCAGCGGACGTGCCCTCCTGGGCCAGCATGCCTGCCCACAGCTGTGGGAAGTCGGGCATGGTCTTGGCTGTGGTGGCAATATCCTCCACCTGGACGCCCGGTACCGCCAGTCCCAGGATCGCCCCGGCCGTGGCCATCCGGTGGTCCGCGTAGCTGTGCACGACGCCGGCGTGCAGCCGGGCGGGGCGGATGAGCAGTCCGTCCGGAGTTTCCTCGGCGTCTCCGCCGAGCCGGTTGATCTCTGCCACCAGGGCAGCCAGCCTGTCGGTTTCGTGTCCTCGCAGGTGCGCGATCCCGGTGAGCCGGGATGGCTCCGAGGCCAAGGCGCACAGCGCGGCGACGGTGGGGGCGAGTTCGCTGGTGTCCGCGAAGTCCCCACCCTTGATTTCCGGACCGCCGGTGACGGTCAGGACGCCGCTGTCCAACGTGACCGTGGCACCCATGCTGGTGAGGATGTTGCGCCACAGGTCGCCCACCTGCCGGGTCTCCGCCGGCCAGTTGGGGATCCGGACCGTTCCCCGAGAGGCGAGGGCCGCCGCCAGGAACGGGCCCGCGTTGGAAAGGTCCTGTTCGATCCGCTGGTCGAAGGCACGGATCGGTCCGGGCGCCACCACCCAGTGGTTGGGCACGGAATCGTCCACGGACACGCCTGCGCCGCGAAGGACCGAGACCGTCATGTTGATGTGGTCCAAGCTTGGTACCGGTTTGCCCACGTGCTCAAGATGCAGGCCGTCGTCGAACCGTGCCCCCACGAGCAGGAGCGCGGAGACAAACTGGGACGAAGCGCTGGCATCAATCACCAGGTGGCCGCCGCGGACGGAGCCCTTGCCCGCCACGGCGAACGGGAGGGACGACGGGGCGTTGCCGTCTTCGGCTGAGACAGCCACACCCAGGGCCTTGAGGGCCTCGATGATGGTCCCCATGGGGCGCTTGCGTGCGTGCGGGTCGCCGTCGAACACGCTTACCCCGTTGCGGAGCGCAGCGAGCGGCGGAACGAACCGCATCACCGTACCGGCCAGCCCGCAGTCGATCCGGGCCTCCGTCACGGGCGCGGACGCAGGCAACGGAACCACTTCGAGGTCGGGACCAAAGGTTCCGTCGCCCGGGACCTCCGTGATCGTGGCGCCAAGCTGCCGCAGCGCATCGATCATCAGCACGGAATCCCTGGAATGCAGGGGCGCCCGCAACCGGGACGGCCCATCCGCCAATGCCGCCAGAACGAGGTACCTGTTGGTCAGGGACTTCGAGCCAGGCACCGTAACGGTGGCGTTGACGGGCCGGGAAGCGAAAGGGGCGTCCCAGTGCTGGACAGGTGTTCCGGAAGCGTCCCGGGCGGCAGTTGCTGCGGTCATTCGTGCTTAGGCTCCCGTGGCGTGGTCGACGGCGCGGCGGACAGCCTTGTCCGCCTTGTGCAGCTTCTTGTTCGTGGTCTTGCGAGCGTCGGCGGCCAGGTGCGAGGCGTTCCGCCGGGCACCTGCGGCAAGGTGCTCGGCGCGCCAGGCCAGTCCCGGCTTTCCTGCGGTGTCCACCGAGGCGAGCAGCGCACCGCCGCTGAGGGACAGGTTCTTGAGCAGCTGGTTCCGGCGGGTCTCGCGCCCTTCCTTGCTGCTGATGTCCGCGCTGCGCCACTCAACGAACGTGTTGAGCAGGGAAACCACCGTCAGCAGCGACGCGGAGAGCCTGGAGAACTTTCCAAGGCCGAACAGGACGCCGGCGCCCACCTGGGTACCGCCGATAACACGCGCGAGGGTCTTCTCGCTGGCCTGGAACGGAAGCGAGGCCGCGGCCTTGCGGAGCAGGGGTGAGAGTTGCTGCGCAGTGTCGTCGGAGTTCTTGAGCTTATCCAGTCCGGCAATGACAAAACTGGAGGCGAGCATGGGCCGTGCGAGCGTGCGGACAAAGGACATGGATTTCCTCCTGGATGGACGAACCGCGGAACGCGGCGGAGTCGGTCCTAGTCTTGCACTTTTGGGGAATATTTGCCTGCGGGAAGGGGTTATGGCTGACGGGTCACCGACATGCGGCCCGATGATCATTCACCCGATACAGAGCGGAGTTGGCCCTTGGGGAAGGTGTTGGACGGAACGAGGCCCGCGGGTCCGGTGGCAGTGGAAGCACTGGCTGCCGATCCCTTGGAGTACGGCACGCCCCGGGCAGGGCGCCTGACAGTAGACTTGAAGGCAATGAGCACCCTGGATCCGGCCGTCGCGGCCATGTATGAGGCTTCACCTGGCGCAGCGAACGGCTCGGCACCGGCCCCGCCGGCTTCTGCCGCACCGGCGGGGGAGGTTGGTCCGGCCGCAGGGCCGGACACCGAGGACGCCGCCCTGGACGTTGCGGCGGAGACCGTTGAGGACCGCCGTCTGCGCTTCGAGCGGGACGCCATGCAGTACGTCGACCAGCTGTACTCGGCGGCGATGCGCATGGCACGGAACCCCTCAGATGCCGAGGACCTGGTCCAGGAGGCCTACACCAAGGCATTTTCGGCGTTCCACCAATACAAGCCGGGCACGAACCTCAAAGCGTGGCTGTACCGGATCCTGACCAACACCTACATCAACCTCTACCGCAAGAGGCAGCGCGAGCCGCTTCAGTCCAATTCGGACACGATCGAGGATTGGCAGCTTGCCCGCGCGGAGTCCCATACTTCAAGCGGACTTCGGTCGGCCGAGGCCGAGGCGTTGGACCACCTCCCGGATTCAGACGTCAAGCGGGCGCTCCAGGACATTCCGGAGGAATTCCGGCTGGCAGTGTACTTCGCCGACGTCGAGGGCTACGCCTACAAGGAAATCTCAGACATCATGAACACGCCCATCGGCACCGTGATGTCCCGGCTCCACCGCGGCCGGAGAATGTTGCGGGACATGCTCGCGGAATACGCCGCCGAGCGCGGATTCAAAACGGCCGCAGATGCATCGGAAGCGGCAGGAAGCAAACCACAGGAGAACAGGAAATGAGCGACTGCCAGGGATTGGGCGATTGCGACGACACCCGGATGCAACGCATCTACGAGTACCTTGATGGGGCGTTGACCCGCGAGGACCTTACCGAAATCAAGAACCACCTTGACGACTGCCCCGAGTGCGCGCAGCAGTATGACCTTGAGTGCGTGATCCGCAACATGGTCAAGCGCTCCTGCACAGAGTCCGCTCCGGACAACCTGAAGAACGCCATCCTGGACCGTATCCACGCCATCCGGCCGGTGGAGGCGTAGGAACGCCCCACGCCGGCGGACAATGGCCGCAGACAGCAAAGGACCCCGAAAGCCGAATGGCTTCGGGGTCCTTTGCTTGAACCGTAGTCCCTGGCATTTGCCTAGGTGTTGGGGCGCTTCCCGTGGTTCGCGCCGCCACGCTTACGGTCACGACGCTTGCGTGCACGCTTGCTCATAGCTGGCCTCCTTACTGTTGGTACTCAAAAGAGCTGCCCTCCAGTCTCCCACATGATGTGGCGGCCCGCGAACCGGAGCGGGCCGGTGACCTGCGGCGGTGCCGCTGGTTGCCTGCGCCTACCCGTGGAGCGCAGCGCCGATTGCGGCGCGGGCATCTTCCAGGACAAGCCGGACATGATCCAGTGCCACCGCGTTGAGGGGCGCGGGCGGGCCCTGGCGTTGCAGGTCGGCGCGGATGCCATCCCGAAATTGTTGCAGCATCCGGTCTATGGCGAGCTGCTGTACGGAGGCGGTGATCCCGCGTTCCACTGCTGCCAGGTCCACCTGGCGGTGGTTCAGCTCGGAAAGGCCTTCTGCCGTGATGCGGTACGTCGTGCGTCGTCCGGACGGCTCAGTGGCCACCAGGCCGTCCGCTTGAAGCTTGCCCAGCCGTGGATAGATCGTTCCCGCGCTGGGGGAGTAGGCGCCGCCAAAGCGGTCCTTGAGGGCCTTGATGAGCTCGTACCCGTGCTTGGGACCGCCTTCGAGCAATGAAAGCAGGTACAAGCGCAACGCACCGTGTGCGAAGACGGCAGGCATCAGCCGTGCGCTTCCCCGCTGCCGGGTTTCGGGGCGTGGACAATGGACGTCCGGCCGGACACCGAGTTGGTCCTGACCAGCATGAGCTGTTCATCCGGGCCGGCAATCGTTTCCACTCTTCCGTTGGCCAGGAAGCACTGCTGGCCGTCAAGGACCACCGCCCCGCCGGCCGACTTGGCCACGATATCGACGCCGACATCGTGCGGAAGTTGAATGGTCAGGTCCCCGGAGACGGAGTTGGAGCCGAAATCATGGGTAAAGCCAAGCAGTTCGAAAGCGAGGTGGCCGCTGACGGTGTTCGTGCGTACGTTGGTGAAGTGCCCGTCCGCGGTGACTGCCCCGGAGACGGTCTTGACCGTGAGGACGCCACGGTGGTTCCTGACGGCGGCCGTGCCGCTCACGGTGTTGACCTGCAGCTCACCGGAGGTGCCGTCGGCGACGACGGAGCCTGACACGGTGTTGAGGCGGACGTGGGCGGCGACGCCGGAGACCAGTCCTTCGCCACTGACGGTGCCGGCCTCCACCTCGACGCCGGGTGGAACGGAAATGCTGATCACGGCCGAGTTGTCGCTGGTGTGGTTGACGGACTCCATCAAATTCTTGAACCATCCCTGCGGACCATTCAGTTGATGCCGGACTTCCACCCTGCCGCCGCTTGCTGATACCGCCACGGGGTCGCCGTGGACTGCCGAGATCTCAACCCGGACATCCGGCCCGGCATGGGCCGCCACGGTGAACTTGCCGCGCACCATGCCCAGCTTCAGGGCGATGGCGTCCCCGATTTCAATGGTTTGCGGGCCTTGCACAGTCCAGTTTCCGTCAGCCATGGTCCCCTCCAGAGGCGATATATCGCGTTGGGCTTCAACCTAGCCGCGCCGGCTTGCGCCGGTCAAGGCGTCCTGTCAGGGCTAACTGTGGCGCGTCCACGCCAAGCCATTGGAACCAGCCGCGGTGGAGCACCAGCCAGGCCATGAGGCCATAGCCTGCCTGGCCCGGCGTCCCCCCGTTCGCAGCCAGGTCCTGGCGCCACTGTTCATGGTTCAGCAGGGGCGAGAAGGTATCGACGTACAGATGCTTACGCCGGGTGGTGACGTCGGCGAAGGCGGTGTTCAGCTCATCCAGCCTCCGGTTTTGGGTCGGATCGAGCGTGGGCGGTGGTCCAACGACGAACACCTCTATGCGGTTCTGCGACGCCGAGTCCAGGATGTTGGCAAGGTTCAGCCTGCTCCGCGCGGTGGAAAGGCCGAATTCGATGTCGCGCCCGGACAGGCCGATGACCAGCCTGTTCTCGGCCTGGTCGCTGAAGCGCCTGCCGGCTTCGTCCAGCCACCGGGCTGCAAGCCCTTCGGTACCTTCCTGCGGACAGGGGAGGGCATAGCTTTCCAGCAGCATGCCGTCCTGGGGAGTGCGGGCCAGGACGCGGCCGAGCCAGCCCAGCGCCCGGGGATCGCCCAGTCCGGCCAGCAGTTCGTCTCCTACAGCTGCGATCCGCAGCTTCCTGTCTTCCACGCGTTCCTCTTCACTTCCGAACCGGCCGCAGCCTCCGTCGCCGCCGCGGCTGCGGAGGTACGGGGCGGCGCTGTCCAACCATTAAACAGAACTGCCCGGCCGGAGTCTGGTATTTCGACGTCCGGCCGGGCAGCCTTACGGTTTACTTCTTTGCAAATGCCTGCTTCAGCAGCAGGTCCTGTTCAGCGGCGTGCCGCTTCATGGAACCTGCAGCCGTTGAGGCGGACGCCGGCCGGGACACCAGGCGGACGCGGCGGTCCAGTGCCTCCGGCAGGTTCAGGCCGATAAACGGCCACGGACCCTGGTTGGCGGGTTCGTCCTGCGCCCACACGACCTCGGCGTTCGGGTACTTGGCAAGCTCAGCGGCGATCTCCGCGTGCGGCAGCGGGTAGAGCTGCTCGACGCGCACAATCGCGGTGGTCTTGTCTCCGGTCTTCTGGCGGGTGGACAGGAGATCGTAGTACAGGCGGCCGGAGACCAGGATGACGCGTTCGACGGCGGTGGCCGGCAGCTGCTCATGCTCGCCGATGACCGGGCGGAAGGCACCGGTGGTGAAGTCCTCCACGGACGAAGCGGCAGCTTTCAGGCGCAGCAGCTGCTTGGGCGTGAAGATGATCAGCGGCTTGCGCGGACGGCTGTACGCCTGGCGGCGCAGCAGGTGGAAGTGCGAGGCCGCCGTGGTGGGGTTGGCCACGACCATGTTGTCCTCGGCGCACAGCTGCAGGAACCGCTCAATCCTGGCCGAAGAGTGGTCCGGGCCCTGGCCTTCGTAGCCGTGCGGGAGCATCAGGACCAACGAGGAACGCTGGCCCCACTTCTGCTCGGCGGAGGAGATGAATTCGTCGATGATGGTCTGCGCACCGTTGACGAAGTCACCGAACTGGGCCTCCCAAAGGACCAGCGCGTCCGGCCGCTCCACGGAGTAGCCGTATTCGAAGCCCATGGCAGCGTATTCGGACAGCAGCGAATCGTAGATCCACAGCTTGGCCTGGTCATCGGAGAGGTTGCCCAGGGGCAGCCATTCCTTGCCGTTGGCGCGGTCGTGGAAGACGGCGTGGCGCTGGACGAACGTGCCGCGGCGCGAGTCCTGGCCGGCGAGGCGGACGGGTACGCCTTCCATGATGAGCGAGCCGAACGCTGCGATCTCGCCGAAGCCCCAGTCGATGCCGCCTTCGCGGGACATCTGCTCACGCTTCTCCAGCAGCTGCTTGAGCTTGGCGTGGACGGTGAAGCCCTCGGGAACCTCGACGTGGGCCTTGCCGATCCGGGCCAGGGTCTCGGCGCTGATGGCCGTGGCGACCGGTGCACTGACGTTGGAATCGGACTGCTGGGCCATGGGGCGCTCGATATCGGACACGGCGGCGGAGTCGGCGGTCACGATCGGGATCGGCGAGGTCTGCGCGGCGTGGGTCTCCGCGAAGACCCGCTCCAGCCGTTCCTGGTAGTCGCGGAGCAACTGCTCGGCTTCTTCCTCGGTGATGTCACCGCGGCCGATCAGCGATTCGGTGTACAGCTTGCGGACGGAGCGCTTGGCTTCGATCAGGTTGTACATCAGGGGCTGGGTCATCGAGGGGTCATCGCCCTCGTTGTGGCCGCGGCGGCGGTAGCACACCATGTCGATGACGACGTCCTTGTGGAAGCGCTGCCGGAACTCGTAGGCGAGTTGGCCGATGCGGACCACTGCCTCGGGGTCGTCGCCGTTCACGTGGAAGACGGGCGCCTGGATCATCTTGGCGACGTCGGTGGAGTACGTGGACGACCGCGAGGACGACGGGGCGGTGGTGAAGCCCACCTGGTTGTTGACCACCACGTGGATGGTGCCACCGGTGCGGTAGCCGCGCAGCTGGGAGAGGTTGAGCGTCTCGGCCACGACACCCTGGCCGGCGAAGGCGGCGTCGCCGTGCACCATGATGGGCAGCACAGGGAAGGATTCGCCCTGGTCCAGGCGGTCCTGCTTGGCGCGGACAATGCCCTCGAGGACGGAATCGACGGCTTCAAGGTGCGAGGGGTTGGCGGCCAGGTAGACCTTGGTCTCCTTGCCGTTATCCGACGTGAAGGTGCCCTCGGTGCCGAGGTGGTACTTGACGTCGCCCGACCCCTGGACGGAGCGCGGATCCTGGGTGCCTTCGAACTCGCGGAACACCTGGGCGTAGGTCTTGCCGGCGATGTTCGTCAGCACGTTGAGGCGGCCGCGGTGGGCCATGCCGATGGCAACTTCGTCCAGGCCGTCGTCGGCAGCATCGGACATGATGGCGTCCAGCAGCGGGATCAGCGATTCGCCGCCCTCGAGCGAGAATCGCTTCTGGCCTACGAACTTGGTCTGCAGGAACGTTTCGAAGGCCTCCGCGGCGTTCAGCTTGGAAACGATCCGGATCTGTTCTTCGCGGCTGGGCTTGGAGTAGGGGTGTTCCAGCTGGTCCTGGAACCATTTGCGCTCGGCCGGCTCCTGGATGTGCATGTACTCGATGCCGGTGGTGCGGCAGTAGGCATCGCGAAGGACGCCCAGGATGTCGCGGAACTTCAGCATCGGCTTGCCGCCGAAGCCGCCGGTGGGCCACTCGCGGTCCAGGTCCCACAGGGTCAGGCCGTAGGTGAGGACGTCGAGGTCGGGGTGCTTGCGCTGGACGTATTCGAGCGGATCCGTGTCCGCCATCAGGTGGCCGCGGACGCGGTACGAGTGGATCAGCTGCTGGATCCGGGCCACCTTGTTGATCTCGTCGGCGGGGTCCACCTGGAGGTCGGGGCTCCAGCGGACGGGCTCGTACGGGATGCGCAGCGCTTCGAAGATCTCGTCGTAGAAGTTCTGGGCCCCGAGCAGGAGCTGGTGGACCAGCTTGAGGAACTCGCCGCTGCCTGCGCCCTGGATCACGCGGTGATCGTAGGTGGAGGTCAGGGTGAGGACCTTGCTGATGGCGTTCTGCGCGATGATCTTTTCGCTGGCGCCCTGGAACTCGGCCGGGTAGTCGAGGGCACCGACGCCGATGATGGCTGCCTGGCCCTTGGAAAGGCGGGGCACCGAGTGAACGGTGCCAATGCCGCCCGGGTTGGTCAGGGATACCGTGGTGCCCTGGTGGTCCTCAGCGGTCAGCTTGCCGTTGCGGGCGCGCTTGATGAGGTCCTCGTAGGTGTGCCAGAACTCGGCGAAGTTGAGGGTTTCGGCCTTCTTGATGTTCGGGACCATCAGCAGGCGGCTGCCGTCCGGCTTGGGCATGTCGATGGCGATGCCGAAGTTGACGTGCGCGGGCTGGACGGCGACGGGCTTGCCGTCCACTTCGTCGTAGTACACGTTCATGGACGGGAACTGGGAGAGGGCGCGGATGACGGCGTAGCCGATCAGGTGCGTGAAGGAAACCTTGCCGCCACGGGCGCGGGCAAGGTTGGAGTTGATGACCACGCGGTTGTCAATCAGCAGCTTGGCGGGGATGGCGCGCACACTGGTTGCGGTGGGCACCTCAAGGCTGGTCACCATGTTGGTGGCGATGGCCTTGGCGGGGCCGCGCAGGATTGAAACGACGTCCTCTTCGGGAGCCGTGGGGGCCTTGACGTTCTTGGGCAACTGGGCCGGGATGGGCTGGGCGCCGGTGCCTGCGCCGGTCTTCGTGCCGCCGTCGCGGGCTTCGGTGGCAGGGGCCTTCTTGACCGGGGCAGGGGCCGGGGCGGCGGGTGCGGCGGCCGCGGGTGCTGCAGGGGAAGCGGTGGGGGCTGCTGCCGGCGACGGTGCCGGCGCGGCGGGAGCCGCCTTCACGACCGGGAGTTCCCGGGTGGCGGGGTGGGCTGCGTGTGCGGAATTTCCATTGGAAGAAGAACCGTTGCCCGAGTCGAAGGATTCAAACAGCGGCCACCACTTGGCATCCACAGCGTTCTTGTCCTGCTGGTACTGCTCGTACAGTTCGTCAACGAGCCACTCGTTTCCGCCAAATTCCTCTGGTAGACGGTGGCTTGGCTGCTCTGGCACTTGAAATACGCCTCTTCCATGAGTTTGATTTCTCTCCGGCCCCCCGGTGCCTCAGCACTGCGATCGAACCAGTCTCTGCGTCCTCTGAACCCAGACCTTTGCAAGTCTAGTGAGCATCGTGTGTTAACTGCCAATAAGGGTGACCCAAATCATGAAGTGACGATCGGTGGCCTCATTGAGGGCTCCCCGGGTGGCGCGGCAGGGCCTGCCGGAACGCCGGGAAAGGCATGCTTGCGGCCGTGCTTGAGGGTCCGGCGACCGCCTGCTGCCGCGTCGTTGCGCGGGGCCGCTCCTGTAGACTGAAATTCTTATGGACAGTAAATCTAGGTGCCGGCCTGGGCGCTGTCAGCGGAGCTCGAAGAGAAGCGCCGCGCAGTCCGCCCCCAGAGCCGGCAAACCCCGACAACGCGCCCATCACCAGAAGACGGCCCAGCTTGCCGCAACCCGCACGGACCAGGCGTCGGTCTCGGCCGATCATCCTCCGCCGGGACGACACATCTTCCCCGCTCCAGGTTTGACTGCTTTTCCCGCGCACCGGGCGGGGTGCTGAATGGAGTGGCTCCTCCTCGCAGCAGGTTTGCTGCTGATCGCCGGCACGGGCTTCTTCGTGGCCGTCGAATTTTCCCTCATCGCGTTGGACCAGCCCACGGTCCAACGCGCCATTGACGACGGCGATGCCGGCGCGGTACCGCTGCTCACCTGCCTGAAGTCGCTGTCCACCCAGCTCTCGAGCTGCCAGCTGGGCATTACCTTGACCACCCTCCTGACCGGTTACGTCATGGAACCCTCCGTGGGCCATATCCTCAAAGGCCCGCTGGCCGCCGTCGGACTGCCCCCCGTGGTGGTGGAATCGGCCTCGCTCGTGCTGGCCATGGTGGTGGCCACCCTGCTCTCCATGCTCCTGGGGGAGCTGGTGCCCAAGAACATGGCGATCGCCCTGGCATTCCCGGTCGGCCGTGCCCTGGCCGGCCCGCAGCTGGTCTTCACCACCATCTTCAAGCCCGCCATCCTGGTCCTCAACGGATTTTCCAACCGGGTCCTGAACGTGTTCGGCCTGGAAGCAAAAGAGGAAATTTCCGGCGCCCGCACCCCCGCGGAGCTGGCCTCGCTGGTCCGCCGTTCCGCGGCGATGGGAACCCTCGACGCCGGAACGGCCAACTTCATTGCGCGCACCCTGGACTTTTCCACCCGGACGGCCGCGGATGTGATGACGCCCCGCATCCGGGTGGAGACGATCGATGCCGACCAGCCGGTATCCGACGTCGTGGATGCCGCGCGCCGGACCGGGTACTCCCGGTTCCCCGTGATCGGGGATTCGGCCGATGACATCCGCGGACTTGTACACGTCAAGAAGGCCGTCGCCGTCCCGTGGGAACGCCGGCGGAACCTCGAAGCGGGCGCCATCATGACCGAGGTCCTGCGGGTGCCCGAGACCATCCACCTCGATGCCCTGCTGGCCGAGTTGCGGGAGGGAAACCTCCAGCTGGCAGTGGTGCTGGACGAATATGGCGGGACCGCCGGCATCGCCACGCTGGAGGACCTCGTGGAGGAGATTGTCGGCGAAGTGGCGGACGAGCATGACAAGGTCCGGCCCGGGCTGCTGCAAAGCGCCTCCGGCGACTGGTACTTCCCGGGCCTCCTGCGTCCGGACGAGCTGTCCGAACAGATTCCGGGTCTCAGCGTGCCCGATGAGGCTGCGTACGAGACCGTGGGTGGATACGTGATGAGCAAGCTGGGCAGGATCGCTGCCGTGGGGGACGCAGTTCCGGTTGGCGGCGGAACACTCAGCGTGACCAGGATGGACGGCCGCAGGATCGACCGCATCTGCTTCCGGCCCGACAAGGAGACCGGAACGCCGGACTCCAGTGACGGGAGCAACCCATGAGCGACTGGGCCGGAATCCTGTGGCTGGGGGTGCTCCTGCTCGGCAACGCCTTCTTCGTTGCGGCGGAGTTCGCCATCATGTCGGCGCGCCGCAGCCAGATCGAACCATTGGCCGACGCCGGGTCCAAGCGGGCCCAGACCACCCTGCGGGCCATGGAGAACGTCTCGTTGATGCTGGCGTGCGCGCAGCTGGGCATCACTGTCTGCTCCCTGCTGATCCTGCTGGTGGCCGAACCCGCCATCCACCACCTGCTGGCTGTTCCGCTCGAGACGGTTGGCCTGCCGGCCGAGGCCGCGGGCGTGGCCGCCTTCGCGGTGGCCCTGCTGCTGGTGACGTTCCTCCATGTCACCTTCGGCGAGATGGTGCCGAAGAACATTTCCGTCTCCGTGGCGGACAAAGCCGCGCTGCTGTTGGCGCCGCCGCTGCTCTTCGTTGCCCGGCTGGTCCACCCGGTGATTTCAGTCCTCAACTGGTCGGCCAACCACATCCTCAAACTCCTGAGGATCGAGCCCAAGGACGAGGTAACTTCCTCGTTCACGCTCGAGGAAGTCCAGTCGATCGTCCAGGAGTCGACCCGCCACGGCCTGGTGGACGACGACGCCGGTCTTATCAACGGCGCCCTCGAGTTTTCCGAGCACACCGCCAAGGACATCATGGTGCCGCTGGAGAACCTGGTCATGCTTGGTGCAGCCACCACCCCCGTGGAGTTCGAGAAGGCGGTCAGCAGGACGGGGTTCTCCCGGTTCCCCATGCTGGATGACGAGGACATGCTGTACGGCTACCTCCACGTCAAGGATGTGTTGTCCATCCCGGAGTCCGGTTATGAGTTGCCGATCGCCGAGGGCCGTGTTCGGTCGCTGGCCAACCTTGCCTTGGATGACGAGATTGAAAAGGCCATGTCCGTCATGCAGCGCACGGGCTCCCACCTTGCCCGGGTGATCGGCCCGGATGGCAGGACGCGCGGGGTGTTGTTCCTCGAAGACGTGATCGAACAGCTTGTCGGTGAAATCAGGGACGCCACGCAGGCCACCGGGATACGCCGGCTGGGCCAGCCCAACGGCAACCAGAAGGCTAAATAGGAATCATTCGCATTTAGGTATAGGCTGGCACTGTTGACGTCCCCTCCTGTGAACTGAGGTATCTCCCGTGCGCCGTAATGCCGCTGCCAGCTCCTTCGTTGCCGCCCTCGCAGGGCTTGGCCTCCTGCTGATTGCATGCAGCCCGCAGTCCGCACAGGCGCCCGACCCCGGGGCGGCCGTCAATGTCGTAGCGTCGACGAACGTCTACGGGGACATCGCCAGGGCGATCGGTGGCGACAAGGTGAAGGTCACCGCCATCATCAACAACACGGCCCAGGATCCGCACTCCTATGAGGCAACCGCGCAGGACCGGCTCGCCGTTTCAAAGGCTCAGTTGGTCATCGAAAACGGCGGCGGCTACGACGACTTCCTCCACACCCTGGTGGAGGGGAGCAAGCTGGACAGCGCGGCCGTCCTCACCGCCGTCGACGTTTCGGGCCTCGCCCACCCGGAGGACGCCACGGCCCAGGCCACGGCGTCCGCAAGTGCCGCCGCCGACACGCATGATCACGGCGACTTCAACGAACACGTCTGGTACAGCCTGGCGGCCATGGAGCGGATGGCCGACAGCATGGCCGGCAAGCTCGGCACGCTGGACCCGGAATCCGCCGCCACCTTCACTTCCAACGCAGCCTCGTTCAAATCCGCGTTGTCGGCCCTGCACAGCCGGCTGGACGGCGTGAAGGCTTCCGCGGCAGGAGGCAAGGTGGCCGTCACGGAGCCCGTTCCGCTGTACCTGCTGGAGGACGCGGGCTTGGAGAACGCCACGCCGGAGCAATACACTGCTGCGATTGAAGAGGGAAGCGATGTTCCGCCTGCCGTCCTGAAGGAAGCCACTGACCTGGTGGCGTCAAAGAGCGTGCGGCTGCTGGCTTACAACGCCCAGACCGAAGGGCCGCAGACCGAGGCGCTGAAGAAGGCGGCGGAGGCTGCCGGCGTTCCGGTGGTGGATTTCAACGAGACCCTGCCCGATGGCAAGACCTATCTGCAGTGGATGACGGACAACGTGAACAACATCAGCAATGTCGTGGAGGCCAACCGGTGAATTCCGTTGTCAGCCTCAAGGGCGCCGGGCTTGCGTTCGGCCAGCGGACGCTCTGGTCCGACCTTGACCTGGACATCCGGCCGGGCGAGTTCTTCGCCGTGCTGGGCCCGAACGGCAGCGGCAAGACCAGCTTCCTGAAAGTCCTCCTGGGCCTGCAAAAGCTGCACACGGGGCAAGCCACACTGGGTGGCCGTCCCGTGGAACGCGGCAGCAGCCTGATCGGCTACATCCCGCAGCAGAAATCGTTCCCGGTGGACACGCCCATGCGCGCCCGCGATCTGGTGGGCCTGGGGGTGGACGGCCACCGCTGGGGCGTCCGGTTGTCCGCGGCGAAAACAAACCGGCGGGTGGACCAGCTCCTGGAACTGGTAGGGGCCGCCGACTACGCCAAGGTGCCGGTGGGCCAGCTCTCCGGTGGCGAGCAGCAGCGCCTCCGGGTGGCCCAGGCGCTGGCCACTGATCCCCAGGTTTTGCTCTGCGACGAGCCGCTCCTGTCCTTGGACCTGCACCATCAGCAGGCGGTCAGTGCGCTGATCAACAAGCAAAGCCACGAGAAGAACAGCGCGGTCGTCTTCGTCACCCATGAGATCAACCCGATTATCGATTACGTGGACCGGGTGCTGTACCTGGCCGGCGGACGTTTCCGGGTGGGAACGCCGGAAGAGGTCATGACCACGGAAGTGCTCTCGGACCTGTACGGCAGCCATGTTGAGGTGATTCACGCCAACGGCAGGATCGTCGTCGTCGGCCTGCCGGATGCCACCACGCACCATCATCATGCCGGGGCGGACGCCCTGGCCGGGGAGGTGGCGTGATGGACGCCAACAGCATCCTGGGGGCCATCTTTAACTTCGACAACTACGGCGAGCTGCTCGTCCTGGTCCAGAATTCGATCTGGGCCGGCGCCGTCCTTGGACTCCTCGGAGGACTGGTGGGGACCTTCGTCATGAAGCGCGACCTTGCCTTCGCGGTCCACGGCATTTCCGAGCTCTCCTTCGCGGGTGCGGCCTTTGCCCTGCTTATCGGCGCGGACGTGGTCTTCGGCTCGCTGATCGGATCCGTGGCGGCGGCACTGTTGCTGGGCCTGATGGGCGTCCGGGCCAGGGACAAGAACTCGATCATCGGCGTGATCATGCCGTTCGGGCTGGGCCTGGGAATCCTGTTCCTGTCCCTCTACCAAGGCCGCGCAGCGAACAAGTTCGGGCTGCTTACCGGGCAGATCGTCTCGGTGGACACCGTCCAGCTCCAGGCACTGGCCGGGGCGGCCCTCGTGGTGATGCTCGCACTGCTGGCCATCTGGCGGCCGCTGAACTTTGCCAGTATCGATCCGGAACTTGCGGAGGCGCGCGGAGTTCCCGTGCGCAGCCTGGCTATTGTTTTCATGATCCTGCTGGGCGTCAGTGTGGCACTGTCCATCCAGGTGGTGGGGGCCCTCCTGGTGCTCGCGCTGCTGATCACTCCCGCGGCTGCTGCCCTGCGGGTCACCTCATCGCCGGTATGGGTGGTTATCCTGAGTGTTCTTTTCGCCGTCACGGCTACTGTGGGCGGAATCCTGCTGGCCCTGGGCGGCCGGATCCCGATCAGCCCTTATGTCACCACATTGTCATTCCTGATCTACGTGGTGTGCCGCGTCATCGGTTCAGTGCGGGCGGCCCGCGGAATCAACGGCAGGGTTCTTACAGCTGCCCGGCAGCCTTAAGGGCAGTGCAGTCCGGGCACAGCCCGAAGATCTCCACCGTGTGGTCCACCTCGGTGAAACCATGTTCGGCCGCTGTCCGCGCCGCCCAGGTTTCGACGGCGGGTGCCTCCACCTCCACGGCCTTGCCGCAGTTCCTGCACAGCAGGTGATGGTGGTGCACGCTCACGTTGCAGCGCCGGTACACGGCCTCGCCGTCGCCATTGCGCAGCACATCCACCAAGCCCTCATCCGCTAGGGACTGGAGGATCCGGTAGGCCGTTGCGAGGGACACGGACACGCCCTGGTTGTGCAGGATCCGGTAGAGCTCCTGCGTGCTGACGAAGTCATCAAGGTCGTCCAAGGCCGCACTGACGGCCTTGCGCTGCTTGGTAACGCGCTGTTCCTTGCCGCCTCCTGCCGGGGATGGGGCGGCGGAATCAGCCTTGACGCCGATCGGCATGGACAAACTCGCTTCCGTGGGGGGCAAACACCAAGATTACCAGCCGGCGCCTCGTGGACACGGTTCCGGGACGCGCCCTAGGCTGGCGCCATGAAGCTGACCAAATACACCCACGCCTGTGTCCGGCTCGAGAAGGAATCCGGAGTCCTGGTCCTGGATCCGGGCACCTTCTCAGAATCAGCCGAGGCCCTTGCCGGGGCCGACGCCGTCCTGGTGACCCATGAGCACCAGGACCACCTGGATACCAAGGCCGTGGTGGAGGCCCTCACCAGCAACCAGGACCTGGTGCTGTACGCGCCCGGGTCCGTGGCCGCACAGCTGCGTGGGGAAGCTGCCGGCGCCGCCGGGAGGATCCACACGGTTGACCCCGGGTCCTCGTTCCAGGTTGCAGGCTTCGAGATCCGCAGCTTCGGCGGACAGCACGCACTGATCCACCCCCAGATCCCGATGGTGGCGAACATTGGCTACCTGGTGGACCGCAATGTCTACCACCCGGGAGATTCATTCATCATCCCTGACGGCCTCAGCGTGAAAACCCTGCTGGTGCCGCTGCACGCACCGTGGAGCAAGTCCGCCGAGGTGGTGGACTTCGTCATCGGAGTGCGGGCACCGCAGGCGTTCCAGATCCACGACGGCCTGCTCAATGAGATCGGACTGGGCATCATTGAGGGCCATGTGCAGCGGATCGGTGCGAAGTATGGCACCGAGTACAGGCACCTGGCTGCCCGCGAGTCCGTGGAGGTCTAGTCCGCCGTCCACTCGCCGGTGTCGAGGAAGCGCGAGATCACGGCCTCGTAGGGCGCCGGATCCAGCCCCTGCGACGCCAGCCACTCCGGGTTGTAGTAGTTGCCCGCATAGCGCTCGCCGCCGTCGCACATCAATGACACAATGCTGCCTCGCCGGCCATCGGACAGCATCCGTGCCACCGTTTGCCAGACACCCCAAAGGTTGGTGCCGGTGGAGGGTCCGGCGTGCAGGCCGGCGTAGGAGTCCAGGTGACGCATGGCGCCGACGGACGCCGCGTCCGGCACCTGGACCATCCGGTCGATGACGGTGGGGATGAAGCTTGGCTCCATCCGCGCCCGGCCGATGCCTTCGATGCGTGACGGCAGGCCGGTGGGCTGTTCAGCCGTGTCCGCCAGCCAGCCGGGGTAGAAGGCCGAGTTTTCAGGGTCCACCACCAGGAGCCGGGTGGGATGGCTGTGGTAGCGCAGGTAGCGGCCGATCGTGGCACTGGTCCCGCCGGTCCCCGCGCCCACCACGATCCAGTCCGGCACCGGATGCTGTTCCAGGCTGAGCTGGCCAAAGATCGACTCGGCAATGTTGTTGTTGCCGCGCCAGTCGGTGGCCCGCTCCGCATAGGTGAACTGGTCCATGTAGTGTCCGTTGCAGGTGGCCGCCACGTCTTCGGCCACGGCGTAAACATCCGAGGCGTTCTCCACCAGGAGGCACGTGCCGCCGAACTGTTCGATCAACGCGATTTTTTCCTGGCTGGTGGTACGGGCCATCACCGCGATGAAGGGCAGCCCCAGCAACCGGGCGAAGTAGGCCTCGGATACTGCGGTGCTGCCGCTGGAGGCTTCCACGATGGTGGTGTCCTCGCGGATCCAGCCGTTCACCAGCCCGAACAGGAAAAGGGACCGCGCCAGCCGGTGCTTGAGGCTGCCGGAACGGTGGGTGGATTCGTCCTTGAGGTAGAGCTGGATGCCCCACTGCTCCGGCAGCGGCACCGCGTAGAGATGGGTGTCTGCCGACCGGTTGTTTTCCGCCCTGATGGTCCGGATGGCGTTGTCTGCCCATTCCCGGTCTGCCCCGCTGCGGCGGCTGCCGTCCCCGTCTGCGCTGCCCTCGATCTTCACCGGACCAGCCTACCCGCGCGGGCGGCCGCGGCGCGCTTAGAGTGGGATCCGTTGGCAAGATCCACACACCAAGCCTGAGCCGCGGCCCGGATCCGCAGAAGGAGTGCACATGAACCCGCTGATGGATGTCTCCCGCCTTGAGTCGCGGCGGGCCGCCGGCCACCGAACAGTCCTGCTGGATGTCCGCTGGGTGCTCGGCGACCCCCGCGGGCACGAGCATTACCTGCGGGAGCACCTGCCGGGAGCTGTCTTCGTTGACCTGGCCACCGAACTTGCGGACCCGGCCATCCCGGACCGCGGGAGGCACCCGCTGCCTGGCGCCGGGCAGTTCCAGGAGGCGGCGCGGCGGTGGGGGATCCGGAACGGCGACGTCGTGGTCGCCTACGATGACAGCGCCAACATGGCGGCCGCCAGGCTCTGGTGGATGCTGCGCAACGCAGGGTTTGCCGAGGCATACCTGCTCGACGGCGGCCTGGCCGCCTGGCGAAAGGCCGGCCTGCCCCTTGAATCCGGCCCCGTCCAGACCGTCCGCGGCGACGTAGACCTGGGCGGCGGCGGGATGCCGGTGCTCGACGCCGGCGCTGCCGCCACCTGGTCCGGCCACGGGTTGTTGCTCGATGCGCGGGCGGGGGAGAGGTACCGGGGCGAGGTGGAACCCGTTGATCCGCGGGCCGGGCACATTCCGGGAGCGGTCAGCGCGCCCACGGCGGACAACGTGGACGATTCCGGGTACTTCCTGCCACCGGCAGAGCTGCGCCGGAGGTTCGAGTCCCTCGGGGCCGGCGGTGACCTGCCCATCGCCGTCTACTGCGGGTCCGGCGTCACAGCGGCCCACCAGGTGGCCGCGCTGGAACTGGCCGGCTTCACGGCTGCGCTCTATCCGGGGTCGTTCTCGGAATGGTCCAACCGCCCCGGCCTGCCGGTGGCGACCGGTCCGGAACCGGGAGGCACCGGCGCCCCGGCTGGAAACTTCGCCGACGGCAAGGGTAGCGTCGGACCATGACACCTGGACGCCCCGTGCCGCCACCCCTCGCCCAACCTATTGCGGCCGCCGCCGACCCGCGGCCGGCGGAGGACGGCGGACGGCTGGCCGGCGCCTACGGCGCAACCTCCGGGGACAGCGGGCTCGTGCCCCTGACCGTGGCCCGGCGCATTCCCAAACCGGACGACGTCGAGATCGCCATTGAATTCTGCGGGCTCTGCCATTCGGATGTGCACGCCACCCGCGGAGAGTGGGGCACGCAGGCCTATCCACTGGTTCCCGGGCACGAGATCGTGGGAACGGTCAGCCGGACTGGTGCCGGCGTCACCGACTTCGCCATCGGCGATCGCGTGGGCGTGGGCTGCATGGTGGACTCCTGCCGCGAATGCGGGAGCTGCTTGGACGGCCTGGAACAGTACTGCGAAAACGGGATGACCGGAACCTACGGCGCCAAGGACCGGAGGAACGGCGACGCCATCACCCAGGGCGGATACTCCTCCTCCATCGTGGTGGACAAGCGGTACGTCCTTCATGTCCCCGCTTCCCTGGACCCGGCCGCCGTCGCGCCACTGCTCTGCGCAGGCGTCACCACGTTCTCCCCGCTGCGGCATTTCGGTGTGGAGGAAGGCGACGTCGTGGGCGTGGTGGGCCTCGGCGGACTGGGCCACATGGCCGTCAAGCTCGCCAAAGCCATGGGTGCCACCGTGGTGGTATTCACCACGTCCGAGGCGAAAACTGCTGCCGCCCTGGAACTGGGTGCGGACCGGGTTGTCCTGTCCCGGGACGACGCGGCCATGGCTGGTGCCGACCGGAGCATCGACCTCATTATCGATACCGTTGCCGCCCCGCACGACCTGAACCCGTACTTCCGGACCCTGCGGGTCGACGGGGCGCTGTTCCAACTGGGCCTGCCGTCCGAGGCCATGCCCCCGGTCAATCCGGGCTCACTGATCCGGCGCCGGATAGCCTACGCCGGATCGCTGATCGGCGGCATCGCCGAAACCCAGGAGATGCTGGACTTCTGCGCCGAGCACGGCGTGGTGGCCGACATCGAGCTGGTGGCCGCCGGAGAACTCAATGACGCCTACGACCAAATGGTTGCGGGAGACGTAAAATACCGGTTCGTGCTGGATACCGGCACGTTGCAGCCAGCCGCCGAGGAGGCAGACGCATGAGCACCCTTTTCACCCGGATCCTGAATGGTGAGATCCCCGGAAGGTTCGTTTGGCGTGAAGACGACGTGTCCGCATTCCTCACGACCGGACCGCTCGCCGATGGCCACACGCTGGTGGTCCCCACCGAGGAAGTGGACCGCTGGACCGACGCATCGCCGGAGACCCTGGCCCGTGTCATGGAGATTGCCCGGCGCATCGGGGCCGTGCAAGTGGACATTTTCAACGCCCGGCGGGCCGGCTTGATCGTGGCCGGGTACGAGGTCAACCACCTGCACGTCCACGTATGGCCCTCCCGGAGCATGGCCGACTTTGACTTCGGTTCGGCAGACCAGAACCCGGACCCCGCTGTCCTGGACGCCAACGCGGAAAAACTCCGTGAAGGCCTCCGCGCGGCCGGCTACGGGGAGTTCGTACCCGAAGGGTAGGTTCAGCTCCTGCGGGGAGTCATCGCCACCATCCCCGCGTAGGTGAAGCCGCCGCCGAACCCGAACAGCAGTGCGGGGACATCCTCCGGGATCCGCCCGGCATGCCACCATTTGCTCAACCCGAGGGGCACACTGGCCGCGGAGGTGTTCCCGGACTCGGTGACGTCGGTGATGACGATCCGGTCCGTCAGGCCGAGGGCTTCAGCGAGCGGCTCGATGATGCGCAGGTTGGCCTGGTGTGCTGCCAGGACCTGGATGTCGTCCATGGCCAGGCCGGCGCGGGCCACCACTTCGCGGGCGCGCTCCGGGGCCCTGGTCAACGCCCACCGGAGGACCTCCCTGCCGTTCTGCGAGAACCTGCCCGCCGGCGGGGAGATCCGGACGGCGTCCGCCATGCCCGCCTCCGAACCCCAGACCACCGGCCCAACCCGCGGTGTGGCGGACGGACGGACGACGGCGGCGCCTGCACCGTCGGCGGTGAGCACCGCCGTCGCGCGGTCCGTCCAGTCCGTGACCGCGGAAAGGGTTTCCGCCCCGACCACGATTGCGTGCGTGGCGCTTCCGGTACGGATGGCCTGGTCAGCCACGCCGAGGGCGTATTCGAAGCCGGAGCACGCGGTGTTGATGTCCATGATTCCCGGGCCGCGGCCGTCCCTGCCGAGGCCCAGTGCCTCCGCGATGCGGCCCGCGGTGTTGGGGGACCGCTCCGCCGCCGTGGTGGTGGCGACCACCACCAGGTCGATGTCGGAAGCGTCGACCCCGGAATCAGCGAGGGCCATGCGCGCAGCGGGAACCGCGAGGTCCACCACCGTTTCTCCCTCGGCCACAATGTGTCGGGTCACGATGCCCGTACGCTGCCGGATCCACTCGTCGCTCGTGTCCATCATGCCTTCCAGTTCATGGTTGTCCATGACATGCGCCGGCTGGGCGTGGCCCAAGCCGGCGAGCTCTGTCCCGGCAGGACCCTGGGCAAGCGTGATCTTCATTGAGTTCCTCTTCTCTGGACGGGCGTCGTCAGGCCGGTGCGAGCGCCTTGTTGAGCACCGCGCGGATGCGTTTCTCGGACACCGAATACGCGGTTCCCAGCTCGACGGCGAACAGGCTCACCCGAAGCTCCTCGAGCATCCAGCGCACCTGGGTTAACTCCCGGCCGGCGCGGCGGCCGGGCAGCAGCGCCGAGACGGCGTCGTCGTAGTCGTCTTCGAGCCGCTGGATCACGGCCATATTGACGGCGTCGCGCTGGACGTTCCCCGGCAGCCGCTCCAGCCGCTTTTCGATTGCGGCCAGGTACCGCGGCAGCTGGCTCAGCTGGGCGTAACCCGTGCGTGCTACAAAACCCGGGTAGACCAGCTGTTCCAGCTGGCTCCTGACGTCGTTCAACGCGCTGATCAAGGCCAGGCTGGTAGTGCCTTTGAGCTGTTTTTCAATTCGGCGGGTGCTCGCCAGGATGCGTTCGACCACCGCGGTCACGGTAAACACGGTATCGATCAGTTCGGCGCGGACCACCTCATACAGTGAATCGAAGGCCGTGCGGTCCCATGGCAGGTCCACCGGCGTGAGCTTGTCGATGGCCGCCAGCGCGCAGTCAGCGATCAGGGCCGAGACCGAACCGTGCGGGTTCTGGCTGAAGGTGAGCTTCTCCGTGTTGCTCAGGTGCTCCAGGACGTAGCGGTCCGGGGCTGGAACGCGCAGGGCCAGCAGCCTGATGACGCCGCCGCGCATCGCCTCGAGCTGTTCCTCCGGGGTTTGGAAGACGCGGAGGGAAACAGACTGGCCCTGGTCCACGAGCGCCGGATAGCCGGTGACGGTGTGGCCTTTGACCATGCTGCTGACTTGGCGCTCGATCGCGCCGAAGCTCCACTCCGTCAAGCCGTCCTGCTCCACGAACCCGGCCGCGGCGTGCTGCCCCGGCACTCCTGGGGCCTGCTGCCGGGCCGCCGGGCCGTCGTCGGACGCCTTGCCGCCCCGGCGCTGCGCAGGGCCTGTACCGCCTGGCGCTGTGGTCGCGGGAGTGGCGCCGAGCGATTCGGCAATGGCACGCCGCGTTGCCGGTGCCAGCTGCTCCTGCAAGGCGGCAAGGTCCTTGCCCTCGCCGAGGACCTTGCCCTTGCTGTCCACCACCTTGAAGCTGACGCGCAGGTGCGTTGGCACGGAATCCCAGTTCCAGGAGCCGGGCGGGATGACCGCGCCGCGGAGGCGCCGCAGTGCCAGCTCCAGCGACGGCTCCAGCTCATCCGTGGCGGGGTCGAAGTCCGCTTCGAGGAGCGCCACCGCCTGGCGGGCAACGTCAGGGGCCGGAACAAAATTCTTCCGGACCTGCTTGGGCAGCGACTTGATCAGGGCAGTCACCAGCTCCACCCGCTGGCCCGGGATGAGCCAGCGGAAGGGAGCATCGTCGAGCTGGTTCAAGAACAGGACGGGCACCTCGGCCGTGACACCGTCGGATGGGTCGGGCAATCCGCCCGGGGCCACCGGATGGAACTCGTACGTCAACGGGAGTTCGAAGCCCTTGTGCAGCCAGGTCTTCGGATAGGCGGACTCGTCCAGGTCCTCGGCATCGTCGCTGAGCAGCAGCGACTTGTCGTAGTCCAAGAGGTCCGGGTTATCGCGCCGGGCGTCCTTCCACCATTTGTCGAAATGGCGCTCGGACACCACGTCGGCGCCGATCCGGGCGTCATAGAAATCGAACAGCGTCTCATCGTCCACCATCAGGTCCCGGCGCCGCATGCGCGCCTCGAGTTCCTCGACCTCATGCAGCAGCGCCCGGTTGCGGTGGAAGAACTTGTGGTGGGTGCGCCAGTCGCCCTCCACCAGTGCGTGCCGGATGAACAGCTCCCTGGCCACCACCGGGTCAACGCGGCCGTAGTTGATCCGCCGCTGGGCGATGATGGGCACGCCGTAAAGGGTGACCTTTTCGTACGCCATGACGGCGCCCTGCTTGGTGGACCAATGCGGTTCGCTGTAGCTGCGCTTCACCAGGTCCGGCGCCACCTGCTCTGCCCAGACCGGATCGAACTTCGCTGCCACCCTGGCCCACAGCCGGCTGGTCTCCACCAGCTCCGCCGCCATCACGAACGTGGGGGACTTCTTGAACAGCGCTGAGCCCGGGAAAATGGCGAACCGGCTGCCGCGGGCGCCGGCGAACTCGCGTTTGCGTTCGTCCAGGATTCCGATGTGGCTCAGGAGCCCGGAGAGCAGGCTGATGTGGATGCCGTCATGGTTGCCCACCGGATCCGTGAGGCGCTTGTTGTCCAGGGTGATGCCCAGCGGCCGGGCGAGCTGGCGCAGCTGGGCAAAGAGGTCCTGCCATTCACGGACCCGAAGGTAGTTGATGAACTCGGCGCGGCACAGGCGGCGGAACGCCGACGAGGACAGCTCCTGCTGCTTCTCCTGCAGGTAGTTCCAGAGGTTCAGGAAGCCGGTGAAGTCGGAATTCTCATCGCGGAAGCGGTTGTGCTTTTCCGCTGCCAGCTGCTGTTTGTCCGTGGGCCGCTCCCGCGGGTCCTGGATGGTGAGGGCGGCGGCCAGGACCATGACTTCGCGGACACAGCCGCGTTTCCCGGCTTCCACGATCATCCGGCCAAGGCGGGGGTCCACCGGCAGCTGGGCGAGTTTTTGCCCGACGGCGGTGAGGCCGCTGCCCCTGGCCCCGCCCTTGGTGCCGGCCTCCGGGGTGCCGGATGCGTGCTGCGGCCTGGCCGGGGCCAGTGCGCCGAGTTCGCGCAGGAGGGTGACGCCGTCGTTGATGGCCCGCGTCTCCGGGGGCTCGACGAACGGGAAGTCCTCAACGTCCTTGGGGCTCTTGGCCACGCCCATGGCCGTCATTTGCAGGATCACGGCGGCGAGGTTGGTCCGCAGGATCTCCGGATCCGTGAACTTCGGCCGGGACTCGAAGTCTTCCTCGGAGTAGAGGCGGATGGCGATGCCGTCGGACACGCGTCCGCACCGGCCGGAGCGTTGGTTCGCTGACGCTTGCGAGACACGCTCGATGGGGAGGCGCTGGACCTTGGTGCGGTGCGAATAGCGGGAGATACGGGCAGTACCCGTATCCACCACGTACTTGATGCCTGGAACCGTCAGCGATGTTTCGGCCACGTTGGTGGCCAGGATGATCCGGCGCTTGCTGCCCGGGTGGAACACTTTGTGCTGCTCCTGCAGGCTCAGGCGGGCAAACAGGGGGAGGATCTCGGTGTTGGCCAGCCTGCGGTTGGCCTGGATGCGTGGCTGCAGCGCCTCCGCCGCGTCACGGATTTCACGCTCCCCGGAAAAGAACACCAGGATGTCCCCGGGAGCCTCCGCCGCGAGTTCGTCGACGGCGTCGCAGACAGCATCCAGGGGATCGCGGTCTTCCTCAAGTTCGTCGTCCGAGGCGTCGTCCTCATCGGATTTCGGCTGCGACAGCGGACGGTATCGGACTTCCACGGGGTACGTGCGGCCGGAGACTTCGATGATGGGAGCCGGTGCCTCCGCACTGCCGAAGTGGTTGGCAAACCGTTCAGGATCGATGGTGGCCGAGGTGATGATGACCTTCAGGTCCGGCCGCTGCGGGAGGACCCGCTTGAGGTAGCCCAGGATGAAGTCGATGTTCAGGCTTCGCTCGTGGGCCTCATCAATGATGATGGTGCTGTACTTGCGCAGCAGCCTGTCCCGCTGGATCTCGGCGAGGAGGATGCCGTCGGTCATCAGCTTGACCTTGGTGTCCTTGCTGACTTCGCCGGTGAACCGCACCTGGAAGCCGACCTCCTGGCCGATCTCCACGCCCAGTTCCTCTGCGATGCGCTCGGCCACGGTGCGCGCGGCCAGCCGGCGGGGCTGCGTGTGCCCGATCAGGCCCTTCTCGCCCAACCCCAGTTCCAGGCACATCTTGGGGATCTGGGTGGTTTTTCCGGAGCCGGTCTCGCCGGCGATAATGGTCACCTGGTTGGCGGCGATCGCTGCCATCAGGTCCTCGCGGCGCTCGGAAACCGGCAGCTCGGCGGGATAGGAAATATGAAAAGTCATGGCTGCAGACAGTCTACTGCTGCGTGGCGGAGCGATCGGCCGGGGCCGGCCCGCAGCCCGGCGGTCAGGCGGGCTCTTCCGGACTGTCCGCGGCACGTGCGCCGCCATCGGACTCCTCCGCCGTGGCCCGTGCTGTGTCCACCAGGACCCGCCAGGGACCGGTGAGGGCCTGTTCCGGAAGGGCCGCCCTGCGCCGGCCGGCAGTGATGGCGTAGATGAAGCGGTCCGGCTGCGGCGACTCGATGGCGGCGGCCGCCGCCCGCCTGGTGCTGGGAACGGTATCCCACGGGCAAGCCTCAAGAATGGGCTGCCATTGGCTGAGGTCGCTGTCCGTCCGGGCATCGACGGTCCACACCCTGGTGGCAGCCGCGAGCCCGCCGCTGCGCTCCACCTTGATCTTCATTGCAGGCCCCCGGGCTTTCGGACGTTCCGGCGGCCGGAGGACGGCGCGCCGGAACAGTGGCTAAACCTTGACCCTCACAGTTTCCCACGCGCCGCGGACGGCGTCATGTTCCTTGGTTCCGGCGCCGAACAGGTCCACGGCCCCGCGCACCGTGGCACGGGCAAAGACGGTGAACGTGGCCGCAGCCGGCAGCGCGCCGTTGGTCAGTGTCTCGTACCAGATCCGGCCCGGCGCCTCCCAAGCGTTGCCTCCGAGTGCGCTGGCCACCAGGTAAAAGGCGCGGTTGGGGATGCCGGAGTTGATGTGGACACCACCGTTGTCCGCGCTGGTCCGGACGTAGGAATCCATCGAGTCCGGCTGCGGATCCTTGCCGAGCACGTCGTCGTCGTACGCTGTTCCGGGCGCTTTCATGGAGCGGAGCGCCGCCCCCTGCACCTGGGGCGTAAAGAGGCCTTCGCCGATCAGCCAGCTTGCCTCGGCGGCCGACTGTTTCCTGACGAACTGCTCAACGAGCGCGCCGAAGACGTCGGACAGCGATTCGTTCAAGGCGCCCGCCTGGTTCCGGTAGGCGAGCCCGGCAGAGTACTGGGTGACCCCGTGGGCAAGTTCGTGCCCGATGACACTGACGGATTTGGTGAAGCGTTCGAATACCTCGCCGTCCCCGTCACCAAAGACCATCTGGCTGCCGTTCCAAAAAGCGTTGTCGTAGAGCTTGCCAAAATGCACCGTGGCATCGAGCTTCATTCCGCGGCCGTCCACTGAGTCCCGTCCAAAGGCCTCGGCATACAAGCGGTGCGTATGTCCCAGCCCGTCATAGGCCTCGTCCGCTGCGGCGTCGCCGGACGGAGCGGTACCTTCCGCGCGGACCAAGGTGCCAGGCAGTGTTTCGGTACCTCCGGCGTCGTAAATGCTGCGCGCCACCGGTTCCGGCGGTGCCTGGCGCAACCCGGCCGTTGGGGTGGCCACTCCCTGGGCGCGGGCTGCCTGGAACGATTCGACGTGTCCCAGGGCTTTCCTGGCGGCGCTCGCCGCGGCGGAGTATTGCGGTGCGGCCTCCCGGGCCAGCCGCCGCAACAGGTAGGGCGGAACGATGGAACAGAACGGAACATGCATGGCGTACCCCCTCAGTTAGGTCTTTTCAGACTACGAGCGGGCACTGACAATCGGCCGTAGGCACGGTACCCGGACTTGATGGGCCGTGCCGGCGCCCGGAAGCCCTGCGGTTGGGTACGGTAGGCCCATGGCGCAAACCGAAGAGCGATCCAAGTCCAGTTCAACGCTGCTGACGGTCATCATCGCGTTCGCGGCCAATATCCTCGTGGCGGCGGCCAAATCGGTGGCGGCCGTCCTCTCCGGATCGGCCTCGATGGCTGCGGAGGCAGCGCATTCCTGGGCGGACACCGGAAACCAGGTATTCCTGTTCTTCGCGGAGCGGCGGTCCGCCCGGCCCCGCGACAAGGGCCATCCCATGGGCTACGGGCGGGAAGCCTACGTGTGGTCGATGTTCGCAGCGTTTGGGCTTTTCACCGCCGGCGCGGTGGTTTCCATCATGCACGGCATCCAGGAGATTATTCAGCCCGAGCCTGCCGCAGACTTCATGGTGGCGTACGTGGTCCTGGCCGTCGCCTTTGTATTTGAGGGGATTTCGTTCATCCAGGCCTTCCGGGAAACCCGCAAGGCGGCCCACGAGCTGGAACGGCACACCCTGGAGCAGGTCCTCATCAGCTCCGACCCCACCCTGCGGGCCGTGTTCGCGGAGGATGCGGCCGCGCTGATCGGACTCGTCGTGGCCTTCGTCGGCGTGTTCCTGCACCAAGTCACCGGCTCGCCGCTGCCCGATGCCATCGGTTCGATCGTCGTGGGGGTGCTGCTCGCCGTCGTCGCCGTCCTGCTGATCGACCGCAACCGGCGCTTCCTCGTGGGCCAAGGCGTCACCCCGGACATCGAACGGTCCATGGCACGGCGGATGCTGGAGCACCAGGACATCGCCAGGCTCACGTACCTGCACCTCGAGTTCGTCGGGCCCCGGAAGCTGTACCTTGTTGCCGCCGTGGACTTGCAGGGCGACCACCCTGAGCACGAAGTGGCGGTGGCCCTGCGCCGGATTGAGCGCGAACTGGAGGACCACGAAACGGTCGAGGAAGCCGTGCTGACGCTGGCCACACCGGATGAGGCCGCATTGAGTTTCTAATGACGCGAAAACCAAAAACCCCGCCGCTTCAGTGAAGCGGCGGGGTTTTCCTGTGGTGCCCTCGATAGGATTCGAACCTACGACCTTCTGCTCCGGAGGCAGACGCTCTATCCCCTGAGCTACGAGGGCAATCCGGATTTCCTGCCGTTGCCGGCGGGACGTCCTAGAGCTTAGCAGGAAGGTGGCCCGCAAGGGAAAACCGTCCTTGGCAGCACGCTTGGGGCCGGCCGCGGTGCCTGTTCAGTAGCCCGAAAAGGAGTCGGTGTGGACGCGGCGCGCCCCCGCCCGGCGGGCTTCGCGGCGCAGCGCGGCAACGCTCGCCGGGGACCCGGACACATAGACCTCCCGGCCCGCGATATCCGGGACCAGCGCGGTCAGCATCCCTGCGTCCAGCCTGTGGCCCGGTGTGTGGGCGCCGGCACCCTCCGAAGCGGCACCTTCAGGCCCGGGGAACGCCGGAGCCAGTCCCGACGGCGGCCCGGAACCATCGGCCACCCGCACCAGGACCCTGACGCCCGAGTTGCGGAGTTCGTCCGCATACGCCACCTCGTCCGCGCTCCGGGCCAGCAGCAGGAGCACGGCATCCCGGTCCCGCAGTCCTCCGGCGGACAGATGCGATACGAACGGGGTGATACCGATGCCCGCCGCGACCAGGAGCACGGGCCTGTGGGGGTCGCGGGGAAGGACGAAATCGCCACCCACGGACGTAGCCGTGACTTCATCGCCCGGGCGCAGGTCCAACAACGCCTTCTTGGCCCCGGACAGCGGCCCGGCGGTCCGCACCCCGAACCGGACTAACCGGTCGCGCGGAGAACCCGTCAGGCTGAACACCCGGCGCCGCCCCTTGCCGTCACGCTTCCCGTGCGGAAGATCCAGTTCCATGTATTGCCCGGGCACGAACCGGACCGGCCGGGACGGAACAAATGAGAACTCCGTAGTGCTGGGAGTGAGCGGCCGGGTGCCGGCGAGCCGCAGCTTCACCGCGCCGCGCTGGCCCGCCAGGAAGGCCAGGAGGTTGCCGGCCAGGAGGGCCGCTTCCGGCGAATTCGCAAAAGTTCCCAGGTTGTAGGGGACGGCAAACAGGATCCCCACCACGGCGGCCAGGGACAGTTGCTGCCAACGCCGCGGAGGCAGGGTCAAGGGTTCGGTGAGCATGAATCCCACGAAGAACAGCACCGGCCGCTGGGCCAGGGCCTGGTAAACGGCCATGCCGGCGGTCATGCCCGCACGGATCAGTTCACCCGTGATGATGGCGGTGGCCACCACGGTGAACACCGATGCCATCAGCACCTTGCGGGTCCGGTACAGGACCAGCAGCACGCCGGGAACCACCAGCCACAGCATGGCGGGGGTGGCGGCCCACCAGGTGGCGATGTTCATCCCGGTGAGCCCGGTGACGAAAGCACCTGCCGCGGCGGGATTGAAGATGTGCCGCCCCCGCCATGCCAAGGCATATTTCGACGCCGACGCCAGCACGCACGCCAGCGCCACCCCTGCGAGATCCATCGGTTGCAGGGACGGCCAGAACAGGAAGTACAAGAGGAGCCCCGTGATCAGCGAAGACTCCGAATGGGGGTTCACCCGGAAGACCGCTGCCAGTCCACGGTTGGTGGCGTAGGTCAGTCCCAGGCACAGGGCCAGGTGCGCCAGCATCTCCGGAATGCCGAACGTCAACCAGCCCAGCACGTCGAGCAGCAGGCTGTAGGCCGCAAGGGCGGCCAGGACCAGCAGGATCAGCCGGTACATGGTGAGCTTGCCCACGGCAGAACCCACCCGGCCGGCCAGGGAGGGAAGCGGGCCTGCTTGCGGTGTTTCCACGGGCTTCATGCGAACAGTGTCCCTTCGAAGGCGGCTGAATAGGCTGCGCTGCCGTCGGAAAAAACGGTCAGCCAGGAAAACTCGAACTCATCCTCAAGCGTGCCGCCCGGAACGAAGAAAAGCGCCGTCGCCAGAGCATCGGCCAGCACCGCGGTGTCCGCCAGTGCCCAGGTGGCGACGGCGGTCCGGACCGGCTGTCCGGTTGTTCCGTCGAGCACGTGGTGCAGTCCGTCGCCCCAGGCACGCCGGTTGGCCGCGGAAGCACACAGGGCCCGCCCGGCCAGCTCCACGACGCCGATGGCCTGGGCCGGGTTGTAGGGGTGTTCGAGGGCAACACTGACGGGGTCCGGGCCGCGGACCAGCAGGTCGCCGCTGGCATCAATGATGAAGGATCCGGCGCCGGCGCCTTCCAGTTCGGCGGCCAGCAGGTCCACCAACAAACCCTTGCCGGCGGCGCCGATGTCCAGCACCACCGGCTCGCTGGCCGTCAGGCTGGTCCCGGACCAGCTGAGGACCGACTCCCAGGCGGGCGCGGGGAGTGGCGGACCTGCCGGCCGGAGCGAGTAGGCGGGATCGTAACCCAGCCGTTCCAGGCTGCCGCCGATCAGCGGCGTCATGGCGCCACCGGTCAAACCGTACAGTGTGGAATACAGCGGGCCGAGCGCTGCGGCCTCGTCGGGAAACCGATAGCGCCCCGGTGCGCGTGCCATCGCCGCCACCAGCGAGTCGGCCCTGAACCTGGACCACGCGGCGTCGAACCCTTCAATGCGGTCCAGGAGGCTCTCCCGCAGCGCCGCCGTCAAGGGCAGGGGAGTGGAGATCTCCCAGTCGGTGCCGATCCCCTGGAACGCAAAGCCCTCCCAGTCCGTTCCGGACACCGCCTACTGCGCCTCCGACTTGATCTTGCCCACGGCCTGGTTGAAGCCTCCGCTGGTCAGGGACGAGCCGGCGACCTTGGACACATTGAGTTCGTCGAGGTTCTTGCCCACCACCTGCGCCGCGATGCCGCCGGCGAACTCGCCCTGGAACTTGCGGGTATTCGGGTTGGACGGGTGCTGGGTGATCTGCACGTCGGTGACTTTTCCCGCGGCCAGGGTCAACTGCACGCCGACCGTTTCCGTGCCGTTGGGGGAAACGTAGTTGCCGTCCGCGCTGTAGGTGCCGTCCTTGTAGCTGCCACCGCTGCCGGCCAATGCGGTGGAGCCGCCCGATGCCGCGGCGGAGCTGTTTCCGGCGGCGCCGTTGGTGGCCGGCGGGGCTTCGGCCGCCGAGGGTGCGCAGCCCGCCACGGTTCCGGCCAGTGACAAGCCGGCGATTCCGGCGTAGAGGGTCCGGCGGAGGGCGCCGCCCGCTGCCGGCGGGCTTGCGGGTACGGACGGGCTTGTGCGGGTGGAGGGTCTCATGAAGGCTCTCGTTTCACTCGGAGGTCATGCCGTGCGGCAGTGGCTACGCTCTGGACAACGCCGGATCTGCCCGAAAGGTTCACCCGGGGGCTCCGGCCGGCGTTAAATTCTTTGCTGTCACTGGCCCCCGGTAGGCTAGGGGGGTGACTCCCGAAGAACTTTCCCTCGCCATATCCGCCTGCCTCAAGGACGCCGTCGCCGCCGGCGAAATCGCCCTTGCGGAATCAGCAATTCCTGCTGAGGTGCGCGTGGAGCGACCCAAGAACAGGGACCACGGCGACTGGGCCACCAACATCGCCCTCCAGCTCGCCAAGCCGGCGGGGACCAACCCGCGTGAATTCGCTGCCATCCTCAGTACCCGGCTGAAGTCCATCAATGGTGTTTCCGCGGTGGACATCGCCGGCCCGGGCTTCCTGAACATCACCGTTGACGCCGCGGCAGCCGGTGCCCTGGCCAAGGCCATTGTCGAAGCAGGCCGGAGCTACGGCACCAACACCGCGCTCGCCGGGCACACCGTCAACATGGAGTTCGTCTCCGCGAATCCCACCGGGCCGCTGCACATCGGCCACACGCGCTGGGCAGCGCTCGGGGATGCCATCGCGCGCGTGCTGCGGGCTTCCGGGGCCGATGTCACGGCCGAGTACTACATCAACGATGCCGGGTCGCAGATGAACACCTTTGCGCACTCCGTCTACAACCGGCTGCATGGCCTCCCGGTGCCCGACGGTGGCTACCCCGGGCAGTACATCGCTGATCTCGGCCACGAGGTCCTCACCGCGCACCCGGACATCCGCGAGCTCACCGAGGTAGCCGCGCTGCCCGTCATCCGTGCTGCGGCCTACGAAGCCCAGATGAAGGACATCAAAGCCACGCTGGCGGACTTCGGCGTCGAGTTCGACGTCTTCTTCTCCGAGCAGGAGCTGCACGACGCCGGCGCGATCGAGAGTGCCGTGGCACGCCTGCGCGAACAGGGACATGTGTTCGACGACGGCGGTGCGGTCTGGCTGCGGACCACGGACTTTGGCGACGACAAGGACCGGGTGATGGTCCGCGCCAACGGCGAGCCCACCTACTTCGCCGCCGACGCCGCCTACTACCTGTCCAAGAAGGACCGCGGCTTCACCGAGAAGATCTACCTGCTCGGCGCCGACCACCACGGGTACATCAACCGGCTGAAGGCGATCGCCGCCGCTGCCGGTGATGACCCCGAGGTGAACATCGAGGTCCTGATCGGCCAGCTGGTCTCCGTCAACGGAGCCAAGCTGTCCAAGCGCGCGGGCAACATCATCGAGCTCAAGGACCTGATCGAGTGGCTGGGCAAGGACGCGGTCCGCTACTCGCTGGCCCGGTTCCCGGCCGATTCCCCGCTGACCCTGGACCCCGAGCTGCTCAAGAAGCACAGCAACGAGAACCCGGTGTTCTACGTCCAGTACGCCCACGCCCGTTCCCGCGGCGCCGCGCGCAATGCGGTGGCCGCCGGCGTGGAACGCCAAGTGGACGGCCGCGACAGCTTCGAGGCCTCGCTGCTGGACCACGCCACGGAAAACGAACTGCTCTCCTACCTGGGCAGCTACCCGTCCATCGTGGCCAAGGCCGCGGAACTGCGTGAACCGCACCGCGTGGCACGGCACCTCGAAGCCATTGCCGGGGCCTACCACCGGTGGTATGACGCGTGCCGGATTGCGCCCATGGGTGACGAACCGGTCACCGACCTCAACCGCACGCGGCTGTGGCTCAACGACGCCACCAGCCAGGTGCTTGCCAACGGACTTGACCTGCTGGGCGTTTCGGCGCCGGAACGGATGTGAGCACCGTGACGGTATCCTCAAGCACCGCATCCCCGCTGGCCCCAGATTGGCTGCAGGTCCCGGCCGACCTGAACGCGCTCCACCAGCCCATGTGGGCCGGCAGCGTGGTCCGGAACGGCGCCGGCGCCCTCACCGTGGGCGGAGTGGACGTCCACGCCCTGAAGGAGCAGTTCGGGACGCCGCTGTTCGTCATGGACGAGGCCGATTTCCGTTCCCGCGCCCGGGCCTTCAAGGACTCTTTCGACGCCGCCTTTGCCGATATTTGCGGCGGCGTGGACGTCTACTACGCAGGGAAGTCCTTCCTGTGCACCGCAGTGGTGAAGTGGGTCGAGGAGGAAGGGCTGCGCCTGGATACCGCATCGGGCGGAGAACTGGCGGTCGCAGCACGCGCCGGAATTCCCGGCGAACGGGTGGCACTGCACGGCAACAATAAATCCGATGCCGAGATCCACCGCGCGCTGGACATGAAGCTCGGCCGCATCGTGGTGGACAGCCTGGACGAGCTGGTCCGCGTCGGGGCCATCGCGCAGGCCCGCGGCGAACAGGCCAAGGTCATGCTTCGGCTGACGCCCGGCGTGCACGCCCACACGCACGAGTTCATCGCCACCGCGCACGAGGACCAGAAGTTCGGCCTCTCGATGGCAGCGGACACCACCGCGGAAGCAGGCGTCTCCGCAGCCGAAGAAGCAGTTGCCGCGGCGTCAGCCCACCCCGGCATCGAGTTGCTGGGCCTGCACTGCCACATCGGGTCGCAGATCTTCGAACCCGATGGCTTCGCGCTGGCTGCCGAAAAACTGCTGCGCTTCCTGGCGGCCATGCAGGGGACATACTCCATCACCATGCCGGAACTCGACCTCGGGGGCGGTTACGGGATCGCCTACACGCCGGTGGACACCCCCCGCCCCGCAGCGGAGATCGCGACGGCGATGGCCGCCGTCGTGCGTTCAACCTGCGCCGAGCTGGGCATCGACGCGCCGCGGATCTCGATCGAACCCGGGCGCGCCATCGTGGGCAGCACCACCTTCACCCTGTACGAGGTGGGTACGCTCAAGACCGTTCGCGTGGACGCTCCCTCCGGGGCCGGCGGTGACGCCGGCAACAACGTTACGTATCCGCGCCGGTATGTTTCGGTGGACGGCGGCATGAGCGATAACGCCCGCCCGGTGCTGTACGACGCGGATTATTCGGCTGTCCTGGCCTCCCGCACCTCCGGCGCGGCCCCGCAGTTGTCCCGCGTGGTGGGCAAACATTGCGAGAGCGGCGACATAGTTGTTAGAGATGTATATCTGCCCGGGGACGTGGCAGCCGGTGATCTGCTTGCCGTACCGGGGACCGGCGCCTACTGCTGGGCCCTCTCGAGCAACTACAACTATCTGGCCCGGCCGGGCGTTGTCGCGGTGCGCGACGGATCTGCCCGGCTGATTGTCCGCGGGGAAACCGAAGAAGATCTTTTGAACCGCGACATGGGAGCCTGAATGACGGAAATGCGAACCCTGAAAGTGGCCCTGCTGGGCTGTGGCAACGTTGGGGCCCAGGTTGCGCGGATCCTGCTTGAGGACGCCGATGCCCTTGCCGCCCGTGCCGGGGCACGACTCCAGCTCAGCGGGATCGCCGTGCGCAACGTCAACGGCCACCGCGACGTCGAACTGCCCCAGGAACTCTTCACCACCGACGCCGGGACCCTGGTCAAGGACGCGGACCTGGTGATTGAACTGATGGGCGGCATCGAACCGGCGCGTACGCTGATCCTCTCCGCGCTGCAGAACGGTGCCTGCGTGGTGACCGGCAACAAGGCACTCCTGGCGCAGGATGGCCCCACGCTCTACGAAGAGGCAGACAAAGCCGGCGTCCAGCTCTCCTACGAAGCCGCCGTCGCCGGAGCCATCCCGATCCTCCGACCCATCCGCGACAGCCTCTCCGGCGACCGGATCACCCGGGTGCTGGGTATCGTCAACGGCACCACCAACTTCATCCTCGACCAGATGGACAGCACCGGCGCCCAGTTCGCGGACGCCCTCGCCGAAGCCCAGCGCCTCGGCTACGCCGAAGCGGACCCCACCGCCGACGTCGAAGGGCACGACGCCGCGGCGAAGGCCGCCATCCTGGCGTCCCTGTCGTTCCACACCCGGTTTGCCCTGGAGAACGTCCACTGTGAAGGCATTTCCGCCGTCACAGCTTCGGATATCGCCGCGGCCAAAGACGCCGGCTTCGTGATCAAGCTGCTGGCCATCGCGGAGAAACTGACCGGTGCGGACGGCAAGGAAGGCGTGTCCGTCCGCGTCCACCCCACCCTGCTGCCGCGCGAACATCCGCTGGCGGCCGTCCGCGGCGCCTTCAACGCCGTCTTCATCGAGGCCGAAAACGCCGGCGAGCTGATGTTCTACGGCCAGGGCGCCGGCGGTACCCCCACCGCGTCCGCCGTGATGGGAGACCTCGTTTCCGCTGCACGGCGACTGGTCCTGGGCGGACCGCAGCGCACCGAGACCACCACCGGCCATGTCCCGGCGCTGCCCATCGAGGCCGCGACCACCAGCTACTACATCGGGCTGGACGTCGCGGACCAGCCAGGCGTGCTGGCCCGGATCGCCCAGCTCTTTGCCGAGCACGGCGTATCCATCGAAATCATGCGGCAAACCATCCACCGCGACGCCGAATCCAACGTGGAGTCGGCCGAGCTGCGGATCGTCACCCACCGCGCGTCAGAGGCTGCCCTCGCAGCCACCGTCGAGGCCGTGAAGGGCCTGGACGTCATCAATTCAGTTACATCCGTTCTGCGGGTAGAAGGAGTCTAAGTGGCTCACCAATGGCGCGGCGTCATCCGCGAATACGCTGACCGTCTGCCCGTGACGGAGTCCACCAGGGTCATCACCCTGGGCGAGGGCGGCACCCCGCTGGTGCACGCGCAGAAGCTCTCCGAACTCACCGGCTCCCAGGTCTACCTGAAGGTGGAGGGGATGAACCCCACCGGATCCTTCAAGGACCGCGGCATGACCATGGCCATGACGGCCGCAGTGGCTTCCGGCGCCAAGGCCGTGGTGTGCGCCTCCACCGGCAACACTTCGGCTTCCGCTGCCGCCTACGCCACCGCCGCCGGGCTGAAGTGCGCCGTCCTGGTGCCCGAAGGCAAGATCTCCATGGGCAAGCTCAGCCAGGCCATCGCGCACGGCGCCACCTTGCTGCAGGTTGACGGCAACTTCGACAACTGCCTGGACATCGCCCGCAAGCTGGGGGAGTCCTACCCTGTCTTCCTGGTCAACTCCGTCAACCCTGCCCGCATCCAGGGCCAGAAGACCGGCGCCTTCGAAGTGGTGGACGCCCTGGGCGACGCCCCGGACATCCACGTCCTGCCAGTGGGCAACGCCGGCAACATCACCGCCTACTGGAAGGGCTACAAGGAGTACTCCGCACCGTTTGAGTCGGAGACCGCCGGGACGCTGCCCGCCGTCTCCACCAAGACGCCTGCCATGTGGGGCTTCCAGGCCGCCGGAGCCGCACCCTTCGTCGCCGGACACCCGATCACCGAGCCGGACACCATCGCCACTGCCATCCGCATCGGCAACCCCGCATCCTGGGACGGTGCCGTCGGCGCACGCGACGAGTCCGGCGGCCTCATCGACGCCGTGACGGACGAGGAAATCCTGCACGCCCACCGCTGGCTGTCCGCCAAGGAAGGCGTCTTCGTCGAACCCGGCTCCGCAGCCGGCGTGGCGGGCCTGCTCAAGAAGCACGCCGCAGGCGAAGTCCCCGGCGGGAAGACCATCGTCATCACCGTCACCGGGCACGGCCTCAAGGACCCGCAGTGGGCCCTCCGCACCGAGGACGGCAGCGACGTGCAGCCGGTCAAGGTGCCCAACGACGTCGTCACCGTAGCCGCTGAGCTGGGACTGGAAGAAAAGTAGCCTTGGACGCCACCTCGCAGGCCGCCGTCGGGCTGCACCTCATTGAGCCCGGCCAGAGGGTCACCGTCCGCGTCCCCGCGACGTCGGCCAACCTGGGCCCCGGGTACGACAGCCTGGGGCTTGCCCTGGCCCTGCACGACACCCTCACCGTGGAAAGCCTGGACACCGACGAACTCCTGTTCGAGCTCCGCGGCGAGGGCGCCGACACGCTGCCCCGCGATGCCAGCCACCTGGTCATCCGCGCCATGGATGCGGCGTTCGAGCGGCTGGGTTACCGCCACGGCGGCCTGAAGGTAACCGCCGAGAACGTCAACCCGCACGGGCGCGGGCTCGGGTCCTCCGCCTCTGCCGTGGTGGCCGCCGTCTCTGCCGCCAACGCCATGGTGCCTGCCGGCAGCCGGCGCGGAAAGGACTGGATCCTCCAGCTCACCAGCGAACTGGAAGGCCATCCGGACAACGTCGCACCCGCCATATTCGGCGGACTGGCGCTGTCATGGCAGGACAGTGAGCAGTACAGCAGCACCAGTGCCACCGTGGCCGGGGACGTCATTCCCATCGTCGCCGTACCGGACTTCGAACTCTCCACGGAGGCCGCGCGGGCCCTGCTCCCGGCGTCCGTGGGACACCACGCCGCCGCGATGAATTCCGGCCGTGCAGCACTGCTGATCCACGCGCTCACCCAAAAACCCGAATTCCTGTTGCCGGGCACCGAAGACTACCTGCACCAGAGCTACCGCGCAGAGGCCATGCGGCCCAGTGCGGCGCTGATCGGCGCCCTGCGCAAAGCCGGCTACGCCGCGGTTGTCTCCGGCGCCGGTCCCACCGTCCTGGTGCTGGCAAACGGCGGGGCCCAGGCAGGGGATGCCCTGGCCTTCATCGAGTCCTTCACCGCAAACAACACGCCGGATATTGGCTGGCGCGTACTGAAGCTCGCAGTGGACGTTGAAGGTGCTAAGGTGGACATGCACCGGCGGTAATTCCGCCTATCTGATCTGCTCGTGCATTCAGTTGCTGTTTTGATCTACCGACTGTGAATGTATTCCGGTGCCGCCTGCTTGGTCTGTCGCAGGAAAGTGCAGCATCCAACTGCCCCTGAACCGTCAGCCCGGCGTTGCTCCAAGAGTGCAGCGCAAGGTGAATCAGTATCCGGCCCTGCTGGCCGAAATCCAACCGGCAAGGCCGAAAAATCCCGGCTGCAGATCTGAACTGCGGCCCAGATCAAATCATCGCGTCCAGCTCCTCGTCTGGACGCCGTCGAGGGGGAAGGATCCTTCGTGACCGAAACCACTGAGCTGTCACCAGCTGTGGACCACACATCTTCTGCTGCCGAATCATCGGCTGCACCCGCCAAGAGCAGCGGCCTTGCAGGCCTCAAGCTCGCCCAGCTGCAGGCCCTGGCCAGCCAGCTCGGCATCTCCGGCGGCTCCCGCATGCGCAAGGGGGACCTGGTCTCGGCCATTTCCGCCCACCGTGCCGGAACCCTCACCGCCAAGGCTCCTGCCAAGGCAACCGTCAAGGCACCGGAGAGCGTCGAGGCCCCGGCCGCAGCAGCCGCCCCGGCGGCTACGGAAGCCCCCGCCGCCGAGGCCCCCGCCGCAGAAGGCAGCCGCGCCCGTGGCCGCGGCCGCAGCCGCCGCGCGGTCAGTGACGGTGTGGTTGCCCCGGCAGCCGCGGCTCCCGTCGTCGAAACCGCTGCTGCACCGGCCGCCGAAGCGCCGTCTGCGGTGTCCGCAGAAGCCACCGAGGGCACGGAAGTTGCCTCGGAGCGCCGCCAGCCCCGCACCCGCAACCGCCGCCGCAGCGAGGCCGCTGCAGCCTCCGTCCAGGAGGCTCCGGTGGAAACCCCGGCAGAGCAGCCGGCCACAGAACAGCGGGCAGGCGAGCAGCGCACCGAAACCCCCGCAGCCGAGTCCGGCGACGCCGGCCAGCGCACCGAGCGCCGTGACGGCGGCCGCACCCGCGGCGGCCGCGACACCACCGCCCGGGATTCCGACGGCGGCCGGGACAACGCAGGCAGCCGCGACGCCGGCCAGCGTGACGGCAACCGCGACAACAACCGCGACAACGACGACACCGACGGCGGCAGCCGCCGGAACCGCCGGAACCGCCGGGACCGGAATGACCGCAATGACCGCTCCGGCGGCCAGGACCGCGACAACTCGCGCAACGACCGCTTCCGCGACCGCAACGACCGCCGCCGCGGGCGCAACCAGGGACCCGACGTCGACGACGTCGAGGTCACCGAGGACGACGTCCTGCTTCCGGTCGCCGGCATCCTGGACGTCCTGGAGAACTACGCGTTCATCCGCACGTCCGGCTACCTGCCCGGCCCCAACGACGTCTACGTCTCACTCGCCCAGGTCAAGAAGTACAACCTGCGCAAGGGTGACGCCGTCGTCGGCGCAATCCGAGCCCCCCGCGAAGGCGAAGACCGCAACCAGCAGTCCAACCGCCAGAAGTTCAACGCCCTGGTCCGTGTCACCTCCGTCAACGGCAAGACCGCCGAAGAACTCAAGGACCGCGTCGAGTTCGCCAAGCTGGTGCCGCTCTACCCGTCCGAGCGCCTGCGCCTCGAGACCGACCCCAAGAAGATCGGTCCCCGCGTCATCGACCTCGTGGCCCCGATCGGCAAGGGCCAGCGCGGCCTGATCGTCTCCCCGCCCAAGGCCGGAAAGACGCTCATCCTGCAGTCCATCGCCAACGCCATCACCACCAACAACCCTGAGGTCCACCTCATGATGGTGCTCGTTGACGAACGTCCTGAAGAAGTGACGGACATGCAGCGCACCGTCAAGGGCGAGGTCATCGCCTCCACCTTCGACCGTCCCGCCGACGACCACACGACCGTGGCCGAACTCTCCATCGAACGCGCCAAGCGCCTCGTGGAAATGGGCATGGACGTGGTGGTCCTCCTGGACTCCATGACCCGCCTGGGCCGCGCCTACAACCTGGCAGCACCGGCCTCCGGCCGCATCCTGTCCGGTGGCGTCGACTCTGCCGCCCTCTACCCGCCCAAGCGCTTCTTCGGTGCCGCCCGCAACATCGAAAACGGCGGCTCGCTCACCATCCTGGCCACCGCGCTCGTCGAGACCGGCTCCAAGATGGACGAGGTCATCTTCGAAGAGTTCAAGGGCACCGGCAACATGGAACTGCGCCTGTCCCGCCAGTTGGCAGACAAGCGCATCTTCCCCGCCGTTGACGTGAACGCCTCCGGCACGCGGCGCGAGGAGAACCTGCTCTCGCCCGAAGAAGTCAAGATCATGTGGAAGCTGCGCCGCGTCCTCTCCGGACTCGAAACCCAGCAGAGCCTTGAACTGCTCACCAACAAGATCCGGGAAACCCAGAGCAACGTTGAGTTCCTCATGCAGGTCCAGAAGACGACGCTTGGTGCGAAGTCGGATAACGACAAGTAGCTGAGTTAAGGGGCGGGCGCTGGTGCGTTCGTGCGGTGGGTGCCGCGCGGATGTTCCGCCCCCGCCCCTTCGCGTTGCAGTTGACGTACTGCGTACGTCAACTGCAACGCTCCGACAGGCCCGATGCCACTCCCGGGGCGGAACATCCGCGCGGCAGTTGCGGGCTCGCTCACCATGGCGCGCCGCTTCCTGTGCCTGATTTAAGATGGGCACAGAACGAAAGGTTTTGAAATATGTTTGAGTCCGTACAGGGCCTGCTTGATGAGCATGACGCTATCCAGGCGCAGCTGGGGGATCCTGCTGTTTACGCTGACCAGCGGCTTGCCCGGAAGCTGGGGCGGCGGTCGGCTCAGCTTAATGGCATCGTGGAGGCCTACCACCGGTGGGAGGGGCTCAGGGACGATCTCGCCGCTGCCAAGGAAATGGCTGCCGAGGACCCCGAATTCGCTGCCGAGGTGCCGGAACTGGAAGCCTCGCTCGAGACCGCTGCCGCCAAGCTGCGGCGCCTCCTGATTCCGCGCGACCCCGACGACGCCCGCAACGTGATCCTTGAAGTCAAGGGCGGCGAAGGCGGCGATGAGGCCGCCCTGTTCGCCGGCGACCTGCTGCGCATGTACACCCGGTACGCCGAATCCCGCGGCTGGAAGACCGAAATCATCTCCGCCACGGAATCCGACCTTGGCGGCTACAAGGACGTCCAGGTAGCGGTCAAGGGGAACTCCAACGACCCCGCCGAAGGCGTCTACGCCCGGCTCAAATTCGAAGGCGGCGTGCACCGCGTCCAACGCGTGCCCGTGACCGAATCCCAGGGCCGCATCCACACCTCCGCTGCCGGCGTCCTGGTCCTGCCTGAGGTCGATGAGCCCGAAGAGCTCGAGATCAACCAGAACGACCTCAAGATCGACGTCTACCGTTCCTCCGGTCCCGGCGGCCAGTCCGTCAACACCACGGACTCGGCCGTCCGCATTACGCACCTTCCCACCGGCATCGTGGTGGCCATGCAGAACGAGAAGTCCCAGCTGCAGAACCGCGAAGCCGGCATGCGCGTGCTCCGGGCGCGCATCCTGGCGCACCAGCAGGAGCAGATCGACGCCGAGAACTCGGCCCAGCGCAAGTCGCAGATCCGCACCATGGACCGCTCCGAGCGCATCCGCACCTACAACTACCCGGAAAACCGGATCGCGGACCACCGCACCGGCTACAAGGCGTACAACCTGGACCAGGTGATGAACGGCGACCTCGAACCGGTCATCCAGTCCGCCATCGAGATGGACGAGCAGGCGCGGCTGGACGCCATCGGCGACTGACCGGAAGCCAACCATGAGTGAGCCCACCGAGACGGCCCCTGCCCAGTCCCTGGCCGCAGCCGTACGCGAGGCCGCGGAACGCCTGGCCGAGGCCGGTGTCCCCAGCCCCCGGGCCGACGCGGAGTTGCTGGCGGACCACCTCCTTAATGTCGGGCTGGGACGCCTCCGCGCCCTGATGCTCGGCGATACGGCTGCGCCCGCGGGCTATGCCGAGCTGGTGGCTGAACGCGTCCGCCGCATTCCGTTGCAGCACATCACCGGGGTGGCGCACTTCCGCTACCTTGAGCTGGCGGTCGGTCCCGGCGTGTTCATTCCCCGGCCGGAAACCGAATCCGTGGTCCAGCTGGCCATCGACCACGTCAAGGGCATGCAGGCGCCCCGGATCGTGGACCTGGGCACCGGCTCGGGCGCCATCGCCGGCTCCGTCGCGCACGAGGTGCCCGGTGCCGACGTGCACGCGGTAGAGTTCAGCCCGTTTGCGCACGCCTGGGCGGCGAAGAACCTGGCGCCCCTCGGCGTCAACCTCGTCCTGGGGGACCTGCGCAACGCGCTGCCGGAACTCAACGGAACAGTCGACGTCGTGATCTCCAACCCGCCGTACATCCCGGCCGCCGCCACCCCCAATGAACCCGAAGTGGCCATGCATGACCCGCCCGAGGCGTTGTACGGCGGGGGAGCGGACGGCATGGAACTCCCGACGGCGGCAGCGGCCTCGGCTGCCCGGCTCCTGCGTCCCGGGGGCTACTTCGTCATGGAACACGCTGAAGTCCAGGCAGGCTGGATTGCCGCCATGCTCGACCGGACCGGCGCCTGGACAAGCATCAGTACGCACCTGGACCTCAACGGCAAGGAGCGCGCCACCAGCGCCGTGCTCGCGGACCAGGCCACACGGAATGAAAGAATGGGCCAGTGACCACAACCTACAACTGCACCATCGACGACGAGCGGGCACAGGGCCTGGAACACGCCCAGCGTGCCATCAGCGAAAAGAAGTGCGTGGTTCTGCCCACGGACACCGTCTACGGGATCGGCGCGGACGCATTCTCGCCGCATGCTGTCACCATGCTGCTGGTATCAAAGGGCCGTAGCAGGACCATGCCGCCGCCGGTCCTGATTCCGCGTATCAACGCACTGGACGGCCTGGCCACGGACGTGTCAGCTGACGCGCGCAAGCTCGCCGAAGCCTTTTGGCCCGGCGGCCTCACCCTGATCCTGCACGCCCAGCCCTCGCTCGACTGGGACCTCGGCGAGACCAAGGGAACCGTGGCGCTGCGCATGCCTGCTGACGAGGTAGCCCTGGAGCTGCTGACCCTGACGGGCCCGCTCGCCGTCTCCTCTGCCAACCGCACCGGCCAGGCACCGGCGCAAACGGCGGCAGCGGCGCGCGAACAGCTGGCCGACTCCGTCGAGGTGTACCTGGAAGGCGGCCCGCGTCCACTTGAAGGTGACGCCGGCGTCCCGTCAACCATCGTGGATGCCACCGGCCCCGTCCTCCGCGTGGTCCGCAACGGGGCGGTCAGCCTCGACCGGTTGCGCGAGCACGTCCCCGGTGTCCTGGGGCTCGGCGAAATCCCGATGGCAGAGGAAGAACCGCACGCCGACAACGCCGGTGCACCGGACGCCAGTGTTGCGGGCAACCCCGACGCCGCTCCGGAAGACTGACATGCAGCCCAAAGTCGCCGTAGCCGCCGTCACCTTCGACCGCCACGAGGAGCTGGCCCTGCTCCTGCAAGGCCTGGCCGCCCAAACCGCTCCCATCCATTCCATCGCCCTGGTGGACTCCGGTACCGTCCCGGCCACCGACATCGTCAACGCCATGGGCGCTGACAACATCAACTACCTGCGCTCCGAAGCCAACCTCGGCGGCGCCGGCGGGTTCGCCTTCGCCATCCTTGCCGCCATGGCCAGCGGCGCGGAATGGATCTGGATGATGGACGACGACGGCCACCCGGAGGACGCGAGCTGCCTTGCCGAACTGCTCCGCACCGCCGACGAGCACCAGCTGGACATCATCAGCCCGCTGGTTGCCGCGACCGCAGACCCCAACCGGCTCTCCTTCAATTTCCGCATCAATGGCCTGCTGACCAACGACAGGTCCCGGCTCGCTCCCATGGGCTACCTCCCGGACATGGTGCACTTTTTCAACGGCGCGCTGATCCGGACCGAGGTCTTCTACAAGATCGGCATACCCGACGTAAAGTTCTTCATCCGTGGGGATGAGGTGGACTTCCTGTCCCGGGTGAAGAAGGCAGGCCTGAAATACGGCACCTTGGCCACCGTCGCCGTGCAGCACCCCGCCACGTGGACCGAGATGAAGCCGGTGTTCGGCGGCTTCATCACCCCCGTCATCCCGGAGGGCGACTTCAAGCGTTACTGCTACTTCCGCAACCGCGGCTACCTGACCCGGAAATACCGCAACCTGCGCTGGTTCAGCGCCGACATCGTCGGTTTCCCGTACTACTTCCTGAAGACCGGTGACTTCAAGGGCCTCGCACACTGGTTCGGCGCCTACTCCACCGGCTTCCGCGGCAAGGGCTTCGGCTCGCCCGCGGAACTGATGTCCGCCAGGAGCTAGGCCGCCGTGGACAACCTGTACGCCGTCGTCGTCACGTTCAACCGTGCCGAGTTCCTGCGCAACCTGCTCCGCTCCTTCACCGGTCCAGGCAGCGCTCCCGCACAGGTCCTGGTGGTGGATAACGCGAGCACCGACCACACCGCCGACGTCGTGGCGCAGGCGATGTCTGCCGGTGGTCCGCCCATCCGGTACGAGAAGCTGGACCGGAACGTGGGCGGCGCCGGCGGATTTTCCCACGGCGTCCAACTCGCGCTCGAGTCGGGTGCCGAGTGGCTGTGGCTGATGGACGACGACGTCGAGGTCCTTCCCGGCGCCGTGGACGCCCTGGAGAAATTCACGCCGGAGTATTCATGCATGATCGGCCGCCGGTACGACGCCAACGGCAATCCCTTCTTCTGGCAGCACCATTTCGTGGAATCGCTGGGCGTTTTCCTGCCGGTGTCCCGGGACGTGTTCAAGCATTCGGACGTGTTCCGCACCAACGTGGGGAATTTTGAGGGCATGCTGGTCAAGGCCTCCGTGGCCCGTGAGATTGGCCTGCCGGACCCGCGGTTCTTCATCACCTGGGACGACCTCATCTACGGCTGGCTCGCGGCACAGCGGACGCCGGTGGTGTACGTCAACGCCTTCGTCATCAAGAAGGTCCGTGCCCAGCGGCAGGTGGACCTGGGACTGCGCCACCTTAACGATTCCTCCGACCTCAGCCGGCGCTACGTGATGCGCAACCGGGGACACGTGGCGCACTACCTGAAGGCGTACGGCAAGTACAACAGGGCCGGTTTCGCTGCCGGGACGGCGCTGACTTTCCTCAAGGAAATAGCCCGCCTGGTCCTGGTGGAACGCACCCTCAAGGGCTCCGGCGCACTGTGGCGCGGATGGCGCGAATCACGCACGATCCTCTCGGACACCGGATGGAAACCCATGCCTCCACTGCCCGCGCGTCCGGGAAGTGGAAGCCGAAGAGATTAGTATCGTTCTAGGTCCCGACGCCGTCCGACGGTTTTTGCGGCGGGGCATTGTGAAAAAGGCGCTGGCCGCCGTGGTAGTGGAAGTCGGTTGCATCTTCTGTTGAGTACAAAATCTGAAACGCGCGCATCCGCCGCCGTACGGGACGAGAAACCCGCCATCTGGATCTGGATCCAGATGTTCCTCGACTCCATGTCGTGGGTCGTGGCCATCGTCCTGGCGCTGCTGCTGCGCTATGAGATGGGTATCCGGGTGGAGCAGTTCGCCGGTGCCTTCGCCATCGCTGCCATCGCCGTCGTCGTCCAGATGCTGGCAGGATACTCCCTCGCCTTGTACCGGGGCCGCTATCCATTCGGCAGCTTCCAGGAAGCCCGGGCACTGGTGTTCGTCACGGTCATCGTGGCCGCCTCCATCACCGCCAGCCTGCTGGTCCTCTATGAGGCCATCAACATCGGCCGCAGCGTCGGCCTCATCGCTTTCCCTTTCGCTTGCCTGTTCATGGGCGCCGCCCGCTATGCCAAGCGCCTCTACGCCGAAAGCAAGACCAGGCCCGGGGACGGGGCCCAAAACACGCTGGTCTACGGCGCGGGGTTCCTCGGCAACTCCCTGGTAACCCGGATGCTGCAGGACCCGGACTCGCCCTACTTCCCGGTAGGCCTGGTGGATGACGATCCCGCCAAGAAGCACCTGCGCCTTTCCGGTGTCCAGGTCCAGGGCCGCGGGGACGACCTCCCCGCCATCATCCGGCGCACGCGGGCAACCGTCCTGGTGGTGGCCTTCGCCAACGTCGAAGCGGGACTGGTGCGCCGCATCTCCGACGCCGTGGCCGGGCTCAACGTCCGCGTCCTGGTCCTGCCGCCGCTGAGGGACATGCTTGGCAGCGGAGCGCCCGCGGGGTTCTCCGATTTCCGCGACGTGGCGGTCGAAGACCTGATCGGCCGGCGGCCCGTGGACATCAAGGTCGACGAGATTGCCGGCTACATCAAGGGCAAGCGGGTGCTGGTAACCGGCGCCGGCGGATCCATCGGTTCGGAACTCTGCCGCCAGATCGTGCAGTTCGACCCCGCGGAACTGATCATGCTGGACCACGACGAAACCGGGCTGCAGCAGACCCAGATTTCCATCACCGGCCGCGGCCTGCTGGCCGGCCGCGACACCGTCCTGGCCAACATCCGCGACGGCGAAGCCCTCCAGGAGATCTTCGCTGACCGGCAGCCCGAAGTGGTGTTCCACGCGGCAGCTCTCAAGCACGCTCCACTGCTCCAGCAGTACCCTGTGGAGGCCTGGAAGACGAACGTGTGCGGCACGTTGAACGTGCTGCGCGCCGCCCGCCGGGCAGGCGTTTCGAACTTCGTCAACATTTCCACCGACAAGGCCGCCAACCCCACCACCGCCCTCGGCCACTCCAAGCGGGTTGCCGAAAAGCTGACCGCGTGGATGGCAGGGCAGACGCAAAAGAAGTTCGTCTCCGTCCGCTTCGGCAACGTCATGGGCAGTCGCGGCTCCATGCTGCCGCTCTTCACCGAACAGATCCGCGTCGGCGGTCCGGTCACGGTCACCGACCCCGATGTCACGCGCTTCTTCATGACCATTCCCGAAGCCTGCCAGCTGGTGATCCAGGCCGGTGCGATCGGTGCCGGCGGCGACGTCCTCATCCTTGACATGGGCGAACCGGTCCGGATCCTCGACGTGGCGCAACGCATGATCGCCATGTCCGGCAAGGACGTGGAGATTATCTACACCGGACTGCGGCCGGGGGAGAAGCTGCACGAGGAACTGGTGGGCGCCGGGGAACTGGACAAACGCCCGCTGCACCCCAAGATTTCACACACCCGGGCCACCGAGCAGGATCCGGACAAGCTCGACCTCAACGTCTGGCTGGCCCGTTGTGAAGCGGAACAGGGCGTCAGCATCAGCGACATTCCCGACGATGAGGCCGATGACACGGGCGCCATCAGGGTTGCCTCATGATGCCGCTGCTGCTGGTGGCACTGGCAACGCTGCTGGCGAGCCTCCTCCTCCCGTTCGCAGTGAAGCCCTGGTTGGTCCGGATGGGGGTGGTGGACGTTCCCTCTGCCCGCTCGTCGCACGCCAAGGCAACCATCCGCGGCATGGGGGTCGCCGCCGCCCTTGCCACCGTCATCGGCTACGCGGCAGCCGTCCTCCTCGGCGTGGTCACCGTTGACCGGTCCGTGTCCGCCGTCGTCCTGGCGATCATTGTGGCCTGCGCCGTTGTCGGCTGGGTCGAGGACCTGCGCGGCCTGTCCATCCGCGGCCGTGCAGCTGCCCAGCTCGGCATCGGGGCCGCCGGATCCGTGGTCCTGATCGTGCTGACCGGCCAGTCGTTCTGGTGGCTGCCCCTCGCGGCGCTGGCGATCGCGGCGTATGTCAACATTGCCAACTTCATGGACGGCGTCAATGGTATTTCCGGCCTGTACGGGGTCACTGCCGGCGGGGCCTACGCGCTGGCCGGAACGCTGGCCGAACAACCCTGGCTCACGGCTGGCGGAGCCGTGCTCGCGATGTCCTTCCTCGGGTTCCTGCCGTGGAACCTGGGCCGGGGTTCGGTCTTCCTGGGCGACGTCGGCAGTTACCTGCTCGGCGCATCCGTAGCCGCCCTCGCCGTCGCCGGCTTCCTTGGCGGTGTCTACGTGGAATACGTCCTCTCACCCATCCTGGTGTATGCCGCGGACACCGGCTACACACTGCTTCGGCGGATCAAGGCGGGGGAGCGCTGGTACGCATCGCACCGTGAGCACGTCTACCAGCGGCTCACGGATGTGGGCTTCTCGCACCTGCAGTCGGCTGCCGCCGTTACAGCCTGCACGGTCGCCGTGATCATCCTCGGCTTCGTCGCCGCCACCGCGTCGTTGCCGGTGGTGGCCCTGTGCGTGGCCGGCACCGTCCTGGTCCTCGTCGTGTACCTGGCCAGCCCGGACCTGATTGGACGCCGCCGCCGCAGGTCCAAAGTCACACGGCTGCCGGTGACCTAGCCATGTTCTATCTCGTGTAGAATTTAGGGGCAGCCCAAGCTGCTCCTCCACCCTTTACCTCCTGGCGCTGAGCCACGAGGTGCCGACGATTGGGATCGAATGACCTCCAACGCCGAGTCCGGACCTGTGTCCGGCCATGGACACGTTGGCTCTTCGGGTCCCACACGCTCGCTCTGGCTGAACCTGCTCAAGCGCAGTTTGATTGCCGCCACGGCCGGACTGGCGCTGTGCGCCATCCCTGCCGCGCTCCTCAATGGAGCAAGCGGGGCAGTTTCCAGTTTCCTCGGGGGCCTGCTGGTGATGCTGTTCTTCGGAATCAGCCTGCTGGTTGGCCACTTCGTGGGACGCCGGAATCCGTCCGGCGCGATTGGGGTGTTCGTAGCCACCTACTTCATCAAGGTGGTTGGCTTCGCGGTCGTCCTGTTCGTTGTCGGGGCTCCGGCGTGGCTGCACGGACGCTGGTTCGTCATAGGTGCCGTGGTCGCCGTCGTCCTCTGGCAGGCTGCGGAGATCCATGGCTTCAGCAAAGCCCGCCTCCAGATCTACAACGATCCGGAAGAGAAGGGACCCACCAATGCGTAACCCGAAGAAATCCGACGTTGCAGCGAAAGCCAAGCGCCGATCCAACGGCTCCGCACCCGGTGTTTCCGACGCGTCGAACGACGGCGGCTACAACGCTGGAATGGCGGTATTCAGCTACATCATTGGCGGAATCATCGTCTGGAGTTTGATAGGGTGGGGACTGGATTACGTGTGGGGAACGCGCTGGATCGTGCTCGCAGGCGCTCTGCTTGGAGCCGTCGGAGGTTTTTACCTTTCCCATATGCATGGCCTTACCAGTTCTCGCACAAACGCTGGTGATCGCCATGCTGCCAGCGGGCCGTCCCAGGACGGCAACACTAATGCCAAATAATTTCACAGGGGGAACAGCAGGCTGTCAGGCTGCCGGACCCCGCCCAACGCCCAATGATGGACACTGCAGAGAGGAAACGCGTTGATCGCGCTTGCGCTCCCGGCCCAAGATTCAGGAGAGTTCACTCCTCCTGGAATTAACGAAATGCATTTGCCGGCAATCCTGCCGTGGGGTGCCGCAGAAGGATTCTCCAAGCAGATGCTGCTGGTCCTCCTCTCTGTCGTCTTTATCGCCGTCTTCTTCGTGCTCGCCGCACGCAAGCAGCAGCTGGTACCCGGCAAGCTCCAGTTCGCCGGCGAGGCCGCCTACGGCTTCGTCCGCAACGGAATCGCCAAGGACATCATCGGCGGCAGGGACTTCATCAAGTACGTCCCGCTGCTGTTCAGCCTGTTCTTCTTCATCCTGGTCAACAACATCTACGGCGCCATTCCGGTGTTCCAGCTCCCCACGTTCTCGCACGTGGGTGGAGCGTATGTGCTGGCCGGCCTGGTCTACGTGACCTGGATCGCCATCGGCATCAAGAAGAACGGCCTGCGCTACTTCAAGCTGGCCACCGTACCTTCCGGCGTTCCGTGGTACATCCTCCCGATCGTCATCCCGATCGAGATCATCTCCAACTTCGTTGTCCGGCCCGTCACGCACAGCCTTCGTCTGTTCGCGACCATGCTCGCCGGCCACCTCATCGTGATGATCGCAGGCTCCGGCATCGAGTACCTGATCATGCAGGAGAACTTCCTGCTCAAGGGCACGTCGGTCTTGGTCCTGGCCGGTGCGATCGCCATGTACATGCTTGAAGCCCTGATCATGGTCCTGCAGGCCTACGTCTTCACGCTGCTGACCGCGATCTACATCGAAGGCGCACTGCACGCCGACAGCCACTAGGCACGCCGGCGGGGCGCCATGTCCCTCACGGCACACACAGAATTCCCCTCGCGGGGATGAAGCAACCCAAACAACCTGCCACACAAGTGGCATCTTGAAAGGAAAAAAAATGGAAGGCTCCATCAACGGCTCCCTCAACCTCATCGGCTATGGCCTCTCGGCTATCGGCGGTGGTATCGGTGTGGGTCTCGTGTTCGCTGCCTACATCAACGGCGTTGCGCGCCAGCCGGAAGCCCAGCGCGTCCTGCAGCCCATCGCATTCCTTGGCCTGGCGCTGACCGAAGCACTCGCCATCCTGGGCCTGGTCTTCGCTTTCGTTCTCAAGTAAACCCAGAGAACTTCAGCGAACATTCAGAACCGAGTAGATAAAGGACGGGTGAAATATGCATCAGCTGAACATCTCAGCCGCCGCTGAGGGCGACGTCAACCCCCTTGTTCCCAATGGCTGGGAAATGCTGGTTGTCTTCGTTGGCTTCGCCATCCTCTTTTTCATCGTGGTCAAGTACGTTGTCCCGATGTTCGAGAAGACCTTCGCCGAGCGTGCCGAGGCCATTGAAGGCGGCATCGCCAAGGCTGAAAAGGCCCAGGCTGAGGCGTCTGCTGCACTCGAAGAGTACAAGCAGCAGCTGACCGACGCCCGCACCGAAGCAAACCGCATCCGTGAGGAAGCCCGCGCCGAAGGTGCCCAGATCCTCGCGGATCTCAAGGAGAAGGCGGCAGCAGAGTCTGCCCGCATCACTGCGCAGGCCCACGCACAGATCGAATCAGAGCGCCAGGCGGCCGTTGTGTCCCTGCGTGCCGAGGTCGGCACCCTGGCCACCACCCTGGCAGGCCGCATCGTGGGCGAGTCCCTCGATGACGACGCCCGTGCAGCACGGGTCGTGGACCGTTTCCTGGCAGATCTGGAGTCCCAGAACGCAGGTGCAGCTAAATAATGGCAGGCGTATCGAGCGAATCGCTGGCAACAGCCCTGGCCGCCTTGGAAGCGAAGCTTCCGACCGCGTCGCTGCAGCTGGCAAAGGAACTCTTCGGAATTCTGGGAATGGTGGACAGCTCGGCTGGTTTGCGCCGTGCCCTGACTGACCCCTCCCGCAGCGGCGACGAGAAATCGGCGCTGGTCAGGCAGCTGGTTGGCGGAAAAGTCTCCGCTGATGCGGCTGAAATCGCGGGCGGACTGGCCAGCTCACGCTGGGCATCGGCGCGCGACATCGGCGATGCACTCGAGACTCTTGCCGCAACGGTGGTCATTTCCGTTGCTGAAAACAAGTCGGCCGTTTCTGCCTCCGGAATCACTGGCCTGGAAGAGCTGGAAAACGACCTGTTTTCCTTCAACCAGGCTGTTGCCTCCAGCCACGAGGTACAACGTGCTCTGTCCGAACCGCAGGCCAGCGCGGCAGCCAAAGCTACCCTCGCGGAGCGGCTGGCGCCCGGCGCCAGCGAAGAAGCCCGGGTGCTCATCACCCAGGCCGTCACCCAGCCCCGCGGCATCAAGCCCACCCGGCTGGTGGAACGGTTTGCCGAACTGGCGGCCAAGCGGCAGCAGCGCTGGATTGCAACAGTCAGCGTGACCCGGCCGTTGTCGGAGACGCAGCTGGCACGGCTCCAGGCGGGCATGAACGCACTGTACGGGCGGGAATTGAAGGTCAACGTCATTGTTGACCCGTCGCTCATTGGCGGAATCCGCGTCCAGGTGGGCGACGAGGTACTCGATGCCTCGGTCCTTACCCGGCTGGGAGAACTGCAACGCCAGCTGGCCGGCTAGCCGGACAAGCACAACCAAACTGATAGAAACCCCGGTCACCGTTTGCGGTGATCACAAACAGGAGAGCAGGGACTGCAGATGGCCGAATTGACCATCAACGCCGACGACGTCCGTAATGCGCTGAACGAGTTCGCGGCGTCCTACGAACCCGGGAACGCAGAGCGCGTAGAGGTCGGCCGCGTAACCACCGCAAGTGACGGCATCGCCCGTGTTGAGGGCCTTCCCTCGGTCATGGCGAACGAGCTGCTGCGCTTCGAGGACGGCACCCTGGGCCTGGCCCAGAACCTTGACGTCCGCGAGATCGGCGTCATCATCCTCGGTGACTTCACCGGCATCGAAGAAGGCCAGGAAGTCCACCGGACCGGACAGGTTCTGTCCGTTCCCGTTGGCGACGCCTTCCTCGGCCGCGTTGTCGACCCGCTGGGCGTGCCCATCGACGACCTCGGCGAGATCAAGGCCGAGACCACCCGCGCGCTGGAGCTCCAGGCTCCCGGCGTAACCCAGCGTAAGTCGGTCCACGAACCGATGCAGACCGGCCTGAAGGCCATCGACGCGATGATCCCGATCGGCCGCGGCCAGCGCCAGCTGATCATTGGCGACCGCCAGACCGGCAAGTCCGCGATCGCGATCGACACCATCATCAACCAGAAGGCCAACTGGGCTTCCGGCGATGTCACCAAGCAGGTCCGCTGCATCTACGTTGCCATCGGCCAGAAGGCGTCCACGATTGCCGCCATCCGCCAGACCCTTGAGGACAACGGCGCGCTGGAGTACACCACCATCGTGGCTTCTCCCGCGTCCGACCCCGCAGGCTTCAAGTACCTGGCACCGTACGCTGGTTCGGCCATCGGCCAGCACTGGATGTACGGCGGCAAGCACGTCCTCATCGTGTTCGATGACCTGTCCAAGCAGGCTGAGGCCTACCGTGCAGTGTCCCTGTTGCTCCGCCGCCCGCCGGGACGCGAAGCCTACCCGGGTGACGTCTTCTACCTGCACTCCCGTCTGCTGGAGCGTTGTGCCAAGCTCTCCGACGAGCTCGGTGCCGGCTCCATGACGGGCCTGCCGCTGATCGAGACCAAGGCGAACGACGTCTCCGCCTACATCCCGACCAACGTCATCTCCATCACCGACGGCCAGATCTTCCTCCAGTCGGACCTCTTCAACGCCAACCAGCGGCCCGCTGTGGACGTTGGCGTCTCGGTGTCCCGCGTTGGCGGTGCCGCCCAGGTGAAGTCCATGAAGAAGGTCTCCGGTACTTTGAAGCTGGACCTGGCCCAGTACCGCGACATGCAGGCGTTCGCCATGTTCGCATCCGACCTGGATGCTGCGTCACGCCAGCAGCTCACCCGTGGCGCCCGCCTGATGGAACTGCTGAAGCAGGGCCAGTACTCACCGTTCCCGGTCGAGGACCAGGTTGTTTCCATCTGGGCCGGCACCAACGGCTACCTGGACGACGTTCCGGTCGAGGACATCAGCCGGTTCGAGGCTGAGTTCCTTGAGCACCTCCGCCACAAGTCCTCGATCCTGACCACGCTGGCACAGACCAACGTCCTGGACGATGACACCGTTGCAGCTCTGAAGTCCTCGATCGTGGACTTCAAGAAGGGCTTCTTCGGCGAGGGTGACAACCACCTGGTAGGCGCCGGCCACGAGGAGCACGACGCTATCTCCGAGGGCGAAGTCGACCAGGAAAAGATCGTCAAGCAGAAGCGCTAGTTCCGCACCGCCGGGTGTGCCGGGCCGCAAAGGCCCGGCACACCCGGCGACGGAATGTTAGGAAAGGATAAGTATGGGAGCCCAGATCCGGGTCTACCGCCAGAAGATCAGCTCGACCACGTCGATGCGCAAGATCTTCAAGGCGATGGAACTGATCGCTACCTCGCGCATCGGGAAGGCCCGTGCGCGCGTAGCAGCTTCACTGCCTTACGCGAACGCGATCACGCGCGCCGTTTCTGCTGTCGCCAGCCAAAGCGAAATCGACCACCCGCTGATCACTGAGCCGGAGCAGATCCGCCGCGCCGCAGTCCTGGTAATCACCTCGGACCGCGGCCTGGCAGGTTCATACTCGGCCAGCGTCCTCAAGCAGGCGGAAGGTCTCAACGAGCTGCTCCGCGCCGAAGGCAAGGAAGTCAAGACCTATGTAGTGGGCCGCAAGGCCCAGGCCTACTTCGATTTCCGGAACCGCGAGTACGCGCGGGTCTGGACCGGAGGAACCGACGCACCCGAGTTCGCTACTGCCCGTGAAGTCGGCGCAGCGTTGCTGGCAGAATTCGCGACCGACTTCGAAGACGGCGGCGTGGACGAGATCCACGTTGTCTACACCCGCTTCAAGTCCATGGTCACCCAGGAGCCGACGGTCATCCGCCTGCTCCCGCTTGAAGTAGTGGAAGAGCAGGCTGAATCCGAATCGGATCTCCTGCCGCTGTACGAGTTCGAACCGGAAGCGGAGCGTGTCCTTGACGCCCTGCTGCCGCGCTACATCGAATCCCGTATCTTCGCAGCCATGTTGCAGGCAGCAGCTTCCGAGCTCGCCGCCCGCCAGCGGGCGATGAAGTCCGCAGGCGACAACGCAACGGACCTGATCAAGAAGTACACGCGCCTGCGCAACACGGCCCGCCAGGCCGAGATTACGCAGGAACTCTCCGAGATTGTTGCCGGCGCGGACGCCCTCGCGTCCTAGCCTGCACCTCCCCGGTTCCGCGTAACCAGCACCACCACAGATAAACTTAACCCCACGCCATCTACTGAATGAAGTGAGAGAGATGACTGCCACTGCTACCGAACACGTAGCCGCAACGTCCGGTGCAACCGGCCGTATTGCGCGCGTAATCGGCCCGGTTGTCGACGTCGAATTCCCGGCTGACGCAATCCCGTCGATCTACAACGCCCTCACCACCGAGATCACTCTCAACGGTGAGACCAAGACCATCACGTTCGAGACCTCCCAGCACCTGGGCGACAACCTCGTGCGCGCCATCTCCCTGCAGGCAACCGACGGCCTGGTCCGCGGCACCTCCGTGGTGGACAGCGGTGCCCCGATCTCCGTGCCTGTCGGCGACGGAGTCAAGGGCCACATCTTCAACGTGCTGGGCCAGCCCCTGGACGTTGCCGAGTCGGAACTGGACATCAGCGAACGCTGGCCGATCCACCGCAAGGCCCCGAGCTTTGCTTCGCTCGAAGGCTCCACCGAGATGCTGGAGACCGGCATCAAGGTCATCGACCTCCTCACCCCGTACATCAAGGGTGGAAAGATCGGCCTCTTCGGCGGCGCCGGCGTGGGCAAGACCGTCCTGATCCAGGAAATGATCACCCGTGTTGCCCGCAACTTCGGTGGTACTTCCGTGTTCGCCGGTGTTGGCGAGCGTACCCGTGAGGGCAACGACCTCTGGGTGGAAATGGAAGAGGCAGGCGTCCTCAAGGACACCGCCCTTGTGTTCGGCCAGATGGATGAGCCGCCGGGAACGCGCCTGCGCGTAGCCCTGTCCGCCCTGACCATGGCGGAGTACTTTCGCGATGTCCAGAACCAGGACGTGCTGCTGTTCATCGACAACATCTTCCGGTTCACCCAGGCCGGTTCCGAGGTGTCGACCCTGCTGGGCCGCATGCCCTCCGCCGTGGGCTACCAGCCCAACCTTGCCGACGAGATGGGCCTCCTGCAGGAGCGCATCACCTCCACCAAGGGCCACTCCATCACCTCGATGCAGGCCATCTACGTTCCCGCTGATGACTACACCGACCCGGCTCCGGCGACGACCTTCGCGCACCTGGATGCGACCACGGAACTTTCCCGTGAAATCGCATCCCGTGGCCTGTACCCGGCCGTTGATCCGCTGACGTCCACGTCCCGAATCCTGGATCCCCAGTACATCGGCAAGGACCATTACAACACGGCTGTCCGCGTGAAGCAGATCCTGCAGAAGAACAAGGAACTCCAGGACATCATCGCCATCCTCGGTGTCGATGAGCTCTCCGAAGAAGACAAGATCGTGGTGTCGCGTGCGCGCCGCATCCAGCAGTTCCTCTCGCAGAACACCTACACCGCCAAGCAGTTCACCGGTGTTGAGGGCTCCACGGTTTCCATCAAGGACACCGTTGAAGGCTTCTCGGCGATCTGCGACGGCGAACTCGACCACATCGCGGAGCAGGCGTTCTTCAACGTCGGTGGCCTCGATGACGTTGAGCGCCAGTGGGCCAAGATCCAGGAACAGACCAAGTAATATGGCTGAGCTTGAGGTTGAGATTGTCGCAGCGGACCACTTTGTGTGGTCCGGAGCGGCCAAGATGGTCAAGGCCCGCACCAGTGATGGTGAAATCGGAATCCTGCCCGGCCACTCGCCCCTGCTGGCGATCCTGGCCGAAGGTGAACTGGCCATCCAGCCAGTGTCAGGGGACCGGATCGCGGTAGATGTTGACGGCGGGTTCTTCTCCGTGGACAACAACCGCGTGGTGATCGTTGCTGACAACGCCCAGCTGGGCGGCTCGGCTACCGCTGGGATCCGCTAGCACGACCTTGATGGACGCACCGGGTATTTCGTTCATCGCACTGGCAATCGTGTTCGGATTGCTGATTTTTGCACTGTGCCTTTCGGGGGTGCGCCGTTTCAATTTGCGGCGCGCCCTCGGCACGGTGGACGCCTCCATTTGCGTTGCTGGTAACAGCTGGCAAATGGGGGTTTGTCGTTATCAGGACAATGACCTTGAGTGGTTCCGGTTGATCTCACTGAGCGTCCGCCCGAAGTACACTTTCAAGCGCAGTTCGCTGGAGCTCCTGGGCAGGCGAAAGCCGACCGAGGCCGAGGCCGTCAAGGTCCAACCGGATGTGGTTATCGTCGAACTCCGCTACGAGGGACAGGACCTGCACCTGGCCATGAAGTTCGACGCATACACGGGCCTTTCCTCATGGCTCGAAGCGGGCCCCGTCATCGGCGTAGGGACCTGGCGCTAGCCACGTGGACTGGCTTTCAGACATTCGGCTTACGGACGGGCCCCTGTTTGGGACTGTCCTGGTATTGGGATTAGGCGGGGCGGCCTACCTCCTGGTACCACCTTCGCGCGCCTGGGAAACAGCGGACCTACGGATACGCGCCTGGGCAATCCGTGTTTTTGTTGCCATCGCCTCAGCCTTCGTCCTGGTGGCAACCGTCCACTGGATCATGATCAACGTCCTTACCGTCTTTCCGGAGGACATCCCGGAGCCCGTTCTGCTGTGGTTCGTGCCGGGTGTTTCGGCCGTCATCCTTGGAATCATGAGGCTGCCGCGGACCTCTTGGACCCATTACGGGAGCGGATTCCTCGCGGCGCTCCTGGTGGTGGCCCTCTCTACCCTCCAAATCAATGCCTACTTCGGACTGAACCGGACTGTCAGCGACTTGCTGGGAACCGCTTTGGCCCGGATACCCGCGCTGGAACAGGAGCTCATGCGCCACCCCGGTGAATCCGATGGCGTGTCCCTCCAGGGCTGGAAGCCCGCCGGCGACCTGCCTGCCGGCGGTGTCCTGCGTAAGGCAGCCATCCCGGGAACGCTGTCCGGGATGAGCAACCGCGATGCCTATCTCTACCTTCCGCCGGCCTACTTCGCTGCCAACCGTCCCGCCCTGCCGGTGCTTGTCCTGGTGGCGGGCCAGCCCGGCGGCCCCGCGGACTGGCTGACGGGCGGCGCCATCCGTGGCCACATGGATTCGTTTGCCGCGGCGCACGGGGGAGTGGCCCCGGTGGTGGTCATCCCCGATCCCAACGGATCACAGTCCGCCAACACCATGTGCATGGACAGCAAGATCGCGAAAGCGGACACCTACCTCTCCCAGGACGTGCCGCGATGGATCAGTTCCACCCTTGCCGTTGACACCAACCACAGCCACTGGGCCGTGGGTGGATTCTCTTTCGGCGGCACCTGTGCCATCCAAATGGGAACCAGGCACCCGGATGTCTACGCGGACGCGCTCGGATTTTCCAGCGAAGCCGAGCCCGCCATCGCCAAGGAGCGGCAAAAGACCATTGACGCAGCCTTTCCGGGGAACCCGGACGAATTCATCAAGCAGACTCCACTGGAGATCATGAAACACCAACGGTTTGAGACCAGCGGCATGTACCTGACCGCAGGCCAGAACGACCCGGAGTTCGTGGGGAACCTCCACACGCTCGCGGCGGCGGCCAAGGACGCCGGCTTTACCGTGCAGGCCTACGAGGTGGAACACACCGGACATTCCTGGGACACGTCCTCAAAGCGCTTCGGTGACGCCTTGGCATTCCTCGGCAGCCAATGGGGGCTGAAGTGGTAAGCACCACGAAACCGGACCGCACGGTGGCGTTGATGTGGGCCACCGTGGGCCGTCCGGCAATGCACCAAACCCTTGAAACCCTCAAATCCATGCCGTTCACCTTGGGCGTCGTGGCTGTGTTCCTGGCGGCAGCGGCCGTGACGGGAAGCTTCCTGGACGGCCCGCCGGAACAACTCCTGGCACTTGCCTCGGTCAGCGGTCCCGGCCTTCGTGGCGGGCAATGGTGGTCCCTCTTCACCAGCATGTTCTTTGCCACCAACCCGCTGGCTTACCTTACGGCGTCGTTGATGATGATCCTGCTGCTGGGCCTGGCCGAACGCAAGCTGGGACGCCGCGCCGCCGTCGGCCTCTATTTCGGCGGCCAGTTCGCGGCAGTGACCGTCTTCCTCCTGGTCACCCAGGTGGCCGTATATGTTGGTGACGGCTGGCTGGACCAGATGGCGGACGATATCCTGATCGGCCCCTACGCCCCGATCCTGACCGCCGGGCTGGCGGCCAGTGCCCGGATCACTCTGCTGTGGCAGCGCCGGCTCCGGACCGCTGTGTTGTCCGTGTCGATCCTGCTGGTGCTCTACGTTGGCCACGCGGAGACGGTGATCGGCCTCATCGGGGCCCTCCTTGGCCTCCTGGCGGGCTGGTGGATCCAGGGCGACCAGGGGCGGCTCCACCGGCACCGTTCCACCGGCCGCGAAACCAGGAACCTCCTGGCCCTGACCGTCGCGGTCTTTGCCGTGGGGCCGATCCTGACCGGGATCACACGGGCTCCCACCGGCCCGCTGGCATTGCTGCGCGACGTCGTCCTCAGCCCGATGCCCACGCTCAGCCAGTTGGTGTTCAACTGCGGGGCAACGGTGGATGCCTCCTGCCTGGAAACCGGCAGGGCCGGGTTTGCCGGGCCGTTCGGCCTGGCGCTGGCGGTTGTGCCGGTCATCCTGCTGCTGATCTGCGCGGACGGCATGCGCCGCGGCCGCCGGCTGGCCCTCAACATTGCCCTTGCCATCCAGCTGGCCGTGACGGCCTTGGCAGCTGTCTACCTGGCCCTTTTCGCCCTGGTTCCGTCACGCCTTCAGGGCACCCACTCGACGCCCCTGTCATCGGCTTTTGCCCACGTGCTTCCCCTCGTCATCGTGCCGCTGCTGCTCGCAATCATCCTGTGGCTTAACCGCCGCCAGTTCCGCGTGCAGACGCGGCCCGGCGCCCGGCGGACGCTCGCTGCGGTGGTCTGCGGCACGTGGCTCGCCCTGGCAAGCTCCTACACCGTGGCGTGGTTCCTCTCGGGTGGCCTTGCCCGTGACGGGGGTTTGCTGGGACTCTTCGCCGAATTGGCGCGGCAGTACGTGCCGGTTCCCATTCCGCAGCATTTCCGCCGCGTTTTCGCGGAGCGCGACAGCGCCGAGACGCTGCTCTTCGCTTACTCCGGACCGGTGTTCTGGATTGTCGCCCTGGTGGCTGTGTGGTGGGTCCTCATTGGGCGGCACCACGGCCTCGGCTTTGGCCGGCAGGACCGGGACCGTGCCCGCGAGCTGCTTCACCAGGGCGGCGGACCCCTGTCCTGGATGGCCCTGTGGGAGCCCAACACGTATTGGTTCAGTCCGGACGGCGCCGGCGCCATGGCCTTCCAGCAGCACGGGACCGTGGCATTGACCCTGGGCGGAGCCATCGGCGACCGCAGGGCCGAGCAAAGGGTGACCGAAGGGTTCCTGGATTACTGCCGCACCCAGGCGCTGATCCCTGCGCTCTATTCATGTGACGACACCCTGTGGCCGGCGCTGCGGGAGCGGGGCTTCTCGCGGGTGGCAGTGGCGCAGGAAACGCGGCTGCGGCTCAATGAGCTCGAGTTCAAGGGCAAGGAGTGGCAGAACGTTCGGACCGCGCTCAACCGGGCCTCGAAGCTCGGCGTCCACGCCGTGTGGGGCTCCTACCATTCACTGCCTGCCGCACTGCGTTCGCGGCTCAATGAGGTGTCGGAGGAGTGGGCGGCCGGGAAATCCGTGCCGGAAATGGGCTTCACGCTGGGGGGAGTGGACGAGCTCGACGACGAGGAGGTCCTGTGCTGCCTGGCGGTGGACGGCAATGGTACCGTCCACGGCGTTACCAGTTGGCTTCCCGTGTACGACGACGGCCGGCTGGTCAGCAGGACGCTTGATGTCATGCGCCGCGGCAGCGAGGGCTTCCCGGGCGTGATGGAGTTCCTGATTGCATCCGCGGTCCTGGAGCTGAAGGATTCGGTGGACGCCATTTCCCTGTCCGGCTCGCCACTGGCCAGCCGGCCGGAGGAGCACGGAGGGCAGGCCGATGCGGGGGAGGACGCCGAAGCAGACGCCGGCGCCACCGATGAGGGGGCACAGAACCTGGTGCGCATCCTGGACCTGGTGGGTCACGCGCTGGAGCCGGTCTACGGGTTCCGGTCGCTGGCAGCGTTCAAGTCCCGGTTCAAGCCGGAGTACCGCGCGCTCTACTTGTATTACCAGGACCCCCTTCACCTGCCGGCCATTGGCAGGGCGCTGACCCGGGCCTACCTTCCCGGCCTCTCGCTGGCGCAGGGTGCACGCCTGGTCCGCAAACTGGTCACCTGAGCGCGAATACGGCGGGCGGCCGCCGGGCACCTCGACGCTCCCCACGTGCGCAAATGCAGATGATCCCCGGCATTCCTGCCGGGGATCATCTGCGTTGCTGGACGGCCGCCATGCGGCCGCGCCGGGTGACTAGACGAGCGTTACGCCGGTAGCCTGGGGACCCTTGGCGCCCTGGCCGATCTCGAACTGAACGCGCTGGTTCTCGTCGAGGGTCTTGAAGCCGCCGGTCTGGATCTCAGAGTAGTGAACGAAGACATCGCCGTCGGAGTCATCCGGGGTGATGAAGCCGAAGCCCTTTTCAGCGTTGAACCACTTCACAGTTCCCTGTGCCATTTATTTCTCCTCATTGTGGAACTTTTTAAGAACGGCACACCTCGTGCCGACCTTGGTCACTCCGCGAGAAGAATCCTGGATTGCCTTGCCACAAAAGGTCCGGCGCTGCAGGAGCTTCGCGCTCGCAACATGTCTTGCGAGCATGAAAAACACCTACACAAAGACTGAGACCAGAATTTCATGCCCGTTCCCGCAGGTCAACGGCCCGACCACGAAAATGCATAAAATTTAGGTAAAAACCAGGTGACAATGATGCTCCGGGATTTCAGGCCGAGTATTAGGTGCCCAAAGCAACGGGCCGTCGGGTCAGAAAAGCCGGGATTCGCTGTCGTCCACCCCGCGCATGGCGTCATAGTCCAGCGTCACGCAGGCGATGCCGCGGTCATTGGCGAGCACCTTCGCCTGTGGCTTGATCTGCTGGGCCGCAAAGATGCCGCGGACCGGGGCCAGCAGGGGATCGCGGTTGAGCAGCTCCAGGTACCTCGTCAGCTGCTCCACACCGTCGATGTCGCCGCGCCGCTTCAGTTCCACGGCCACGGTGGCGCCATCCGCGTCCCGGGCCAGGATGTCCACCGGTCCGATCGCGGTGAAGTACTCGCGCCGGATCAGGGAATATCCCTCGCCGAGCGTCTCTATCTGCTCGGCCAGGAGCCGCTGCAGGTCTGCTTCGACGCCGTCCTTGATCAGTCCCGGATCAACCCCGAGGTCGTGGGAGGACTCTGTGATCTTCTCGTGGATATTGATGATGAGCCGGTCGTCCGTCTTTGCCGACTGCACGGTCCATTGCTCCACCACGCCAAGTTCCAGGTCCACCTCATCGGGGGAGGAAACCCGCAGCGTGGCCGGCGGGCTCATCCAGTTCAGCGGCTTGTAGGAGCCGCCGTCCGAATGCACCAGCACCGAGCCGTCGGCCTTGACCAGCAGGAGCCTGGTGGCCAGGGGAAGGTGGGCTTTGAGCCGGCCAACGTAATCAACGGAGCAATGGGCTATGACGAGTCGCACGCCGTACAGACTACCGCGTGGAACTGCACGGGCCATGCCGACGACGGACGGCCGGGAGTGCGTGGAGGCGCGGGCCGGCGGGCGGCTGGGGCAGAATGGATGCATGCCGCGTTCGAACCGTCCCCGCCGTCCTGTATCCGGTAAGGGCGCTTCGGCCAGGGGAGCCGGGCGCAAGGGCCAGGAGGTCCCGGAACTTGACCTGGAACGGGCCCGGGCCGGCATCGCACGCCGGGAGAGCGCCCCGGACGGCGAATGGATGGTCCGCACCATGACCGCCAAAAACGCGGAGAAAACCTACATTTGCCCGGAGTGCTCCACGGCCGTCCTACCCGGCGTTGCGCACCTTGTGGTCTGGAAGGACGACCACCTCTTCGGGGCGGCGGCCGGCCTTGCCGAACGGCGGCACTGGCACACCAACTGCTGGATGTCCCGCAGCTACCGGTACCGCTGACCGCGCGGGCGGCGCCGCCTGCGCACCCGGCCGTCCGGGCTTCGGCCACCCGTTGGTCGCTAAGCTGGAAACCATGACTTTTGATCCGGCGTCGTTCCACTTCACCCAAGCCCAGGGTCCCGCACCCATCCGTGCTTCCACGGTCCTGCCCGCCCGGCGGGAGAACATCGAGCTGCAGACCGCGGACGGCCACACCCTGGTGGGCGAACTGGCACTGCCCGAGAGCGGCCCGGTCATCGCCACGTTGATTACCCTGCACCCGCTGCCCACGCACGGCGGATTCATGGATTCCCACGTCTACCGCAAGGCCTCCTACCGCCTCCCGGCACTGGCCGGCATCGCCGTCCTTCGGTTCAACACCCGCGGCACGGCCTCACCCCGCGGCACCAGCAGCGGCGGATTCGAGGAAGGCATCGGGGAACGGTACGACGTCGAGGCGGCCGTACGTTTCGCCGTCGACCGCGGGCTGCCCAACCGGTGGCTGGTGGGCTGGTCCTTTGGAACGGAACTGGCGCTGATGTACGGCGCCGTTGAGCCGGTGGCCAGCCAGATTGAAGGTGCGGTCCTGCTCTCGCCTCCGCTGCACCGGGCCACGGACAAGCACCTGCAGCAATGGGCCGAATCCGGCAAGCCCCTCACCGTCCTGGTGCCGGAGCACGATGACTTCCTCCAGCCGGCGGAGGCCGCCGGGCGCTTCAGCCTGGTGCCCCAGGCGGACGTCGTGGGCGTTGCCGGCGCCAAGCACCTGTGGGTGGGCGAGAAGTACGCCGCACGTGTCTTGAACGACATCGTCGCCCGGGTCAGTCCCGAGGGATCAGCAACGCCGCTTCCGCAGGAATGGGATGGCCCGACGGCGACCGCCGCGTCCTGAGGCTGCGTCCAGGCGGTTCCGCCCCCCGGATTGCGTCGGGGTCCGCTAGTGCTGGTCTTGGCGCGCGATATAGATTTCGCGGAGCAGGAGCAGCACGGCGGCCGCCGTGGGAATCGCAATCAGGGCGCCCAGGACTCCCAGCAGGCTGCCGCCGGCGATGACCGAGATCACCGCCACCGCCCCCGGGACCGCCACTGCCTTCTGCATGATGCGCGGCGAGATGAAGTAGGCCTCGAACTGCAGGTAGGCGAAGTAGCAGATCGCATAGACCGCGGCTGTCTGCCAGCCCTGCGTGAGTGACACCAGGGTGACCACGATGCCCGCGATCATGCCGCCCACCAGTGGAATGAAGGCGAGCAGCACCACCACAAACGCCAGCAGCAAGGCGAACGGTACACCGACAATCGACATCACGATGAAGGCGAACGTGGCGTTGAGCAAGGCGACGCAGGCCTGGCCGATGACGTAGTTGCCCACCGAACGGGTGATTTCCTCCGACAGGGCGGCCACCCGCTTCCGGCGGGATCGCGGTGCCAGGCGGTAGCCCCACTTTTTCATGGCCGGCAGCGCCGCCAGGAAATACAGGCTCAGCACCAGCACGATGAGGGTGCCGAAAAGGCTGTTGGCAAGGGTCGAACCAAATCCGACGACGCCGCCGAAGATGCCACCCATGGCTGCCGGATCGTTCACGAATTTGTTCAGTTCCTCGGTGATGCGGTCCCTGACCCCGAACTGGTCATCGACGCTGCGGAAGAAATCCGAATCCATGAAGCTGCGCACCCAGTCAGGTGCTTGGCGCACGATTTCGGAGACCTGCTCAACGATCGTGGGGATCAGGGTGGCGAAAAACCCGACGACGGCGCCCATCAGCACGGCCACCGAAACGAGGATTCCGGCGGGCCGGGGAATCTTCCGGTTCTCAAGCCAACCCACCACCGGTTCCAGGCCCAGGGCGATGAACAGCGCGGCAACAATCCAGAGCAGCAGCTGCGTGGTGTGGGATCCGATCCAATACACCAGCAGGGCCAGGCCCACACCGACTGTTCCCATGAATCCCATGTACAGCGGATGCTGGGGAGACATCCGCGGCCCGGGATGCCCGAACTGCGGCTCGTCCTCGTCGTCGTACTCCCGCTCGGGAGCCTGGCCGCCGAACTCCGGCGGCATCTCGAACCGAAGCCGGGGCTGGGCACCGGGCAGCGGCTGGCGGAGCCGGCGGACCACCTGGCCGAGGGCCGCTGCGGCGCCGCCCCGCCGTCGGGCCGCTGCCATGGCATGCGGAGCCGGGACAGCCCTGCCCGGATCCCCGGAATTTTCGGCTGCCGGGGAGGACGGGTCCGTCTTGTCAGTCACTGGTTTTTGGGGCCTGTTCCGTGTGTGGCACCGCCTTCGCGGGCCGCTGTGATGATCATCGCAAACACTATCAGCAGGCTTGTCAGCACCAGCCGACGGCACCGCCGGAGCACCTCCGGACTGCCCGCTTGAACCCAGGATTCGGGGTCCCTGGTAACAAAAAGGTTACTATTGAAGGTAAACCCCCGCTGATGATAGGTGTTTCCCTTGCGTTTAAAGACTGCAGCCGCACTTGTGCTGCTCGGCCTCCTGACACTTTTGGCCGGTATTGGCCAGAGAACCATCTGGGCTCCATCCGAGACTTTCACCGCGTCCCTGCCGGCCAACGCCGCCGCGGCCCCGCTGACTGTCATTGACCAGAAGCTGCGCACCTTGCACGGCGGAACCGTCAAGATCTCGGTCCAGGGCGACGGCAACTTCATGCTGGCAACGGGCCGGCCCGACGACGTCAGCGCGTGGGTCGGCAAGACCGCCCACAACACCATCAACGGGGTCTCCGAGGACGGAAAGTCCCTGCAGGTTGAGCATGCCGACGGCGACGCCACTGCGCCCAACCCGGCGGGCTCGGACCTCTGGGCATCCACCGAGAATGCCAGCGGTCAACTGGACTACACCTGGACTCCGCCGGCTGACGGCGACTGGAGCCTCCTGCTTGCCTCCGACGGCACCAAGGCGGCCCCGGCATCGGTGTCCATGACCTTCCCGAACGACACATCCACCCCGTGGGCCGTTCCGCTGATGGTCATCGGCGGATTGCTGATGGTGGGCGGCATTGTGCTGGCTTTGGTGTCCGCGCGGACCAAGGACGGCGAAGGCCGCGACGGCGGCAGCGGCTACGCCCGGCGGGCCCGCGCGCGTTCGCAGGCGCAGTCCACCACCAAGGCCACCATGGTCGCCGCAGGTGTGGCAGCGGTGGTCCTGGCGGGATCCGGCACCGCCGCACAGGCGGCAAGCCCCAGCCCGCAGCCGTCGGGCAGTGCGTCGTCACCGGCGGCCAAGGACGGCACCGGCTCTCCGGTCCTCCTCGAAGCCCAGTTCCGGCGCATCCTGGAGCAGGTCTCGAGCGCGACCGACGCAGGGGACGCCGCCAAGGATGCGGCGAAGCTTGCCGACCGCGTGGCCGGACCCGAGCTGGAGATCCGGACCCAGAACTACAAGATCCGTTCCCAGGTGGGCTCCTACGAGCCCCGCATGCCTGTCCGCTCCACCAAGCTGCTGACCACCGTGATCACCAGCGACCGGGACTGGCCGCGGCAAGTGCTGGCCGTGACCCAGGGCGACGGCAACGTCGTGCCGCAAATCCTGACGCTGGTCCAGCAGTCCCCGCGGGAGAACTACAAGCTGATGGAGACCACCCCCCTCCAGCCGGGCACCACGTTCCCTAACATCAGCCGCGGAGGGACCGAGACGCTGGCCGCGTCGGACAAGACCGGACTGCTCTACAGCGGTGAGGAAGCAATGTCCGGCCTGGCGGACAGGCTCACGTCGGCGGACTCCCCGTTCAAGGACAAGCTGGTCGAGGGCCAGTCCTCGCCGTACATCGCCGACACCCTGTCCTACCAGGCAGAGGTGGTGAAGGCCGGCGAGAACGGCAACTTCTCCTTCACCCACAAGGTGGTGCCGGAAAGCACGGTGGTGTTCCGTACCTCCGACGGCGGGGCCCTCGTCCTGGGCCGCATCAACTTCGGCTTCGAGGGCACCCCCAAGGCTGCCGGTGACAAGCTCAGCATCGGCGACGATGCGGCAGCCCTGGCCGGCGGCAAGGAAACCAGTACCGGCATGGTCTTGAGCTTCGCCGAATCCATGGCCGTCTACGTGCCGCCGGCAGGATCCTCGGACCCGATGAAGCTCGTCGCCGCAACCCGCGGCCTGGTAGGCGCCAGCTTCAAGTAGGCCCTCGACCGTATTACCACCGGCAGCGGCCGGAGTGGCTAGAGTGGGAAACATGAGTTCGCCAGCTTCCCGTCCAGTCCCTCCTGCCGCTGCCAGCCTGCTTAAACTGCGCGGCGCCGTCGACCTTTCCTCGCTGAAGCGGCCCGCAGCTCCCGCGGCGCCGTCCGGCCCGGCAGCCGGCTCGGGCCCGGCGCCTGGCCAGAAGGCGCCCGAAGGCGGAACGGAGCTCACGGTCAACGTCACCGAAGCGAACTTCCAGCAACTCGTTGAACTCTCCGCCCAGGTTCCGGTCGTATTTGCCCTGTGGGCTTCCTACTCACCGGAATCCGGCAGGATGCTGGAGACCCTCGAACGCGTGGTTGCCTCCTTCGGCGGCCGCCTGGTCCTGGGCGCCGCGGACATCGAAGCCTTCCCGCAGCTTGCCCAGGCCTTCCAGGTGCAGGCCGTCCCCACCGCTGTCGCCGTCCTCAAGGGGCAGCCGGTGCCGCTCTTCCAGGGCGCCGCTGACGAACAGCAGGTGCGCAGCCTGTTCGACGAGCTCCTCAAGGTGGCGGCCGCCAACGGTGTGACCGGAAGCCTCGACGGCGGTCCGGCGGGAGAGCAGGAACCCGCGCCGCTTCCGCCGCTGCACCAGGCAGCTTTCGATGCCATCGAAGCCGGCGACTACGCCGCCGCCGCGGAGGCTTACCGCCAGGCCTTGCGGGAAATGCCCTCGGACCACGAGGCCAAAGCCGGGCTGGCACAGGTGGAACTGATGGACCGGCTGCAGCCGCTGTCCGCCCAGGACAGCGAGGCCCTCCGCGCCCGGGCGGCGAACGAGCCGGATAACCTTGATGCGCAGCTGGCGGTGGCGGACCTGGACGTGGCGGGCGGCCATGTGGACGATGCCCTGAACCGCCTCGTTGCGTTCATCGGCAGGAACTTCGGCCCGGAACGGGAAACAGTCCGCGTCCGGCTGCTGGAACTGTTCGACGTCGTGGGCGCCGGAGACGAGCGCGTCGCCAAGGCGCGCCAGGCGCTCGCACGAGTGCTGTTCTAGTGCCTGCCCTGTTCCAGCCCCTGGCCTTGAGGTCGCTCGAGCTGCAGCACCGGGGCTGGGTATCGCCCATGTGCCAGTACAGCTGCGATCCCGACGACGGCCCGGGGGTTCCGAACGACTGGCACCTGGTGCACCTGGGGGCTTTTGCGACGGGCGGCGCGGCGCTGATCCTCACCGAAGCGGCAGCCGTGAACGCCGAGGGCCGGATCAGCCCCCGCGATGCCGGGCTGTACAACGACGAGCAGGCCGGAGCCTGGCAGCGGATCACCTCGTTCGTCCACCGGAACGGCGCCGCCGATGCCAAGATCGGCGTCCAGTTGGCCCACGCCGGACGGAAGGCGTCCACGTATTGGCCGTTCTCCGGCAAGCAGGGCAGTGTCCCGGCCTCGGATGGCGGCTGGCAGACCTTGGGCCCCTCCGAAACCGCCTTCGAAGGGTACGCCGCCCCTGCGGCCATGACCGTGGAGCACATCCGCGGTGTCATTTCCGACTTCGCCGCCGCGGCGGTCCGCGCCGTGGACGCTGGCTTTGACACCGTAGAGATCCACGCCGCGCACGGCTACCTCCTGCACCAGTTCCAGAGCCCGCTGATCAACAAACGCGACGACGAGTGGGGCGGTGACGAAGCCGGCCGGAACCGGCTGACCTTGGCGGTGATCGACTCCGTCCGTGCCGTCATTCCGGATTCCATGCCCTTGCTGCTCCGGATCTCGGCCACCGACTGGGCGCCCGGCGGGGTGGACCTGGCCGCTTCGGTCCGGTTGGCCCGAGAGGCCGCGGCCCGTGGCGTGGACCTGGTGGACGTCTCCAGCGGCGGGGCGGTCGCGCACCAGCAGATCAAACCGGGCCTGGGCTACCAGACAGGATTCTCCGCAGCCATCCGGCAGGAGGCGCACGTGGCCACGGGGGCGGTGGGACTCCTGACCACCCCTGGCCAGGCCGAGCATGCCATTGCCACCGGACAGGCAGACGGGGTCTTTATCGCCCGGGCGGCCCTCCGGGACCCGCACTGGTGGCTGCGCGCGGCCTTCGAACTCGGCTACGACATTACGTGGCCGCCGCAGTACGAGCGCGCCGTGCCGCGGCGTTCCTTCTGACGGCCGCCTGAGCCCATGGACACCCGGCAGCCGGACCACAGCCTGTCATCCGCTGACCGCGCGCTTGAAGCCGGCATCCTTGAGCTGCTGGCATCACGCGCCGCGACGTCCAGCATCTGCCCGTCCGACGCCGCCCGCGCAGTGGGCGGGGCCGACTGGCGGGGACTGATGGAGGCCGCGCGCCAGGCCGCGCGCCGGCTGGTGGAAGCGGGAGAGGTGGAGGTCACCCAAGGCGGTGCCGTCGTGGATCCGGCGTCAGCCAAGGGCCCTATCCGCATCCGCAGGGCCCGGTAAGCGCAACGCACCGGTACGGGGTCAGCCCAGCAGGTCATCCACATAGCACCAGCGCCACTGTTCGCCGGGTTCGATGCTCCGCATGACGGGGTGCCCGGTTTCCTTGAAGTGGCGGCTGGCGTGCCGTCCGGCGGACGAGTCGCAGCAGCCCACCTGGCCGCATGCCAGGCACATGCGCAGATGCACCGGTGTGGTCCCCTCCCGTTCACACCCCGCACAGGCAGGGTTGTCGGGAACCGGGGACAGCATGGCCGCCGTCAGGTGGTCGCAAACGCCCCCGGGTTGGGCCAATCCCTCGCCGCCGGCGTCAGTGGCGGAATCGAGCTCGTTGAGGGACGCGTCCAGCATGGACTCTTCGATGTCCAGCCGTTCGAGGACCTCGCTGAGGACTTCGTGGGCGAAGTCCCCGCCGCGGCGCAGTTCCAGGACCTTGTCCCGTTCGGCTTCCAGCATGGCCATCCGCAGCTGGGCGTAGCGCTGGCTGGGCGTGGTGGACTCCGCCCCCGGCCGGCCCAGGCGTTCCCAGGCGGCCAGGCCCCGCTCCTGCGTCCGGCGCCGCAACATGTCCATGACCTCCGGGGGATCGCTCTCGCGCCGCAGCTGGTCCAGGCGTTCCATTCCCGCGGCGGTGGCCAGCTGCATCAGTGAGGCCTGGTTCAAGGCATCCTCCCGCCTGTCCGGTCCGGGCAGGCCCAGGGCCCGGACCAAGGCAGGCAGCGTGAATCCCTGCAGCACCAGGGTGCCGGCCACTACCACCATGGCGGCCAGGACCAGCACGTTGCGGTGCTCCAGGTCATCGGGCAGCGTCAGGACGGCGGCCAGCGTGACCACACCGCGCATGCCCGCCCAGGACACGATGGCCGGAAATTGCCAGGGCGGTGCCGGGTCTGCCCGCCGTACGGAGGGGATCAGGCGCGGCAGGTAGGTGGCGGGGAAGACCCAGACCGGGCGCAGCACCAGGACGGCCAGCAGGATCATGGCGCAGCCGAGCCACACGCGGCCGGCGCCCAGGGAGTCGTCCTGGACGCTGTCGATAATGGTCCGGACCTGCAGCCCGATCAGCAGGAACACCGCGTTCTCCAGGAGGAACTGCACGGTGTCCCAGTTGCTCCGGGCACTTTGCCGGGCTGCACCGTTGGGCATCGAGGGTGCTTTGGTGCCCATGACCAGGCCGGTGACGACGACGGCGAGCACCCCTGATGCGTGGATGGCTTCGGCGGGGAGGAACGCAACGAACGGAGCCATCAGCGACGCCGAGGTGTTGATGGCGACGTTGCTGATCCGTTTCCGGATTTCGGTGAGGACGTACGCGGCGGCGAGGCCCACCACCAGTCCGCCGCCGGCGGCCAGCACGAACCCTCCGGCCACGTCCAGGGCTGAGACGGAGCCGGCGATGGCCGCGACGGCGGCCCGGAGGCAGACCAGCGCGGTGGCGTCGTTGAGCAGCGATTCGCCTTCGAGGATGTTGACGATCCGCCGGGGCATGCCCACCTTCCGGGCGATGGCGGTGGCGGCCACCGCGTCCGGGGGTGCCACCACCGCGCCCAGCGCAATGGCGGCGGCCAACGGGATCTCCGGGAACAGCAACCACACCACCAGCCCGACGGCCAGGGTGCCGAAGATGACATACCCCACGGACAGGAGGCCAATGGACCGGCGGTTCGAGGTGAAGTCGAACAGTGATGTCCGGAACGCCGCCGCATACAGCAGTGGAGGCAGCAGGCCCACCAGCACCAGTTCGGGATTCAGCTCAACGGGGGGAATGAAAGGCAGAAACGAGCCCGCCACGCCGGCCAGGACCAGCAGCAGCGGCACGGGGATATTGAATCTGCGGCCGATGGCGCTGGCGGCGCACACCACAGCAACGATTACCAGCAGGCCCAGCGCAATGTCCATGACGATAGTCTCCCACCCCGCACAGCGCGCTTCCGCGGGCTAGGCTGGCACCATGACTGCTCCGCTCCCTGACCAGGCGTCGAATTCCGGGCCCATCCCGGCCCTGTCCATCCGCGGGCTGGCCAAGAGGTTCGGCGGAAAGATCGCGGTGGACGGCATCAGCCTGGAGGTTCCGGCCGGCTCATTCTTTGGCATCGTGGGTCCCAACGGTGCGGGCAAAACCACAACCTTGTCCATGGCCACGGGGCTGTTGCGCCCTGACTTTGGCACCGCCGTGGTCCATGGGGTGGATGTCTGGCAGCATCCGCTGGAGGCAAAGCGCTTGATGGGAATCCTGCCCGACGGTGTCCGCCTCTTCGACCGGCTCACCGGCGAACAACTCATTACCTACGCCGGGTTGCTGCGCGGCATGGACAAGGCCGTGGTGGCGGCCCGGGTGGCGGATCTCCTCGCGGCAATGGACCTGGCCCAGGACGCCGAGACGTTGGTGGTGGACTATTCCGCCGGCATGACCAAGAAGATCGCCCTTGCCTCCGCCATGATCCATGCCCCGCGGCTCCTGGTCCTGGACGAACCATTCGAAGCAGTGGACCCGGTCTCCGCCGCTAACATCCGCTCCATCCTGGACCGGTACGTCGCTTCCGGGGGCACCGTCATCGTGTCCAGCCATGTGATGGACCTGGTGCAGCGCATGTGCGACCACGTGGCCGTCGTGGCCCGCGGCCGGGTCCTGGCCGCGGGGACGGTTGACGAGGTCCGTGCCGGTGCTTCCCTGGAGGACCGGTTCGTGCAGCTCGTGGGCGGCCACAGCCACACGGAAGGGCTCGAATGGTTGCGCACCTTCTGAGGCTCAAGCTCACGCTGCTGCGAAACGGACTGCGCCGCAGCCCCTGGCAGCTGGTGGGTATGGCCATCGCGGGGATCTATGCGCTGGGCCTGGTGGCCATGCTCGTCATCGCCCTGGTCCTGCTGCGGAACGCCGGCACCGGAACCGCCTACACGGCCGTGGTGCTGGGCGGTTCTGCCGCCGTGCTCGGCTGGGGCGTCATCCCGGTGGTGGCCTCCGCCACGGACATGACCTTGGATCCGGCACGCTTCACGACCTTCGCCATTCCCATGAGGCAGCTGCTGGCAGGCCTTGCCCTTGGTGGCCTCATCGGTATTCCGGGCCTTGCCACCACCCTGGTCGCCCTGGCCACGGTAGCCACCTGGTCCCGCGGTGTCCTGCCCGCGCTGGCGGCCCTCGTGGGCGCGTGCCTGGGAGTCATGACGTGCGTCGTGCTGGCAAAGGTTGTCACCACCGCCACGGCGGGCCTCGCCGCGTCCCGGCGGTTCAAGGACATCAGCGCCATCGCCTTCATGGTTCCCCTGGTGCTGCTCGGTCCCATCGTGGCGGCCGTCGGCCGCGGGGTGTCGGCCTCCACGGGGTTCCTGCCGGATGTCGCCGGGACCCTGTCCTGGACCCCGCTGGGCGCGCCATGGGCGCTCGGCGGTGACGTCGCTGCCGGCCGGCCGGCTGCGGCTGCCGTGAAACTGCTGGTGTCGGTGGCGGTCCTGGCCGGCCTGGCCTGGTGCTGGAAGCTGCTGCTGGAAAGGGCCCTCGTCACGCCGCCGTACACCGGTGCCGGCAAACGGAAAGGCGGCCGCCTTGGGCTGCTCGGGGTCCTTCCCCCCACCCCGGCAGGCGCCGTGATGGCGAGGTCACTGACCTACTGGCTCCGGGACCCGCGGTATTCCGGTTCGCTCGTGGTGATCCCTCTGCTTCCCGTGATCATGCTGTTCCAGGGTGCGCAGACAGGCCACTACGGGGGCGTGGCCTTCCTTGCCCCGGTCTCGGCGTTCATCCTTGCCTGGTCCATCTCCGCCGACGTGTCCTACGACAACACCGCGTTCGCCCTGCACGTGGCCACCGGGGTCCGCGGCGTGGCGGACCGGCTGGGCCGGTCCCTCGCGTGCCTTGCCTTCGCCCTGCCGGTGGTCCTGGTGTTCGCGGTGGGGGCTGCGGCGCTGACCCGCGACTGGGCTGCGTTGCCCGGCCAGCTGGGGCTTAGTTTGGGGATCCTGTTCAGCGGCCTTGGCTTGTCTTCGGTGGTGTCTGCCCGGTACACAGTCACGGTTCCGCTGCCCGGCGACAGCCCGTTCAAGAAGCCGCCCGGGAACGTCGGCCAGACCCTCGCCGTGCAGTTTGTGGGGATGCTGGTCCTGCTGGTCCTGGTACTCCCCGAGGCAGCCCTGCTGGTGGCACAGGCCGTGACGGGCAGCGCCTTGTTCGGGTGGATCAACCTGGCCGTCGGCCTCCTCCTGGGCCTGGTCCTTTTCGCGGCCGGTGTCCGCCTGGGCGGCAAATGGCTTGACGCCAGGGGCCCGGAACTCCTGGCACAGGTTTCCGTCAACCGCTGACAACCCCGGAGGGAAGAGCATGGAAATCGTCATCCTCGGCAGCGGCAGGCAAGCCGGAAGGCTCGCGGCCGACGCCATCGAGAAACTGGTCCGGCGCAAACCCGATGCGGTGCTTGGCCTTGCCACCGGGTCCTCACCGCTGCCGGTCTATGACGAACTCGCAGCCCGGCACCAGCAGGGCCTGGACTTCAGCAGGACTTCCGGGTTCGCGCTGGACGAATACGTGGGCCTGCCCTCCGGGCACGCTGAGTCCTACCGGGAGGTGATCCGCCGGGAATTCACCAACCGGGTGAACATCGCGCCGGAAAACGTCCACGGACCGGACGGAACCGCCGAGGATATCCCGGCAGCCTGCGCCGCGTATGAGCGAGCCATCGCCGCGGCCGGTGGTGTGGACCTGCAGCTGCTGGGCGTGGGCACCGACGGCCACATCGGTTTCAACGAACCGGGCTCGTCCTTTGCCTCACGGACCAGGATCAAAAGCCTGATCGAACAGACACGCCGGGACAACGCCAGGTTCTTCAACAGCCTCGCCGAGGTCCCGCACCACGTACTCACCCAGGGCCTGGGCACCATCATGGCAGCACGGCATGTGATCCTCCTCGCCACCGGCGCGCAAAAGGCCAAAGCCGTCCGCGACTTCGTGGAAGGCCCGGTGGCGGCCATCTGCCCGGCCTCGATCCTGCAGTTCCACCCCCATGCCACGGTCCTGCTGGACGAGGCCGCGGCATCCGCCCTGAAACTCGCGGATTTCTATCGCCACACCTATGAGAACAAGCCCGGCTGGCAAGGCTTGTAGGCGATGTACCGGCCGACGCGTGCGTCCCAGAACGCGACGACGACGGCCCCTGCCGCACCCCGGCGCGGGCGTGCCGCCGTCGAACGCCCGGCCACCGGAAAGGCTAAGATGGATGCCATGACTAGCATGACGGACCCTCTCGAAAACGACCCGATGCGCGAGCTTTCCGGGGCTGGAACGTCCACGGCCACCATCGAGCGCGAGGAACTGCGCCAAGAGGTGGAACCGGGCGACCGGGAGCGCTTTGCCCACTATGTGCGCAAGGAAAAGATCATGGAGTCGGCTTTGACGGGCGAGCCCGTCATCGCGCTGTGCGGCAAAGTCTGGACGCCGGGCCGGGACCCGCAGAAATTCCCGGTGTGCCCCGAGTGCAAGGAAGTCTATGAGGGCCTCCGGCCGGGCAATGACGGCGGGAAGGGTCCGGGCGACTCGGGCAACAATAAGTAGTGACGGAGACGCTCTTTGGCGGCCCCACCCTGCCTCCGGCTTATCCGGAACGTGCAGCCTGGGGAACCGCGCCCAAACTCCGTGCCTGGCAGCAGGAAGCACTCGACCTCTACCTGGCGAAAAGTCCCCGTGACTTCCTTGCGGTGGCAACCCCCGGCGCCGGTAAGACCACCTTCGCGCTCCGGATTGCCTCGACGCTGATCGATTCCGGTGCCGTGAACCGGGTGACCATCGTGGCGCCCACCGACCACCTGAAGCGGCAGTGGGCTGACGCCGCCGCCAAGGTGGGCATCGCCATCGATCCCAACTTCAAGAACTCCGACGGCCAGCACGGCCGCGGATTCATCGGTGTTGCGGTTACGTATGCGCAGGTGGCCAGCAAGCCCTTGCTGCACCGCGCCAAGACCGAGGCCGCCCGGACGCTGGTGATCCTCGACGAGATCCACCACGGCGGCGAAGCCCTGTCCTGGGGCGATGGCCTCCGCGAGGCCTTCGATCCGGCGGTGCGGCGGCTGTCCCTGACCGGAACCCCCTTCCGTTCGGACACCTCGCCCATCCCGTTCGTGGAGTATGCGGAGGACCGGGAAGGCATCCGCCGCTCCAAGGCGGACTACACCTACGGTTATGGCAACGCCCTGCGCGACCACGTGGTCCGGCCGGTGATGTTCATGGCCTACTCCGGCCAGATGCGCTGGCGCACCAGCGCGGGCGAAGAGATGGCCGCCTCGCTCGGGGAGGCAGCCGTCACCAAGGACATCACCAGCCACGCCTGGCGAACCGCACTGAATCCGGCGGGGGAGTGGATCCCCGCTGTCCTGGCCGGCGCGGACAAGCGGCTCAGCGAAGTCCGGCGCACCGTACCGGACGCCGGCGGCCTGGTCATCGCCACGGACCATGAAGATGCGCGTGCCTACGCCGGGCAGCTGAAGAAGATCACCGGTGAATCGCCCACCGTCATCCTGTCGGACGATGCCAAGGCCTCCAGCAAGATCGAGGAATTCTCCGCCGGCGAGAAGCGCTGGATGGTTGCGGTCCGCATGGTGTCCGAAGGCGTGGACGTGCCCCGGCTCTCCGTGGGCGTCTACGCAACGTCCACCTCCACACCGTTGTTCTTCGCCCAGGCCGTGGGACGTTTCGTGCGTGCCCGCAAGAGGGGCGAAACGGCGTCGGTCTTCCTGCCGTCCGTGCCGCAGCTGATGGCGCTGGCCAACTCCATGGAAATGGAACGCGACCACGCGCTGGACCGGCCGGAAAAAGAGGACGGCGACGGACTCTTCAACCCCGAAGACTCGCTGATGGAAGAGGCCAACCGGGAAGAAAAGGCCTCCGACAGCCTCACCAAGGGCAAGTTCGAGGCACTCGACTCGCAGGCCTCCTTCGACCGGGTCCTCTTTGACGGCGGCGAGTTCGGCACCGGCGGCGAGGTAGGGTCCGACGACGAAATGGACTTCCTGGGAATTCCGGGCCTGCTGGACGCAGAGCAGGTGGGGACGCTCCTGCGCCAGCGCCAGCACGAACAACTGAACCGGAAGAACCGGAAGGCCCCAACCGCCGAAAGCCAGGTTCCCGCCGTCCCTGACCACCGGATGCTGATGGACCTGCGCAACGAGCTGGCCAAGAACGTGGCGGCGTGGGCCGCCCGGACGGGCACCCCGCACGGCGTGGTCCATACCAAGCTGCGCACCGTGTGCGGCGGCCCCCCGGTGGCACAGGCCAACGAGGAACAGCTGCAGTCCAGGCTCCGGAAGCTCCAGGACTGGTTCATCGGCCGTAAATAGGCCTCAGGCGATATCCACGCCGCCCAGTTCCATTTCGGCTACGGCGTCTTCGAGGTCGGCGGCAATCCCTGCCGTCAGGGACCGCACCACGGTGACGCCGTAGCCCGCCTGGACCGCGTCCAGCGAGGTGGCCTTCACGCAGTAGTCGGTGGCGATGCCCACCACCACCACGTCTTCGACGTCATGGCTCTGCAGCCAGTCATCGAGCCCGATCGCGTCCTCGTCCACTCCCGACGCGTCCAGGGACCCGGCCATTGCGCCGGCCTGGCGCTCCCCGGTAGGAACGGCGTCCTCGGGAGCCAACAGGCCCTCGAACCCCGAATACGCGGCCGCGAACTGGCCCTTCCGGAAATACGCGTCGATGTACTCGGTGTCCAGGTCCGGGTGCAGTTCGGCGCCACGGGTTCCGGCCACGCAGTGCCGGGGCCAGCTGTCAACAAAATCGGGCGTGTCGGAGAAATGGCTGCCCGGATCGATGTGCCAGTCCTGGGTGGCCACCACGAAGTCGAATTCGTTGTGGTGGGCGTCCAGGTACTCGCTGATGGCGCCGGCCACGGCCGCACCACCGTCCACGGCGAGCGAGCCGCCCTCGCAGAAATCGTTCTGGACATCGACGATGATCAGTGCGCGGGACATCAGTCCTCCTCAGTGGTCTTCATAGAACGTGGGAATGGCGGGCTCGCCCCGCTGAAGGCGGTTCACCACCGGGGGGAGCTCCGCCATGGAATCGGCGTGCCGCTGCCGTGCGCGGACCACGCCTTCGTGCCCGGTCCATCCCGGTAGCAGTTCGCCGTTCTTCATGAACTGCTGCAGCAGCGGCCGGTCGTTGCCGTCATCCTCCGGCCGGTGGCCCACCCCCACAACCTCGGCCGTGGCGGTGCCGCGCTCGTCCAGTTTCCGCAACGCATACTTCCGGCCGCCCACGCTGGCCTTGTTCTTGGCCGCCTTGGCCACGGAGACGAAGTTTCCGGCGTCGTCCGTCCTGCTGACCAGCTTGTAGACCATGCTGGCCGTGGGAGCCCCGGAGCCGGTGACCAGTGAGGTCCCCACGCCGTAGGAATCAACGGGCGCGGACTGCAGCGCAGCGATGGCGTACTCATCAAGGTCCGACGTGACCACGATCTTCGTGTGCTCGTTACCGAGGTCGTCGAGCAGCCGGCGTACCCACTGTGCCTGGGCGACGAGGTCGCCGGAGTCCAGCCGGACCGCGCCCAGCCGTGGCCCTGCCAGGTCCACTGCCGTGCGGACTGCCTTCTCGACGTCGTATGTGTCCACCAACAGGGACGTGCCTTCGCCCAGCGACGCGATCTGGGCCTCGAAAGCCGCCCGCTCGTTATCGTGCAGCAGCGTGAACGAGTGCGCGGCCGTACCCACCGTGCGGATGCCGTAGCGTGCGCCCGCTTCCAGGTTGGAGGTGCTGTCAAAGCCGGCGATCACGGCAGCCCGCGCGGCGGACGCCGCAGCCTCCTCGTGCGTCCGGCGCGAACCCATTTCGATGCACGGCCGGCCGCCGGCCGCGCTGACCATCCGGGACGCTGCGGAGGCAATGGCGCTGTCGTGGTTAAGGACGGAGAGCAGGTATGTCTCGAGCATGCACGCCTCGGCGAAGGAGGCCTCGACGATCAGGATGGGGGAGTTCGGGAAGTAGGCTTCGCCCTCCGCGTAGCCCCAGATGTCCCCGGAGAACCTGTAGTTGGCCAGGTACTCCAGGGTTTCCCGGTTGACCACCCTGGTACGTTCCAGGAAGTCCAGCTCAGCCTCGCCGAACCGGAAGCTTGCGATGCCCTCCAGCAGGCGGCCGGTACCCGCCACAATTCCGTAGCGCCGGCCGTCCGGCAGCCGCCGGGCGAAGGCCTCGAACACCGATTTGCGGTGCGCCGCCCCCGAATGGAGGGACGCCTGCAGCATGGTCAGCTCGTAATGGTCGGTGTAAAAGGACGTGCGGGGATGGTCCCAGCCGGCGGAGGTGCTCACGAAAGTCACTCTAGTCCCCACCGGCTCCCTCGTCTCGCTTCGCTTCGCCGTGGGGCCCTCGCCGGTGTGGGCCCACCCGCCGGCTCCCTCGTCTCGCTTCGCTTCGCCGTGGGGCCCTCGCCGGTGTGGGCCCACCCACCGGCTCCCTCGTCTCGCTTCGCTTCGCCGTGGGGCCCTCGCCGGTGTGGGCCCACCCATAGAATGGACAGATGACCATAAGCGTTGCGCCCGGCCCCGATACACGGGAGGGCGTCCGGACCGGCACAGCGGAGTCCACCGACTCCCTCACCGCTCCGGACATCCCCTGGAACCTGGTGATCTGGAACGATCCCGTCAATCTCATGAGCTACGTAAGCTACGTCTTCCAAAGCTACTTCGGCTACTCCGAGACCAAAGCCAACAAGCTCATGATGGAGGTCCACAAGAAGGGCCGCTCGATCGTGGCCGCAGGCAGCAAGGAACAGGTGGAACGCCACGCGGTGGCGATGCACGGGTTCGGGTTGTGGGCCACGGTGGAAAAGGCCAGCGGCGGCCACGGCGGCAAAACCGGGAAGTCCGGCGGTCCGGGCCAGGGTAAGGGGAAGCGTGGCTAAGGCATTCAAATACGGCCTCAAGGGCATCACCGGGTTCCTGGAACCTGCCGAACGGGACCTGCTGCGCAGCCTGATCGATGACGTCATCTCCATGCTCCAGCCGGAGGAACGCGACGGACAGGACCCGCTGGCTGCCCTCATTGGCCTGGACATGGACGTTGCCGAACCTACGGACCGCGCGGTCAAGCGGCTCCTTCCCAACATCTCGAAGAACGACGACGCCGCGTCCCTGGAGTTCCGCCAGCTCACCGAGCGCTCGCTGCGGGAAACAAAAATCGGGGCGCTCCGTGCGGCGGCGCTGGACCTGGACAAGGATGAGATCGTCCTGACGCCGGAGGGGGCAAAGCACTGGTCCATGGCGCTCAATGACGTCCGGCTCGTCCTGGCAGAGCGGCTGGACATCCGCGACGAGGCCGACGCCGAACACGTCCACCGCATGCAGGACTGGTCCCAGGCCGAGGATGTGGAAAGCTACCTGGCCCTGGTTTACAACTTCACCACGTGGCTTCAAGAGTCCGTGGTCCAGGCCATGCTGCAGTCCCTGGAAACCCGCCGGTGAGCTGCGGCGGCCAGGGGGAGGCCGTTGGTTGTGACACATTCGACATGAGTCGCTGGACACAAGATGATGGCTGAGCCTTCCGGGAAGACCTATCCTCGAATAATCATGACAACAGCCTCGAGCACGGACCCGACGTTGGATGCGCAGCCTGCCGGCGACGGCGACCTCCCGGCCGCCGCACCGGAAACCCGGCCCATCGGCGTCTTCGACTCCGGTGTTGGCGGGCTCACCGTGGCCCGCTCCATCATTGACCAGCTGCCCAACGAATCGATCCTCTACGTCGGCGATACCGCCCACGGACCGTACGGCCCGCTGCCCATCGCCGAGGTGCGCGCCAACGCCCTGGGCGTGATGGACGAACTGGTGGACTCCGGTGTCAAGCTGCTCACCATCGCCTGCAACTCGGCGTCGGCCGCGGTCCTTCGGGACGCCCGCGAGCGGTACACCGCCAAATACGGCATCCCCGTCATCGAGGTCATCCAGCCCGCCGTGCGCCGCGCCGTCGCCGCCACCCGCAGCGGGAAAATCGGCGTGATCGGCACCTCCGCTACGGTGGGCTCGCGCGCGTACGAGGACACTTTCGCCGCCGCGCCGGACCTGGACATCACGTCCGTGGCATGCCCCGAATTCGTCAGCTATGTCGAGGCCGGCATCACCACCGGGCCGGCGCTCTTGGCCGTCGCAGAGGAATACCTGGCGCCCCTCAAGGCCGCCGGGGTGGACACGGTGGTCCTGGGCTGCACGCACTACCCGCTGCTGACCGGCGTCATCTCCTACGTGATGGGCGCGGACGTCACCTTGGTTTCCAGCGCCGAGGAGACAGCCAAAGACGTCTACCGCGCGCTGGCCACCCACAACCTGCAACGCCCGTCCGGCACCCCGCCCGAGCACCACTTCGTGGCCACTGGCGACGCCGGCCAGTTCGAGGCGCTCGCCCGGAGGTTCCTGGGCCCCGAGGTCCTCTCCGTCCGGCACGTGGACCACGTCGCCGCGCAATACCCCACCGGCAGCCTAGCCCGCATCACGCCGGAAATGATTGCCGCCGCCCAGGCCGCGCGCGGACGCCCCCGGATCTCCAATTTCGTGGGCGGCGGACTCGCCGACGCCGGCCGAGCCGGAGGACCCCGCCCGTGAAGCTGACCATCGTGGGGTGCACTGGCTCCTTCCCCGGGCCCGGCTCCCCGGCGTCGTGCTACCTGCTGACCGCCACCGACGGCGAGCGGACCTGGAAGGTGGTGATGGACCTCGGCAGCGGTGCGCTGGGCGCCATCCAGCGGTACACCGACCTGGAGGACATCGACGCCATCTTCCTCACCCACCTGCACCCGGACCACTGCATGGACCTGTGCGGCCTGCACGTCGCCATCCGCTGGAAGCCCGGCGGCTGGGGCCGCGGCCGCATCCCGGTGTGGGGCCCTGCCGCGACGGCCAACCGGATGGCCACCGCCTACGGCCTGGACCCGGATCCCGGCATGCACGAGGAATTCGATTTCAGCAACTGGACCGAACGTGAACCCGTGACCGTGGGGCCGTTTACCGTCACGCCCTTCGCCGTCAACCACCCCATCGAGGAGGCCTACGCCCTGCGGGTGGAGGTGGTGGAACCCGGCAAGGACGGCGTCCCCGTCACCCGGACGCTCACGTACTCCGGCGACACCGACTCCTGCGCCGGGCTTGAGGAAGCCGCCAAGGACGCGGACCTGTTCCTGTGCGAGGCAGCCTTCGAAGAGGGCCGCGACGACGGCATCAAGGACGTGCACCTGACCGGAAAGCGGGCGGGGGAGACCGCAGCCGTGGCCGGGGCCCGCCGGCTCCTGCTGACCCACATTCCGGTGTGGACATCGCCCACCACCGTCATGGCCGAGGCCCGGCCGGTTTTTCCCGGCGACGTGGCCGTGGCAGTGGCCGGTGTCCACTACGCGATCTAGCGGCGGGCCGCACTCGATAAGCTAAAGGCATGACATCTGAAGCAACTACAGTGCCCATCGTGCGCGCCGACGGCCGTGCCCCCGACCAGCTCAGGCCCATCAGCATCACCCGCGGATGGTCCAACCAGGCTGAGGGATCGGCACTGATCGAGTTCGGCAACACCCGGGTGCTGTGCACGGCCTCCCTGACTGCCGGCGTTCCCCGCTGGCTTAAAGGCGAAGGCCGCGGCTGGGTCACCGCCGAGTATGCCATGCTGCCCCGTGCCACCAATACGCGCTCGGACCGGGAATCGGTCAAGGGCAAGATTGGCGGCCGCACCCACGAGATCTCGCGCCTGATCGGGCGTTCGCTGCGCTCCATCATCGACACCAAGGCGCTGGGCGAAAACACCATCGTGCTGGACTGCGACGTGCTGCAGGCCGACGGCGGCACACGCACCGCCGCTATCACCGGGGCCTATGTGGCGCTGGCGGACGCCATCCGGTTCGCCCGCGACACCAAGCTCATCGCCAAGAACGCCCAGCCACTCCTCGACACCATTGCCGCCGTCTCGGTCGGTATCATCGACGGCGTTCCCATGCTGGACCTGCCGTACGTGGAGGACGTCCGGGCCGAAACAGACATGAATGTCGTGGTCACCGGCTCCGGCAAATTCGTCGAGGTCCAAGGCACAGCGGAAGGCGCCCCGTTTGACCGGGAGGAGCTGAACCAGCTTCTGGACCTGGCCCTGCTGGGCACCACGCAGCTGGCCGCCATCCAGCGCGAAACCTTGGCGGACGCCCTGTGAGTGCACCCTCACCCAAGCTCGTGCTCGCCACGCACAACGCCGGGAAACTGCGCGAACTCCGTGAACTGCTGCGCGGGCAGGTGTCCGGGCTCGACGTCGACACCCAGGTGGTGGACGCTGCGGCGGCAGGTGCGCCGGACGTCGTCGAAACCGGGGTGACCTTTGCCGAGAATTCGCTGCTGAAGGCCCGGGCGGTGGCCGGGGCCACCGGCCTGGTGGCCATCGCCGACGACTCCGGGCTTGCCGTGGATGTCATGGGCGGGGCGCCGGGCATCTTCTCCGCCCGCTGGGCGGGACGGCACGGTGACGACGCCGCCAATCTTGAACTGCTGTTGAACCAGCTGTCGGACGTTCCCGATGAGCATCGCGGCGCGGCGTTCGTCTGCGCGGCTGCCCTGGCAGTGCCCGCCGGCACCGCAGGGCCGGGCCGCGAGGTGGTGGAGTACGGCCAGCTGGAGGGCGTCCTCCTGCGCGAACCACGGGGTGACGGCGGCTTCGGCTACGATCCGGTGCTGCAGCCGGCCGGCGAGAACCGGAGCTGCGCCGAGCTCTCCGCCGACGAGAAGAACGCCATCAGCCACCGCGGCAAGGCCTTCCGTGCCCTGCTGCCCGCCATCGTGGCAGCCCTGGAAGCAGCGGGCTGAAGGTAGCGGCACGCCGCACAACAGAAAAGGTGCGCATCCCGCCGGGGTGCGCACCTTTTTCCGGATGTGGGGCCGGACTATTCCTGCCGGCCGCCGGGGAGCTTGCGCGGAGTCTTCTGCTCCGCTTCGGGTCCGTGCTCCTCGATAAATTCGTCGACGGCGTCGGTGCCGTAGGCCTGCGCCTGGCGCCTGGCTGACATGCCGCGCAGGAGTTCAATGCCGATGGGCACGACGGAGACCAGCACGATGGCGATGAAGATGATGTCCAGGTTGTCCCGGACCCACGGAACGGTGTCGCCCAGCAGGAACCCGAGCAGTGTCACGCCGCCACCCCAGAGCAGCGCACCGATGACGTTGTAGATGAAGAATTTGCGCTTGCTCATCTGCGCCACGCCGACGATTACGGGCACAAAGGTCCGGATGATGGGAACGAAACGGGCCAGGATAAGCGCCTTGCCGCCATGCTTTTCAAAGAACGCGTGCGCGCTCTCGACGTTCTCGCGCTTGAAGAGTTTGGAGTCGGGCTTGTTGAAGAGGGGAGGGCCCGCTTTGGAACCGATCAGGTATCCCGCCTGGTTGCCGATGATGGCGGAGACCACGATCAGCAGGGCCAGGAGCCAGATGTTGAACTTGATGGTGCCCGTGGCAACCAGCAGGCCGGCAGTGAACAGCATGGAGTCGCCGGGAAGGAAGAACCCCACCAGCAGGCCGGTCTCGGCGAAGACGATGCCGCATACCAGCAGGACCACCCACGGGGCGAGCGCCGGATCGGCCAGGAAGACCTGGGGGTTCAGCCAGTCGGGCAGGAAGGAGGCCATTGGCGGCTGCACCGGACCCGCGCCGCCCAGCATGGACACAGCGAGGTGGTTCATCACAGGAAAGTTCACCCCTCAAGCGTACTTGACCGGCCTGCGCCTCCCGGGCCTGTCCCTCCCGGCCCGGGGCCGCCGTCGGCGGTAAGGTGGGGGCCGTGGGTTTGGACTTTACGGCGATCGACTTCGAAACAGCCAACGGCTTCCGGGGCTCCCCCTGCTCGGTGGGCCTGACAAAGGTACGGGGCGGCAAGATTGTCGACGAGGCCTCCTGGCTGATGCGGCCGCCGGCCGGCTACGACCACTTTGACCACCACAATGTCCGGATCCACGGAATCACCCCTGCCGACGTTGCGGTGCAGCCGCGGTTCGGGGAGCTGTTCCCTGAAATCGGGGCGTTCATCGGCGAGGACGTACTGGCCGCGCACAACGCAGCCTTCGACCTGGGCGTCATCCGCTCTGCGCTGGAAGTGTCAGGGCTGCCGGGCCCGGCCTACGACTACGTCTGCACGGTCATGTTGTCGCGCCGTTGCTATTCGCTGGTCTCCAATTCGCTTCCCTTTGCCGCAGAGGAAGCGGGCGTGCCGCTGGTGAACCACCACGATGCTGCGGAGGATGCCCGGGCCTGCGCCGGCATCCTGATCGACATTGCAGCCCGCAACGGTGCCAACAGCATCGCCGAACTGTACCTTTCCCTGGGTTTGGCCATGCCGCGCCAGCAGGCGTTTGATCCCGCCACCGGCGAAGTGTCGAAGCCCAGCCTGGCGGCCATGTCCGGCGCCTCAGGCAACGGCGCGGCGCTGGTGCGGCGGTTCCAGTACGGTTGGCCCGAAGAAGGGCTCAATCCCGAACCAAACGCCGACGCCGAGCCCGGCCACCCGCTGTACGGCCAGACCGTCGTATTCACCGGGCAGCTTTCCATCGGCCGCCCGGACGCCAAACTCCGCTCGGCCCACCACGGTGCCCGAACCGAGAGCCGGGTGACCGGCCGCACCACCGTCCTGGTGGTGGGGGATGGGTTTGTGGCCTCGGACCTTCGCTCCGGACGGTTGACCGGGAAGGCACGGCGTGTCCTGGAGCTCCATGACCGCGGGCAGGCCATCGAGGTGTTGTCCGAGGGCGAGTTCCTGCAGATGGTGGGCAGTGCAGCCGTCCCCGGGGCCCGCTTGAACGCCCGCACCGAACCCGCCGGAGCGGATGCCTTCGCGCCGGCCCTCAACGCCTGAGGCGGCCTCGCGGTATCCTCCCGGGTTCATCGGGCGCAACAAATCTTGGCCGCCGGGCGCTACCCTCCTAGCCTTGCGTGATGAGCTCCTTGTTCGCTTTCCCCAACCCGGTCAACGAGTATGCGGCCCGCACCACGGCCGCCCTGGTGGTACTGCTCTCGGTGGTCACGGCAGTGACTGGTTCCGTGTGGGGCCTGCTGGCCATCGCCGTCGGGTTCTGGCTGCGGCTGCTCTTCGGCCCGCGGATCTCACCGTTGGCCGTCCTCTCCGTGAAGGTCATCACCCCGCGGCTGGGAAAGGTGAAGCTCGTTCCCGGGCCGCCAAAGCGCTTTGCCCAGGGCATCGGCGCGGCCGTCTCCACGGCCGCCCTGCTGCTGTTCGCGTCCGGCCTGGGCCTGGCAGCGTGGTTGCTGCTGGGGATCCTGGTAGTGGCGGCATCGCTTGAAGCGTTTGCCGGATTCTGCCTGGGTTGCACGATTTTCGGCTTCCTGCAGCGCCGCGGAGTGATCCCCGAGGATGTCTGTGAGGCCTGCAGCAACATCAGCCTTCGCCGGTCGTGACCCGCACCAGCTGATCCGCCATCCCACGGACCACCTCCGGGCCTTCCAAGGCGCCGAGCCATGGGGCGGGCAGGCAGTCCTCGCCGTACCAGGCGCCCAGGATGTTGCCCGCCAGGGAGCCGGCGGTGTCGCTGCCGCCGCTGTGGTTCACCGCCACGGCCATGGCGTCCCGGAAGTGCTGTTCCGGCAGCACCGGGGCGCCCCCGGCCGGAAGCGTGGCGAGGACGGCGTAGAGTGCGACGGCGAGAGCCTCCTCCGCGAACCAGCCCTCGCCCAGTGCCTGGATCAGTTCCTCGGGCGGAAGAACTGCCGTCTCTGCGAGCCGCAGGGCCGCTTCAAGCCGGTGGGGCAGCTCCGGTGCCACGTGCGGGATGGTGGCCGCGTGCGCGGTCACGGCGGAGGCGGCTTCCCGGAGCTCCTCTCCGGCGACCAGGCGGTGGATCAGGAGGCTGAAGACACCGGAACTTTGGCGTGCTGCCGGGTGGCCGTGGGTCAGTGACGCGGCATCGGAACTCAACTTATAGGCCGCCTCGGGCGAGATGTGCGGGATCAACCCGAACGGCGCCGAGCGCATCACCGTGCCGGCACCTTTCGAGTCCGGATTAACGGGCCGCACCGACGTTCCCATCTCACCGGTGGCCAGGCCGCTGATGCAGTCCTGCTCCGGGTGGCGCTGCTGCCGCAGCACGTCGTTGCTGTCGATCCAGCGCGGCTGGGGAGCCGGTGCGGACGGCCCGGCGTCTATGCCCTGGGTGGCCAGCCAGCGCAGGTAGGCCAGCCAGACACACGCATTCACGTTCGCGCCCACACCGGAGTTGGCCCACTCCAGCGCCTCCACCAGGCCGTCCACGGTGTAGAGGGTCAATTGCGTGTCGTCGGAGAAATGGCAGGGGCCGGAGAGGTCTTCAAAGCCTGTCAGGCCGTGGGCGCCGAACCGCCGGCGGATCTCGTCGATGGAATCGAACTCCACGGCGTAGCCCAGCGCGTCGCCCAGGGCCCCGCCCAAGAGGGAGCCGTGGATCCGGGACTGGGGAGTGGGCGTGCCGTGGTCGATGCTCATGGAGACAAATTTACCGTCCGGACGCACTCCGAACGGTTGGGGGCGCGTCCGGCGGTGGGGAACCGGGAAGCGGGTGCGGACAGCAGGTGTCCAGCAAACGCCCAGACTGGGCTGGAATACTGCTCGGGTTGCCTGCGCTGCCCGCCGCCCCTGCCGGCCGGGGCGGCTCCGCAACCCCAGAAAGCACCCGACGAGCAAAGGTCCAGCCATGAGCACCCCTGTCCCAGCCCGCGACGCACTGCAGCCCGGCGGCACGGATCCCGCCAGCCGGGCACTGCTGCCCCGCCTGGCAGCCGAGGCTTTCGGCAGCCTCTTCCTGGCGGTGGCCGGGCTGGGCGTACCGCTGTTCAGCATTCCGCAGTCCAGCCCGGTACCCGCGGCCCTGGCTGCCGGCCTCGCCATCACGGCCGCCATGCTCGCTTTCGGGCATATCTCCGGTGGCCACTTCAACCCGGCCATCACCTTGGGCCATCTCCTGGCCGGCCGGATCCGGGCCGGGGCGGCCGCAGCGTACGCCGCCGCCCAGCTCGTGGGCGCCCTGGTGGGTGCCCTTGCCTTGTTCGGCATCCTGCGTACCCTGCCCGGCATTCCCGACAGCCGGACCGCCTTCGATACGGTGGCCGCCGGCTTCGGCGACCATTCCATCATCCAGGCACCCCTTGCCGCGGTTGTGCTGCTGGAATTGCTGGGAGCCGCAATCATCGTGGCCATCTTCCTGGGGGCTGCCGGCCGGGACAACGGCGGCCTGCGCGATAACGCCGGCGTGGAGGGCAGCAGCCGGACGGTTGCCGCCGTTGCCGTCGGCCTGTCCTTCGCGGCGCTGCTCCAGGTGGGCCAGTCCGTCGGCAACCTGCCTTTCAACCCCGCCCGGGCCCTCGCCTCTGCCGTTTTCAGCTCCGGTGCGGCGCTGGGCCAGGTGTGGGTATTCCTGGTGGCCCCGCTGGCTGGCGCCGCCATCGCGGGCCTGGTGTTCCGGATTTCAGGCACGGCTGACGCCACGCACAGCGCCGCAGCGGCGGACGCTGCCGACCACGACGACGACGCGAGTGTGGAAGCAGGTGGCGGGGACGCCGGGGCCGGGTCTTCGCCGGTCCAGTCCCGGATCGACGATGACGCCGACGCTCCGGGTGCGGAGCCGAACCCTTCGGCGGCACGCACTGCCGCACCGGAGGGGCAGGCACGCAACGTCAGCGAGGCCCAGGAGTTCTTCGAGGGCAAGCGATCCTGATCAGTCCGGGCCGCGGCGGTTTCCGCCACTGTCAGTGGCTGCCGATAGCGTAGTTATATGCGGTTACTTCATACCTCGGACTGGCATCTGGGCCGGTCCTTCCACGGCGTTGGCATGCTGGACGCCCAGCGGGCCTTCATCGACCAGATGGTGGCAACGGTGGAACGGGAGCGCATCGACGTCGTCCTGATTGCCGGCGATGTCTACGACCGGGCACTGCCAGGGGTGGACGTGGTCCACTTGCTCGATGACGCCTTGGTCAGGCTCACCTCCGCCGGAGCCAAGGTGGTGATCACCAGTGGCAACCACGACTCCGCAATTCGGCTGGGTTTCGCCTCACGGCTGCTGGAACGCGGGGGAGTCCACCTGCGCACCAAGGTGGCTGAGCTTGACCATCCACTGCTGCTGCCGCTCGGGCAGGACGCCGCGGGCCGGGACGCCGTCCTGGCCCTGTACGGCATTCCCTGGCTTGAACCCCGGCTCGTTGCCGACCAGCTGGGCGTGGAAACGGCAAGCCACTTCGAGGTGACCCGGGCGGCCACCGCCCTTATCCGGGCCGACATCGCACGGCGTACAACCGCCGCCACCGTCCATTCGGTGGTCCTGGCCCACACCTTCGCCAGCGGCGGCATCAGCTCGGACAGCGAGCGGGACCTCAGCATCGGCGGCGTGGGTGCCGTTCCCCTGGACCTGTTCGACGGATTCAGCTACACCGCACTCGGCCATCTCCACGGACGCCAGGCGCTGTCTGAGCGCGTGCGCTATTCGGGCTCCCCGCTGGCCTATTCCTTTTCCGAGTCCACGCAGCGGAAAGGTGCCTGGCTCGTGGACCTGGAGCCGGATGGAGTCACCTCGGTGCAGGAGATCGAGTGGGATGCCCCGCGAACCCTCGCTGTGCTGCGCGGCACCCTGGCCGAGCTCCTTGATGAGCCCGGGCATGCCTGGGCCGAGACCGCCTACTGCCAGGTCACCCTCACTGATGCCCAGCGTCCCGTGCGGGCGATGGAGCGGCTCCGTGCGCGGTTCCCTGAGACCCTGGTCCTGGCTTTCGACCCGCAAGGCGGGAACGACCCGGACCAGGCAAGCTACAGCAGCAGGCTTGCCCATGCCCCGGACGACCTCGCCGTGTGCTGCGGCTTCCTGGACCACGTGCGCGGGCGCAGCGCGGACCAGGATGAACAAGAGGCGCTCGCCGCCGCGTTGGAGAACGTCCGCCTGCTGGAGGCCTCGCGGTGAGGATCCACCATCTGCGCATCTCAGGCTTCGGCCCGTTCGCCGGAACAGAAGACGTCGATTTCGACCGGCTCAGCGCCCACGGCCTGTTCCTGCTGAACGGGCCTACCGGTGCGGGCAAGACCAGCGTCCTCGACGCCATCTGTTTTGCCCTGTACGGATCCGTTCCGGGTGCCCGGCAGGACGGCAAGCGGCTCCGCAGCGACCATGCGGAGCCCGGCCAGGAGCCGGCCGTAACCTGCGAATTCTCCGCCCAGGGGCGCCGCTTCGAGGTCACCCGCTCGCCCGCATGGGACAAGCCCAGTGCACGGGGCAGGAACGGTTTCACCACCCAGCAGGCCAAAACCCTGCTCCGTGAACGCGTCGGCGGAACCTGGGTGGAAAAATCTGCCCGCAATGACGAGGCCGGAGCAGAGATCATGGCTTTGCTGGGCATGGACCGTGAACAGTTCACCCGGGTCATCATGCTGCCGCAGGGGGAATTCGCCGCGTTCCTCAGGTCCAAAGCTGCGGACCGCCTTGACCTGCTGCAGAAACTCTTCGGGACGCAGCGGTTTGAAGCCCTGGAACAGGAACTGTCCCGCCAGGCCGCCGCGGCCAGGGATGACGTTGCCGCCCTGGTCGGCCAGCTGGGTATGCTGGCGGCCCGTGCCGAAGCCGAGGCCGCGCCGCTCCAGCTCCCGCAGGACGAGGCACCGGCGCCAGAGGATACCGCCGGCAGGCTTGGCTGGTTGCAGGCCGCTGTTGCTGCGCGACTGGCAGAGCTCACGGAGCACGCAGCGGGCGCGACATCCCTCAGCCAGGAACGCCGCAGTGACGTGGAACGGGAAACCGCACGGCACGAGCGGGCCCGCAAACTCCAAGCGGCCACCGTGCGGCAGCAGGCCGTGAAGGACGGGGCAGCACGGCAGGAAGAACTCGCTGCCCGGCTGGGCCGGCACCGCGAGGCGGAAGTCCTCCAGGGACAGCTGCGCGCGGTGGATGCGGCGGCCGGCAAAGTGCAAAGCGCCGGGGGCGCCGCTGAGGCCGCCATGACCCTCCTCAGGATGGCTGCCGCGGACAGTACCGAACTCGCCCAGCTCAACTTGGGCGCGGATGAAGCCGCCGTGCCGCCGGTCCAAACCCACAAGGGCTCCGCAGGCCACAATACGGCGGAAATCGTGCCGGGGGCCGCCCAGGAGCTGGCCCGGCTTCGGTCGCTGCTGGCCGTCGTCGAAGCACGGCTGCCGGATGAGCAGAGGCTGCAGGAGCTGTATGGGCGCCACCGCAGCCTGGCCGGCCGGCAGGACGAACTCAGGCTGGACGTGGAGACGCGGGGAAGCCGGGTTGCGCAGTTGCTGGCGGACCGGGAGCTGCTGGCCGGAACCATGGGCCAGCTGGAGCCCCGTGCCGCCGACGCCGCGCTCCGCCGCAAGGAGGCGGCCGCTGCCACGGAACTTCTCGACGTCGTCCGGCGGTACGGGACGGCCATGAAGGGCCGGGACCTCGTGAACGCCCGATACGACGACTCACGGGAAAGCCTGCTGGAGGCGAAAGGCCGGTGGCTGGACCTGCGGGAGGTCCGGCTCGCCAACGCCGCATCCGAGCTTGCCGCCAAACTGGTGGCCGGTGAGCCCTGCCCGGTCTGTGGAAGCGGAGAACATCCGGCGCCGGCGGGATCCGGCACGGAAGGACCGTCGCTGGCCCAGGCCGAGGAAGAGGCCCATGCCGCCTATGAAGCGGCCGAGGCAGCCCACAGCGCTGTCAGCGCCGAACGCGCCGAAGCCGAGCAAACGGTGGCCGTCCTCGCCGGACAAGGCGGGACCATCCCCGTGGCCGAGGCCCGCACAGGGGCCGAGGAGGCGTTGGCTGCGGCAGAGGCCGCCGAACAGGCCGCGGAAGAGCTCCAGGAGCAGCGGCAACGGCTGGAGGCACTCGATGCAGGTATCGAACAGGCCCGCTCCGCGCTGTCAGACGCGGAGGCTGAGCTGTCCCACACCGCTGTCCTGCTCGCCGACCTCGCCGAACAGGCTGCCGCACTGGACGGGGCCCTTGCCGGCCTGCGCGGAAACCACCGCACCTTGAACCGGCGGCTGCGGGTCCTCGAAGACGCCGTGGCGGTCCTGGATAAGGCTGTTGAAGCGCAATCACGGCTGGACACCGCCAGGGCGCAGGCCGCCGAAGCGGAGGAGAACCTCGAGCTTGCCCTGCCGGGGGCGGGTTTCGCCTCTGCCGCCGAGGTTCGCAGCCAACTGCTGGGAGCTGCGGAAGTGGCAGCACTCGAAGCTGAGGTCCGCACGGCCGGGGAAGAAGCTGCCCGGGTATCCGGGCTGTTCGAGTCGGAGGACCTGGTGCTGGCCATGGCCGAAGCAGGAGACGGCTTCCTACCCGACGATGAACGGCTCGAGGTACTCCGCAGCCAGACTGCTGCCGCGCACCATGACGCCCGGGAGGCTGATCTCGCCGCAGGACTGGCCCGCCGGTGCCTGGCGGCCCTTACCTCGATAGCGGCGGAATATGAGGACCTGGCGTCCTCGTCCCGGGAACCGGCCGAACGGGCACAGATGCTCGCCGGGCTGGCCGAAGCGGCCGCGGGCAGGGGGGAGAACACCTACCGGATGAGCCTGAACAGCTACGTCCTGGCCGCGCGGCTGGAACAGGTCGCCCTCGCCGCATCGGAGCGCCTGGTGGCCATGAGCGATGGCCGCTACCTGTTGCAGCACACCGATGCCAAGGCGGCCCGCGGTGCCAAATCGGGATTGGGCCTTGAAGTGGTGGACCAGTGGACGGGCTTCCGCCGCGACACGTCCACACTGTCCGGCGGCGAATCCTTTATGGCGTCGCTGTCGCTGGCCCTGGGCCTGGCGGATGTGGTCCAGCAGGAGTCAGGCGGCGTTGAAATTGAGACCCTGTTCGTTGACGAAGGCTTCGGCAGCCTGGATGAACAGTCCCTTGAACAAGTCATGGACGCCCTCGAAGGCCTCCGCGACGGCGGCCGCGTGGTGGGGCTGGTCAGCCATGTGGCCGAGATGAAACAGCGGATTGGCACCCAACTGCAGGTGCTCAAGAGCCGGAACGGCTCCACGCTGCGGATATCTGAAAGCGTGGACGCACTTTCCTGACCCCGGCGGATATACTGGACCGCGTTACCGGGTTGCGCGCATCGGGAGGAGGGACGATGCGCATGGATTGAACGAGCCCGGAATTGACACCTCATACCACCCCTTCAACCACCCGCGACGCTCCGGCCCGAAGCACGGGCCCTTCCGCCAGGGACGACTCTGACCGGGATTCCGGTGGAACGGCAGCAGGCCGCTTCGCGCGCCTCCCCGAACTTGCCGGCAAGACTTTTCTTCCGCTGGGACTTTTCGCGCGGCTGCCGCTGGCCATGCTGACCGTCGGCACCCTGACCTTGGTGACCTCCGTCAGCGGCTCCTTTGCCGTCGGAGGGACGGCCGCCGGCGCAGTAGGCATTGGCTCGGCACTGGGCGCTCCCTTCCTTGGGGCACTGGCCGACAGGCGTGGACAACGCCCCGTGCTGCTGGTATCGGCAGTGCTCAACACAGTGGCCGTGCTGGTGCTGGTCCTGGCCGCCCTTGCCGCCGGAAAAACCGGCGGATTCCCGCTGGGAGTCCTGGCAGCGGCCTTTGCTGCCGGAGCAACGTGCCCGCAGGTGGGTCCGCTGGCCAGGGTCCGGTGGATGTCACTGACAAGTGCCGCGGCCGGTGCCGGCGCCGACGTCCGCGGCCAACGCGACCTGGACACCGCGCTCTCCTACGAAAGTACTGCTGACGAAGTGACTTTTGTCCTGGGGCCCGCGCTCGTGGGGGCGCTTGCCAGCCTGGTGGCGCCCTGGCTGCCGCTGGCCCTGGCCGCTGCCCTGACCATCACGCTTGTCCCGGCGTTTGCCGTTCACCCCACCCATCGGGCCGTGCCGGTCACCCGGCACGCCCGGGGCAGGAAAGGCGCGGGCGCTGAGACATCCCGAAAGCTGCCCTTGGCCGTGGCACTGCCCGTGGTGGCGATGGTCTGCATGGGCACGTTCTTTGGGTCCACCCAAGCGGCCCTCAGTGCTTTCTCCGCCGGCCTGGCGGGTGCGGAGATCGCGGGATTGCTGTACGCGGTCATGGGCCTAAGCTCTGCGGCCGCTGCGCTCTCGGTTGCCTACTGGCCGCGCAAGGCAGGCCTGGCCCTGCGCTGGGTGGTGTGCGCAGTCATCATGGCCGCGCTTGCCGTCCTGCTGCTGTTGCCATCGTCCCTGCCCATGATGGCGGCAGTCCTGCTGGTCCTTGGGCTTCCGGTCGGGCCGGTCATGGTCACGGTGTTTGCCGTCGGCGGCACTTTGGCTCCCGCCGGCCGCCTGGGCACCGTGATGACCGGCCTGGCCAGCGGCATTGTCGCCGGTACGGCGGTGGGCTCAGCCATTGGCGGGCAGCTGGCCCAGATCCATGGGGCCGGCGCGGCGTTCCTGGTCCCGGTGTGCGCGGCCGCAGCGTTGGCGCTGCTTGGTGCGGGGACCGCCGTCGCACTCCGCCGGCGGCGCTGACGGCCGAACCCGTGGCCGGCGGTCCACCGGCTCAGGCCAGCTGGCTCTCGATCCGGGCCGCGCTCTCGGCAATGGCGGTACCCACGGCCTCGGGGTCGTGGGCCGACCGGATGTAGACGACGGCGAGGGCGGCCGGCCGGCCGCCGGGCACCCGGACAGGCGCCGCCAGGGAGGAAACTCCGGCGATGACCTCGTCATGGCTGGCGGAGTATCCCTTCCGGCGCGCCTCGGTGGCCTCCGGACGGTAGGGAATCCCGGTCCCCAGCCTGTTCCACTCGGCCTCCGTCAGGGCGGACTGGATGGCGATCCCGGGTGCCCCGGCGTTGATGGGATGCCGGGTCCCCGGGTGCTGGGCCACAGTGGCTCCGGAGTGCCGCGGTTCCACCGTGACCAGGGCGATGCAGTCATGGTGGTCCCACACGGCCACGAAGGCCGTCATGTTCAGCGAGTTTGCCAGCTGGGTCAGCTCAGGAAGCGCGGCGCTCTGCAGGTTGCGGGAGACGCCGCGGGCCAGGACCGCGAGGCCCGGGCCGGGCTGCACCCGGCCCGCATCGTCGCGCACCAGGAGCGAATGGTCCTCCAGGGTACGCAGGATCCGGTAGGCGACCGAGCGGTGGACACCCATGGCGTCCGCAAGCTCGGCGATGGTCAACGGTCCCGGAGCGGCCGCCAGGATCTCGAGGGCACGGATACCGCGCGACAGGGTCTGGGACGGGGAAGCCTGCGGCAGGGCCGCTCCGGCCTGCGCTGCGGCGGGAGGAGTCATGTGTCCATCCTAGGTTGCCGAAACTGCGGGCACAGGACCCTTGTCCTCGCCGCGTCGTGACTGTATTGTCCTCTATACGAACAGTGAGTTCCATTATCGAACACGCAGTTGGTGGCGGGCCCCACCCAGGCCGGTCCTTCCGTGTCCCGCATCACGTTTTCGTAGTACCCTGCTAACTAACTGACCGTTCTGTCGGTAATCCTGAGGCGTCCGGGCGGCACCGCTGCCCAATAAAAACAATGGAGTTTAAATGACCACACCTTCCAAGGTGGACACACCCGCCGGCCCCAGCAGCCGGACTGAAGAGCGCAAAGTCCTCGCGGGCACCCTCGTAGGCACCACCATCGAGTGGTACGACTTCTTCATTTTTGCCCAGCTGACCGCGACGCTGCTGTCGCCGCTGTTCCTTGCACCGCTGAACGAGTCCAACCCGGGCTTGGCGCAGATCCTGTCCTTCGCCCTCATCGGCATCAGCTTCCTGTTCCGACCCCTGGGCGCCGTCATTGCCGGGCACCTCGGCGACCGCCTGGGACGCAAGGCCATGCTGGTCTTCACCCTGGTGATGATGGGTGCGGCCACCGCACTGATCGGCGTGCTCCCCACCTACGCGCAGATCGGGGCTTGGGCCCCAGTCCTGTTGATCGTGCTGCGGATCATCCAGGGCTTCTCGGCAGGCGGTGAATGGGGCGGGGCCGCGCTGATGGCCGTTGAGCACGCACCATTGAACCGCCGCGGCCTGTTCGGCGCCTACCCGCAGATCGGTGTCCCGGTGGGCATGATCCTGGCCACCGGCCTCTTGTTCTTCCTGAACACCGGCATGTCCAAGGAAGACTTCGCAGCCTGGGGCTGGCGGGTGCCGTTCCTGCTGTCCATCGTGCTGATCGTGGTGGGCTACCTGATCCGCCGCGCCGTGGCCGAGAGCCCGGTCTTCCAGGAAATGGCACTGCGGAAGAAGGAAAGCAAGGCGCCCCTGGGTGAACTGGTCCGCAACCACAAGAAGCCCGTCCTCTACTCGACCATGATCTTCATCGGCAACAACGCAGCCGGCTACCTGCTCATCGCCTTCTTCATCTCCTACGCCACCAAGACCCTGAAGATGCCGACCCCGCAGATCCTGCTCGCCACCACCCTGGCGTCCTTCGGTTGGCTGATCTTCACGCTGGTGGGCGGCTGGTTGTCCGACCGGATCGGCCGCGTCAAGACGTTCCTGATCGGCTACGCCATCGTGTTCGCCTGGATGATCCCCATGTTCGCGCTGATCGACACCAAGGACATTGTCCTGTACGGGGTGGCCCTGTTCGTCCTGACCGTTGGCCTGGGCCTTTCCTACGGCCCCATGTCCGCCATGTACGCCGAGATGTTCCCGGCCGAAGTGCGGTACTCCGGCATCTCCATTGGATACGCCTTTGGCGCCATCCTGGGCGGGGCCTTTGCCGCCACCATCGCCGAGTCCCTGCTGCAGTCCACCAAGTGGGCCGGTTCGATCGGCATCTACATCATGGTCCTGTGCGTCATCTCCGCCCTCGGCGTGGTGCTGGCCAAGGAAACCAAGGGGCGGCCGCTGGGCGTCAGCAGCCACCACTAACACTGTTGCGTGGCCGGCTCGCCGGTCCTCAGCTCCGCAGGCCCGGACTTTGCTCCGGGCCTGCGGCGTGCGGCAGCGGCGGTCCCTGCCGCAGCGCGGTGATGGCGTCGTCGTCGGTCAGCTGCCCGAAGTGCCGGTAGAAGCTGCCCACGGCCCGGAACTTTCCCGGCAGGTGCAGGCATATGACGGCGTCGCACACGCGCTCCAGCGAGGCCTCGGCGTCAACGGAACCCACCGGAGCTGCGGCCACCACGGTTGCCGCACCGCCGGCGCGCACGGCCTCGACGGCGGCCCGCATGGTGGCGCCGGTGGCCAGGCCGTCATCCACGAGCAGGACGGCCTTGCCGGCCAGGTCCAGGCCGGTTCCCGGATACAGGGCAGCCCGGCGCAGGATTTCGCTGCGTTCGCGGTCCTCCACGCCATCCAGCCACTCCCGGCGAACGCCGTGCTGGAGGACCCGCTCCCGCAGGGGCTTGTTGATCAGCCGGACGATCCTTCCGGATGTCCAGGCCAGGGCACCGTAGGCGGTTTCTTCATAGCCGGGGATCCCCAGCTTCCGCACCAGGACAGCACCCAAGGGAAGATGGAGGGCACGTGCTGTGGCCGCCGCTACCGGGATGCCGCCGCGGGCAAGGCCAAGGACCACGGTACCGGGCCGCTCCTGGAACGCTGAAAGCGCGGCAGCCAGGCGCACCCCCGCTTCCGTGCGGTCTTCAAAACGCGTCGGCATCTGTCCCTCCCCGCGGGCCAGGCCCGGTGTGAACGAAAGCCCGTGGGGCGGCCGGGTGCCGCCGGTGGCTACACACCCAGGAAGGAAATGGCGGCCTGCTTGAAGGCCCTGCTGGTGATGGCGTTGGTGTGGTTCCGGCCCGGCAGGAGCAGCTGCTCGGCCATGGACCCGGCTCCGCGCGCCAGTTCGGCGAGGTGGGGCAGCGTGCCGGCCCGTTCGTCCTTGTCCCCGGCAACCAGGAGCATGGGTACGTGGGGCACCGCTTCGGCGGGGTCGTAGGGCTCCGCCTTGATGGCTTCCACGAGCGACAACAACGCGAAGATGTTGTTGCTCGGCAGCAGCAGCGCCATCTTCAGCAGCTGGGCCGTCGATTCGTCAGCGATCGGCGTGCCGTCCGCCAGGTAGTCCTGCGCGGCCCGCAGATCGAAGGCTGCCAGCGGGTCGGTATTGTTGGGTCCGCCCAGCACCAGCCTGTGGACGAGTTCCGGCTGGGTTGCGGCGAACTCCCAGGCGAGCCGGGAACCCAGGGAATATCCCACCACGTCCAGGCCGCTGGAAGGATCGCCGTCGTGCAGCGGCCGCGCACCGGCGTCGAACGCTGCCTGAAGCAAGTCCGCCCTGATCCTGCTGGGGGAGTATGAGTCCCGGTCTTCCGGGGCGCCGCTGCGGCCATGGCCGGGAAGGTCCACGGTGACGACCCGGCGCCCGGCCTCCAGCAGGGCGGCCACCCAGCCTGTGTCCTCCCAGTTGAGTTTGGACGAGGAGGAGAACCCGTGCAGCAGGAGCACCGGCCGGAGCCCGGCGTCCTCCGCCGGCTCGTGCACCGCCACGAAGAGTTGCGGGTCGGTGCCCTCGACCGTGTGCGCCTGCTGCTGTCCGGTGTGCCTGCCGCTCATGCTGTCAGTTCCTCATCAGGTACGGCGCCCAGGCGGACCCGGCGCGTCGGTGCGTCTTCCTTGGAAAGGTAGTTTCACTCTACCTGCTGGCAGCACCGTTCCGGCTGGTGAGCCGGGCGGCTGCAGCGCAGGCCAGCGCGATGCCGGTGATCAGGGCCAAGGTGCCCAGGAGCTGGGCCCGGCTGGCCTCGGCGCTGAAGCCGACGGCGAAGATCAGGCCCAGCAGGACCAGTCCCAGGATGGTCAAGCCCGGGAATCCCTTCATCCGCAGCGGCAGCGCTGCCCCGTCCCGGTCGGCGCGGCGCCGCAGGATCAGCTGGGACACCAGCGCGCTGCCCCACACCACCAGGCAGGTAGAGCCCACCAGCTGGAACAGCGCGGGCAGGACCCGTTCCGGGAACAGCAGCTCCAGCACAGTGGCGATGAAGCCGAAGGCCACGGAGACCGTAACGGCAAGCATGGGGACGCCGGCGGCGTTGAGTCGGGCAAGGAGGTGCGGCGCCTCGCCCCGCCGCGCCAGCGAGTACGCCATGCGAGAGGCGCCATAGAGGTTCGCGTTCAGTGCCGAGAGGAGCGCGACGACGGCCACCAGGGTGATGGCGGTGGACGCGCCGGGGATCCGGGCGGCGTCGAGCACTCCGGCGAAAGGCGAGGCAAGGCCCGCGGACGTGGCCGGAAGGACCGCGGCGATGACGAAGACCGAGCCGATGTAGAACACCAGGATCCGCCACACCACGGTCCGGATGGCTTTGCCGACGCTGCGCTGGGGATCCTCGGTTTCGGCCGCGGCGACGGAGACGATTTCCGTGCCTCCGAACGCGAAGATCACCACGAAGAGGGCCGACGCCACCCCGCCCAGTCCCTGCGGGGCAAAGTTGGTGGTGAGGTTTGACGCGCCGGGGGACTCGACGCCTGGCAGCAGGCCCAGGAGCAAGGTGGCGCCGACCGCCAGGAACAGGACGATGACGGCCACCTTGAGGATGGCGAACCAGAACTCGAACTCGCCGAAGTTCCGGACGCCGGCCAGGTTGATTCCGGTGAAGACCACCATGAACAGCAGTGCCAGCGCCCAGACCGGCACCACGGGCCAGACGGAGAACAGCAGGCCGGCCGCGCCCAGGGCTTCGGCCGCGATCACCACCACCAGCTGCAGCCACCAAAGCCACCCGATGGTGGCTCCCGCGGTGCGGCCCAGGGCGCGTGCGGCGTAGACCGAGAACGCTCCGCTGTTCGGGTTCGCGGCTGCCATCTCACCCAGGGCCCACATCACCAGGATGATGAGGGTCCCCGCCACCAGGTAGGAGATGAGGACCGCCGGGCCGGCCGCCTGCACGCCGGCGCCCGATCCCAGGAACAATCCGGCACCGATGGCGCTGCCCAGCCCCATCATGGTGAGCTGGCGCGGCTTCATGCTGTGGCCTGCCGGAGCCTTGGATGGCGCTGTGGTGGATGTGGTCGGGGCGGACTTCATCGTCATGGGGCGGTAAACCTTCTTGGGGTTGGTTCGGGGTCCGGTCCCGTGGGCCGGAGGTCCTTTTGGGACCACTTGAATTTACCGCTTCCGGCAGCCGGCCAAAAACGCGCGCCCCGTCCCTGCACCAGGTTGCGGCTTCCCGGGGACGCGGCGGCGCCTGGGCTGCCGGCGCGGAAACATTTCCTTTTCCGTCGGGCTGGCCGTAAAATTAGTTTTGGTCAAAGTGACCATAACTAGGATTTCGGGCCTCGAGGGCGGGGTGGTGGAAGGGGGTGTGACGGTGTACTACAGCTCAGCCAACGTGTCCGAGCGGCAGGCCGCGCCGCCGTCGCTCGCCATTTCCACGGTGATCTTCGCCCTGCGCCCGAGCGCCACCTCGGGCCGTCCCACCTTGTGGCTGCCGCTGGTCCGGCGGATCAGGGAACCTTTCAAAGGCCTGTGGGCGCTGCCGGGCGGGCCCCTGAGCCACGACGAGTCGCTGCAGGACGCCGCATCCAGGAACCTCCGGGAAACCACGGGACTGAGCCCCAGCTACCTCGAGCAGTTGTATGCGTTCGGCGGCCTGCACCGCTCACCCACCCAGCGCGTGGTTTCGATCGTCTACTGGGCCCTGGTCCAGCCCACGGAAGCGGCGCTCGCGGACGAGTCCGAGAACGTCAGGTGGTTCCGGGCCGACCGCCTGGGGGACTTGGCCTTCGACCACAACGCGATCGTCGACTACGCCCTCTGGCGCCTGCGCAACAAGCTCGCCTACGGCTCCATTGCCTACCACCTGCTGGGGGAGTACTTCACCCTGGCCCAGGTCCGCGAAGTCTACGAAGCCGTCCTGGACCGCCAGCTGGATCCTGCCAACTTCCGCCGCCAACTCAAGTCCACCCCGGAAATCGAAGAAACCGGGGAATACCTCCAGGGCGGCAAGCACCGTCCGCCACGCCTCTACCGCTACACCGGCCGGCCAGGCCTTGACCCAGACAACAGGAGCACACCATGAGCAGCGTCAATACGGCAATCCAGCTGATCACGCGCGAACAAGCCGAAAAGGGCGCCGCCGCGGACCGCAGCACTTGCAGCCCGGCACTGGCGAAAGGTCCCTGGGACTACGACCTGGCCGAGGCGCTTGCAGGCATCCCGGCATACGGCCCGGGCGCATCAAGCGCCGACCCCGCTCCCGCTTCCACGCCACGCCAGGGCCAGCTGCCGGAGGAATACAAGCTGGCCGGCGATGCCGAACTGGGTGAACGGATCAGGGCGGCCAAAGCCACCCTGGGTGAGCGTGCCGTCATCCTGGGCCACTTCTACCAGCGCGACGAGGTGGTCCAGTACGCCGATTTCGTGGGTGACTCGTTCCAGCTCGCCAACGCAGCCCTGACCCGGCCGGAGGCGGAAGCGATCATCTTCTGCGGGGTCCACTTCATGGCCGAGACGGCGGACATCCTGTCCACCCCGGAACAGGCCGTCATCCTGCCCAACCTCGCGGCCGGCTGCTCCATGGCGGACATGGCGGACGAAGACTCCGTGGAGGAATGCTGGGAGCAGCTGGCAGAAATTTTCGGCACCGAGCCCGACGCCGAGGGCCGGGTTCCGGTCATCCCCGTCACCTATATGAATTCCTCCGCAGCCCTGAAAGCGTTCTGCGGCGAACACGGCGGCATCGTCTGCACCTCCTCCAACGCCAGGACCGTCCTGGAGTGGGCGTTCCAGCGCGGGCAGCGGGTGCTGTTCTTCCCCGACCAGCACCTGGGCCGCAACACCGCCAAGGCGCTCGGCGTTCCCCTGGACCAGATGCCCATGTGGAACCCGCGCAAGGACCTCGGCGGCAACGACGAACAGGCACTGCTCGATTCCCGGGTGATCCTCTGGCACGGCTTCTGCTCCGTGCACAAGCGGTTCAACGTGGCGCAGATCGAAAAGGCCCGGGCCGACTTCCCGGGCGTGCAGGTCATCGTGCACCCCGAATGCCCCATGGAGGTGGTGGACGCCGCCGATTCAGCCGGCTCCACCGACTTCATCAAGAAAGCCATCGCGGCCGCCACCGAGCCCACCACGTTCGCCATTGGCACCGAAATCAACATGGTGAACCGTCTCGCCGCCGAATACCCGCAGCACACCATCTTCTGCCTGGACCCGGTGATCTGCCCCTGCTCCACCATGTACCGCATCCACCCCGGCTACCTAGCCTGGGTCCTGGAGGAACTGGTCGCCGGCCGAATCGTCAACCGCATCACCGTGGACGAGGATGTGCAGGCCAACGCCAGGACGGCACTCGAGCGCATGCTCGCTGCGAGGCCGTAATGACCCGCGAGCCCGGCACGCCTGCGGGTCGCCTCGCCGTCGTGGGAAGCGGCATCGCCGGCCTCTACGCTGCGCTGCTCGCCGCCGACGCCGGTACGGACGTGGTGCTGCTGACCAAAGGCGCCCTGGAAGACAGCAACACCTGGTACGCCCAGGGCGGTATCTCGGCGGTGCTCGCCGAACCGTCGCCCGGGGACACCGTTGCCGCGCATATCGCCGACACCCTCCGCGCCGGGGCAGGGCACTGCAACGAGGCCGCCGTCCGGCTGATGTGCACCCAGGCGCGCGGGGACATCGCCGGGCTCCAGCGGTACGGTGTCCGCTTTGACGCCGCGCACGACGACGGCCCGGCGCTTGGGCTCGAAGCCGCACACAGTGCCCCGCGCATCCTGCATGCGGGCGGGGACGCCACGGGTGCGCGGGTGGCCGCTGCGCTCATCCAGGCGGTCCGGGACCGGCGTGACCGGGGCACGCTCCGCATTCTTTCCCAAGCCCAGGCAACCGCCCTGGTCATCTCAAGCGGCAGCGTCAGCGGAGTCGAATACCTCCAGGCGGGCCGGCCGGCCGTCCTGGCGGCCGATGCCGTGCTGCTGGCCAGCGGGGGAGCAGGCCAGCTGTTCGCCCAAACCACCAACCCGGCCGTGGCCACGGCGGACGGGCTGGCGCTCGCCGTCCGCGCCGGCGCAGCCGTGAAAGATCTCGAATTCTTCCAGTTCCACCCCACCTGCCTCGTCAGTTCCGCCACCGCCCACCCCGGCCGGCTGGACGGTCCGCTGCTGATCTCCGAGGCGGTCCGCGGCGAAGGGGCCATCTTGCTGGACGCCGGAGGCAGGCGCTTCATGCAGGCCTACCATCCCGACGCCGAGCTCGCGCCCCGTGACGTCGTTTCCCGCAGCATCGCCCTGCACCTGGCCAAGCTCGGCGACGCCAACGGCCACGTCTACCTTGACGCCCGCGCCATCGAGCAGGCCAAGGGCGAGGGCTTCCTCCGCCGGCGGTTCCCCACCCTCACCAGGAAAACCCTTGAGGCCGGCATCGATTGGACCCGCGAACTGGTCCCCGTCGCCCCCGCTGCCCACTACTGGATGGGCGGGGTGGCCACCGACCTCTACGCCCGCACCAGTGTCCCCGGCCTCTACGCCGCCGGCGAGGTTGCGTGCACGGGCGTCCAAGGTGCTAACCGGCTGGCGTCCAACTCGCTCCTTGAGGGACTCGTCTTCGGCCGCCGCGCTGTTGAAGACTTCCTCTTCGGTGACCACGACGACGGGGCTTGGGTGGCGCCTGACGGCGCTCCTCCGCTCGCTGTCTCGGCCGCGGGCGGCCTCCCCTTGACGCTCGCTTCCGGAGCACCCCCAGGCGCCGAGCTTCGGTCCGGTATGGGTGCCACTTTGGAAGGGCCAACGGCGGATCGCTCAGGTGGGCCAGGCGGAAATAGGCCGTCCGGCTTCGGCGGGGCTGGGGAGGTGGGGGAACCCTTTTCGCGGGGCGCTCTTCGCCGCCTCATGACGTCCCATGCCGGCGTGCTGCGCTCCGGGCATCTGTTGCGGGAGGCTGCCGCCACGCTCGAGTCCTGGGCCGCCGTCGTCCGTCCTGATGCCGGCTCCGCCTCTGCTGACCCCGTGGTGCCTGAGGACCGGAACCTTCTGCTGGCCGCACGGCTGCTGGTGGGTGCCGCGCTGGACCGCACCGAATCGCTGGGCGCCCACTACCGCAGCGATGAAGCCGCCGAACCTGAGAACACCTGCCCTCCGCGCCCGAAAGCGAGCCTGCTCCATGACTGAACCCGCCGTAATCGACCACGCCCCTGCCGTGCGTCCCCTCGACCTGACCCTTCCGGCGGCCCCCGTACGGGAGATCCTGGAACGGGCCTTCGCCGAGGACGCACCCTCCGGGGACATCACCTCCCAACTCCTGATCCCCGCCGGAGCGCGCGCCACCGCCATCCTCAACGCCCGCGTCCCCGGCATCCTCAGCGGCGCCACCGTCTTCCGGGACGCCATGGAGCTCGTAGACCCTGCCACCCGGGTGGAACTGCTCCTGGCGGACGGCCAGGCGTTCGACGCCGGCACCCACCTGGCCCGGGTCAGCGGATCAGCGCGTTCGGTGCTGCTGGCCGAACGCGTGGCGCTCAACCTGGTCCAGCGGATGTCCGCGATCGCCACCAAGACCGCCGGGTTCGTCCGGCTCACGGAAGGCACCCGCGCCCGCATCACCGACACCCGCAAGACCACCCCCGGCCTGCGCGTCCTGGAACGATTCGCCGTCCGGTGCGGCGGCGGCTCCAACCACCGGTACAGCCTCTCGGACGCCGTCCTGGCCAAGGACAACCACCTGGCCGTGATGACGGGCGGAGACCCTGCCAAACTCACCGGGCTCCTGCTGGCAGCCAAGGCACAGCTGGGACACACCACCCACTTCGAAGTGGAAGTCGACCGGATGGACCAGATCGAACCCGTCCTCGCGGCAGGGGTGGACACCATCATGCTGGACAACTTCACGGTGCCGGAACTGCAGGCCGGAGTGGCCCTGGTTGCCGGACGTGCCCTGGTGGAGGCCAGCGGCAACGTCAACCTCGAGACTGTCGCGGCGATCGCCGCCACCGGCGTGGACGTCATCTCGGTGGGGGCCCTCACGCACACCGTGGCCGCCCTGGACCTGGGCCTGGACGTCGAACTGACTGCCGGGTGACCCGTGATCTTCCTTGATGCCGCCGCCACCACGCCCGTCCGCCGCGAGGTGCTGGACGCCATGTGGCCGTACCTCACCGGCGGGTTCGGGAACCCCTCCAGCCACCACACGCTCGGCGAGGCTGCGGCGGCGGCACTGGCCGGGGCACGGTCCGCCGCGGCCGCCGTCCTGGGCTGCCGTCCGGGGGAAGTGGTCTTCACCTCCGGCGGGACGGAAGCGGACAACCTTGCAGTCAAAGGAATCGCGCTCGCCCGGCAGGCCGCAAACCCGCGACTGGACCGGGTGGTGATCAGCGCCGTCGAGCACCCCGCCGTGGAAGAATCCGCCCGTTACCTTGAGCGGTTCCACGGGTTTACGGTGGACGTGGTGCCGGTGGACACGTCCGGCCGGGTCAGCCCGGATGCCCTCGCCGCGCTGCTCGGACTGCGAACAGCCCTGGTCAGCGTCATGTACGCCAACAACGAGGTCGGTACCGTGCAGCCCATCAAGGCCTTGGCGGAACTGGCCCGCAGCCAGGGCATCCCGTTCCACACCGATGCCGTCCAGGCAGCCGGCTGGCTGCCGCTGGACACCAAGGCCCTGGGTGTGGACGCAATGAGCATCTCGGGGCACAAGCTGGGTGCTCCCAAAGGGTGCGGGATGCTCTACGTCCGCAGCCGCACCAGGCTCGAACCGGTGGTCCACGGCGGGGGCCAAGAGCGCGGACGCCGTTCAGGCACGGAGAACGTGGCCGGTGCGGTGGGCCTGGCCACAGCGCTCGCCCTGGCCCAAGCGGGACAACAAAAGCAACGGGAGAGGGTGGCTGCCCTGCGCGACCGGTTCATCGCAGCGGTGCTGGACGCCGTGCCGGACGCCGTCCTCACCGGCCATCCCGCCGAACGGCTGCCGTCGGTGGCATCATTCTGCTTCCCGGGCACCAGCGGCGAATCCGTCCTCCTGGAGCTGGAACGCCGCGGCGTGGTGTGCTCCAGCGGTTCGGCCTGCGCCACCGGCTCCGATGCTCCCTCGCCGGTCCTCACTGCCCTGGGACTCTCCGCAGAGCTTGCCCAGACCGCCGTCCGCTTCAGTTTCGACGCATCGGTAACCCCCCAGGAACTGGACCAGGCCGCCGCAGCCGTCAGGGGCGCCGTCGCCAGTGTCAAAAACCTCGGCGCGGGCCAGGGACGCTAGCGGATTCGTGCCATCGGGTCAGCGGTGCCGTGCGCGGCGGAAGATCCAGTGCCGCAGCATGCTGAACCGGACGGCGGTGGCCAGGAAGCCGGACAGGGTGGTTGCCACCAGTTCGTCCCCCACGGTGGCGTCCGGGTTGAACCAGTGCAGCACGCCCAGGCTGCTGCCCGTGATTACCAGTGCCACGACGATCACCACCAGGCCGTTGAGGTGGTCGCGGGTGCGCCGCTGTCCACCGGCAATCTTGAACGTCAGCCGCCGGTTCAAGGCCGTGTTCAACAGCGACGTGAGGACCAGGGCCACCGCATTGGCCAACTGCGCGCCCAGCCACGGACGCAGCAGAGCGTACAGCCCAAGTGAGGCGGCGGTGCAGATGATGCCGACCCCTGTGAAGCGGAGCAGTTGCCGGATGACCGGGAAGCGCAGGACTCCGCGGTAGTGCCTGGTGGCGGGAAGACGGCGGGTTGGCGTCTCCTGGACGGCGGGTGCGGATGTACCGTCCCTCACGCGGTCCCACCGGGGGCGCTGTTGGCGCCGGGTTCCGGGGACCGCGGGCTGTCCAGCGGGAACAGGGCATGCCGCATGTACGTGGGGGAGCAAACCATGGTCAGTACAGCTCTCCTACGGGAATTTCCACTGCCAGCCGGTTGGACGGCCCGGGCAGCGGGCAGGCCCAGGCCTCGTTGTAGGCGCAGGAGGGGTTATAGGCGAAGTTGAAGTCGATAACGAACATGGCGTCCGGGCCGGTGCCCTGCACACCATGGAACGCGCCCTTGATGGTGTCCAGCAGGTAGCGGCCGGCCCCGTACGTTCCACCGGGCTGGCCGGCAGTCGCATCCCGGAACGGGACGAAGATGCCGCCGCCGTAGCCGTGGATCTTCCAGACCCCAAGCTGGCCCATCTCGGGCAGGTCGAACGTGCCCAGGCGCACGAAATTGACCACGCCGTCGGTTCCGGTGTCCACGCTCATCTGCCGGCCGGCGCCTTCCTTGGTCAGCGGAACGTGGAACCGGTAGATCGGATCGTAGTCCGCTGTCTTCAGCCCGGAGAAGCGTGCCTTGTCCGCTGCCGTGAGCGCGGACGCAGGGTGGGTGGCAAACATGAGGTCGCGTTGGTGGCGCCAGTACGAGTGCGCCTCGGCCGGGTCCTCCGCAGAGATTTTGCGGACGTTGTCGTAGAGGGCAAAGGTCCTCAGCCGCCAGTCGGCGATGTCGAGGGCGGACATTTCCGCAGGATTCTCTTCGGCTGTGCCGTGCTGCTCTTCCGCCATAGCCTCCAGCCTAGTCCCCGGCCAAGGCAGGTAACGTCCGACGGCGACACGCAGGCCGGGTGCCCGGGTGGTGGAACCGGTCGGCGGCCCGGAAACACCTGCCGCGCCAGCCACGGAAGGCGGCACGGCACGGTTAGGCTGGCTGCCATGACAGGCAAGGCACCATTGACCGTTCTTTCCCGGATGTCCCTGCTGGCAGCCGCGCTCCTGCTGGCGGGCTGCTCGGGACCCCAGGCCGGCAGTGGACCGGGCTGGACGGCGCAGCCGGACGCCTCGGGAACCACCGGATCTGGGGCGGCAACGGCATCGCCGGGCGCGTCAGGCAGCGCCTCCGCTCCTTCGTCCGCCACCCCCTCCGAACCCCAGGGCGCCGCCACGGCGTCCTCCTGGAAGACCTTCTCGGACCCGGCGAAGACCGTGAGCTTCGACCTGCCGCAGGACTGGATCGCCCAGTCGGTGGCGCCGGAAGAAGGCGTGCTCCCCGGCGGCCTGAAAATCGAGGTCAAGAAGCCCGACGGGACGTATGTCGCCGCACTGCGGACGGGACTGCCGCCGTCTTCCGGCGCTTGCCCGGACAACGCCAGGCACCCCTACACGGTGATCAGCAGCGTGCCCTTCGACCTCGCCGTCCAGGGCGGGGAAGGAACCATCCCGCCCCGGATGGTCTACCGGGTGCTCCAGGGCTACCGCTACTTTGGCTCCTACGGCATCACCAACCTGGTGGGCGGAAGCGACGGGCAGGCGTGCGAGCTGCGCAACGTGGTGCGCGGACCGGCTGGGAAAGGCGACTACTCGTTTGGCGACGTGGTGTCGTTGAAGGCCTTCGCGCCGGACGAGAAAGTGGCCCCGGCGATGCCGTTCGACACCCTCGCCCAGGCCGCCCAGTATGTCAATGACAGTTCCGACTTCGCCAACGTACAGCGGATGCTAATGTCGCTGAAGGTCAAAAACTAGTCCCGCTGCCCGCACTCACCCGGTGCCGGGGACCGCGACTTGCCGTCCACCCCCAACACCCCCGGAGAGACATGGAACGCTCTGTTTCCGCACGCCTGGCCTTCAGGACCACCGCCCATACCAAAGTGGCCATGGCCATTGCCGCGGCGAGGAACAGCGGCTATTCGTCCTTTGCGGAATCCTTGTCCGTCACGGCCGGCGGTGCGGACGTGCCGCTCACGGAGGTGTCCGACCACCACGGCGGCCGGTTCCACTACATGGAGTTCGACGAACCCACCGAGGTTGCCGTGGAATATGCCGCCACGGTGTCCGGACGCGCCGTTCCCGAAGAAGCGGAGCTGGCCGACCGGATCCGTTACGTCCGCCCCAGCCGCTACGCGGAATCCGACCGGCTGCTGCCCACCGCCTACGCCGAATTCGGCGGGATCCATGGGGCCGCCCTGCTGCATGCGGTCCGGAAGTGGGTCAACGGCGAGCTGCGCTACATCAGCGGTTCCTCCCGGGGCACGGACGGGGCAGTGGAGACCCTGCTGAGCCGCCGCGGCGTGTGCCGGGACTTTGCGCACCTGGCCATCGCCCTGCTCCGTTCCAAGGACATCCCCGCCCGCCTTGCGGCGGTCTACGCCCCAGGCCTCAGCCCCATGGATTTCCATGCGGTGGCGGAAGCCTACGTGGAGGGTGCCTGGCATGTCATCGACCCCACGGGGCTTGCCCCGCGGGAATCAATGCTCCGGATCACCGCGGGCCGGGACTCGTCGGACACGGCGTTCCTGTCCACCGTGGGCGGCAGCCTGACCCTGACCCAGCTGCGCATCACGGCCGTGGTCAACGGCGAGCTGCCGGTTGAAGACCCGACCCGGCTGGTGGCGCTGGGCTGACGCCGGACCCGGCTGCCCGGCGTCGGGATTACCGGGGAAGGGTACCCAAGGAGGCCCGCAGCTTGTCGGTGAGCCGCCTGAGTTCCTTTTGCTCTGCCGCCGTCAGCGCGGGAGCCACCAGTGCCGAGATGTCGCGGACGTGTTCGCGGCCGATCTCCTTCTGCAGCTCCCGCCCTTCGTCCGTGAGCTTGAGCAGCACTCCGCGGCCGTCCTCGGGCGCCGGCATCCGTGCCACCAGGCCGCGCTTCTCGAGCCGCTCCACCAGCCTGCTGAGGCTGGACTGGCTCAACAGGACGTTGTCGTTGAGCTCGTTGAGCCGCAGCCAGCCGGAGGGACAGCGGGAGAGCGTGAACAGCACGTCATATTCGTTCAGTGCCAGTTTCCGGAACGCCGGCCCGGACTGGAGCTTGCGCATCACCGCAACCTGCGCCCGGAACAGTGACTCCCAGGTTTCGGCCGCCAGCCGGACCGGCGAGTCGGATCCTTGCCCGGCCATCATGCCTCCGAGGTGGCTTTTTCGGCGTCCTGGGCGGCCAGCAGCGCGGCGACCCGCCCGGCGTGGGTGGGCGGCTCGGGAACCTGTGCGGGCTTGCGTACTGCATATTCCTTACGCAGCGTAGGCAGGACTTCCTCGCCGAACAGGTCCAGCTGCTCCAGCACGGTCTTCAGCGGCAAGCCGGCGTGGTCGATCAGGAACAGCTGGCGCTGGTAGTCGCCGAAGTACTCGCGGAAGGTCAGGGTCTTCTCGATGACTTCCTGCGGGCTGCCCACGGTCAGCGGAGTCTGCGAGGTGAAGTCCTCCAGCGAAGGTCCGTGGCCATACACCGGAGCGTTGTCGAAGTATGGGCGGAACTCCTTTACGGCGTCCTGGGAGTTCTTCCGCATGAAGAACTGGCCGCCCAGGCCAACGATCGCCTGGTCTGCCGTGCCGTGGCCGTAGTGCTCGTAACGCTCGCGGTAGAGCCCGATCAGCTGCTGGTAGTGCTCCTTGGGCCAGAAGATGTTGTTGGCGAAGAAACCGTCACCGAAGTAGGCGGCCACCTCTGCGATCTGCGGCGTCCGGATGGAGCCGTGCCACACGAAGGGCGCCACACCGTCCAGCGGCCGGGGCGTGGACGTGAAGTTCTGCAAAGGGGTACGGAACTTGCCGGACCAGTTCACGGTGTCCTCGTCCCAGAGTTTACGCAGGAGGCTGTAGTTCTCGATGGCCAGCTCCACGCCGTCCTGGATGTTCTTGCCGAACCAGGGATAGACGGGAGCGGTGTTGCCCCGGCCCAGGACGAGGTCCACGCGTCCATCGGACAGGTGCTGGAGCATGGCGAAGTCTTCGGCGATTTTTACGGGATCGTTCGTGGTGATCAGCGTGGTGGCCGTCGAGAGGATGATGCGGTTGGTCTGCGCTGCGATGTAGGCCAGCGTTGTGGTGGGTGAGGAGGAGAAGAAGGGCCGGTTGTGGTGCTCGCCCAGGGCGTAGACATCCATGCCGATCTCCTCGACCTTCTTGGCGATGGCCACCGAGGCCTTGATGCGTTCGTGCTCGGTGGGGGTGCGGCCCGTTGTGGGGTCCGTGGTGATGTCGCTGACGCTGAAAACACCGATCTGCATGATGTGCCCTTCCGTTGCTGGACTTTCCGGCTTGGTTTAAGTGTAAACCAATTTAGATGCATTTGCATCTATCGCCTCCTGTAACGCCCCGACGCGGAGAATATTCCCGCGTGCGTTCGCAGGCGGGCATTCAAAAGCTGATGCCCGCACCGCTGGGCGGTACGGGCATCAGGAAGGGACGCTGTTGCTACTCGGCGCCCCCGGGGGCGGCGCGGCGGCCGCTGAGTTTGGGCATCTGCCCGGTGGTCCAGTCCTTGAACCCGGCATCGACGTCGGACCCCGGGCCGCGTTCAGGCCGGGCCTGAAGATCCTTCAGCAACGCCTTCTTTTCGCGGCGACCCTCCACCAGCCGGTACAGCACGGGGACCAGGATGAGGGTCAGTGCAGTGGAGGACACCAGGCCGCCGATGACCACAACGGCAAGCGGCTGCGAGATGAAACCGCCCCCGCCCGTGAGGCCCAGGGCCATGGGAGTCAGGGCAAAGACTGTGGCGAGTGCCGTCATCAGGATGGGGCGCAGGCGCTGCCGGGCACCGTTGGTAATGGCATCCGCCACGTTCATGCCCGGCCGGCCGTCACGCGGCTGGCGATACTGGTTGATCAGGTCGATCAGCACAATGGCATTGGTCACCACGATGCCCACCAGCATGAGCATGCCGATCAGCGACGGCAGGCCCAGCGGAACTCCCGTGACCAGCAGCAGGGCCACGGCACCGGTGGCCGCGAAGGGAACCGATACCAGCAGGATCAGCGGCTGGATGAGGGATTTGAACGTGGCCACCATGATCACATACACGATGGCAATGGCAGCCAGCAGGGCCAGGCCCAACTGCCGGAAGGAGTCCGCCTGCTGGGTGGTGGCCCCGCCGATCGTCGCGGTGACGCCGGCAGGCAGCTGGACGTCCGCCAGGCGCTTTTGGACCTCGGTGTTCACGGCACCCAGGTTGGAGCCCGACGGCGTGATGGACACCTTGGCGGTGCGCTCACCGTTGCTGGCGGTGATGGAGACGGGGACGTCCACCTGCTCCACGGAGGCAATGCTTCCCAGCGTTACCGGCTTGCCGCCAGCCGGCAGCGGGATGTTGCGGACGGCGTCAATGCTGGTGAATTTTGTGCCCTGGCCGATCCGCACCGGGAAATCATTGGTGTCGATGCGGACCGTCCCCGCGGGAATGGGGCTGATGGTGGAAGCCAGGACCCCGGCAACCTGTTGCTCGTTCAGTCCTGCGGCCACCGCCTTTGCCCTGTCCACCTTCACCTGCACCACGGGGTTGCTGGCCGCCAGGTTGCTGGCCACCTCGCTGGTGCCGGGAACGCCGGACATGGCGGCAACCACGGTGTCGCTGGCGGACTGCAGGTCGGCGCTGGTGGCGGCCTTCAGCGTGATGTCCACGGTGGACGAGGTACCGAAGCCGCCCTGCTGGGTGCCAACGGAGATCTTGCCGGAATCAGGCACCTTGGCCAGCTCGGTCCGGACGGTGTCCTGGAGCCGTTCCTGGTTGGCCTTCTCGTCAGTGACCACGGTGAAAGTGGAGTTCGAGGACCCGGTGGAGGTCAGCGCGGCGAACCCGGCCTGCGCATTGCCCGACGTTACCTGGACGTCTTTGATGCCGTCGATGCCGCGCAGGACCTCCTCGAGCCGGATTGCGGCGGCGCTGGTGTCCGCGAGGCTGGTTCCGGCAGGCAGCACCTGGCGCACGGTCAGGCTGTTCTGTCCCGAGTTCCCCAGCAGGTTGGTAGCCAGCAGTGGCGTCATGGCGCCCGTGGCGACGAGCACCAGGACGGCGGCCACCAGGGTGATGACCGGGTGTTTCTGGGTGGACCGGAGGATGGGCAGGTAGCCGCGCTGCAGGCGGCTGCGCTGCTCGGCGTCGTGCGCCTTGGCTCGGGCTTCCGCGGCAATCCGGCGGGCCTCGGCGGAACCGGCCGGTGCTCCGTCCGGGGCGCCCTTGGGGTTTTTGAGGAACCAGTAGGCGAGCACCGGAACGATGGTCAGGGACACCAGCAGCGACGCCAGCAGCGCCATGGTGACGGTCAGGGCAAACGGCCGGAACAGTTCGCCGGCCAGATCGCCGACGAAGGCAATCGGCAGGAACACGGCCACCGTCGTCAGCGTGGAGGCTGTGATGGCACCGGCCACCTCCCTGATGGCGGTGAGGATCGCCGTCGACTTTTCTTCGCCGTAGCTGAGGTGCCTCTTGATGTTCTCGATGACCACGATCGAGTCGTCCACCACGCGTCCGATCGCGATGGTGAGTGCGCCGAGGGTCAGGATGTTCAGCGAATAGCCCGTGCCCGAAAGACCGATGAACGTGATGAGCAGCGACAGCGGGATGGAGACGGCGGTGACCAGCGTGGAACGCGCCGACATCAGGAACAGCAGGATGACCGCGACCGCGAATCCCAGCCCCAGCAGGCCTTCCGTGGTGAGGTCCTTGATGGACTTTTCGATGAACGGTGCCTGGTCAAAGACAGGTGTGAACTTTGCGTTCGAGCCCAGCTCCGCCTGGAGATCCTGCAGGGAGTCCCGCACCGCATGGGAAATCCCCACCGTGTCACCCTCGGGTTTCTTGGTGACGGAAACAGCCAGGGTCTCGGCCCCATTGGTGCGGGTGATGGAAGTGCGTTCGTCGTCCTTGAGCGAGACGTCGGCCACCGAGCCGACGGTCGCTGCGTTCTTCGCCCCGGCCAGCGGAAGGGCCTTGATGGCGTCAAGGGAATCCACCGGGCTGCCGATCTGCAGGGAGAGGGTCTTTCCCTGGTCCTCGAGGGTTCCGGCCGGGACCAGGGCTCCGTTGTTGGAAAGGGCGTCCTTTATCGCGGTCACGCCCACGCCCGCGGCGGCGAGGGCATCGGTGCGTGGCAGGATCTCGATGTGCTGGGACGCGCCACCGGTCACGTCGGCGCTGCGGACGCCGTCGATCTTCTGCAGCCGGGGCACGGTCAGGCGCTGCAGGTCAGCGTTCAGGTCACTCAGGGACTTGTCCGAGGACACCGCGAGGAACACGATGGGGAAATCGCTGATGCTCCCGGCGATGGCCTGCGGCTGGACATCGCTGGGAAGTGTCCGTTTGGCGTTGGAGATCGCCCGGTCGATCTGGTTCCGGGCCCGGTCAAGATTGGAACCATAGGTGAACACCAAGGTGATCTGCGAGACGCCGGTGCGTGACGTGGAGGAGGTGGATTCCAGCCCCTCCACGCCGTTCAGTGCCTTCTCCAGCGGGCCGCTGACCTGCTTGTCCACGACCTCGGGCGACGCGCCCGGCATGGAGCTGAGCACGGTGATCTGCGGGAACTCAATGGACGGGATGAGCTCCTGCTTCAACGAGGACATGGTGATCACGCCGAAGACCGAAGCAAAGACAGTGATCAGCGCGATCAGGGCCCTGTTGGCAAGGGAAAGGTGCGCCAGCCGGAACATGGATGCTCTCCTGGGGGTTTAGTGACTGGTACATGCCCTGGGTGCCAGCCGCTGGCCCCGGCAGGGTCAATGGCTGGCGGAAACGCTCTCCAGCTGGAGGGACTTGGCCGTGGCCCGTTCCAGCTCCGCGGCCAGGTCCGGATTTTCATCCAGCTTGACCCCGTAACCGGGCATCATGTCCTTGAGCTTGGACTGCCAGCCCTTGAAATTCCGGGGGAACGTCTTCTGCAGCAGTTCAATCATGATGGGGACAGCGGTCGAAGCCCCGGGCGACGCGCCCAGGAGCGCGCCGATGGAGCCGTCGCGGCCGGCGATCACTTCGGTTCCGAACTGAAGGATGCCGCCCTTTTGCGGATCTTTCTTGATGATCTGCACACGCTGGCCGGCGGTGATAAGTTCCCAGTCGCCGCCCTTTGCCTCGGGGTAGTACTCGCGCAGGGCCTCGACCTTCTGGTCGTGCCGCTTTGCAACCTCCTTGATGAGGTACGCGGTGAGGTCCATGTTGTCCTTGGCCACGGCGAGCATCGGGATGATGTTGCCCGGGCGGATGGACAGCGGCAGGTCCAGGTAGGAGCCGTTCTTGAGGAAGTTCGTGGAGAAGCCGGCGTAGGGTCCGAACAGGAGCGAGCGCTTGCCGTTGACGTAGCGGGTATCCAGGTGCGGTACGGACATGGGCGGGGCGCCAACCGAGGCCTGGCCATAGACCTTTGCGCTGTGCTGGGCGGCGATGGTCTCGTCCGTGCAGCGGAAGAACTGCCCGGAGACGGGGAAGCCGCCGTAACCCTTGCTTTCGGGGATGCCCGAGGCCTGGAGGAGGTGCAGCGCGCCGCCGCCGGCGCCGACGAAGACGAACTTGGCGTGGATCTTGCCGTGCTCTCCGGAACGCGGGTGCTTCAGCGTCAGGTCCCAGCCGCCGTCGGACGCCCGGGAGATGCCGGTGACGTCATGGCCATAGTTGATTTCGACGCCGTTGTTCCCCAGGTAGCCGGTGAGCTCACGGGTCAGCGCGCCGAAGTCGACGTCGGTTCCTTCAGCTGCCCGGGTAGCGGCGACACGCTGCTTGGGGTCGCGGCCCTTGACGATCAGTGGCGCCCACTTGGCAATCTGTGCGTGGTCCTCGGAGTACTCCATGGACCGGAAAAGGGTGTGCGGCTTCAGGGCCTCGTAGCGCGTCTTCAGGAACCGGGTGTGGTCCTCGCCAATCACAAAGCTCATGTGCGGGACGGTGTTGATGAAACCCTTGGGGGAGCCAATCAGGTTGTTGTCCACCAAGTGGGACCAGAACTGGCGGGAAAGCTGGAACTGTTCATTGATGAGCAGCGCCTTGTTGGGGCTTACCGAGCCGTCCTTGGCTGCGGGGGAGTAGTTCAGTTCGCAGAGGGCCGCATGGCCCGTCCCCGCGTTGTTCCAGGGATCTGAGCTCTCGAGCCCCGGCTGGTCCAGCCGTTCGAACAGCGAGATGGTCCAGTCCGGCTCCAGCTGCTTGAGGAATGCCCCCAGCGTCGCGCTCATGATGCCGCCGCCTATCAGGACAACGTCGGCATGTGGGGTCTTGGAAATGAAAGTCACGATCAGTCTCCGATTGCAGCGGCTCTGGCTGTCACAGAATATCCCCGGGCAGCCGACATACTGAAATTGGACCGGCCCGTCAAGGCTTTAGTTGGACCTTCGTAAAAACTTCATTTAAGACCGGGGACGCCGGGTAGCTCAGGACCCGGTCCGAAAGGGCAAGGGCGGAGATGGGAAAGGCGATGGGAACGGCCGGCACCGTCGCCGCAATCTGGGTGTTGATGGTGTGATACAAGTCATCGCGCTCCTTGCCGTCCGGCAGGCCGCGGGCCCTGTTGATTTTCGAGAACACCTGCGGATCCTGGTACCCGAATTCGCCGTTCTTCTCGCCGAACAGCGGGCCGACAAAGTTGTCGGCATCCGAGTACGAGCCGTTCCAGCCGAGGATGTGCAGGGCATGGTCGCCGGGGGACTGGACTTTCTGGAGATAGCCATCGGCCCAGTCCACCGGGACGGGCCGGATGTTGAAGCCGACGGCGGTGAGCTGGCGGCTGAGCTCGGCGTAGACCTTTTCGGGGGTCGGGAGGTAGGGCCGGGTGACGTTCAGGGGGTAGTAGAACTTGAGTTCCTCGCCGGCGTAGCCGGCGTCCTTGAGGTAGCTCTTGGCCTTTTCCGGGTCATGGCCCAGTGCCGGGGCATCGTTGTTGAATCCGCTGATCTTGGGCGGGACGAACTGCGTCGCTTTGGCGGTGTTGTCGATGAAGAACTTCCGGATCAGCGTTTCCTTGTCGATCGCAAGCTCCACCGCCTGCCGGATCTTTTGGTTTTGCAGCACCGGGATGTCCTGGTTCATGCCCACGTACATCACGGAGAACGGGTCGCGCTGGACGATCTGCTTGCCTCGCTTGACCAGCTGGTCGAAGTTCCCCACGGTCACGGCGTCGTAGCCGTCGATCTTGCCGTCCAGGAGGGCCTGGAGGCGGGTTTGCGGGTAGTTGTAGGCGAGGAAGTTGATGGTGGCGATCTGCCCGCGGTCGCCCCAGTAGGTCTTGTTGCTGGACAGGGTCACGTTGTCGCTGCCCCAGGCAGCGAGTGTGAAGGGGCCGGTGCCGACCGGGTTGGTGGCGAAAACGGACAAGGCCTGGCCGCCACGGTTTTGGTCCAGCACGTCGGCTTTGCCGGCAGCGAGGGCGGCGGGGGAGGCCATCGCAAAGGCGGGCAATGTCAATGCCTGCAGGAACGCCGTGAAGCGCTGCGTGAGGTCGATCTGCACTGTGTCCGCGGCCACGGCGGTGCAACTCTTGAAGATTGAGAGGCTGGCTTCGTCCGAGTGGGCCTTGAAGACCCCCTTGAAGGAACTGCCCGGTGCCTGCTTCCGCAGTTCGGCGGAGAAGGCGAACCAGCGGTTGAAGTTGGTGCAGACGGCGTCGGCATTAAACGGGGTCCCGTCCTGGAAGGTAACGCCGGTACGAAGCTTGAAGGTGTAGGTGCGGCCCTCGTTGGATTCGTTCCATTCGGTGGCCAGCAGGGGCGTGGGCTTTCCCGTGGTCTGGTCAACTCCCACGAGGCCTTCCATGATTTGCCGCGTGATGCGCTGGGACTCGACGTCGTTGGACAATGCCGGGTCAAGGCCCAGTGGCTGGGCGGCGGTTCCGAAGCTGAAGGTGGCTGCCGGTTCCGCGGGCGTGGAGTTGTCCTGGCCGGGCGTGGGAGAGGGAACCGGTGTGCCTGTGCATGATGTCACGCCCAGCGCCATGAGGACGGCGCCGGCCTTGAGGGCAGTCCGCCGCGATGTACTGCTGGGCACTCGTTTATCACCTCTGGATCCTGCCGGCTCCGCCGGTTGCGGGCCGGGATCCAGTCTAATGGACACGACCCGGGCACTGCCCGGATCCGGACACGCCAATGCCGGGCCCCTGGATAACCAGTGGAACCCGGCTTGGTCGAAGAACGCTTGTTGCCTGTGAGGGCTACTTGGGCATCAGCACCGAGTCGATCAGGTAGACCGTGGCGTTCTTGGTCTTGACGCCGCCGCAGATGACGTTGGCGTTGTCCACCTTGAGGTTGTTGCCGCTGCCGGTGACGGTGACGGAGCCGCCCTCGACGGTGGCGTGGGTGCCGGCGATCTTGTCAGGGGTGATCTGGCCGGGAACAACGTGGTAGGTCAGGATCTTGCTCAGCAGGGCATCGTCCGTCTTCAGGGTGTCGATGGTGGCGGCGTCAATCTTCTTGAAGGCGTCATCCACCGGTGCGAAGACAGTGAATTCGCCGCCGTTGAGGGTGTCCACCAGGTTGACCTTGGGGTTGAGCTTGCCGGATACCGACGCGGTCAGCGTGGTGAGGATGGGGTTGTTGGAGGCGGCGACGGCCACCGGATCCAGGGCCATGCCGGCTACGGAGCCTGCGCCGGTGGGAACCTGCTGGGCGTAAGCGGCGCAGCCGGGGCCGACCAGGTTTGCTGCCGGGTCCATGCTGCCGGCCGAGGAGCTGGCCATGGCGCTGGATGACGGTGAGGCCATGCTGGAGCTGGGGGCGGAGGACATCGGCGCCGAAGATGCCGAGGACCCGGAGGTGCTGCCCGAACCGCCACACGCGGTGAGGCTGAGCAGAGCGGCCGCTGCAACGCCTGCGACGGTGAAAGTGGTGCGCTTGAAGGTCTGCATTTCAGTACTCCTTGGATCGTTGAGCCTGCTGCCCGTGGAGCGGTGTCCGTGGCGTGCAGTCTGACTTGGGGGTAAGCACCTGCCCTTGGCTGGTGTCTCAATGGCTATTCGGCCGGTGGGCGGAAGTGGATGGGTGGATCCGTGGAGTTTTTCTATTCGGGGCACGAACCGGCATGGGGGAGACGGCTTAAAACAAAGGATCCCCCGGCCAAAGCCGGGGGATCCGCGGTGTGCGCAAGGGGGGACTTGAACCCCCACGCCCGAAGGCACAGGAACCTAAATCCTGCGTGTCTGCCAATTTCACCACTCGCGCGCAGGCTTCCCCCAGGAACGCAGGGCGTTCGACGGCGGGATGCCAGTGTCCATTGTAGCGTCGCGCCGGCGGGGTGGTCCGGCAGGTGCGCCGTGGTCAGGCGTCCAGGTTGAGGTCCCGCCGCAACTTGGCCACATGTCCGGTCGCCCGGACGTTGTACTGTGCGAGGGAAACCTTGCCGTCGGGATCCACCACGATGGTGGAGCGGATCAGGCCTTGGTACGTCTTGCCGTAGTTCTTCTTTTCGCCCCAGGCGCCGTATGCCTCGGCCACTGCGTGGTCCTCATCGGAGAGCAGGGGGAACGTCAGGGCTTCATTCGCCGCAAATTTTGCCAGTTTTTCGACGGGGTCGGGCGAGATGCCCAGGACGTCGTATCCGGAGGCCTGCAGGGAGGCAAGGCTGTCGCGGAAGTCGCAGGCTTCTTTGGTACACCCGGGCGTGGACGCTGCCGGATAGAAGTAGACAATGGTGGAGCGGCCGGAGGCCGGGTCCAGGCTGACCTCCTTCCCGCGTGAGTCCTGCAGGGTAAATGCGGGTGCTTTGTCGCCGGTAACGAGTCTTTCAGCCATTGTTTTTCTCCTTGTTGCGGGCGGGACACAACAGCCTAGTAAGCGGGTGGGGCGAGTGCTAATCGGCACTTGGTTATACTGGCTGCTATGCCTGATATGGATCACTGGCCCACAGGGCGCCTCCTGTCCACTGCTGCGCGCCTCGTTGAACACTCCTGGAACGAAAAACTTGGCGCCATCGGACTCACGCACGCCGGTGTTATCGCCATAGAGGTGCTGGCTGCGCAAGGCCCCATGACCCAGGCCCAGCTCGCCCAGTATGTCCGCGTCCAGGCCCAGACCATGGGCAAGACGCTCAGCCGGCTTGAGTCCCACGGCCATATCGCCCGGGTGCGGAGCACGTCGGACCGCAGGAGCCATGTGGTCTCGCTGACTGAGCGCGGCAAGGAAGCGGTAGCCCAGGCCGTGGAGATGGAGCGTTCGGTGTTGGCTTCCTCTTCGATCGACCCCGAGGTCCTGCGCCAGGAGCTCAAGGCTGTGGTCCGTGAACTCGCCAGCCAGTTCGCCACGACGCCGAGCAACGCCTCTGCGCTGGTGGACTCCGCCAAGTAACCGGCTTTTCATAACGCCGTCAAGCGTGGCCCCGGCAAGGACTGCCGGGGCCACGCTTTTTTGTGTCCGGAGGCCACACTGTTAGGTGCGCGCGGAGCACATGGGGGTCTTGTCGGCGGCCGCCGGTGAGGGGGCTACAGCCCTGCCGGAAAGGTGAACGTGGCGGGGACCGGAACTGGCGCCGCGCCGTGGAACAGGACGACCTCGTCGTGGGCTTTTAGGACCACATCGGAGATCTTCCCGTCGTGCGGAACTCCGTTGACGGCCACACTCCAGCCGTCCTGGGCGGAGTGTGGCGTTCCTGGCGTTGGGTCGGTGCCGTCCAGGACACCCCATTCGGTGAGGAACTGCCCGAGCGTGTAGGTGGCGCCGGCGGTTGGTGCTTCGATGTGGATAATCCCGGATTTGTCATGGCTGTGCAGCGCGGAGATCCCGTTGGGCTGGCCGGCCGGGGTGAAGCTGAAGCCGATGTCCGCCGGAACGGCGACCGGCTTGCCGTCCACGAGGACGTCCAGGTGCGCGTGGAAATGCTCTGCAGCGCCTTCGGCGTTGAGGACCTGAAGCCCGGCGGCCTTGATTCGGTCACCGCCCCCCTGTGGCTTCAGTTCCCATCCGGTGGATGCCGCGGAGGAGGCTGCCGGGGAGGACGCGGTGGGCGGAGCTGTCATGCCGGGGGTGGCGGTCGCGGAGCATCCTGCGACGGCCAGGGTGATCCCGGCGAGGGCAGCGGTGACTGCGAGCTGTTTTTTCAACTGGGACTACTTTCAATGAGGAAACGGGTACCCCGGTCATATGTGCGGAACCCCGGGTCCCGGCTTGACCCGGTTGCAGCCCAGGCAGCATACCGACTACCTTCGGGAAGCCACCAGGCAGATTCGGAGGCATTGGATGTGAACCTCTGGGTCGCCGTGCGGCACACCATCCATTACAGGCGCAAAACGAAACCCCGCCTTTACGTGGCCTCTCGGCCAGTAAAGACGGGGTTTCTTTGGTGCACCCCCCGGGACTTGAACCCGGAACCCATTGATTAAGAGTCAATTGCTCTGCCAATTGAGCTAGAGGTGCATCTTGTTTGCTTCAATCTTTCGGGCTTTTTCTTTCCCGTTGATCTCCGCAACGACATGAAACTCTACACGAACTTCCGGTGCAAGTGAAATCGGCGCCCACGGAGGAAGTGTCGTCACCGCCGCAGCCCCAAAACCAGCACGAAATCAGGGTTTTCGTTGTTCGTCATCAGCCACAATCCGCCGTTCGGGGTCCGGATCACGTCCCTGATCCGCCCGTACATTCCTGTGAAATAGGCCACAGGATTACCTGCCTCGGTGCCTTGAAGGGGGACGGCCCACAGCCGCTCCCCGCGCAGCGCGCCCAGGTACGCGGTGCCGCCGTCTATTTCCAGGCCGCTGGGCGATGATTCGCTGGTGGAGGGCCACACGACCTTTGCATCCTGGAATTCCGGCCGGTGGGGTGCGCCCGTCACTTCGGGCCATCCGTAGTTGGCGCCCGGAAGGATCAGGTTGAGCTCGTCATTGACGTCGGGGCCGAATTCACTGGCCCACAGCCTGCCCTCGCCGTCCCAGGCCAGTCCCTGGACGTTCCGGTGACCCAGGCTGTACACGGCATTGCCGAACGGGTTCCCGGGCGCCGGACTGCCGTCCGGGGCGAGCCGGAGGATCTTGCCGCCCAGGGCGTCCGGATCTTGGGGCTGTTCCCGGCGCTGGGCGTCGCCGGTGCCAACATAGAGGAAGCCGTCCGGGCCGAACCGGATCCTCCCGCCGTTGTGCGTCGTTGCTTTCGGTATGCCGGCAAAGACGGTCTGCGGTGGACCGGGGGAGAGTGCGCCGTCGGCGTCCCTTTGCAGCGTCAGCCGGACCACCCGGTTGTCCTCCTGCCCTGTCATGTAGGCATAGAGGTAGCGGTCAACGTCGAAATGCGGTGACAGCGCCAGGCCCAGCAGGCCCCCTTCACCGGCGGGCACCACCCCCGGGACCTTGCCCACGGTGGTGGCCTGTCCGTCGCGGACCGCCTTCAACAACGCCGTTCCCCGCTCGGAGATGATTGCCGTGCCGTCCGGAAGGAAGACGGCCGCCCAGGGGACGGCCAGCTTCAGTTCCAGCTTTTCCTGCACCTCGGGTACGGAGACGGGCGGCTCGGCCGTGGTGCCGGAGCCCGTGCCAGGTGTTGGGCCGGGCGAGCCGGTGCACGCTGCCAGCAGGAAGAGCAGGCAGGCCATCCAGTAGGGCCGTAGCGTCATACGGCGGCCCCGCCTCCGGCTAGGGCCGTTTGCGGCGCGGAGCGCGGAAACCGGCAGCCTCGGCGTGCGCGGCAGACTCAAACCAGACATCCGCCCGGATGTGCTCATGGTCGGGATGTCCTTCTTCGTAGTAGACCATCGCAGCGGCGTCTCCCCTGACGCTGTAGTCCGCCGGACCGCTTCCATCGGCGGCCGGCGATGCCGAGCCTGCCCCGTACGGTTCCTTTGCCGCAAGGTGCCCGGCTGGCTCTCCCGCCGCTTCGCTGTGCCCCGGGGCGGCGTCGTGGTGGCCTGATGCTTCCTCCGTCGGGGCGGAGGCCTCCGCATGCTCCGTCGCCTCCGATGCTGCCGTCTCCTCCCCGGCGGCCGTCTCGGCGCCGGGCAGCGTCGGGGGGTGGGGTGCGGTGTATTCGTCGTGATGGACAGGATGGACAGGATGGGCAGGTGCGGGGGAGCTGTGCGCCCGGGATTCCTGCCGCCCGGCGCCGTCGTCCGCCGCGTCGGCCTCGGCCCCTGCGGCGGGCGGGGCTGCCTGTGACGCTGCGGCCGTTGCCGCTGCATCGTTGGTGGCGGACGGGGCGGGACGTGGCCCGGACGGCCCGGCCTCCGACCACTGGGTTTCCCACTCGGCTTCATCCTGCAGCCTGCGCTCATCTTCCCGGGCGCCGACGGAGCCGGGTGCAGCCATGCCGTCATCGGCGCCGGAAGGGCCCTGGACCGGGTTGTCGGTGGCCTCGGCAGCCGCGGGTGTCGCCGTCCGTGGCATCGCCGATGAATCCGCCGGTTCCTCAGCCGTTGGCGGGGCTGCCGGTTCGGCGGCGCGGCCGAAGCCCGCTGCCGTGGGTATCCCGGTGGTCGCGGCAGCCTCGGCCGAGGCAGCGGCGCTGCCTCCCTCCAGGGCGCCGTCCGATCTGGTGCCGGAGGCGCCAGGGGTACTGGTTGACCTGTTGCGCTTCAGCAGCCACCAAACGACTGCCGCGAGAACAACGATGAGAATGATCCAGAAAAGAATGTCCATGGCAGGCCTCTCGATCCGGGCGGCGGGGGTGTCGTGTCCCCGACGCTACGTCGGGCAGGCACTGCTGTCCAGAGAAGCCGCGGGCCGCAGGCTGGCGTCCTCCCCGGTCGTGCGGGTGGCCGGACGGAGCCTCGACCACCATCGACGTCTCATTATGTGAGACGTGAGTCCACTATTTGGCGAATTTTTCCCGTTATTTCAACGGGAAGCTGATCTTACGGTCGTCCGGCCGCGGTGCGCGCCCTAGACTTTCCCCTATGAGTGACGCCCAGACCGCAACCGCAAACACGCCTGATATCAAGCCCCGCAGCCGCGTCGTCACCGATGGGATCCATGCGGCGCCCGCGCGCGGCATGTTCCGGGCTGTCGGCATGGGCGATGACGACTTCGCCAAGCCCCAGATTGGCGTGGCGAGCTCATGGAACGAGATCACTCCCTGCAACCTCTCCCTGAACCGCCTCGCGCAGGGCGCCAAGGAAGGCGTCCACGCAGGCGGCGGGTTCCCCATGCAATTCGGCACCATTTCGGTTTCGGACGGCATCTCCATGGGCCACGAGGGAATGCACTTCTCCCTGGTCTCCCGTGAAGTCATCGCCGACTCCGTGGAGACCGTCATGCAGGCGGAGCGGATCGACGGCTCGGTCCTGCTGGCCGGCTGCGACAAGTCCCTGCCCGGCATGCTGATGGCGGCCGCCCGCCTGGATTTGGCCAGCGTCTTCCTTTACGCCGGGTCCATCATGCCCGGCTGGGTGAAGCTCGAGGACGGCTCCGAAAAGGAAGTCACGCTCATCGACGCCTTTGAAGCGGTGGGTGCCTGCGCCGCGGGCAAGATGAGCATGGAAGACCTCACCCGGATCGAAAAGGCCATCTGCCCCGGCGAAGGCGCCTGCGGCGGTATGTACACGGCCAACACCATGGCCTGCATCGGCGAGGCGCTGGGCATGTCCCTCCCCGGCTCGGCCGCCCCGCCCTCGGCAGACCGCCGTCGTGATGAATTCGCCCGCAAGTCCGGCGAAGCGGTGGTCAATCTCCTGCGCAAGGGCATCACCGCCCGGGACATCATGACCAAGAAAGCGTTCGAGAATGCCATCGCCGTCACCATGGCCTTCGGCGGCTCCACCAACGCCGTGCTGCACCTGCTGGCCATCGCCCGGGAAGCCGAGGTTGAGCTCACCCTCGACGACTTCAACCGCATCGGCGACAGGATCCCGCACCTGGGCGACCTCAAGCCCTTCGGCCGCTACGTCATGACCGACGTCGACAGGATCGGCGGCGTTCCCGTCATCATGAAGGCCCTGCTCGACGCCGGCCTGCTGCACGGCGACTGCCTCACCGTCACGGGCAAGACCGTCGCCGAAAACCTCGACGCGATCAACCCGCCGGACGTTGACGGCAAGATTCTTCGCGCACTGGACAATCCGATCCACAAAACCGGCGGCATCACCATCCTGCACGGCTCAATGGCTCCGGAAGGCGCCGTCGTCAAGAGCGCCGGCTTCGACGCCGACGTCTTCGAGGGCTCTGCCCGGGTCTTCGAGCGCGAGAAGGGGGCGCTGGACGCACTCGACAACGGCGAGATCAAGGCCGGCGACGTCGTGGTCATCCGGTATGAAGGTCCCAAGGGCGGCCCCGGCATGCGGGAAATGCTGGCGATCACCGGCGCCATCAAGGGTGCCGGGCTGGGCAAGGACGTCCTCCTGCTGACGGACGGCCGCTTCTCCGGCGGAACCACCGGCTTGTGCATCGGCCACGTTGCGCCGGAAGCGGTCGACGGCGGCCCGATCGCCTTCGTCAAGGACGGCGACCGGATCAGGGTGGACATCGCCGCCCGCACGTTCGACCTGCTGGTGGACGACGCGGACCTTGAGGCCCGCAAAGTGGACTGGCAGCCGCTTCCGGCCCGCTACACCAAGGGAGTGCTTGCCAAGTACGCCAAGCTGGTACACAGCGCCAGCCAGGGTGCCTACACCGGCTGACGTCCGGTTTTAGGCTGGTCCTTCCGAGATAGGATCAAAGAGTGGACAGTGTTGTCCACATGGTGAGATAGGGTTGTTGCTCGTTGACACCCATCACACCAGAGGGAAAACTGAACGCATGACTTTCGTTACCGGCATCGTCGTCGTCCTTACCAAGCGCGTGGCACATTAGCCCTGGTAACGAACCGTCACGCGCGAACCCCTCACAGAGCCACCAGGCTGAGGGGTTTTTTTATTTCCCGCCTTTCCAGTCACATTCGAACACCAGAGAAGATCCACAAGGAAGAGTCCGATGAGCAAAGGATCGCCCATCAGCCCCTCGCTGATGGCCACCAAGTCCGCTGGAGCCGCCAAGGCTCCGGAACGCGCCGACCGGACGGCTGACCATGCCGCCGTCGTCGCCGACCTTGCTGCCGTCTCTCCTGTCCTTGGGCCGAACAACGTCGTACCCCCGACGGTGATGACCGGCTCACAAGCAATCGTCCGTTCGCTCGAAGAACTCGGCGTCGACGACATTTTCGGTTTGCCTGGTGGCGCGATCCTGCCCACCTACGACCCCTTGATGGCCTCCACCATGAACCACGTGCTGGTCCGTCACGAACAGGGAGCCGGCCACGCCGCGCAAGGCTACGCCATGGTTACCGGGCGGGTTGGCGTCTGCATCGCCACCTCGGGTCCCGGCGCCACCAACCTCGTTACCGCCATCATGGATGCCCACATGGACTCCGTGCCCCTGGTGGCCATCACCGGCCAGGTCGCCAGCGGCGTCATTGGCACCGATGCGTTCCAGGAAGCCGACATCGTGGGCATCACCATGCCGATCACCAAGCACTCGTTCCTGGTGACCGACCCCAACGACATCCCCCACGTCATGGCCGAGGCCTTCCACCTGGCCTCCACCGGCCGTCCCGGGCCCGTCCTGGTGGACGTTGCCAAGGATGCCCAGGTGGGACAGATGACGTTCTCGTGGCCGCCGCGGATCGACCTGCCCGGGTACCGGCCGGTCACCCGGGGCCACAACAAGCAGGTGCGCGAGGCGGCGAAACTCATCGCCGCCGCCTCCAAGCCGGTCCTGTACGTCGGTGGCGGCGTGGTGAAGGCGCACGCCTCCGCTGAACTGCGCGCCCTCGCCGAGGCCACGGGAGCACCCGTGGTGACCACCCTGATGGCGAAAGGCGCCTTCCCGGATTCCCACCCGCAGCACGTGGGCATGCCGGGCATGCACGGCAGCGTTTCCGCCGTCACGGCCCTTCAGCAGTCGGACCTCCTGATCACCCTCGGCGCCCGTTTCGATGACCGCGTGACCGGCGTGCTGCGCACCTTCGCACCGCATGCCAAGGTCATCCACGCCGACATCGACCCCGCCGAGATCTCCAAGAACCGCACCGCCGATGTCCCCATAGTGGGCTCGGTCAAGGAGATCATTCCGGAACTGACAGAGGCCGTCCGCAGCCAGTTCGAGGCTTCCGGCACGCCTGACCTGACCACCTGGTGGGCCTTCCTGAACAACCTCAAGGAAACCTACCCGCTGGGCTGGACGGAACCGGACGACGGCCTGATCGCCCCGCAGAAGGTCATCGAGCGGATCGGCCAGCTGACCGGCCCCGAAGGCGTGTACGTGGCGGGTGTTGGGCAGCACCAGATGTGGGCTGCCCAGTTCATCAAGTACGAGCGCCCGCACGCCTGGCTGAACTCCGGCGGCGCCGGCACCATGGGCTACGCCGTTCCCGCGGCCATGGGCGCCAAGGTGGGCGAGCCTGACCGGGTGGTCTGGGCCATCGACGGCGACGGCTGCTTCCAGATGACCAACCAGGAGCTGGCCACCTGCGCCATCAACAACATTCCCATCAAGGTTGCCGTCATCAACAACTCCTCGCTGGGCATGGTGCGGCAGTGGCAGACCCTCTTCTACGAGGGCCGCTACTCCAACACGGACCTCAACACCGGCCACGACACCGTCCGCATCCCGGACTTCGTCAAGCTGGGCGAGGCCTACGGCTGCGCCTCGTTCCGCTGCGAGCGGGAAGAGGACATCGACGCCACCATCCAGAAGGCACTCGAAATCAATGACCGCCCCGTGGTCATCGACTTCGTGGTGAGCCCCAACTCCATGGTGTGGCCGATGGTGCCCTCCGGAGTGAGCAACGACCAGATCCAGGTTGCCCGAAACATGACCCCGGAATGGGAAGAGGAAGACTGAGCATGAGCCGCCACACACTTTCCGTCCTGGTCGAGGACAAGCCCGGCGTCCTGACCCGCGTGGCGAGCCTGTTCGCCCGCCGCGCCTTCAACATCAACTCCTTGGCCGTCGGCCCCACCGAAGTGCCGGGCGTGTCCCGCATGACTGTGGTGGTCGACGCCGACGGCGACCTCATCGAGCAGGTCACCAAACAGCTCAACAAGCTGGTCAACGTGATCAAGATCGTTGAGCTGACCCCAGAAACTTCCGTACAGCGCGACCACATCCTGGTCAAGGTACGGGCGGATGCCGCAACACGCCTGCAGGTAACCCAGGCCGCAGACCTGTTCCGCGCCTCAGTGGTGGACGTGTCCACCGACTCGGTCGTCATTGAGGCCACCGGCCATCCGGAAAAGCTCACAGCCCTGCTTTCAGTGCTGGAGCCCTTCGGCATCCGAGAAATCGTGCAGTCCGGCACCCTGGCCGTTGGACGGGGATCCCGCTCCATGAGTGACCGGGCCCTCCGTTCCGCCTAGGCACCAGCCCCGGCGGGAATTGGCGCCCGTAACCGCAGCACCGCAAGACCACTATCTACAACCACTCAAGAGGAGTTACGCAAGTGACTGAAATGTTCTACGACGACGACGCCGACCTTTCCATCATCCAGGGCCGCAAGGTTGCCATTGTCGGCTACGGCTCGCAGGGCCACGCCCACGCGCTGAACCTGCGCGATTCCGGCGTCGAGGTCGTTATCGCCTTGAAGGAAGGCTCCAAGTCGACCGCCAAGGCCGAGGACGCCGGCTTCACGGTCAAGAACGTTGCCGACGCCGCCGAATGGGCCGACGTCATCATGATCCTGGCGCCGGACCAGCACCAGCGCGCGATCTACAACGACTCCATCAAGGACAAGCTGACCCCCGGCAAGGCCCTCGCCTTCGCCCACGGCTTCAACATCCGCTTCGGTTACATCCAGGCCCCCGAGGGCGTTGACGTCATCCTGATCGCCCCGAAGGCGCCGGGCCACACCGTCCGCCGCGAGTTCGAAGCCGGCCGCGGCATCCCGGACATCATCGCCGTCGAGCAGGACGCCTCCGGGTCCGCCTGGGAGCTGGCAAAGTCCTACGCCAAGGCCATCGGCGGCACCCGCGCCGGCGTCATCAAGACCAGCTTCACCGAGGAAACCGAAACCGACCTCTTCGGCGAGCAGTCCGTGCTCTGCGGCGGGGTGTCTCAGCTGATCCAGTACGGTTTCGAAACCCTCACCGAAGCCGGTTACCAGCCGCAGATTGCCTACTTCGAGGTGCTGCACGAGCTCAAGCTCATCGTTGACCTCATGTGGGAGGGCGGCATCGCCAAGCAGCGCTGGAGCGTCTCCGACACCGCCGAGTACGGCGACTACGTCTCCGGCCCCCGCGTCATCACCCCCGAGGTGAAGGAAAACATGAAGGCCGTCCTGGCCGACATCCAGTCCGGCGCCTTTGCCAAGCGCTTCATCGAAGACCAGGACAACGGCGGCGTCGAGTTCAAGGAACTGCGCGCCAAGGCTGAACAGCACCCCATCGAGGCCGTGGGCCGCGAACTGCGTTCCCTGTTCTCCTGGCAGCAGCAGGACGTGGACTACGTGGAAGGCTCCGCAGCCCGCTAAGGCCGCCAGCCCAACCACGCAGACCGCAGCGGTGAGGCCGGGTTCACACTTAACAATGTGAGCCCGGCCTTTCCGTCGGCCTAGACTTGTTTCCATCCCCAGGACTGCAACGCAGAGGATCAGCCGTGTCAAAACCCGTAGTACTGCTCGCCGAAGAACTTTCCCCCGCCACCGTCGAGGCCCTCGGCCCGGACTTTGAAATCCGCCAGACTGACGGCGCAGACCGTTCCCAGCTGCTCTCGGCAATCAGTGACGTAGACGCCATTCTGGTCCGCTCCGCCACCCAGGTGGACGCCGAAGCCATCGCCGCCGCCAAGAACCTGAAGGTTATCGCCCGTGCCGGCGTGGGCCTGGACAACGTGGACATCAAGGCGGCCACGCAGGCCGGCGTCATGGTGGTCAACGCCCCCACGTCCAACATCGTCTCTGCCGCCGAGCTGACCGTGGGCCACATCCTCAGCCTGGCCCGCCACATCCCGCAGGCCAGCGCCGCCCTCAAGGATGGCGAGTGGAAGCGCTCCAAGTACACCGGCATCGAGCTGTTCGAGAAAAAGATCGGCATCATCGGACTCGGCCGGATCGGCGCCCTCGTGGCAGCCCGCCTCAAGGGCTTTGACACCAAGATCCTGGCCTACGACCCCTACATCACGTCCGCCCGCGCGGCGCAGCTGGGCGTGCAGCTGGTCACCCTGGATGAGCTCCTGGCCCAGTCCGACTTCATCACCATCCACATGCCCAAGACGCCGGAGACCGTGGGCATGCTCGGCGCTGACGCCTTCAAGAAGATGAAGAGCACCGCCTACGTGGTGAACGTCGCCCGCGGTGGCCTCGTGGACGAGGAAGCCCTCTTCACGGCCCTGCAGGACGGCGAGATCGCCGGAGCCGGCGTCGACGTCTTCGCCAAGGAACCCAGCACCGACCTGCCGTTCTTCAAGCTCGACAACGTGGTGGTTACCCCGCACCTGGGTGCCTCGACCGATGAAGCCCAGGAAAAGGCCGGCGTCTCCGTGGCCAAGTCCGTCCGCCTGGCCCTGGCCGGCGAACTGGTGCCGGACGCCGTCAACGTGGCCGGCGGCGTCATCGCCCCCGACGTCCGCCCGGGCATCCCGCTGATCGAGAAGCTGGGCCGCATCTTCACTGCGCTGACCCACGCTTCCCTGACCCAGTTCGACGTCGAAGTTGCCGGCGAAATCTCCTCCCTCGACGTCAAGGTCCTGGAGCTGGCTGCGCTGAAGGGCATCTTCGCCGACATCGTGACCGAACAGGTGTCCTATGTCAATGCACCCGTCATCGCCGAGCAGCGCGGCATCAACGTCCGCCTGATCACCACCCCCGACACCGAGTCTTACCGCAACGTCCTGACGCTCCGCGGCGCCCTGAGCGACGGCAGCCAGATCTCCGTGGCCGGGACCCTGACCGGCCCCAAGCAGGTGGAGAAGCTGGTGGGCATCAACGGCTTCGAAGTCGAAATCCCCATCAGCGAGCACCTGGTGGTGGTGGCCTACACCGACCGCCCCGGCGTCATCGGCACCATCGGCCACATCCTCGGCATGAACAACATCAACATCGCCGGCATGCAGGTGGCCCGCTCCGACGAAGGCGGCCAGGTCCTGGCCCTGCTGACCATCGACAGCTCCGTGCCCCAGCAGGTGCTGGACGCCATCAAGGCCGGCATCGGCGCTGAAATGGTCCGGGAAGTGGACCTGGAAGACTAACGCGACACACCGGCCGAAACGCCGAAGCCGCTCCTCCGCGCAGGCACGCCCGGGCGGAGCCACGTATGATTGGCCGGTCTGCTTAAAATGGCTTGGTCCTGGTTCAGGACCATAGCCGGCAGGCCGGCCAATACCTTTTGCACATCCGTCCGCCATCGCCCACGTCTGCCCGGCGGTTGGAAGTGCGCGCACGCAATCCAGGTTTCAGGGAGTTCCATGAACGCCGTCCAGAGGTTCATCAGAAGCAGGGTGCTGCTGTTGACCGCGGCCATCTTGATCGCAGCAATGTGCTTGTCGGTCGTCGTCCAGAGCCAGTCACAGGCCGCGCTCAACCGGACAATCGACGAAAATTCGAGGGGGCTCTACGACATCCTGGTCCAGGCCAAGGCGCCCTCCGGAGCACTCCTGCAGCCCGAGATCGCCAATGGCGCCGGCGGCATTGGGTTCGACCAGCTGGACTCCATCCGGAAACTCTCCGGCACGTCCGTGGCCGCACCCATCAGCCTGGTCTCACGGGTAACGCAGAACCTTGAGACGCCCCGGCTCGACGCCATGGACTACCTCGGCTACAACGCCGGGCTCGCCGGCACCGCCACCGCCGACCAGGCCGCAGGGGCCACCGCCCCGAACCAGTGGCCGGCAGCCGAATCCGTCCTCAGCGACACTGCAAAGAAGTACCGGCTGACTGCCAGCGCCGTGAGCTCCGACGGAAACTCCGAGCAGACCCTCTTCAAGACCACCGCCGAAGGCACCCTGGGCAAGGCGCGGCTCGTCGAAGAGAAGGCCCAGGGCGGCAGCAGCATCCGCATCGCGGCACCGGCTGGGGAGACCGGGATAAAATTCCCCAACCCTGCCGGCGGGTCCGAGCACAACCTCTTCAACCTCTCCGTGGCGCTGCCGCTCGCCCCCGAGGTCACCGAATCCGTCGTGGCAGTGGACCCGGCGGCCGAGCGCGCCCTCCTGGGCTCCGCAGGCGACTTCCTGGCCCCGCTGGAAAAGGCTCCCCCCGCCGACGCCCGTGACGCCGGCGCCGTGGGACGGTACCTGGAAGGCCTCTTCACCAACGGCATCAGCATGGACCAGCTCAAGGAAGGACCCGACTTCCTCGGCGTCAAGCTCAAGTACTGGGCACCCCTGATGACCCAGTACCAGCAGGCCAAGCGCACCGGCCAGCTCAGCGGCGGCTCACAGGCCGTGCCGCTGATCGTCCGGTCGGGCACGTCGCTGGACCTGAAGTACAACGTGAAGATCGAGGAAATCGACGACGCCGGCAAGGTGGTCAAGGACGTCGGCACGGTGTCCAAGTCGCTGGGCAAGGATTACCTGCCATTCGTGTCCAAGGACCCCTTCGTGCTCTCCTGGCCCGGTTCCACCGACCACTCGTCCCTGCTGGGGAACAACGGCAACTTCAACCAGGGCCTCTACACCCCCGCCAAGTGGAGCACCAACTTTGCCGGCGCCCCCAAGTACACCGACGGCGACACCGCCGCAAACGGTGCCGTGGACAAGACAGCAGTTCCCGGTGACTGGGTAACGGTGAACCGGCTGCCGGACAAGGCCGCCAGCGGCGCCCCCGTGGACCAGACCCAGCGCGACCCGGTAGACGAGCGCTCGTACCGGGAGAACCTGTCCACCGGCCAGCAGCAGCCGGCCCAGCCGCTGCCCATGGTCTACGGCACGTTCGACCCCGCTGCCGTTGCCGCCGCCTCGGGTGACGTCAACAAGCTTCCGTTGGGCGGCTACGACCCCACGCCGTTCACCTTGGTCAAGGACGCCGCAGGCAAGGATGTCCCCGCCGCGGAACTGAAGCCTTCCCTCAGCGCCACCGGACTGGCGAGCCAGTCCGCCGGTGCGATCACCGACTACTACGGCCTGGCGGCTGCCCGCGGCTACAAGCAGAACGCCGCGGTCATCGACGCCGTCCGCGTCCGGGCCAAGGCTCCGGGCAGCTGGAAGGAAGCCCAGCCCGAGGTGGAGAAGCTTGCCGCCGAAATCCGGGACATGGGCCTGGACGCCACCATCGTGGCCGGTTCGGCCCGCGAGGACACCAGCATCGCCGTCCCCGGCTACTCAAAGGACGGGGCGGGCAAGGAATCCGCGCTGGGCACGGTCCAGCAGTCCTGGGTCCGGCAGAACGCCGCCGACGCCGTGGCAGGATCCCTGTCCGGAACAAACGTCACCCTGCTGTTCCTTACCCTCTGCGGCGCGGCCCTGCTGACCGGCGCGTCAACCGTCAGCTACATCCGGAAACGCCGGAGCGAGGCCGGAACACTGCGGGCCATGGGCTGGACCCAACGGCGGATCCGCACCTGGGTCCTCGAGGAGTTCGGCGTCGGCGCCGCCCTTCTCGCTGCCGCGGGGATCCTGCTGAGCCTCCTGAGCTGGAGCCTGCCGACCGCCCTGGTGTGCGCCGCCGTCGTGGTCCTCTACTGCGGCGCGGCACTGTTCGCCGCGCAACAACTCCGCCACCGCGACGTGATCGACCAGGAACCGCAGCATGACGAGCGGCTCATCCCCGTCGATTCGCCGTTGACCTTCGCCAACCGGCAGCTGGGCACCAACAAGTTCAACACCCTGTCCCTGGCCGTGGCGGTAGGTGTCTTCGGCGCCGCCGTCGGCGGCCTGATCGCCCTGCTGATCGACATTCCGCGGGCCGCAGGTGCCAGCGCCCTGAGCGGACTTGCAGCGGCCAGCGTGACGCTGCCCAGCATCCTGCTGGCAGTGGCCGGCGTGGCCGTGGGGCTGGTGCTCACCCTGGTGACCGGACGCTTCGAGCTCAACTCCAAGCGCCAATACCTGGGCATCCTCCAGGCCATGGGCTGGAACCCGGACATGCTTCGCCAGGTGCGTTTGTTCGAGAACGCGCTGGTGGGAACCGTGGCCTTGCCGCTGGGCGTGCTGGGCGCCCTGGGCATCGGCCTGCTGCTGGCACCCTACGCGGCCATCTGGGCCGCCGTGGCCGGGCTGGTGGCCGTACTTTGCTGGATACCGATTGCAACGAAAGTGGTCCAATGACAAACCCGACGAATGTCCAGCGCAGCCGCCGGAGCGGCTCCACTGAGGTCCCCCTGCAGACCCGGGCCAACACCATCGTCAAGTCTGCCGATCACGCCACCCCGCTGGAGATGCGCGACATCACCATCCGTTACGGTGGCGGAAAGGGCGGCGCCGAGGCGGTCAGCGTGGTGGAGGGCTTCGACCTGACCCTGCACGCGGGGGAGATGCACTGCGTCGCCGGCCGAAGCGGTTCGGGCAAGACCAGCATCCTGACCGTTGGCGCGGGGCTGACCCTGCCGACGTCGGGCCGCGTCTTCTGGGAAGGCGACTCGCTCGAAAGCATGGGCGACGACGAAATCGCCGACCGCCGCCGTGCGCTCATCGGCTACGTGGACCAGGGCGGTGCACTGATCGACGGCATGAGTGCCCTCGAAAACGTGCTGCTGCCCGCCGTGCCCGACGGCGAAGTGGAGCAGCGGCGCGACATGGCCAAGGACCTGCTGGACCTGGTGGGACTTGGCCGCCGCATGCGCCACCGCCCGGCCCAGCTCTCCGGTGGCGAACGGCAGCGCGTGGCCATCGCCAGGGCCCTGATCCTGGGCACCCGCGTCCTGGTGGTGGACGAACCCACCGCCAGCCTGGACCGCGCCTCCGCCAACCGCATCATCAGCATCCTGAAGGACACCACCTCCGACGGCATCGCCGTCCTGGTGGCTTCGCACGACCACGAACTGGTCCGGCTCAGCGATACCCTGACAGAACTGATCTAGCCCACCCACTCACGCACCGAAGGTAACGTCCGACCGTGACTGCTTCAGAGAAAACGCCGTTCTACATCACTACGGCCATCACCTACCCCAACGGCGTGCCGCACATCGGCCACGCCTACGAGTACATAGCCACCGACGCCATGGCGCGCTTCAAGCGGCTGGACGGCTACGACGTGATGTTCCTGACCGGCACGGACGAGCACGGCATGAAGATCGCCCAGGCCGCGGAGAAGGAAGGCATTACGCCCAAGGAACTGGTGACCCGGAACGCCGAGATCTACAAGGCGGCACACGCTGCCTTGGGCGTCAGCTACGACCGGTTTATCCGGACCACGGACGAGGACCACTACGCCGCATCCCGGGCCATCTGGAAGAAGATGGAAGCCAACGGCGACATCTACCTCTCCAAGTACGAAGGCTGGTACTCCGTCCGGGACGAGGCCTTCTACGGCGAAGATGACACGGTGGTGAAGGACGACGGCGTGCGCTACTCGAAAGAGACGGACACCGAGGTGACGTGGACGGCGGAGGAGAGCTACTTCTTCCGGCTGTCCGCCTACCAGGACAAACTGCTGGCGCTCTACGAGGCGCACCCCGAATTTGGCGCCCCGCAGTACCGGTTCAACGAGGTCATCAGCTTCGTCAAGCGCGGCCTGGAGGACCTCTCCATCAGCCGGACCACGTTCGACTGGGGTGTCCCCGTCCCCGGCAACGACAAGCACGTCATGTACGTGTGGGTGGATGCGCTGACCAACTACCTCACCGGCGTGGGATACCCGGATGTCGAGTCCGAAAAGTTCCGGAAGTACTGGCCCGCCGACGTGCACATCATCGGCAAGGACATTTCACGCTTCCACGCGATCTACTGGCCGGCGTTCCTGATGAGCGCCGGGCTGGAACTGCCCAAGCGCGTCATGATCCACGGCTTCCTGAACAACAACGGGGTCAAGATGTCCAAGTCACTGGGCAACGTGGTGGCTCCCGCCCACTTCGTGGCCCGCTACGGCCTGGACCAGGTGCGCTTCTTCTTCCTGCGCGAAGTCCCGTTCGGGGCCGACGGCAGCTACAACCATGAGGCCATCGTGGGCCGGATGAACTCGGACCTGGCGAACAACTTCGGCAACCTCGCCCAGCGCTCCCTGTCCATGGTGGCCAAGAACTGCGGCGCCGCCGTACCCGCCCCCGGCGAGCTCACAGCCGCCGACACTGCCATCCTGGCCCAGGCCAACGGCCTGCTCGACGCCGCTCGGGCCGCGTTCGACAAGCAGGAGTTCAGCCGCGCCCTGGAGGCCATCTGGGCCGTGCTGGGGGACACCAACGCCTACTTCGCCGAGCAGGCGCCCTGGGTGCTCCGGAAGACCGACGTCGGGCGCATGAACACGGTGCTGTACGTGACGCTGGAGGTGCTCCGGATAGTGGCGATCCTCGCCCAGCCGGTCATGCCCGGCGCCACCGCGAAGCTCCTGGACGCCCTGGGCCAGCCTGAGGGGGACGCACGCCAGTTCACCGCGATCGCGACCCCGATCGTTCCCGGTACGGCGCTGCCCGCCCCGGTTCCCGTCTTCCCCAAATTCGAGGAACCGGCCGAAGCCTGAGGTTCCGGTGCGGATGAGGGCAGGTGGCGCGGACTTCCGCGCCACCTGCCCTTTCCCATTGCAGGCGCACTGGCCCGCCGTCACGGCTATGCGGTGGCAAGTCCCTCGACGGGTGACAGCCGTGCCGCGCGCCGGGCAGGAATGACCGACGCCAGCAGGCCGGCGACGACGGCCACCCCCAGCACGCCCAGCAACTGCAGCCAGGGGACGGAGGGGGTGACCTCGGCCAGGCTGCCGAGGGCCGACCGCGCGCCCAGCCAGCCGTAGATGCTGCCCAGGGCAGCACCAATCAATGCGGCGACGCCGGCCACCAGGGCTGCCTCGAGGGCCAGCATGCCCCGCAGCTGGCCCTTGGTAAGGCCCAGCGCCCGGAGCAGGGAGTTTTCCCTGGTCCGTTCGAGGACGGACAGCGACAGTGTATTGGCCACGCCGATCAGCGCGATCAGCACCGCCACCCCCAACAGGCCCGTGACCACCAAGAGCAGTACGTCGATGACCTCATTGAAGGTGACCCGCTCGATGGCGGCGCCGCTGACCGCACCCGCGGACACGCCTGCTGCCGCAGCAACAGCGGACTGGATGTCCTTGATCCGGTCCGCGGACAGGTAGCCGCCGGGAGCGTCGGCCAGGCGCAGCCACACGGCACTGGCCGCGGGACCGGTGCCATCTGTCCGCGCACTGTCGGTTGGGGCAACGCCACCGCCCGTCAGGCCCGACTGGCGGGCGGTGTCGGTGGAGACCAGTGCCGGGATGTTGCGGGTCCGCAAGACCACCGCTTCCAGGGAGGCCGGCCCGGCCGGCCCGGTGACCTCAACAGGTCCGGCCGTGGAGCCTTCCGGAAGGTAGATCCTGCCCGGCTCAAGGGTGAGCGCGGTGTCGCGGAGCAGCCGGCCGGCCTCTGCCGCGTCGAGGGCATAGACGGGGCTGCCCATCCCTTCGCCGGCCAAGGTGCCCGCTGCCGGCAGCAAAGCCGCGGTTGCGACGCCGTCCACCCGTGCCACTGCGTCACGCTCGGCGGCTGTCAGGGCATCCCCGGTGATCACCATATCCACGGGGTAGGTGCCGGCGAGGGCGTCATCGAAGGCCTGCCGGGCAGTGGCAGCCCCGGTCATCATCAGGGACACCAGCGTGACGCCGATCAAGAGGGCGGCAGCAGTGACGGAGGTCCGGGCCGGGTTGCGGACGGCATTGAGGGCGGCCAGCTTCCCGGGGACGCCGGCAGGAGAGGCCAACCGTCCCGCCAGGCCCACCAGCCGCGGCACGAACAGGGTGGCGCAGAGCAGGACGCCCACGAAGGAGAGCACGCCGCCGGCGAAGGCCACCACCAGCATCACGCCCGCGGCGCCGAGGGCCAGCAACGGAACCCCGAGGGCAAGGGCGGCAAGGCCCAGCACCAGCCGCACGCGGCCCCGCCGGTTCCCGATTCCGGCATCGTCAACCGGCCGCAGGGCAGCAAGCGGAGCCACGGCCGTGGCAGCTTTCGCGGGAACCAGGGCGGCGCCCAGGGTCAGGAGTGTGCCTGCCGCCAGCCCCGCAATGACGGACGACGGCGGGACGGCCATGGTGGCAAAAGCCATGTCCGGCTGCGTCCCGGCCCAGCCGATGAGGGCAGCCATCAGGGCGACGGCGGCGAGCACACCGGCGGCGGAGGAGACCAGGCCCACCACCAGGGCTTCGGCCAGGACCGAGTTGCGCACCTGGTTCCGGCCCGCCCCCAGGCACCTGAGCAGCGCCAGTTCCCTGGTGCGTTGGGCCACCAGCACCGCGAAGGTGTTGGTCACCACCAGTCCGGAGACAATCAGGGCGACCCCGGCGAATGCCAGCAGGATGATCGTCAGTTCATCCTGGCCTCCGGTCATCATCGCCACCTGGGCGGTGACTTGTTCGTCTGCTGTCTTCACCTGCACCCCGGCGCCGGCACCGGTGAGCGCCGCCGCCACGTTCTTGCTGGTTGCGGCTGCGTCGGAGCCCGAAGCCAGGGCCAGCTGGATGCTTCCGTAGCCAGCGGCGCCGGTACCACCTTGAGCGTCCCGGGCGCCGGCGGCCAGGGCACTGACGGCCGGTGTCCCGGCGAGGATCTGCGGGAGGGCAGAGGCGAAGGGGTCGTTGCTGCCGCGCAGGATCCCGGTGACGGTCATGGCCACTGTTGTGGCGGCGTCGGGGGCCTTGAGGGTCAGGGAGTCGCCGACGCGCAGCCCGTAGCGGGCGGCGGTAGCCCCGTCCACGGCGACGCCGTCAGCCCTCTCCGGGAGGGCGCCGTCGGTCACGGTCGCGGTTTCCAAGGCCATCGGCGCCAGGTTCCGGGCTTGCGCCAACACCTCCTGGCCGCCTGCGGTGAACTCGGCGTACGCCTGCATCCGGCCATAAGCCTCGGTCACGCCGGGCACCGCACGGGCTGCTGCCAGCGCGGCATCGTTGAAGGTTCCCGTGTCCGGGGTGGCGATGAGGCCGGCCTTGCTGTAGGCCTCCCCGAGGCTGGCACCCAGCGAAGCACGGGTACTCGCCCCGACCATCAGGGTGGTGGACAGGAACGCCACGGAGAGCATGACTGCCAGGCCGACGGCTATGAAGCGGCGGCTGTGGGACTGGAATTGCGAGAAGGCAACGCGCAGCACGCTCAGCCTCCCAGCTTGCCGAGGGCGGCCAGGACGGACCCGGCGGTGGGCTCGTCGATCTCGCCCACCAGGCCGCCGTCGTTCATCAGGACCACCCGGTCGGCGTAGCTGGCCGCCACCGGATCGTGGGTGACCATGATGATGGTCTGGCCCATTTCCCGGCTGCTGCGGCGCAGCAGTGCGAGGACTTCGCCGCCGGCGGTCGAATCAAGGTTGCCGGTGGGTTCGTCCCCGAACACCACGTCGGGACGGGTCAGCAGGGCCCGGGCTACGGCGACGCGCTGCTGCTGGCCGCCGGAGAGCTCATGCGGCCGGTGCCGGAGCCTGTCCTTGAGGCCGAGCGTGGCCACCACCGTGTCGAACCAGGCCGCGTCCGTGGCTTTGTTCGCCAGCGCCAGCGGCAATGTGATGTTCTGTTCGGCTGTCAGTGTGGGCACCAGGTTGAAGGCCTGGAACACGAATCCGATCCGGTCGCGGCGAAGCGCTGTCAGCTGTTTGTCATTGAGGGCCGTAATGTCTGTTCCGCCAACCAGGATCTGGCCGGAGTCGGCACTGTCGAGTCCAGCGAGGCAGTGCATCAGGGTGGACTTTCCGGAGCCGGAAGGACCCATTATTGCGGTGAAGCGGCCGGCATCGAACGTGACGCTGACCTCGCGCAGGGCGCTGACGCGGGTGGCGCCGCGGCCGTACGTCTTGGCCAGGGAGAGGGCCTGCACGGCGGGAGCGGATGGGATATTTTGCCTGTTCAAAGCAGTATGGGCATGCGCGGAAGTTGTCATGTTTCCACGCTATGGCCGGGCCCGGCGCCCGGGAATCGGCCGGTGGTCTGGTCCTGCCGGGGCCGGACTCATACCCAGGTCTGAAACCACCGTGCCGGGCGTCAGCCTCCGGGAGTGACCACCCCGGTCTCGTAGGCGATCACGACTGCCTGGACCCGGTCGCGTGCCCCAAGCTTGGCCAGGATGTGCCCTACGTGCGTTTTGACGGTTGCTTCGGAGACAAACAGGTCTGCCCCGATCTCAGGGTTGGACCGACCTTGGGCCATGAGGGTGAAGACTTCGCGCTCGCGGGCTGTGAGCCGCTCGACGGCCTCCTGGTCCTCGGGCCGTTCGTTGCCCTGTGCGCGCAGCAGCGGAGCTACATGGTCCAGGAGCCTGCGGGTGGTGGAGGGGGCGATGACGGCGTCCCCGCGGTGCACCGTGCGGATGGCGTCCAGCAGTTCCTCCGGTGGTGCGTCCTTCAGGAGGAAACCGCTGGCTCCGGCTTCGATGGCCGCCAGTGCGTACTCGTCCAGGTCGAAGGTCGTGAGCACGACGATGCGAAGTTCAGCCCTGGCAGACCCGGCCGGGGCGGAAGCGGCGCGTTCGATGAGCCTGCGGGTGGCCTCGATGCCGTCCATTCCCGGCATGCGCACGTCCATCAGGACGACGTCCGCGGTTGCTGCTCCGAGGGCCTGGAGTGCCTCGAGCCCGTTCCCGGCCTCGACCACGACGTCAAGGTCCGGCTGGGAGTTGATCAGCATGCTGAATCCCGAGCGCACCAGTTGCTGGTCATCGACCAGCGCCACGCGGATAGGAGCGGTGCTGTCGCGGTCTAGTGGCAAAGTCATGCTCAAGCCTCGGTGTAGGGAAGGAAGGCCGAAACCTGGAAGCCCCCGCCCGCGGCCGGGCCGGCCGCCAACGAACCATCGTAAAGGCTGATCCGCTCCCGCATGCCCCGCAGCCCGTTACCGCCGCCTTCCCCGGCTCCGACTGCCGGATGGGCAGAAGCGCCCCGGCCGTCGTCGTGCACCTCAAGCTGCAGCCCGCGCGGCTGCCACCGCACCAAGACCCGGGCCCGGGCTTGCGGACCTGCATGCTTGAGGACGTTCGTCAGGGATTCCTGGAGGACCCGGTATGCCGTGAGTTCGGCGCCCGGAGGCAGGGTGCGCCGCGGAGACCCCAGCTGTTCGACGTCCAGCGGAAGGCCTGCCGCACGGAACCCCAGGAACAGTTCATCGAGGTCCGCAAGTCCGGGCAACGGGCGGGTGGTGGACTCATCGCCGTGCCGCAGCACACCCAGGAGGCGGCGCATTTCGGCCAGTGACGTCCGTGCCGTGGCGGCAACCGTGGCCAGCGTCTCCGTGGCCACGGCGGGGTCGGCAGCCGCGGCGTACCGCGCACCGTCAGATTGCGTGATGATCACGGACAGGGAATGCGCCACAATGTCATGCATCTCACGGGCAATGTGCGCCCGTTCATCGGCTGCCGCCAGGGAGCGTTCCTGCTGCTGTTCGATTTCGAGCCGGCGGGCACGGTCCGCCAGGGTCTGCAGTTGCTGCCGGCGCACGCGTGTCAGGTCTCCGAGGGTCCAGCTGAACAGCACCAGCATCCAGATCAGGACCGTGTAGACAGCGCTGATGGTCAGGCCCAGCACGCCTGTCTCAGCCGTGCTGCTGAGATTGCGGGTGGTCAGCAGCACGCCGCCCAGCAGCCCCAGTCCCAGGACCGTACGGCTGGCCCGGGCAGGACCGTAAGCGGCAACGGCATAGATAATCAGCGGAACAGCCAGCAGCCCGGCCAGCGGCTCCAGCCCAGTTGCCCACAAGACCAGGCACGCCAGTACAGTGGCGCCGGCCGCGTGCACGGGCCTGGTGCGCCGCCACGCCAGCGGCACCACCAGGGCGCACGACAGCAGGAAGTGCCAGGGACGGTCCGCCATGAGGTAAACGGGACCGCACATCAGCAGGACCGCCAGCATGAGGACCAGGTCAACCCGGAAAGTGTTGACCCGGATCCAGTGATAAACCTTGTGCCGTAATTCCACCCCGGAACTCTATGCTGTCGTGGTGGCGAGTGCCTCATCCCTGGGGCTGATCCTTCTCCGGCCGCCGCGCCGCCCGCAGACGCCGTGTCCGAAATGTGGGACGGCTTGCCCACCATATGGATGACTTGGCTACCCTGAAAACATGAGCGCATCCTCCATCGATCTTGCAGTTATTCCCGGCGACGGCATCGGCCCCGAAGTCATTGCCGAGGCCCTCAAAGTCCTCGAGAAGGCCGTGGCCGCGGAGGGCGTGCAGCTCAAGCCGACACATTACGAACTCGGCGCCGAGCACTGGCTCGCCACCGGCGAAACCCTGCCGGACCACGTCCTGGCGGACCTGAAGACGCGCGACGCGATCCTCTTCGGTGCCGTCGGCGCCGCCCCGGGCGACACCCGCATCCCCTCCGGAATCATCGAACGCGAACTGCTCCTCAAGCTCCGCTTCAGCCTGGACCACTTCGTCAACCTGCGGCCGTCGCGGCTTTACGGGACGGTCGGCAGCCCGCTGGCCAACCCCGGGACCATCGACTTCATCGTGGTGCGTGAGGGAACCGAGGGGCCGTACGTGGGAAACGGCGGCACGCTGCGTGCCGGAACCCCGCACGAGGTCGCCACGGAAGTCTCCCTGAACACCGCACACGGTGTGGAGCGCGTGGTCCGCGACGCCTTCCGCCGCGCCAGCCTCCGCGAACGCAAGCACGTCACCCTGGTCCACAAGCACAACGTCCTGGTCTTCGCCGGGCATCTCTGGAAGCGCACCGTCGAGGCTGTCGCCCAGGAATTCCCGGGCGTCACCCACGACTACCTGCACGTTGATGCCGCCACCATCTTCATGGTCACGGACCCGTCCCGCTTCGACGTCATCGTCACCGACAACCTGTTCGGCGATATCATCACCGACCTCGCTGCCGCCGTCACCGGCGGCATCGGCCTGGCGGCGTCCGGCAACATCAACATGGACCGCACGGCGCCTTCCATGTTCGAGCCGGTCCACGGTTCGGCGCCGGACATCGCCGGCCAGGGCAAGGCCGACCCCACCGCGGCCATCCTCTCCGCGGCACTCCTGCTGGACCACCTGGGGTACGCGGAAGCCGCACGCCGGATCGAAGCCGCTGTGGTTGCCGACGTCGAACAGCGCGACGGAACCGCCCGCAGCACCAGCGCCGTCGGCGACGCCATCGCCGCCGGACTCTAGCCCACGCCGGGGGCTCCGGCTTCGGGCGTAAGCTTGACTCGAATCACCAAATGCCGCCTCGCTGTTCAGCGCTGAACCCCGGGGCGGCCGATCGTGGAGGAACCATGACTCAGACCGCCCATGGCGTCGAATTCACCCGGCAGCTTTCGGAGAACCCGAAGTCCGCCGAAGAGCGTGCAGCCATCCTGGCAAACCCGGGATTCGGCAACTACTTCACCGACCACACCGCCATCGTCGACTACAGCGTTGACGCGGACGGCAACGGCGGCTGGCACGATGCCCGGATCGAGCCCTACGGCCCGATCGTCCTTGACCCGTCCGCCGCCGTGTTCCACTACGGCCAGGAAATCTTCGAGGGACTCAAGGCGTACCGGCACGCTGACGGCTCCGTCTGGACGTTCCGGCCCGAGGCGAACGCGGCCCGGCTGAACAAGTCGGCCCGCCGGCTGGCCTTGCCCGAACTGCCGGCCGAATACTTCCTCGGCGCCATCCGCGAGCTGGTGGCTGCCGACAAGGAATGGGTTCCTTCCGGCGACGGCGAAGCCCTCTACCTGCGCCCCTTCATGATCGCCACCGAGGCGTTCCTGGGTGTCCGCGCCGCCCGCGAGGTGTCCTTCCGGGTGATCGCCTCTCCGGCCGGCAATTACTTCGGCGGCGAACTCAAGCCGGTCTCCATCTGGATCTCGCGCCAGTACGCCCGCGCCGGCCGCGGCGGCACCGGCGACGCCAAGTGCGGCGGGAACTACGCCGCCTCGCTCATCGCGCAGCAGGAGGCCGAGGCCAACGGCTGCAAGCAGGTCCTGTTCCTCGACCAGGCCAATGACAACGCCGTGGAAGAGCTGGGCGGCATGAACGTCTTCTTCGTCATGAAGGACGGCTCCCTGGTCACGCCCGCCCTCACCGGCACCATCCTGGAAGGCGTCACCCGGATGTCCGTGATCCAGGTGGCCAAGGACATGGGCCGTGACGTGGCGGAGCGGAAGATCACCCTTGACGAGTGGCGCGACGGCGTGGCCTCGGGCGATATTGCCGAAGTGTTCGCATGTGGCACAGCTGCCGTGATCACCCCCATCGGGGTGCTGAAGGACGCCACCGAGTTCATTGGTTCCGAGGACGCCAAAGCCGGCGAAACCACCATGGCCATCCGCGAAAAGCTCCTGGGCATCCAGACCGGCGCCGAACCGGACACGCACGGCTGGCTGACACGCCTGGCCTAGGTTCTGCCCTGACGACGGCGCCTCCCGGACTTGGGTCCGGCAGGCGCCGTTTTGCGTTGCCGCAGGGGGTGCCGGGTCAGCGGCGTGCGGCTTTCCGGGCAGCGTTCTTCATCGCTTTGCGGGACACGGGCTTGAGTGCCTTGCGGGCAGCTTCTTCCGCCAGGGCGCGGTTGCGCCGGGCGTCGATCAGGTCGTTCCAGAGCGTGGTGGCAAAGACGCCGCCGTCCTGGGCATAGACGTCGTAGGGATAGCCGGCGAAGACGGCGGGGGTGGGGCCGCTGGTGAACAGGTCCTTGCCGCCGGCCTGGGCCACTGCGTCGCCGACAGCCCAGGTCCGGGTCAGGTGGCGGATGAGGTTTTCCTGGACGAAGACGGCGGCGTCAGCGGAGCGGGAGGCCTGGTCCAGCAGCGCTTCCAGGTCCGCGGCGATCAGGGCGGCGCCGGCCTGGTCAGCGGGCGCGGAGGCGGCGGACAGTTCCGCCGTGATGCCGGTGACGGCGTCCGTCCAGTCGGTTGTCTCGCGGAACTTCCTCCAGGTGGGAAACCAGATGATGCTGCCGGTCGCGTGGTTGTGGATGTGCAGGAGGCCGGTGGCCTTTTCGGTCGCCGAATGGTCGTGGCCGTCCGCGTCCGCGCGGGCGAGAAGGTCGGCGAGTGAAGGTGTGCTCATGGGGCGGTGTCCGGCTTCCTGGTGGAGATCGTTGTGCTGTCACAGGTTGCCAACCCCCGCGGGCGGCCGATCTATTCCGCCGCTGCCCTCCGGGACAAGGGGGTGGGGGAGTGCGGGGCTTGATGCAAGGATGGATCAGTGACCCCACTTACCGGCCCCGGCCTGCAGCGCAGCTCCGGCCTCACCCAGTTCCTCGTGGCACCCAACCCGGGCCCCATGAGCCTGGACGGCACCAACTCCTACATCCTGCGCGTCCCCGGCCGGTCCGCCGTCGTGGTGGTTGACCCGGGACCCAACGATGAACCGCACCTGGAGGCACTGTCGGGCGCCGGCGTCGTCGAACTGATCCTGGTCACGCACCGGCATGCGGACCATACTGCCGGTTCGGCCCGCCTGCACGAACTCACCGGAGCGCCGGTACGGGCAGCGGACCCAGGCCACTGCCATGGCGGCGGAGCGCCGCTGGCCGGCGGCGAACTGATCCAGGCAGCGGGACTGGATATCACAGTGTTGGCTGCCCCCGGCCACACTTCGGATTCCGTGTGCTTCCACCTGCCGGCCGACGGGCAGCACGGCTCGGTGCTGACCGGGGACACCGTCCTGGGCCGGGGCACCACCGTCCTGGACTTCCCTGACGGCACGCTGGGAGACTACCTCGCCACCCTGGACCGGTTGGAGGCCCTGGGGAACGCGACCGTGCTGCCGGCCCACGGCCCGGTATTGCCGTCCTTGGGGGACATCGTCCGGGAGTACCGCCGGCACCGCGAGGAACGGCTGGCCCAGATCCGTTCCGCGCTCCGCGGCCTCGGCGGGAACGCATCCGTGCCTGAGGTGGCGGACGCCGTCTATGCCGGCGTCGACCCTTCCGTCCGGCGCGCCGCCGAATTGTCCGTGGCCGCACAGCTTTCCTACCTTCGCGGGCCGGAAGGCGGCAGGCAGGACGGCGCCGTCGAAACGGTAGGGTAGGAGCCATGCGTATTGCGAGGTTTGTTGTCGATTCCGATCCCCTGTACGGCGTTGTGGAAGGTGATAGCGGCAGTGAGGAAATCACTGTCATCCACGGCGACCCTTTCTTCAACGGTGTGGAGCGCACTTCCGTGCGCCACAAGCTGGAGGACGTCCGGCTGCTGGCGCCCATCATCCCGCGGAGCAAGGTCATCGGGGTGGGCAGGAACTTCGTGGAGCACGCACATGAGCTGGGCAACGAGGTGCCCGCCCAGCCGCTGCTGTTCCTGAAGCCCAACACCGCGGTGGTAGGTCCGAACGACCCCGTGGTCCTGCCGGAGTTTTCCGAAGAAGTCTCCTTTGAAGCCGAACTGTGCGTGGTGATCGGCCGGATCTGCAAGGACGTCCCCGAAGACCGCGTTGACGATGTCATCTTTGGCTACACGTGCGGCAACGACCTCACTGCCCGCGATGTCCAGAAGACGGACCTGCAGTGGACCCGCGCCAAGGGCTTCGACACCTCCGCTCCGCTGGGCCCGTGGATCGAGACGGACCTGGACACCGAGGACCTGCAGATCCAGGGCCGGCTCAACGGGGAAATCCGCCAGGACGGCAGCACCAGCCAGATGATCCGCGGCGTCCGGGAGCTCGTGTCCGTCGTCTCGCACGCGTTCACCCTGCTGCCCGGCGACGTGATCATGACCGGAACACCGGCCGGCGTGGGACTGGTCAAGGAAGGCGACCGCTTCGAGGTGGAAATCGAAGGCATCGGCCGGCTCTCCAACCCGATCGTCCGCCGCTGACCCCGGCTGCCGCGCGGAAGGCCGGAGGGCGGCCAGGCGGGTAAAGTTGAAGCCACTATGACTATCGCTTCTTCGTCGCTTGCCGCCTCCATTCCGCCCGTCACCGCCGAGACCCCCGTTCGCGTCCGGTTTTGCCCCTCGCCCACGGGGACCCCGCACGTCGGACTGATCCGGACCGCGCTCTTCAACTGGGCCTACGCCCGCCACACCAAGGGCACCCTGGTGTTCCGGATCGAGGACACGGACGCGGCCCGGGACAGCGAGGAAAGCTACCACCAGCTGCTGGACGCACTGAAGTGGCTGGGCATCGACTGGGACGAGGGAGTCGAGGTTGGCGGCCCGCACGAACCGTACCGGCAGTCCCAGCGCGGCGACATCTACCAGGACGTCATCAAGCGCCTGCACGACGCCGGATTCATTTACGAGTCCTTTTCCACCCCTGAGGAGATCGAGGCACGCCACCGCGCCGCCGGCCGGGATCCAAAGCTGGGCTATGACGGCTTCGACCGTCACCTGACCGAGGAACAGCTGGCACAGTACCGGGCCGAGGGCCGGCAGGCCGTCCTGCGCCTGCGCATGCCGGACGAGGACATCACGTTCACCGACCTGGTCCGCGGCGAAATTACGTTCAAGGCCGGATCGGTGCCCGACTTCGCCGTGGTGCGTGCCAACGGTGCCCCGTTGTACACCTTGGTCAACCCCGTGGACGACGCCCTGATGGGGATCACGCACGTGCTCCGCGGCGAAGACCTGCTCAGCTCCACGCCGCGCCAGGTCGCCCTCTACCGGGCCCTCTACGCCATCGGCGTCGCCGAGTACATGCCGGAGTTCGGCCACCTGCCGTACGTCATGGGCCAGGGCAACAAGAAGCTCTCCAAGCGGGACCCCGAGTCCAGCCTCTTCCTGCACCGCGAGCGGGGCTTCATCCCGGAAGGGCTGCTGAACTACCTTTCCCTGCTTGGCTGGTCGCTGAGCGCCGACGAAGACATCTTTACCGTCGAGCAGCTCGTTGAGCACTTCGACATCCACGACGTCCTGGGCAACCCCGCGCGTTTCGACCTGAAGAAGGCCGAGGCCATCAACGGCACGCACGTCCGGATGCTTGAGCCCAAGGTCTTCCGCGACCGGGTGGCGCACTACCTGCGCGACGCAGGCCTGGTGGGGGAGATCCTCACTGACCGCGAGGAAGAAATCCTCACCGAAGCCGCGCCGCTGATCCAGGAGCGCATTACGCTGCTGGGCGAGGCGCCGGACATGCTGGCTTTCCTGTTCAAGGCGGACGACGCCGTCGACGTCGCGGATGACGCCCGCAAGGGCCTTCCCGAGAACCTTTCCGAGGTGCTGGACGCGGCACTTGCCGCGCTGGAACCGGTGGCAGACTGGACAGCGGAGGGCATCCAGGCAGCCCTGAAGCAGGCCCTGGTGGAGGACCTTGGCATCAAACCGCGGCTCGCTTTCGGGCCCGTACGGACGGCTGTTTCCGGCCGGCGGATCTCCCCGCCCCTGTTCGAATCGATGGTCATCCTGGGCAAGGAGTCCTCCCTGCGCAGGCTCCGCGCCTTCCGCGGCTGATGACGGCACCGAGCGAAGCCCGGTCGGGTGCCCGGCATACGCCCTGGGGAGTGGTCAGGGGCGTCCTGTTCGACATCGACGACACCCTGGTGGACCTTGAGTACTCGATGACCACCGCCTTGCGCGAGGTCAGTGAACACCTCCTGCCCGGCCTGGACCAGGCCGGCTGGGAGCGGTTCGGCCGGATTTTCACCCATGAGACCACGCACTATTACGACCGCTACCTGGCCGGCGAGCTGACGTTCAACGAACAGCGCCTCCTCCGGGGCCGCGCCGCACTGGGCCACTTTGGCGTGGAACTGGGTGACGGCGATGAATCGCACCGCTGGCTGGCCGCGTACGTGGAAAAGCAGCCGTCCTATGTGAAGCCGTTCCCGGATGTTTCGCCGCTTCTTGACGTCTTGGACGCTGCCGGGATCCCGTACGGCGCCGTCAGCAACAACGTCCACGATTACCAGCGCGCCAAGCTGGACGGCGCCGGCCTTGAACGCGTGAAGCACCTCGTCGGAACTGACACCCTGGGCGTGGCCAAGCCGGATCCCGCCATCTACCTGGAAGGCGTCCGGCTCTTGGGCACCGTCCCGGCCGAGACGATGTACGTGGGCGATAACCGGCTGCTGGACGCGGAAGGCTCGACGGCGGCCGGACTGGTTGGCGTCTGGCTCAACCGGAACGCCGAGACCGCGGCCCACTTTGGTGGAACCGCGGTCACCACGTTGGCGGATCTCCTCCCGCTCTTCGCCTAAGTCCTGTCCGGGCGGTCGTCCATCAGGCGGCCTTAATCCGGGCGGCGCGGCGAAGGAGGAGATATCCGCCAACGGCGGCTCCCACCAGCAGGGCGATCAGCAGCAATGCCGTGACGGGGCTGTCCAGCCAGGACGACGGCGACACGGCGGCCACCTTCGTGTGCAGTTCCTGCGTTCCGGCCGCGATCCTGGCATTGCCCTCGGCAAGCGTGCCGGCACCGTCCGCCAACTGGCCCGAACCGTCATCAAGCTTGCCGTTGCCGTCGGCGAGTTTCCCGGTTCCATCCGCCAGCTGGGCGGATCCCGACTGCAATTGTCCCGTGCCTTGGCTCAGCGCGGTGGTGCCCTCCGACAACGCCTCGGTCCCGGCCAGGAGTCCCGGGTTGGCAGGATCGCCGCCGCCGTTGACGCCGGCACTGAGCTTGGTGATGCCGTCCTGGAGGTTGTTGGCGGCGTATATCAGGCCGGGGCTGTCCGGATCGCCGGGGACGCCATCCATGCCGGTCCGGATCTTCGCCGTGCCATCCGCCAGCATCGAGGTACCCAGCACCACGCCGGGGTTTTGGGGGTCGGTGGCGTTGAGCTTCTCCGCCAGGGTGGCGAAGCCCGCCTTCAGCCGGCCCGCCCCGTCATCCAGCTGGGCGGCTCCCGCGGTCAGACTGCCGGTTCCGGCCTTGAGCTGCCCGGCTCCGTCGTTCAGCTTTGCTGCTCCCGCATCGAGCTGCCCCGCTCCCGCGTAGGCGCGCCGGCCGCCGTCGGCCAACTTGGCGATCTGGTCCTTGATGACGGCCAGGGGAACCAGGCCCTGGGGCCCGTTCGCCGCTGCTTCCAGCTGGTCCAGCCCCTGGCTGAGCGCGGCCAGCCCGTCTCCCTTGGTTGGATCGTTCCCCGCGCCGGGGTAGCCCGTCAGCTGCGCTGTTCCGTTCTTCAACGCCGCTGTCCCTGCGCTCAGGCTGGTGGCGCCGGCGTCGAGCTGACCTGCGCCGGCCGCGAGCCGGCCCGTACCCGCCGCCAGCTGTCCGGCGCCGTCGGCAAGGTTGTTGGGGGCGTTGCCGCCCGCGGTGGGGGTGAGCGCGGCGGAGAGCGCGACGGCGCCGGCCTGGAGCTTCCGGGCTCCGTCATCCACCTGGTAGACGCCAGGGACGAGTTTGTTCAGGACGTCATTTTGCAGCTTGGTGGTGCCGGCATGAAGCTTGTCCACGCCGGGGGCGAGCTGGTCCCTGACACCTGAGTAGATCTTGCCCGCACCCGATTGCAGGGCGAGGGCTCCGTTGTTGAGTTGGGTGGTGCCGTCCTTGACCTTGAGCGATCCGTCCTGCACTTGCGCTGCGCCCTTGTTCGCTGCGCCTGCGCCCGCTGCCAGCCGGCCCGAGCCGTCCTTGAGCTGGGCGGCGCCTGCTGCGGCTTGTTCCGCCCCGTCCATCAGCTGGGCAGAGCCGTTGGCGATCTGGCCCGTGAGGTAGGTATAGAAGGCGAGGAAGAGGACGAGCAGGAGGGAGAGGGCCATGATGGCGATGAATTGTGGCCGGGGTTTGCGGGTTGCGGTTGCAATGGCTGCTGTACGGGTTGTCAACGCTGACACTTCCTAACTTCCGCCGGACAGCGGTGTCCGGTGGCGAAACCGTGGTTGGCAGGGCGGTCCCTTGACCTCGTGGGTGCCCGTGGAAACAGGGCAGGGGGCTTGTTACTTACCGGTAACTTACTCGAGGGTAACTATAACGTTGGATGCCGGGCAAGGGTTTGGACGGTTCGCTTTCGCGAAGCCCGGAGGCGCGGGCTGCGCCGGATTTGTGCGAGCCCCAAGTCTCGGGTAAAGTAATTTCTCGTGCTGAGGCGCACGGAGCAGGGAAAACGCCCTGGAATCCGGCCCGAAAGTGCCATTGGGATATGGTGTAATTGGCAACACTACGGTTTCTGGTACCGTCATTCTAGGTTCGAGTCCTGGTATCCCAGCTCTGGTTTGCTGCCCATTCGGGCAGGCAAAACAGAAGGTTTCCACTCGGTTTGCCGATTTGAAACCATGGCAAAGTGTGTGAAATACTCACTGAGCCGAGCAGCGGAAACGCTGCCGGAAAGTACGCGGCCCCATCGTATAGCGGCCTAGTACGCCGCCCTCTCACGGCGGTAACGCGGGTTCGAATCCCGCTGGGGTCACCATGAAATGGTCCCGGGCATCAGCCCGGGACCATTTTTTATTTGCCCGGAATTGGCTGGCGAACAATCCCCGCTCAATGGACTGAACCCCGCGCCGCCCGGCGGGGAGTGGTCCTCCGTGCGGGGAGTCTTCCGCGGAGCCGCCTAGGAGTCCGCCTCCAGTGCGGCCGCTGCGTCCCGGACCTTGATCAAGGTGCGCAGGTTGCGGGTGGTGGTGGCGGCCTTGAACCTGGACTTCGAGCTGACCTTGCTGAAGGGGCTGTCCAGGGTGCCCCCCACCGGGGCCAGCCACGCCAGCGCTTCAGGTCCAAGGCGCTTCTGGTCCTGGCCCTCTATGGCTGCGCCGGCCGCTTCCAGTTCGTCCAGGACGGCGGTATCCGACGAGAAGGTGATGTAGGTGTGGGTGGATTTGTCATCCTCCGGATAAGGGCAGGCATCCACCAGTTCGGCCACTCGTCCGCCGTCCACGACGACCACCCAGGCTTCATAACCGAACGCTGCCCGGAGGCATTCTTCGGCTTCGCGTTTGACGCCGGTTGCATCCAGGCTGCTGGTCAGCACCACGTTCCCGCTGGCCAGCAGAGTCCTGGCATCGGCGAAGCCCGAAGCTTTCAGTGCGTCCCGGAGGTCCGCCATTTTGATGTTGATTCCGCCAACATTGATTCCACGGAGGAAGACTGCGTAGCTGCCCATGGCCACAGCCTAGTGGCCGCGCCGTCCGCAGGAGCGGACAACGCGGCGGATCCCCTTAGTCGTTGTTCTTGCGCAGGGCTTCGGTGAGGATGCGGCCGGCGTTGCAGACCACCTCTGCGTGCAGGCGCCCCGGCTGGCGGGTCAGCCGCTCGATCGGGCCGGAAATTGAGACGGCGGCGATCACCCGGCCGGACGGTCCCCGCACCGGCGCGGAGACGGAGGCGACACCGGGCTCACGTTCGCCGAGGCTCTGTCCCCAGCCGCGTCGTCGTACGCCTGCCAGGACGGTGGGCGTGAAGCGAGCTGACTGCAGGCCCTCGAGCAGCCGGTCGTGGTCCTCCCAGGCGAGCAGCACCTGGGCGGCGGAGCCGGCCTTCATGGACAGCTGCGTGCCCACCGGGATGGTGTCGCGCAGGCCGATGGGGCGCTCGGCGGAGGCAACGCACACGCGCCAGTCGCCCTGCCGGCGGAAGATCTGGGCGCTTTCGCCCGTGGCGTCCCGCAGCTGCATGAGGACGGGGCCGGCGGAGGCGATCAGGCGGTCCTCGCCCGCGGCCGAGGCCAGTTCCACCAGCCGGCTGCCAAGGACGAACCGGCCCTGGATATCGCGGCTCACCAGCCGGTGGTGGACGAGTGCCAGCGCGAGCCGGTGAACCGTGGGCCGGGCCAGCCCGGTGGCGGCCACAAGCTGTGCCAGCGTGGTGGGGCCGGCCTCGAGTGCATCGAGCACCTGGGCTGCTTTATCAATGACGCCGACTCCACTAGAATTGTCCATGTAATGATATTGCCGTCTCAATATCTGAGATGCAAATCTTTCGGCTGGCGCAGTGCGGAGCCGTCCTGATTCAGTTGGACTCAACAGCCAAACAGCAGTGAAGGGAGATGGCCATGGCAAAGACATTGGCCGAGAAAGTCTGGGACGCGCACGTGGTGCGCAAAGGCGACGGCGAAGGAGCCAACGCCCAGCCCGACCTCCTCTTTATTGATCTCCACCTGGTCCACGAAGTTACCTCCCCGCAGGCCTTCGAAGGGCTGCGGCTCGCCGGCCGCCCGCTGCGCCGGCCGGACCTGACCATTGCCACCGAGGACCACAACACCCCCACGCTGGACATCGACAAGCCGATTGCCGACCTCACCAGCCGGACCCAGATCCAGACCCTGCGCAACAACTGCGCCGAGTTCGGCGTCCGCCTGCACAGCCTCGGCGACGCCGAACAGGGCATCGTCCACGTGGTCGGCCCGCAGCTCGGCCTGACCCAACCCGGCATGACGGTGGTCTGCGGCGACTCGCACACCTCCACCCACGGCGCCTTCGGCGCGCTGGCCATGGGTATCGGCACCTCCGAGGTGGAGCACGTCATGGCCACCCAGACCCTGTCCCTTAAGCCCTTCAAGACCATGGCCATCAACGTCGAGGGCACGTTGCGCCCGGGCGTTACTGCCAAGGACATCATCCTCGCCGTGATCGCCAAGATCGGCACCGGCGGCGGCCAGGGCTACGTCCTGGAATACCGCGGCTCCGCCATCCGCGCGCTCTCCATGGAAGCCCGGATGACCATCTGCAACATGTCCATCGAGGCCGGCGCCCGGGCCGGTATGGTGGCCCCGGACGAGACCACCTACGAGTACATGAAGGGCCGCCCCCACGCGCCTGAAGGCGCGGACTGGGACGCCGCCGTCGAGTACTGGAACACGCTGCGTAGCGACGACGACGCCACCTTCGACGTGCAGGTGGACCTGGACGCCAACACGCTTGAGCCGTTCGTCACCTGGGGCACCAACCCGGGCCAGGGTGTGTCCCTGTCCGGGTCCGTCCCGTCACCGGAGGACTTCGGCGACGAAAACGCCAAGGCCGCTGCCGAGCGCGCCCTGCAGTACATGGGACTCGAAGCCGGCACGCCCATGAAGGACATCCGCGTGGACACCGTCTTCCTGGGCTCCTGCACCAACTCCCGGATGGAGGACCTGCGCGCCGCTGCCGACATCATCCGCGGCCGGCAAAAGGACCCCAACATCCGGATGCTGGTGGTCCCGGGCTCCGCCCGCGTCCGGCTCGAAGCGGAAGCCGAGGGGCTGGACAAGGTCTTCAAGGACTTTGGTGCCGAGTGGCGCTTTGCCGGCTGCTCCATGTGCCTGGGCATGAACCCGGACCAGCTGGAAGTGGGGGAGCGTTGCGCCTCAACCTCCAACCGCAACTTCGAGGGCCGGCAGGGCAAGGGCGGCCGCACCCATCTGGTTTCCCCGGTGGTGGCAGCAGCCACTGCCGTCCGGGGCACGCTCAGCTCGCCGTCGGACCTTGACCCGGCTCCCGAGCCGGCGGTTCAGCCTGTCGAAACCCCATCCGCAAGCCACGCAGCCTAGGACAGCACCATGGAAAAGTTCACCAAGCACACCGGCGTTGGCGTCCCGCTGCGCCAGAGCAACGTCGACACCGACCAGATCATCCCGGCGGTGTACCTCAAGCGCATCACCCGGACCGGGTTCGAGGACGCCCTGTTCTCCGCCTGGCGGAAAGACCCCTCGTTCATCCTGAACCAGGAGCCCTACACTACCGGTTCGGTGCTCGTGGCAGGCCCGGACTTTGGCACCGGTTCCTCCCGCGAACACGCCGTCTGGGCGCTGAAGGACTACGGTTTCAAGGCCGTCCTGTCTTCCCGCTTCGCCGACATCTTCCGCGGCAATTCCGGCAAGCAGGGCCTGCTGGCCGCCCAGGTGGCCCAGGATGACATTGAACTGATCTGGAAAGAGCTGGAAAACGCGCCCGGAACCGAAGTCACGGTGGACCTTGAGTCAAAGACCGTCGTGTGCGGCCCCATCGTGGCGCCTTTCGAGATCGACGACTACACCCGTTGGCGGCTGCTGGAAGGCCTGGACGACATCGGGCTGACCCTCCAGCATGAAGCCGACATCACGGCCTACGAGGCCACCCGGCCCAGCTTCAAGCCGAAGACGCTTCCCGCCCGGCTGTCCTAGCACTCAGGAACGGGCCCGGCGGCAGGAAATACCCCGCCACGGACTGCCGCCGGTGCCCGCTTATTTCGGTTCGGTAACACGACCTCCTATGCTTGGTTGGAGCCTTTGCAAGGATTTGTGGGCTAGTGATCGTGAGGAAACCGGTATATGAGTAGTGTTCTGACAATCCGCGGCGGAGTCCCGCTTACAGGCCGCGTCAGCGTCCGCGGGGCAAAGAATCTTGTACCGAAGGCCATGGTGGCAGCACTGCTGGGCAACGAACCCTCGGTGTTGCGCAACGTGCCGGAGATCAAGGACGTCGAGGTCGTCACGTCCCTGCTGAAGCTGCATGGCGTGACCGTGGAGAAGGACCCGGTCAGCGGAGACCTTACCCTCGATCCGACGTCGGCGAAGACGGCCTCAAGCACCGCCATCGATGCGCACGCCGGCGATTCCCGGATCCCCATCCTGCTGTGCGGCCCCCTGATCCACGCCATTGGGGAAGCGTTCATCCCCGACCTCGGCGGCTGCAAGATCGGCGACCGCCCCATCGACTACCACCTGGACGTCCTGCGCCAGTTTGGCGCCGTCGTGGAAAAGCGCCCCGGCGGGATCCACATCTCGGCACCCAAGGGACTGCACGGCGCCAAGATCTCGCTGCCGTACCCGTCCGTCGGAGCCACCGAGCAGGTCCTCCTCAGCGCCACCCGCGCGGAAGGCATCACGGAGCTCTCCGGTGCCGCCACCGAGCCCGAGGTCATCGACCTGATCGCCGTGCTGCAGAAGATGGGCGCCATCATCAGCGTCCAGACGGACCGGACCATCCGCATTGAGGGCGTCCGCGATCTGGGCGGCTACAACCACCGCGCGCTCTCGGACCGCAACGAGTCCGCATCCTGGGCCTCGGCCGCCCTGGTTACCCGCGGCGACATCTTCGTTGAAGGCGCATCCCAGCGCGACATGATGACCTTCCTGAACACCTACCGCAAAGTGGGCGGCGGGATGGACATCGGCGAGGACGGCATCCGGTTCTACCACAAGGGCGGCAAGCTCAACCCGCTGGTCCTTGAAACAGACGTGCACCCCGGGTTCATGACGGACTGGCAGCAGCCGCTGGTGGTCGCGTTGACCCAGGCCGAGGGCGTATCAATCGTCCACGAAACGGTATACGAGAACCGCTTTGGCTTCACCGACGCCCTCATCCGCATGGGCGCCAGCATCCAGGTCCACCGGGAGTGCCTCGGCAGCGTCCCGTGCCGGTTCGGCCAGCGCAACTTCCTGCACTCGGCCGTTATCTCCGGTCCCACCCAGCTCAAGGGAACGGATATCGACGTGCCGGACCTGCGCGGCGGGTTCAGCCATCTCATCGCCGCCCTGGCCGCCACCGGAACTTCCCGGGTCACGGGCATCGACATCATCAACCGCGGCTACGAGCGCTTCACCGAAAAGCTCGCCGGCCTCGGTGCCGACTTCGACATCGCCACCACGAAGTAGCGGCGGACCGTGAAGGAAACTGCCAAAAGCAGGGCCACGTTTGTGTTCATCGCCGGGATCGCCCGCCCGCTGCTGAACCTCATGATGGCCAAGAAATGGGAAGGCACCGAGAAACTGCCTGCCGGCGGCTTCATTGCCGCGCCCAACCACTGCACCGAGATCGATCCCCTGGTTGTGGGCCACATGCTTTACAACCAAGGGCGTGCCCCGCACTTCCTGGCCAAGGCCGGCCTGTTCAAAGTCCCCGGCCTGGGCTGGCTCCTGAACGCGACCAAGCAGGTCCCCGTTGAGCGTTCGACGACGGGCGCGAACCGGTCGCTGCAGGTGGCCCAGGAGATCGTGGCCGAGGGCGGAGCAATCATCATCTATCCGGAGGGCACATTGACCCGCGACCCCGCACTCTGGCCCATGAAAGGCCATACGGGTGCGGCCAGGCTCGCCCTTGAAGGCGGAATTCCCGTCGTCCCGATCGCCCACTGGGGCGCCCACGAGGTGTTCCCCCGCTACGGCAAGCGGTTCCACGTGTTCCCGCGGAAGCTCTCCCGGGTAGTGGTGGGGGACCCGGTGGACCTCAGCGCCTTCAGCGGCCGCCCGTTGGACAAAGCGACGCTGACCGAAGCCACCGAGGTCATCATGGCCGCGATCACCGGCCTGCTGGCGGGCCTCCGCGGCGAACAGCCGCCGGCCGAACGCTGGGATCCGGCCAAGCAGCAACAAGCCAAGCACGGACGGTTCATCGACCGCGGACAGCCCGGCCCGGAAACGGAAGCACAGTGACCGTTGACCGAAAGCCGGGATCGGCCCGGACCGTGGCTGTCCTGGGCGCCGGTTCGTGGGGGACCACCTTCGCCAAGATCCTCGCAGACGCAGCCGGGGCCGCCGGCAGCCCGCGCGGGATCAAGGTGTGGGGCAGGCGCGCCGAGGTGGTGGACCAGATCAACCGGGACCACCGCAACAGCGACTACCTCAAGGACATCGTCCTGCCCGCCAGCATCACCGCTTCCACCGACGTCCGGGAGGTGCTGGCCGGGGCCGATCTTGTGGTGGTGGCCGTCCCTGCCCAATCCCTCCGCCCGCAGCTGCGGGAGTGGAAGGACATGATCGAGCCCGGAGCCGTCGTCGTATCCCTCATGAAGGGCCTCGAACTTGGCACGGATGCCCGCATGAGCGAGGTCATCAGCCAGGAACTGGGCCTGCCGCCCGAACGCATCGCCGTGGTCTCCGGACCCAACCTGGCCATGGAAATCGCGCGCGAAGAGCCGACGGCGTCGGTGGTGGCCTGCACGGATTCCGCGACCGCCGGATGGCTCGCCCGGACCTGCACGGCACCGTACTTCCGTCCCTACACCACGTCGGACGTCGTCGGGGTCGAAATCGGCGGCATCGTCAAGAACGTGATCGCGCTGGCCGTGGGCATCTGCGAAGGCAAGGAAATGGGAGACAACACCAAAGCCTCGGTCATTACCCGCGGCCTGGCGGAGACCTCCCGCCTTGCGCTGGCCCTCGGCGGCGAAGCCAAGACCATGGCCGGCCTTGCCGGGCTCGGGGATCTGGTGGCGACCTGCTCATCCGCGTTGTCCCGCAACCACACCGCCGGCCGGCTCCTCGGCCAGGGGCTGACCCTGGAGGAGGTGGGCCGCAAAATGACCCAGACCGCCGAAGGCATCAAGTCCGGCCAGGCCGTGCACGAACTTGCCGGTAAGCTCGGCGTCGAAATGCCTATCACCGCCGCCGTCGTCGCGGTGCTGGCAGGCAAGCTGTCCGTTGACCAACTGGGGCCTGTCCTGCTGTCCCGGGAATTGAAACCTGAAGGCGATCACTGACCATGTCCCAAGACACACCCACCACAGGGGAAACGGCGAGCAGCAGGAAACCGCGGGTAGCCGTGCTGTTCGGCGGCCGTTCCAGCGAGCACGCCGTAAGTTGCGTGACGGCAGCCGGCGTGCTCGGCGCCATCGACAGGGACAAGTACGAGGTCATCCCGATCGGGATCGCCAAGACCGGGCAATGGGTCCTGGCACCGGCCGATACCGCGAAGTGGTCCCTGGCGGCCTCATCGTTGCCGGAAGTTTCGCCGTCTGCCCAGACCGTGACCCTGGCCGAGATCGGCGGCGAACACCAGTTGATTGTCGCTTCCCCCAACGAAGTACCCCAGGAACTGGGTGCCGTGGACGTCGTCTTCCCGCTCCTGCACGGACCCTTCGGCGAAGACGGCACCATTCAGGGGCTCCTGGAATTGTCGGACACCCGCTACGTCGGCGCCGGTGTCCTGGCTTCCGCCGTCGGCATGGACAAGCACTACATGAAAGTGGTCTTCGAAGCCGCCGGGCTCCGCGTTGGCCCCTACCTGGCGGTCACCGACAGGCAATGGCGCAATGACCCCGAATCCGTCCGCAAACAGGTGGACCGGCTGGGCTTCCCCGTTTTCGTCAAGCCCGCACGCGCTGGCTCATCCATGGGCATTTCCAAAGTGGACTCCCTCGACGAGCTCGACGCCGCGATTGAGGAAGCACGCCGGCACGACCTCAAACTGGTCATCGAGGCCGGAATCGTGGGACGCGAAATTGAGTGTGCGGTCTTGGAAGGCAGGGGAACGGACGCTCCCCGGACCTCCATGCCGGGGGAGATATCAGTCGCCGGGGGCACCCACGAGTTCTATGATTTCAACGCCAAGTACGTCGAGGACGATGCCGCCGCGCTGAGTTGCCCGGCGGACATTCCGGCGGAAGCCATCTCGAGGGTCCGTGAGCTCGCTGCGCTGGCCTTCGAAGCCGTGGGCGCTGAGGGCTTGAGCCGGGTCGACTTCTTCTACACCCCCGACGGCGAGCTGATCATCAATGAGATCAACACCATGCCCGGGTTCACGCCCAAGAGCATGTACCCGCAAATGTGGGCGGCCTCGGGACTTGGCTACGCAGACCTGATCGATGAGCTCATCCACCTGGCGCTGCACCGGAAGACCGGCCTCCGCTGAGGCCTCGGGCTGGACTGCGGGCCCATCCCGGTGGGTGGGCCCGCAGAACCTACTTGCTCTGCGGGAGGTTCAGCAGGTCTTCCTGGCCCACGCAGTTCCGCACCGACGGGACCTTCGCGGCGGCGCCCGCGAGGTCCGCAAGGACGGTTGCGGAGCTGATCTTGTCCGGGTCCATGAGGATCTCGGTGGCCGGTTCCCGGCCGTAAGTGGTCAGCGTCCACACCGGGTCGCCTTCCTTGATGACCCAGTCGACGCCGTTGACGGTCACACAGCGGTCCGTCGTCGGACCCGGTACGTTGACGCCGCAGCGGAGGATGACCAGCGACGGATCACCCCACGCGGCAGTTGCCTGGCTGTTGGTCTTTCGCAGCCGGGAATCGCCGATCGCATCCGGCAGGGCCACCATCATGGGCGCGCAGGCAGGGTTTGCCGCGTCCTTGGCGGCGGTAACGTCGACTGCGGGGGAGCACGCAGTCATGGACAGGGCAACGACTGCCCCAAAAACTGCCATCCTGGTGGCGCGGGCGGTCAGGGGCAGCTGGGGATGGTGCATGGTTCCAGCCTATCGCCGCCGGCGCCCCCGCCAGGACACGATGTCGGCCGGTCGCGGTAGCGTAGTGGCGTGCCTGAAGACCTCCGAAACCGCGTTGACCGCCAGCCCACCGTCGCGGGCCTTTCCGAATCAGACCTGCTGGCCCGGATCTTCCCGCGCCTGCGGATGGCGGGCTCCCACACGGCAAGCACGCTGCTGGGCCCTGGAGACGATGCCGCCATCGTCGCTGCCCCGGACGGCAGGGCCGTGGTCAGCATCGACACCCAAGTCCAGGACCAGGATTTCCGCCTCCTCTGGCCCAACGGCTACCGCACCACAGGATTCGACGTCGGGTGGAAAGCCGCCGCACAGAACCTCAGCGATATCAACGCGATGGGTGCCACCGCCACCTCGATGGTGGTCAGCCTCACCCTGCCGGTGGACACGCCGGTCAGCTGGGTGGAAGACCTGGCGGACGGCCTGAGAGCCGGAATCCAGGCCCTCGGAGCCACCGGGTGTTCCGTTGCCGGCGGGGACCTGGGCCGAGGCCGCGAAATTTCCGTGACGGTCGCCGTCCTGGGATCGCTCGACGGCGGCCGGGCTGTCCTGCGTTCCGGGGCCCGGCCGGGAGACATCCTGGCCTTGGCGGGAACCGTCGGGCACGCCGCTGCCGGCCTGGCCCTGCTGGAATCCGGCATCGCCGCGGACACCCTCGGCCCCGCCGAACGGATCTACCCCGAGCTGCAGTGCCGGCCCCGGCCGCCCCTGGGGGCGGGACCGGCTGCACGGGCGGCGGGGGCGACTGCCATGCTTGATATCTCGGACGGACTCCTGCGGGACGGGCACCGGCTGGCGGCCGCCAGCAACGTCGCCGTTGACCTCGATCCCGCCCGGCTGGCGCACCTTGCCGAACTGCTGCGCCCGGCCGCGACCCTCCTGGACGCGGACCCGGCACCCTGGGTGCTGGCCGGCGGCGAGGACCACGGCCTGCTGGCCACTTTCCCGGCCGGTATTCAGCTGCCACCCGGATTCACTGCGATAGGCTCGGTACATGCACTCGGAACCGACGAAGGCCCGGGCGTCCTGATAGCGGGCCGGGCCGCGGACACCGGGGGATGGGATCACTTTGCACACTAAGGTTGCCGCCAACGCGCTGGCGATGAAGAGGTGGCTGGGCAAGGCGGAAACGGCCCTGGGCAACCACAGCGACCGGCTCAACGCCATCAACATCTTCCCGGTGGCCGACGGCGATACCGGTACCAACCTCTACCTCACCGTTCGCGCCGCAGCCCGCTCGCTGGTGCTCGCCGACGACCAGCCCGCCCCGGTGGACGTCGGTGAAGTCCTCGCCACGGCAGGGCAGGCGGCCATGGAGGAAGCCCGGGGAAACTCCGGCACCCTCTTCTCCGTGTTCCTGTGCGCAGCGGCCGAGCCCCTGGCCGGCCACACCAGGGTGACGTCCACGCTCCTGTCGGCCGCACTGAACCGCGCCCAGATCCGCGCCTGGTCCGCCCTCAGCGATCCCGTCCCCGGAACCATGCTTTCCGTCATGGAAGCAGCCGCCCGCGCCGCGGCCGCCGTGGACGCGGCCCAGGACGGGGACGACAGCAACCACGCGCTGGGCCTTGCCCTGGACGCCGCGGTGGAGGGGGCCCTGGCAGCGGTGATCCACACCGAAGAGCAGCTCGATGCCCTGCAGTCCGCCCACGTCGTCGATGCCGGCGGGGTGGGAATGCTGCTCATCCTGGACTGCCTGCGCTCGGCGGTCCTGGGCGAGGAACTGCAGAACGAACTCCTCGACGGCCTGCACGGCTACGACGTCTCCGATCCCCACATCCACACCGCCATGCCCGACGCCGACGGCGTGGAAGTCATGTGCACCATCAGCCTGTCGCCGCTGGACGCCGCCACCCTCCGGCAGCGCCTGGACGAAATCGGCGAATCCGTCATCATGAGCCAGGTGGGCGGCGGAGTTGACCCGGACGGGAAGTACCGGTGGCGGGTGCATGTGCACGTGCCGCACCCGGACCAGGCCGTCGCCGTCATCAGGTCCCTGGGCGAGCCGTCCCAGATCAGCGTCAGCGAACTTGCGCTGCCCCGGGACCCGGACATGGACGCAGTGAACACCGGCGGGCATGAACGCTGAGCTCGACCTGGCCCTGGAGCGGCGCATCGGCAAGCGCTCGGCAGCGGTCATTGAGAAACACCTCGGGATCACCACCGTGGACGGACTCCTGAATTACTTCCCGCGCCGTTACATGAGCCGCGGTGAGCTGACCCCCATCAGTGAGCTGCCGCTGGACGAGGACGTCACCCTGATCGCCCGGGTGCTGTCCAGCAGCACGCGCACCATGCAGGCCCGCCGGGGAACCATCACCGACGTCATCGTCTCCGACGACGACGGTCAGCAGGGGCTCCGGCTGGTGGGCGGCCGGGACTTCCGCGGAAAGGTGCCCGGAACCCTCAAAATCAGCTTCTTTAACGGGTACAAAGCCAAAACAGAACTCCTGCAGGGGCGGCGGGCCCTGTTTTCCGGGAAGGTCACCAGTTTCAAGGGACAACTGGGCCTGACAAACCCCGATTTCCAGCTGGTGGACGAAGATCCGTTCACCGACAGTGGCCAGGACCCGGAGAAACTCGCCGCCATGCCCATCCCGGTGTACCCGGCAACCGCCAAGCTTCCCAGCTGGAAGATCCAGAAGACCATCGCCACGCTCCTGGAGACACTCGACCTCGACGCCCTGCCGGACCCGGTGCCAACCGAGGTTTCCGCCCGTGAAGGGTTTCTGCCGGTGTCCCGCGCCTACCGGTTGATCCACGTACCCGAGTCCGCCGACGACTGGCGCAGGGCCCGGGACCGCCTCCGCTACCACGAGGCCTTGGTGCTGCAGTCAGCGCTGGCGCGGCGCCGCGCCCAGCTCGCTGCCGAGGAAGCCACGGCCCGCCGCCCGGTGGGCGACGGCCTCCTGGCCGCCTTCGACGCCAACCTGCCGTTCACGCTCACAGCCGGCCAATCCGCCGTCGGCCAAACCCTCGCCGCGGAACTGGCGCGCGACACCCCCATGAACCGGCTGCTGCAGGGCGAGGTCGGCTCGGGCAAGACCGTCGTGGCGCTGCGTGCCATGCTGCAGGTCATCGACGCCGGCGGGCAGGCCGCGCTCCTGGCCCCTACCGAAGTGCTCGCGGCCCAGCATTATGACTCCATCCGGCGCAGCCTTGGCGCGCTGTCCGGCGACGGCCTGCTGGGCGGTCTGGCCGGCGGAAGCGGCGTTTCCGTGCAGGTCACTCTGCTGACCGGCTCCATGCCCACCGCGGCGCGCAGGCAAGCCATGCTGGATGCCGCCTCCGGGACGGCCGGAATCATCATCGGCACCCACGCGCTCCTGGGTGACAACGTCTCCTTCTACGACCTCGGACTCATCGTAGTGGACGAGCAGCACCGTTTCGGCGTGGAGCAGCGCGACGCCCTGCGGGCCAAGGCGCGCAAGCCCCCGCACCTGCTGGTCATGACAGCCACCCCCATCCCGCGGACCGTTGCCATGACGGTTTTCGGGGACCTGGAGACGTCAACCCTCAGCGAACTGCCCAAAGGCCGGGCCCCGATCACCACCCACCTCGTGGGCCTCGCGGAGAATCCCGCCTGGGCGGCGCGGATCTGGGCGCGCGCCCGCGAGGAGATCGATGCCGGGCGCCAGGTGTACGTGGTCTGTCCCAAGATCGGGACGGACGACGACGGCGACTTCAGCCCCGGCGAAGCCGCACCTCCGGGGGCGGAGGGAGAGGAAGGGCGGGAGCTTGCGTCCGTCACCGCTGTCGTGGAGCATTTGCTGGCCGAGCCGTCCCTTGCAGGGGTGCCGCTTGCCCCGCTGCACGGACGCCAGGAGCCGGAGCTGAAGACGGAGACGATGGCCGGCTTCACCGCCAACCGCATCAAGCTGCTCGTCTCCACCACCGTGATCGAAGTGGGCGTGGATGTGCACAACGCCACCCTGATGGTCATCCTGGACGCCGACAGGTTTGGGATCTCGCAGCTGCACCAGCTCCGCGGGCGCGTCGGCCGTGGCGGACTGCCCGGCACCTGCCTGCTGGTCACCGCCCTGGAGCCGGGGCATCCCAGCCGGCGGCGGCTGGAAGCCGTGGTGGCCACCACGGACGGGTTCGTCCTCTCGCAGGAAGACCTCAAGCTGCGCCGCGAAGGCGATATCCTGGGCGCTTCCCAGTCCGGCGGACGTTCCACCCTTAAACTCCTGCGCGTCCTCGAACACGAAGACGTCATCGCCCGGGCAAGGGAAGACGCCCAGCACATCGTCGGCGGGGACCCGTTGCTGGCGGGCCACCCCGAACTCGCCGACGCCATCGAGAAGTACCTCAACCCCGAGAAGGAGGCGTTCCTTGAACGCGGTTAGCACGGCAGGGCCCCAGGGCGCGGACGGACGGCGGCGGCCGCGATGACACGGATAATCTCCGGCGCCGCGGGCGGTACCCCGCTGAACGCGGTCCCGGGTTCCTTGACCCGGCCCACCACCGACCGCGTCAAGGAAGCGCTGTTCTCCCGGCTCGACGCTTTTGGCGTGATCTCGGGAGCCAGGGTTCTGGACCTGTACGCGGGCTCCGGATCCCTGGGGGTGGAAAGTGCCAGCAGGGGAGCGCAGTCCGTGGATTTGGTGGAGTCCGACGCCAAGGCCAGCGCGGTGTGCCAGCGCAATGCGGACCTCATCGACGGCGTGCTTGGCCGCAAGACCGTCAGCGTGCACCGGGCCAGGGTGGAGCCCTTCCTTGACCGCGCGCCCGGCAACGCTGCCTGGGACCTCGTGTTCCTGGACCCGCCCTATCCCCTGGAGGAAGCGGCGCTGGCCGCGGTGCTCCAAAAGCTCGCCGGCCACCTGGCGGCAGGGGCTGTGGTGGTGGTGGAGCGGTCCTCGCGTTCTCCGGAGCCCGAGTGGCCCGATGGGATGGCACGGTTTGCGGACAAGAAGTACGGCGAGACCCGGTTGTGGTTCGCCGAGCCGTCGGTGCCCGATGCCATCTCCGCCGACGACCTGCCGGACGGGACCGAGGGGTAGGGCCTGGCCTTAGGCCGAGAAGGGGTCCAGGTCCACGCCGGACAGGACCCGGGCAGGGTGGGGGCCACGGGCCGCCAGCTCTGTTGTCCACGACCCCGGCCAGGGGCCCTGCGTTCCTGCCAGGATGACGTTTCCCGGGTACCGTGCCTCGAACATTCCGGCTTCCCCGAACGCGGCAACATCGGCCATGGCCTCGCGCATGGCCGCCACCTGGCTCCTGACCAGCGTGAGGGCGGGCTCGTCGCCCACATTGACGATCAGCACCCCGTCCGGGCTCAGCCGTCCCCGCGCCTCCCGGTAGAAACCACTGGACGCGATGTGGGCAGGCGCCTCCGGCCCGGAAAAGATGTCCAGGATGACGACGTCGAATGCCAGTCCCGGGGCCAGCGTGCCTAGTGCCTCCCGGGCATCGCCGATCATCGTGGTCAGGTCCGTGCCTTCGGGCAGGGGCAGGTGCCGCAGGACAAAGTCCAGCAGTTCGCGTTCCAGCTCCACCGCGTACTGCGGTGAGCCGGGCCGGGTGGCCTGGATGTAGCGTGCAAGGGTCAGCGCACCGGCGCCCAGGTGCAGGGCTTTCACCGGTTCCCCTGACGGTGCGGCGAGATCCACCAGGTGGCCGATCCTGCGCAGGTATTCGTAGAAAATCTCGTCGGGCCGGCTGAGGTTGACATGGGACTGTTCCGCTCCGCCGATGCTGAGCACATAGCCGCCGTCCGTGAACGTGTCCGGTTCGATGGTGGCGTGCTGTCCGGTGGTCCGCAGGAACCGGCTCGCAGTTCCCGCGACGCCGCCGGACATCAGAGCCTGCCGCGGAGCGTTGCCAGCCGCGAGGCGGCCTCCTCCAGGACATCGGTTTTCTTGCAGAAGGCGAAGCGCAGCAGGCTTCTTGTCCGTTCCGCACCCTCGGGGTGGCAGAACACGGGGACCGGGATGGCGGCAACTCCCACCAACGCCGGCAGGCGCCGGGCGAGGTCCAGGGCATCGGTGATGCCGAGCGGTGCGGTGTCCACGTTGACGAAGTAGGTGCCGCGGGGCGTGAAGACATCGAACCCGGCGTCCCTGAGTCCCGCGCTGAGGATGTCCCGTTTTTTCTCCAGGGTGGCCGCAATGCCGTGGAAGAAAGCGTCCGGCTGGCCCAGGCCCGTGGCGATTGCCGCCTGGAACGGGGTCCCGGAACTGTAGGTGAGGAATTGCTTCACGGTACGCACCGCGGCCACCAGGTCCTCCGGCCCGGTGAGCCAGCCCACCTTCCATCCCGTCAGTGAGAACGTCTTCCCCGCGGAGGAGATGGTGATGGTGATCCCGGCGGCTCCGGGCAGCGTTGCCACCGGGATATGGGGGACGCCGAACGTCAGGTGCTCGTACACCTCGTCGGTGACGATGATGCTTCCGTGCTTGGCCGCAAGGTCCACGACGCGCTGCAGCACGGCTTCCGGAAAAACGGCGCCGGTGGGATTGTGGGGGTTGTTCAGCAGGACCACCCGGGTGCGGTCGCTGAATGCCGATTCCAGGGCGGAGAGGTCGGGCATGAAGTCCGGCGCGGCCAGCGGCACGGTCACATGGGTGGCGCCGGTGAGGCCGATGACCGCACCGTAGGAGTCATAGAAGGGCTCGAACGTCAGGACTTCGTCGCCGGGGCCGGCGAACGCCAGCAGCGAGGCAGCGATGCCTTCGGTGGCCCCGGTGGTGATGATGACCTCCGTGGCGGGATCGGGCGTCAACCCGTAGAAGCGTTCCTGGTGCGCGGCCACCGCCTCGCGGAGTTCGGGGATGCCCTTGCCGGGTGCGTACTGGTTGGCTCCGGCGGCGATGGCCGCACGCGCCGCCTCCCTGATCTCCAGCGGCCCGTCCTCGTCCGGGAAGCCCTGGCCCAGGTTGATGGCACCGGTCCGGACGGCAAGGGTGGTCATCTCTTCGAAGATGGTGACCCCCAGTCCGCCGTCGGGCGCCAGCAGGTTGGCGCCGAGCGCGGTCCGCTGCCAGGGAGCAGGTGCCAGGGGCGTGGAATGTTCCCGTGGAGGATGCATCCAGTCATGGTATCCCGGCCTTTCCATGGGGTAGGTTCGGAGCATGAGACGCGCTGTGTGCCCCGGATCCTTCGACCCCATCCACAACGGCCATCTCGAAGTCATTGCCAGGGCTGCCGGCCTTTTTGATGAGGTCATCGTGGCCATCTCCACCAACTACGCCAAGAAGTACATGTTCACCTTGGAAGAGCGGCTGGACATGGCGCGCGAGACGTTGGCTTCGCTCAAGGGGATCGTGGTGGAGCCTGTCGGCGCGGGACTCCTGGCGGAATACTGCCGCCACCGTGGGGTGTCCGCCATCGTCAAAGGGCTGCGCTCGTCGTCGGATTTTGACTACGAGCTGCCCATGGCGACGATGAACCGGCAGCTGAGCGGGGTGGAAACGGTGTTCCTCCCGGCGGAAGCCAGCTACGTCCACTTGTCGTCCACCCTGATCAAGGAGGTGGCGGCACTGGGCGGGAGTGTCTCCGATTACGTGCCCCGCTCGGTGCACCGCCGCCTGGTGACCGGCGAGCCTGGCCCGGATCAGCAGCCAAGACGGTAGGCTGGATGGGTACTTCGGCGCCGCCGCATGCCGGTTTGAGTCACCATGGCTCTTCAGGCTAAGATGGTACGTCGGTCATATGTTCAACAGGAGTTCTCATTAAAAGAGATGCTGGTTCGCCCCTGGCGTTCGACGTCAAGGACCTCGGGCGCAGCCCGGGAAGCATGCGGACACTGAAGGAACATGTACCCGCACCGGGTGATCTTGGTGTGGCGCTCATTGGTGTTCAGGAAGGCTCGGATGTCGAGCTCGACCTGAGGCTTGAGGCCGTACACGAAGGAATTCTGGTATCAGGAACCGCAGCCGTCGAAGTAACCGGCGAATGCGGCCGATGCCTGGATCCCCTTGCGTATGACCTTGAGGTCAATGTGCAAGAACTTTTCTTCTATGAAGGCGCTGAGCTTTCGGACGGAGAAGAAGATGAAGAGCAACGTCGAGTCGAGCACGATGTAATCGATCTTGAACCGGTGTTGCGGGACGCGGTTGTCACCAACCTGCCGTTCCAGCCGGTGTGCCGGGAAGACTGCCAGGGCCTTTGCTCCGAATGCGGAGTTCGCCTGGAAGACGAGCCGGGGCACCACCACGAGGTCCTGGATCCTCGCTGGGCTGCCCTAGCTGATATGGCTAAGCCTGACCGGCAAAATTGATTTGTACGTGTTTGTCTAGAGAGAAATGAGTTAGCCGTGGCTGTTCCCAAGCGGAAAATGTCTCGCTCGAATACCCGCGCCCGCCGCTCGCAGTGGAAGGCGACCGCCCCCCACCTGGTGAAGACCGTTGAGAACGGCCAGGTCACCTACAGCCTGCCGCACCAGGCAAAGGTCGTTACCGACTCTGCTGGCACCGCGCTGTTCCTTGAGTACAAGGGCCGCAAGGTCGCTGACGTCTAATCGGCCCAACAGGCTGACTGATGTCGTCAACTGAAGAGCTTCTGAAGCGTCTCGGTGTCTCTATTGACGCCGGGACGCTTCGTCTTGCGCTCACCCACCGTTCGTATGCCTACGAGAATGGCGGCATACCCACCAACGAGCGGCTCGAGTTCCTGGGGGACTCCATCCTGGGCTTCTCCGTGACCGATGCCCTGTACCGGGACAACCCGGACCTGCCCGAAGGCGAGCTCGCCAAGCGCCGGTCCGCCGTCGTCAGCACCCGTGCCCTGGCCGGCATTGGACGCAGCCTGGGCATTGGCGAATACATCTACCTGGGGCAGGGCGAAAAGCTCACCCACGGGAAGAACAAGGCCTCTATCCTCGCGGACACCATGGAGGCGCTGATCGGCGCCACCTACGTCTCCAACGATATCGAGACCGCCCGCCAGCTGGTTATGCGGCTGATCGGCCCGATGCTGAAGGATGCCGCCGTCCTGGGCGCCGGAACCGACTGGAAAACCAGCATCCAGGAACTGGCCGCCAGCCGGCAGCTCGGAAGCATCCACTACGCCGTGGACGGCTCGGGTCCGGACCACGCCCGCACGTTCACTGCCGTCCTGAACATCGGCGGCAACGCCTACGGCAAGGGCACCGGGCACTCCAAAAAGGAAGCCGAGCAGGAAGCGGCGGCCGACGCCTGGCGGGTGCTTTCCGGGGCTGAAGCCCACGATGCCGCTGGTACGTCCGCCGGCTCCGCGGCTGCTAAGTAGCCTCCGTGCCGGAACTGCCCGAGGTTGAGGTGGTGCGCCGCGGCCTGGTTCGCTGGGTCCGCGGCAGGACCATCCAAACCGTCGACGTCCTGGACCCGCGCTCCATCCGCCGCCACGCCCTTGGGGCCGGGGACTTCATCGGCAACCTTGAGGGCGCCACAGTGTCCGACGTCGTCCGACGCGGCAAATTCCTGTGGCTGCCGCTGACGGACAACGGCATGGCCGGGCCGGGACACGCCGAACAGCACCAGGCACCGGCGGTGGCACTGATGGCCCACTTGGGGATGAGCGGCCAGCTGTTGATGCAGGGCCCCGGCGTTCCCGACGAAAAACACCTCAAAGTACGGTTGGGGCTCAGTCCACGTGAGGGCACGCCGGACCAGCTTCGGTTCGTTGACCAACGGATCTTCGGCGGCCTTTTCGTTACTGCCCTGGTGCCTACGGAGGACGGCGGCCCCGGCGGTCTCGCCGAATCGCCGCTTCCGTTGATCGCAGCGGAGGCAGCCCATATTGCCCGGGACCCGCTGGACCCCGCATTCTCCTTCGACCTCTTCTACCAACGCCTCCGGAAACGCAAGACCGGGCTCAAACGGGCACTCCTGGATCAGGGGCTGGTGTCCGGGATCGGCAACATCTATGCCGACGAAGCCCTGTGGCGCGCAAAACTTCATTATGCGCGGGCCACCGACACGCTCCGCCGCGCCGAGGCCCAGCGGGTCCTCGACAGCGCCCGGGAGGTGATGCTGGACGCCCTGGCGGCTGGGGGCACCAGCTTCGACTCCCTGTACGTCAACGTCAACGGAGCCTCCGGCTACTTCGACAGGTCCCTCAACGCTTACGGACGCCAGGGCGAGCCCTGCAAACGCTGTGCCGCAGCGGGAATCCAGTCGATCATCCGGCGCGAGCAGTTCATGAACCGCTCGTCCCACACGTGCCCGGTCTGCCAGCCCCGGCCGCGGAACGGCCGCTGGTAGGTTTCCACAACAGGTCTGCGGATTCTTCGGTACCCGCGGCTGCGGGCCGGCTGCAAGACTGTCTGCACGAACTTCGGGTGGGGCCCGCTGCACGCGCACCGCTTCCCGCCCCGGGAAGGACAGGCAGCCCTTGTACATCTCGATCTCGGACCGCAAAGGCGGCCAACAGGACCAGGCCGGCGCCGGTCCTGCCTCGGTCCACCCGGCTTTCCGGTTGTCGCCGGTGATCATCTGGTTGGGCGTGGTCAGCATGATGACGGACATATCGTCCGAGTCCGTCGCCGCCATCCTCCCGCTCTACGTCACGGGCTACCTGGGGCTGTCCACCATCGCATTCGGTGTCATCGACGGAATCAACCAGGGCGCCAGCGCCATCGTGCGGATCGGCGCGGGCTGGGTGTCCGACCGCACCGGCCGTCCCAAGTACGTGGCAGCTGCCGGCTACGGGCTGTCCATGCTGGTGCGGGCGGGGTTCCTCGTGGCCGGGGGCTTCTGGGCCCTTGCCGGCATCGTCACCGGCGACAGGATCGGCAAAGGAATCCGCACGGCGCCGCGGGATGCCATGATCGCGGCGGAGGCCCAGCCGGAGTACCTGGCGCGCTCCTTCGGCATCCACCGGATGCTGGACAACATCGGGGCGGCCGCCGGCCCGCTCATCGCGTTCCTGGTCCTGTTGCTGATCCCCAATGGCTTCAGCACCGTCTTTGGCGTCTCACTCGCCTTCGCCGTGATCGGCGTCGCGGTGCTTCTCCTGGTGGTGCCGGACCGGCTCCAGCGGCGGCGGCAACACCCCGGCCGGTCCAGGCCGGTCGTCAGCTGGAATCTGTTGCGGTGGTCGCGCCTGCGGGAACCGGGCCTGGCCCGCCCCATGGCCGCCGCCGGCTTGTTGGGCGTCCTCACCATCGGCGACGGCTTCATCTACCTCCTCCTCCAGCACCGTGAGTCCTTCGCCATCCAGTGGTTCCCGCTGCTGTTCGTGGGCACCAACGCCGCCTTCCTGCTGTTCGCCGTGCCAGTCGGCAGGATCGCGGACCGGTGGGGGAGAGTACCGGTCTTCCTGGCCGGCCACGGTGCCTTGTTGGCCTGCTACCTGCTGGCCGGGCTGCCAACTGCAGGGATCCCCGCCACCATCGGTTGTTTGCTGCTCCTGGGGCTCTTCTACGCGGCAACTGACGGTGTCCTGGCGGCGCTTGTCAGCCAGCTGGCACCGCCCGAAAGGCTGGGCACCGCCCTGGGCACCGCGCAAACGGTGGTGGCCATCAGCCGGATGGCGGCCGCATCCGGATTTGGCGTCCTCTGGTTCGCGGCCGGGCCGGGCATGGCCGTTGCCATCGCGACTGCGTTGCTGGCGGCAGCCATCGCAGGAGCAGCGCTGCTGTTCCGCGGCAGCACCGCAGCGGTGCCCGCCTCGTGAGGAAGCGGCTGCTCTTACTGCTTGCGGTCGTCATAGCCACACTTGGCGCCGCAGGTGCCCAGGCGTTCACCGCCTACCAGCAGTCAAGCGCGAGCCGGCAGGCCGCCCCGGACGTGCAGGTTGCCTCCGCCGGTGCATTGCCGTCCGGCCCCTTCGTGCTGTTCAGGAACACGGCCCCCGGCCAAGGGTTCGGGGAGGCAGCCACTGCGGCCCTGTCTGAACCAAACGGCCGGCGGACCCTCCTGGGCAAGGCCTGCGACAGGGTCTACGCGGCCCGGAACCTGGTCAGCTGCCTGGAGACCAGGAACGGGATGCCCACCTCCTTCGAGGCTTCAACCTATGACGGGTCGCTGGTGCAGCAGGGGACGTGGGAACTCGGCGGGATCCCCAACAGGACACGGGTCAGTGCGGATGGTTCCCTGGTGGCAACCACCGTCTTCGTCTCCGGCCATTCCTATGCGTCGTCGAGTTTTTCAACGCAAACACTGATTGGCCCGGCGGACGGAAGCAGCCATACCAACCTCGAGGACTACGCCCTGATGGACCATGGCGCACGGATCAAGGCCACCGACAGGAATATTTGGGGCGTGACCTTCAGCCCTGGCAAGCCGAATGAGTTCTATGCCACCGCCTCGTCGCAGGGCAATATCTGGCTGGTCCACGGGGATATCGCCGCCCGGACGCTCACCATCGCCGCCTCCGGCGTCGAGTGCCCTTCGGTCTCTCCCGACGGGCAACGGATCGCCTTCAAGAAGAGCACATCGGGAACCCTGGCAGGAGCCCGGCAGCCCGCCGTCCTCGAGCTGGCCACCGGGAACGTCACCGTCCTGGGTGAGCAACGGGACCTGGATGACCAAATCGAGTGGCTTGACAACGGCACCATCCTGTACGGGATGCCCAGGGAAGGGGCGGGCCCGGACAGCGATATCTGGTCGCTGTCCCTGGAACCCGGTGCGGCACCCCGGCTGTTCATCGAGCATGCCTGGTCGCCCGCCGTCGTCCGCTGACAAGGCGGCTCCGCGGCCCTCAGGTGCGCCGCGGGCCGGCCGTTGAACCTGGCTGGTAGTAGCCGGCCAGCCGCGCCAGACCCTCGTCCAGCGATACCTCCGGGGTCCAGTCCAGGAGCCTCCGGGTTTCTCGCTGGTCGAACCAGTGGGCCGTGGACAGCTGCTCGGCAAGGAAGGCCGTCATGGGAGGTTCCTCCTGGCGGCCAAACCGGAGCCAGGCCCGTTCCACCACCGAGCCGGCACTCCGCGCAAGCCTGCCGGGCACGGACCACGACGGAGCCGGCACTCCGCCTGCAGCGCAGATGCCTGCCAGCAGCTCCCCGACAGGCCGGGGTTCCCCGTTAGTGACCACCAGGGCCTTGCCGTGGACGTGCCCCATGCGGTCCAGTGCCGCGACGATGGCGGCCGCCGCATTGTCAATGAACGTGGTGTCGATCAGGGCAGCGCCGGCATCGAGCAGTGGCAGCCGGCCCCGCGCGGCCCGCTCCAGCACACGCTCCACCAACTGGGTGTCTCCCGGACCCCATACGACGTGCGGGCGCACCGCGGTGGTGCGGAAGTCCTGGGCGTCCGCTGCGAGGGCCAGCAGTTCGGCGCGGGCCTTGGTGCGCGCGTAGTTCCCATGCGCGTGCCCGGGGTCCGCCGGTTCGGCGCCCTGCCCGGCGATTGCGGCGCCCGTGTTGGCCACGGAGGGGGATGACACGTACACCAGGTCCCGCACCCCGGCTTCGCGGGCGGCGTCAAGCAGGCGCCGGGTTCCTTGGACGTTCACCTCGTCAAAGTCCGCTGCACGGCCGGTGAAGGAAACCTTGGCGGCAAGGTGGACCACCGCGGCCATGTCCCGTACCGCGTCCCGGACCGCTGCATCGTCGGTGAGGGAGCCGCAACGGTCCTCGGCGCCGTCGACCCTGGAGGGACGCCGCTGGAAGGTGGCCACGGCGTGGCCCCGGCGTACCAGCAAAGCGGCCACCTCCCGGCCCAGGAGCCCGCTCGCGCCGGTGACCAGGACCTTCATGGCGTTCCCGGACGGCCGCCGGCGAGCACCTTCGCCGCCCAGAGGGACAGGCGGGTCCGGTCGATTTTGGCGTTGTGGCGGATATCTGTGGGCTGGGCGGGCACCACCAGGACGGCTGCAACGGACACGCCGGCTGCGGCCGCCGCCGCACGCACCCGTGCGGCCAGGTGGGGATCAGCGGGACCGGCCTTGCGGACGGCCGGCACGGTTTCCACGACCGCGACGACGGCCTGGGTCCCCACCGGTCCCACTCCCACGACGGCGGCCATTCGGACACTGTCCAGGGATTCGATGGCCTGTTCGGGGCCCACCGGCGTTACCACCGACCCCGGAGCCGTCACGATGTGTGCCAGGCGCCCTTCCACCCACAGCCGGCCCTCGGCGTCGAAGTGCCCCACGTCCCCGGTGCGGTGCCAGCCGGCCGCGGCCGCGCTCGCCTGCTGGGTGAGCCAGAGCCGGTCGTAGGACTCCTTGACATGCGGGGCGCTGACCAGGATCTCCCCGGTGACACAGGGCGCCGTCACGGGCTCGGCCCCGGGACTGGTGCCGTCGCCGGGAACGGTGCCGTCCGCGGCCAGCGGGAGGATGGCGACCCGGGCGCCATGGACGGGCAGGCCCACGCAAACCCCGTTGCCGGCCCCCGCTACGTTCCCGGTACCGGCGGCGCAGATTTGTTCGAGGCTGATGTCGGTGACGGGAAGGGCTTCGGTCATTCCGTACGGCGTGTGCAGCGAGGCCCGGGGCAGCAGCCGCTGCACCCCGGCGAGCAGGGGTTCCGGAACCGGGGCGCCGGCGGAGAGCAGCAGTTCGACGCGGGACAACACCGCGGCGTCGCCGGTGGTGAGGCCGTCTTGGGTGGCCAGGACGTTGCGCAGTGCCGCAGGGGAGGCGAAGACCACCGTTGCGTCAACAGCCGCGGCCGCTCGGGCGAGGGCACGTGCCGTCAAGGTTCGGGGGGCCGTGACGTCCATGGCGGGCGTCACCGAGACGGCGCCCAGGGCCGGCCCCAGCAGGGCGAACGGCGCGAAGCCCGCCACCAGCCGGTCACCCGGATGGATCCCGAAGGTTTCCGCCACGGTGTCGCGCATCGCTGCCAGCTGCCGGTGCGTGTAGACGACGCCTTTTGCGGGTCCGGTGGAACCGGACGTGAACAGGACGGCTGCGGGCTGGTCCGGGTCCGGCCCGTCGGCGGTGCGGTAACCACTGCGGGAACCTGCCCGTGCCAAGGCGGTGAGGGACGTTTCCACCCCAAGGATGCGGCGGCGCGCGGCGGGCAGGTCGTGCACGCTGACGAGCCTGGCAGCCCAGCCGAGGGCGCGGGCTGCCGCCAGTGCCCTGTCGATCCCGACCAGGACATCCGGGGTGGCACCCTTTACGGCACGGCTGAGCCCCCTGGTGCCCAGGCCGGCGTCGGCCACCACCACCACGGCTCCCAGGCGCAGGCAGGCATAGAGCGCCACCGTGAGGTCCACGCCGGGAGGGACCATCAGGCTCACGCGGCTTCCGCTGCCGACGCCCATTCCGGCGAGCCCGGCCGATACGTCGGCAATGTTTTTTTCCAGTTCTGCCCAGGTGAGCGAGCGGCCGGCGCTGCCGTCGGGCGCCATCTCGGAAATGGCGGTCCCGGTACCGGAAGGACCGGCCGACAGTTCACCGAGGAGTGCCCAGAGGGGGCGGAACGTGTCCTGCGCGGCGGGGACGGGGTGGCACTGTCCGGTGCCCTGCGTCCCGGCACTGCCGGCCGCCCCGGTTCCGTCCGTCCCGGCACCGCTGCCGGCGATGTTGGCGGTGAGCCAGTCGAAGACGGCCGGTGCGATGTCCCGGTCTTCCACGAGCAGGTGTCCGGCGCCCTCGTAGCGGTGCACCTTGGCTGCGGGTATCCGTTGGATGAGGTCCTTGAGGTACCGGTCGGAGAAGATCGGGTCCCGCGGGCCCCACAACATCAGGACGGGGACGTCCAGGCCGCGCAGGCCCTCGGCCACACGCGCCAGCTCCGGATGGCTGGGATGGGATGCGTCCACGGGGATATCGGCGACGAAGTTTCCCACCCCCTCACGGCGGGAAGCCCCGCGGTAGGGGGCCATGTAGGCATCGCGGATATCCGCGGGCAGCTGCGGGCTGGCGAGCGAGTGCGTCACCCGCAGGAAAGCGTCCGACGTCGTGGTTCCCCACTTGTGCACGGCGGGGTGAAGCGCCAGGCGCAGGGCGGCCGGGATCCGGGAACTGCCGGGTTGGTGGACGGCGGTGTTGGTGAGGACCACGCCGGCGAGCTGGTGCTGGTGGGCCAGGGCCCATCCGAGGCTGATCACGCCGCCCCAGTCGTGGCCGGCGGTGACCACCGGACCGTGCAGGCCCAGCGCATCGGTGAGGTCGCCGAGGTCCCTGATCCTGTCGGCGAGGCGGCGGAACACACCGGTGCGTTCGGAGAAGCCCATATCCAGTTGGTCCACCGCCACCACGCGCCAGGGATGGACCGGATCGGTTCCGGCGGCCAGGAAACTCCGCCAGAGGTAGGACCAGGTGGGGTTGCCGTGCACGCACAGCAGGGTTCCGGCCGGGGCCAGGCCCAGCCGCTCCAGTTGCGGGCCGTTATCGAGCACATGCCAGCGGCGTACCGTGCCTGCCGGGTCCGCGGCCGCGGTGGACGGAACGTCGATCAGGCGCGACCATTCGGCGTCCACGCCCGGCCAGGCCGCGGTCACCAGACGATTTCCAGCATTGCGGTGTTCAGGCCCGAACCGACGCCCATGCACAGGACCCGGTCACCGCTTCCCAGGGTCTGCGTCTCGGCGGCCAGCGTCATCGGCAACGACGCGGGGCCCACGTTGCCCCAGTGCGGGAAGGTGATGGGTACCTTGTCCGGATCAAGGTCGATCGCGTTTATGATCGCCTGGGTATAGGCGTTGCTCACCTGGTGCGTGACGTAGCGGTCCATCTCCGCCCAGTCCCACTCCGGCTGGGCCTCATGCCAGGCATCGACCACCAGTTGCAGGCCGCCGTCGAGCAAGCCCTTGGTGTCGGTGGCCATGCCGTCGATGCCGCCCACGCAGAGTTCGTGGTGCTCGGTGCCGGCCCGCATTACGCCGCCCACGATCCGGTGGGCGCCCGGGTGCTGGTCCGCCGGACCCAGGACGGCGGCGGCCGCCCCGGAACCGAGCGTCAGGGTGGCGAATTCCCGGTTGAAATCGTCACGCGTCGTTTCGGGGCGCTGCAGCCGGGCAAGCGTGGCTTCCTGGGTCAGCTGGGCATCCTCGCCGTTAACGATCACTGCGTACCGGATCTGGCCGGAATCGATCATGTTGGCGGCCAGGGTCAGGGCGTTGACGAACCCCAGGCAGGCATTGGCGAGGTCGAAGTTCATGGCCGACGACGGCAGGCTGAGTCCGTGATGGATCTTCACCGCAACGGATGGTTCCAGGTTCCGCCGCGTCACTGACGTGTTGATCAGCAGGCCCACCTCCGACGCTTCGATGCCCGCCTCGGCCAAAGCTTTGGCGCCGGCTTCGATGGCAGCATCATCGAAGGAGGTCCCCGCGGCCCACCAGCGGCGGTGCGTGATACCGGCCACGCGCTCGAGCAGCCGCGGCGGAAACTTCAGCCTCTGCAGGGTGGAGGCCAGTTTGCGGTCGAAATCCGTGGAGCTGACGATCCGCGGAGCCTCGACGCTGCTTACGGAAAGCAGCGCGGTATTGCTGTGCCGGAAGGTTGCGTTACCTGCCAATTCAAGCCCCTCTTCGTTTTTGTCCTGCAGCCACGCGGTGACTGTACCCACATCAGTGCAGGCCCAAGAGCTTAACTATGCCTTTGCTGCGCCCGATCATGCATATTGGCCGGGGGCGCCGCCGCCGGCCGCGGAGTGCTGGACGGGAAATGTCGCTCCTGCGCAGTAGATTATAGGGAGCCGGTTCCAGCATCGTTCCCTACCCCCGCCAGGAGACCAGGAAAGCCTTGCACCTCAAAAGCCTCACCGTCCGGGGGTTCAAGTCCTTTGCGTCGGCCACCACCTTCGACTTCGAACCCGGCGTCACCGCCGTCGTGGGTCCCAACGGCTCCGGCAAGTCCAACGTGGTTGATGCCCTGGCCTGGGTGATGGGCGAGCAAGGGGCCAAGACGCTTCGCGGCGGCAAGATGGAGGACGTTATCTTCGCCGGGACGTCCGGCCGGCCGCCGCTGGGACGCGCCCACGTCTCGCTGACCATCGACAACACCGACGGCGCCCTGCCCATCGAATACAGCGAAGTGACCATTTCGCGGACCCTGTTCCGGACGGGAGGTTCCGAGTACGCCATCAACGGAGCCGGTTGCCGGTTGCTGGACATCCAGGAATTGTTGTCCGATTCCGGGCTGGGCCGGGAAATGCACGTCATTGTGGGCCAAGGGCAGCTGGACCGGGTCCTGCACGCCACCCCGGAGGACCGGCGCGGATTTATCGAAGAGGCGGCCGGCATCCTCAAGCACCGGCGGCGCAAGGAGCGGACGGTCCGCAAACTGGAGGCGATGCAGGCCAACCTCCAGCGGCTGACGGACCTCACAGGGGAGATCCGGCGCCAGCTCACGCCGCTGGGCAAGCAGGCGGAAGTGGCCCGCCGCGCCCAGCGTGTCCAGTTCGATGTCCGGGACGCCCGGGCACGCCTCCTGGCCGATGACCTTGTCCAGCTCCAGCAGGCCCTGGAACAGGACGTGGCCGACGAAGCCGCGCTCAAGGCCCGGCGGACCGCCGTCGAACAGGAACTTGAAGCCGGCCGCAGGCAGCAGGCCGCGCTGGAACAGCTTGCAGCGGAGGCCACCCCCCGGCTCAACGCTGCCCGCGACACCTGGTACCGGCTCTCCACCGCCCGGGAACGGCTCCGTTCCTTGGGTACCCTGGCCACCGAACGGAGCCGCCTGCTGGGCTCCGACGACGCCCCGGCACCGTCCGGGCGGGACCCGGAACAACTGGAACGCCAAGCCGCGCGGGTGCGGCAGGAGGTGGCCGAACTCGAAGCGGACATCGTGCGCCGTCGCGGAGTCCTGGACGCCGCAAGCACGGCGAAGGCCGACGCCGAACAGGCTGCGCGCGCCGAGGACCAGCGGCTCACCGCGCAGTTGAGGGCGGCCGCTGACCGCCGGGAAGGCCTGGCGCGCCTCGCCGGGCAGGTCGCAGCGGCACGGTCCCGGGTGGAGTCGGCCCAGGCGGAGCTGGGCCGGCTCCGCGAATCCCTTGCCGCCGGCACCGAACGGCGCGCGAAGGCACAATCCGAATTCACGGCCCTGGAAAACCAGGTGGCGGGAGTGGAGGAGGGAGAGGAGTCCCTCGACGCCGAGTACGAGGCCGCCAGTGACGTGCTCGATGCGGTGCTGGGCGACATCGCCGGCCTCAAGACCGCAGTCAACGAAGGAATTCGCAAACGCGATGCCCTCGTCGCGCGCCTGGACGCCCTGAAACTCGGCCTTGACCGCAAGGACGGCGCCCGGCACGCGCTGGAGTCCGGTCTTCCGGGCATCCGGGGCAGCCTCGCCGCCGCACTCACCGTGCACGCCGGGTTCGAGGCCGCGATCGCTGCTGCACTGGGGCAGGCGTCGGATGCTGTCCTCGTCCACGACGCCGGCACGGCGGCCGCGGTCCTGCAGGCCCTAAAAGACGACGACGGCGGCCGCGCGGCCCTCCTCCTGGCGTCCGCGGACGTGGACCAGCCACAGGACGCCCCGGACCTGGAGCTTCCCGGCGAGGCCCGGTGGGCTGCCGGACTGGTGGACGGCCCGGCGGTGGAGGTCTCCCTGGTACGGCACCTGCTGTCCGGAACCGTCGTCGTCCCCGGCATGGATGCGGCGGCGGCGCTCGTGGCCTCGCAGCCCGGCCTGACGGCCGTCACCCGGGAGGGCGACGTGTTCACCGCCGTCTCGGCCACTGGCGGATCGGCCAAAGCACCATCCCTCCTGGAGGTTCAGGCGGCCGTGGACGACGCCGGGCGTGAGCTGTCGGCCGTGACGGCGGACCTGGAGCGGAACAGGTTCGCCCTGGCCGCCGCCGAGGCCCGGCGCGCCGCGGCGCAGGAGGCCGCGGACGCTGCCCTGGACCGGCTGCATGAATCCGATGCCCGGCTCGCCGCCGTTGCCGAACGCCTGGGGCACCTCAATTCGGTCCTGCGCAGCGCCGTCGGAGAAAGCGACCGACTGGCAGCCTCCCTGGCCCGCGCCGAAGAGAACGTGGCCGCCGAGGAAGAGGCGCTCGCAGCCATCACCGCCCGGCTCGCGGCGGCCCAGGAAGCTCCCGTCGAGCAGGAACCCTCCACCGAACACCGCGATGAGCTGGCGGGAGCCGCGTCGGCCGCCCGCGCCGCCGAGGTTGAAGCACGGTTGTCCCTGCGCAGCGCCGAGGAGCAACTGGCAGCCACCGGCAACCGGGCAGCCTCCCTGGAACGCGCGGCCGCCACGGAGCGCCGGGCACGGGAGGAAGCGGCCGAACGCGCACGGCGCCGCCGCATCCAGGCCCGGCGGGCCGCAGCCGTTTCCGCGGGCGTGGAGATGGCCCTTGGCTATGTGGATGTCTCCGTCGAGCTCGCCCGGCACGAACGCGACCTCGCAGAGGAGAACCGGGAGCTGCGGGACCGCGGGCTCCGGGACATCCGGGAATCCAACGACGCCCTGGCCCGCGAACTGGCGGACCTCACAGACAATGTGCACCGCGACGAACTTGCCCGGGCCCAGCAGCGGGCCAGGATCGAGGCGGTGGAAACCCGTTCCGTGGACGAACTGGGCATCACGCCGGAGGCCTTGGTCGCGGAGTTCGGACCGCACGTCCCCGTGCCGGTCCCGGCGGAAGAGTCCGGCGACAAATGGGCTGCCCTTCGTGCTCCTGTCGATGCCGGTGGCGAGGAGATCCGCGAAGGCAAACCCTACGTGCGGCAGGAACAGGAGAAGCGGCTGCGGAAGGCCGAACGGGACCTCGCAAGCCTGGGCAAGGTCAACCCGCTGGCGCTGGAGGAATTCGCGGCGCTGGAGGAGCGGCACCAGTTCCTCAGCACCCAGCTGGAAGACCTCAAAGCGTCCCGCCGGGACCTGCTCGATATCATCAAAGAGGTGGATGACCGGGTGCAACGGGTGTTCGCGGAAGCCTTCGAGGACACCCAGGCCCAGTTCGTCAGGGTCTTTGAGCGGCTGTTCCCGGGCGGCGAGGGGCGCCTGGTCCTCACCGACCCCGCCGACATGCTGACCACCGGCATTGACGTGGAGGCCCGTCCGGCCGGCAAGAAGATCAAGCGGCTCTCCCTGCTCTCCGGCGGCGAACGCTCACTCACCGCGGTGGCCCTGTTGGTGGCCATTTTCAAGGCCCGGCCGTCCCCGTTCTACGTCATGGACGAGGTGGAGGCGGCGCTGGACGACACCAACCTGGGGCGCCTGATCACCATCTTCGAGGAGCTCCGGGAGTCCAGCCAGCTGATCGTCATCACCCACCAGAAGCGGACCATGGAAGTGGCGGACGCGCTCTACGGCGTCACCATGAGGGGCGACGGCGTCTCCACCGTCATCAGCCAGCGGCTCGGGGCCGAGGTATAGCAGCCGCACCTCCGGCATCGGAGCAGGTCAGGCGCCCTGCCGGGGGCCCGGACCGGGCGGACCCTGTATGAGAAGCTAGGGGAGTGAATGACATTCTTCCCATTGTCCTGTCCATCCTTGCTGCCGTGGTGGTCATCGGCGCGCTGATCCCGGTCCTGATCAAGACGCGGAGGAACATCACCCGCTACCCGGACACCCGGGACGCGAACGATCCCGCGGTCCGCTCCGGGGGCGGCACGGCAGTGGATGACAGCACCGGAACCATCGAACGCGGGGCCCCCGGCGGTGCCGGCACCGACGTTGTTGACACCACCACCGTCCCGGACGATGCCGCCGGACTCGAAACCATTCCGGTCGAAACACCGCTGCCGGTCGCAGGGCGCCTTACCCGGCTGCGGGAACGGCTGGTCCGCTCCAACAACATCATGGGTAAGGGCCTGCTGGCACTGCTGTCCAGCGACCGGATCGACGAGAGCGTTTGGGACGAGGTGGAGGAAACACTCCTGCTCGCTGACCTGGGCACCGAACCCACCATGCAGCTGGTGGATGCACTCCGCGAGCGGGTCAAGGTCCTGGGCACCAGGACCCCCGAACACGTCAAAGCCATGCTCCGCGAGGAACTCATCAAACTGGTCGACCCCACCATGGACCGCAGCCTGAACGTGGAGCGGCATGCGGACAAGCCCGCCGTCATGATGGTGGTGGGCGTCAACGGCGTCGGAAAGACCACCACCGTAGGCAAGCTCGCGCGGGTCCTGGTGGCCGAGGACAAGGACGTCCTGCTCGGCGCAGCGGACACCTTCCGGGCCGCCGCCGCCGAGCAGTTGGCAACCTGGGGCCAGCGGGTGGGCGTTCCCACCGTGAAGTCCGACATCGACGGCGCCGATCCTGCGTCGGTCGCCTACGAAGCGGTGAAGGCAGGCATCGAGCAGGAAGTCGACGTCGTCATGATCGATACCGCCGGGCGCCTGCAGAACAAGGTGGGCCTGATGGACGAACTGGGCAAGGTCAAGCGCGTGGTGGAGAAGCTGGCCGAGGTGGACGAGGTCCTGCTGGTGCTGGACGCCACCACCGGCCAGAACGGCCTGAACCAGGCCAGGGTCTTCTCCGAGGTGGTCAACATCACCGGCATCGTGCTGACCAAACTGGATGGAACAGCCAAGGGCGGCATCGTCGTCGCCATCCAGCGGGCGCTCGGCGTGCCCGTCAAACTCGTGGGCCTGGGCGAAGGCGCCGACGACCTCGCCCCGTTCGATACCGAAAGCTTTGTTGACGCCCTGCTGAACTAGCTGCCCGCCCACTGGCTCGCATTTGTTGTCGTTTTGAGGGCTCACAACGACAACAAATGCGAGTCAGTTGGGTTTAACCCGGAGGGTTTCCCGGGTGGGCAACCAGCCGCCGGCCGCCAGCAGCAGCATGGCGCCGGTGACCGCGAACGCCCAGCCGAAACCCAAGCCGTCCGCCAGCAGGCCCGCCACGACCGGTCCCACGATCGCCCCGACGTCGGACGTCATCTGGTAGGCGGCCAGCACCTTTCCGCCGGAACGCCCGTTGCCGATCACGTCCGCCACGGCGGCCTGCTGCGCAGGACCGAAAAGACCGGATCCGACGCCGGCCAGCGTCGATGCCGCGAGGAACCAGGGCAGATCGTGGGTGATACCGATCGACGCGGTTGACAGGCCGGCCACCAGCAGCCCGGAAATCATCATGGGCTTGCGCCCCAGGGAATCAGCGAGCCGGCCCGAGAAGGCCAGGGCGGCCGCGTTCCCGGCCGCGAACACGGCCAGCGCCAGGCCTGCCGCCTGCGGCCCCGCTCCAAAGGCGGACGCGGCGAACAGCGGCACCGTTGCCATCCGGACGCCAAAGGTTGCCCAACCGTTCGCGAAGCTGGACAGGAGCGCCGACCGGTAGGTTCCGGTTGACAGGGCATCGCCGAAACGCATGTCCGGTGCGCGTTCCCGGGCCTCGCCGGTGCCACGGCGCTGATGGCTCAACTGGGTCTGCACCACGAAGGCTGCCACGAGCAGGGCCCCCGCGTACGCCAGGAACGGGACCCGCAGGCCCAACCCCGCCAGCAGTCCTCCCACGATCGGGCCGCAGACGTTTCCGATCAGGAACGCCGACGCATAGGCGCCCGATACCCGGCCCCTGCTTTCCGGGGGCGCCAACCGGATCACCAGGGCCATCGAGGCAACGGTGAACATTACCGAGCCGGCGCCGCCCAGGCCGCGGAACAGCAGGAGTTGCCAGTAGTCCTGGGCGAACGCGCACGCCGCAGTGGACAGCGCCACGATCAACAGGCCTGCGACGTAAACGGGGCGTTCGCCGCGTTTGCCGATCAGCGCACCCCCGGCAGGGGCGAAAGCAAGGCGCATGAACGCGAAGATCGCCACGATGACGGCGGCCTCGGTGTTTCCTACCCCAAAGGTTGTTGCGAATTGCGGCAATACGGGGGCAACAAGGCCGAATCCCAGGGCGATGAGGAACGCTGCGGCCAGCATCACCTTGATGTCCCGCGGAAGCTTCTCCCGTTGCGGCCTCATGCGGGCCCAAATCCTTGCGGTGGCGCCGTTTACCGGGGGTGGTGCCGTCATGGTGCTGAAGTCCTTGCTGGAAAGGGAGCCGGGTGGCTGCGCGAGTGCGGAAACATAACCGTAACAAGGCGGATATGCACCATTTACTTCCTAGAGGTTGTTGTAACAGGCCCGCAATCTAAATCCTCCGCGGCCGAAACACGCCACCCACAAACTCATTACAGGACGCAAAAAGGCGTTGGCAGGCGGACAAGTCCGCACCGAAAGCAAGAGAGGACGTAGGCCATGGAACTCACCGCAGGTCTCGTTTGGCTCCTGGTTGCGGCAGCACTCGTGCTGTTCATGACCCCGGGCCTGGCATTCTTTTATGGCGGCATGACGCGCGCCAAGTCGGCACTGAACATGATGATGATGAGCTTCGTCGCCATCGGAACGGTCGGCATCACGTGGGTGCTGTGGGGCGCCTCCATGTCCACGAGCAACGAGGACAACTTCTTCCAGATCTTCGCCAACCCGTTCAGCCACTTCGGCCTGCACAACTTCACGGACCCGGCGGACCTGCTGAAGGTGGGCTACGCCGCAACGTTCGCGATCATCACCGTCGCCCTGATCTCCGGCGCCGTCGCGGACCGCGCAAAGTTCTCGGCCTGGGTGATCTTCACTCCGATCTGGGCCACGCTGGTCTACGCGCCGCTGGCCTTCATGGTGTGGGGCGGCGGCCTGTTCTCCAAGGACGGCTGGTTCGGCCAGACCTTCGCTCCGGTCATCGACTTCGCCGGAGGCACCGTGGTGCACATCAACGCCGGTGTTGCCGGCCTGGTGCTGGTGCTGATCATTGGTAACCGGAAGGGCTTCGGCAAGGACCCGAACCACCGCCCGCACAACATCCCGTTCGTCATGCTCGGCGCAGCCATCCTGTGGTTCGGCTGGTTCGGCTTCAACGCCGGCGCCGCCGCCACCGTGGAACAGGCCGGCCTGATCTGGATCAACACCCTGGCAGCCCCGGCCGCCGCGATGCTGGGCTGGCTCGCTGTGGAACGCATCCGGGACGGACACCCCACCTCGCTCGGCGCTGCTTCAGGCGTGGTGGCCGGCCTCGTCGCCATCACCCCGGCCTGCGCCAACGTCTCCCCGCTCGGCGCGATTGCCTTGGGCGTCGTCGCCGGTATCGCCTCTGCCCTGGCGGTCGGCCTGAAGTTCAAGCTCGGTTATGACGACTCCCTGGATGTTGTGGGCGTCCACCTCGTCGCAGGTGTCATCGGCACCGTTGCCATCGGCTTCCTCGCCACCCCGGACCAGGGGGCTGCCGGCCTGTTCTACGGCGGCGGCGCCACCCAGCTGGTGGCACAGGTCCTGGCAGCGCTGCTCTCCATCGCCTTCACCGCGGTGATGACCCTGATCATCGCCTACCCCATCCACAAGACCATGGGCTTCCGTATCTCCGAGCACCAGGAAATCGCCGGCGCAGACCTCAGCCTGCACGCCGAGACCGCCTACGAGTTCGGCGTCGGCGGCCACGGTGGCAGCTTCCAGCCGCTGCACGACATGGTGACGGGCAAGACCCAGGCGGAAAGCCGGGAATCCGCAGCCGGAGCACAGCAGGCACAGCCGGCAACAGGCAAGGAAAGCGTGGGGGCATGAAACTGATCACTGCAATCGTCAGGCCGGAAAAGCTCGAAACCATCCGGGAAGGACTGGAAGCTTACGGGGTCCAAGGACTCACCGTCAGCGCGGCCAGCGGATATGGACGCCAGCGCGGCTACACCGAGGTGTACCGAGGAGCCGAATACAATGTGGACCTGCTTCCCAAGATCCGCGTTGAAGTCCTGGCCACCGACGAACAGTCAGACGACATCCTGGACGTGATCATCGCCAGCTCCAACACCGGCCGGGCCGGGGACGGCAAGGTCTGGACCATCGACGTCCATGAAGCAGTGCGCGTCCGGACCGGGGAACGCGGAGTAGCCGCCATCTAGGCAGGCCACACCGGCCCTGGGGCCAGGAACAACAGAACGAAACAGCACAGCGGGCGGGAACCGAAAGGTTCCCGCCCGCTGTGCTGTTTGCTGTGCTGGTGCCCTTCCCTTATCAGTCGCCGCCGCCCGCGCCCGTTTCGCGGTTGGTGGGCCACGATGCCGGGCCGGCCGAACCGGCGTCGTACTCCTCCAACGGGACCTCACCCTTCGCCCACGCCGTGAGCACCGGCTCCACGATCCGCCAGCAGTCCTCCGCGGTATCGCCGCGGACAGACAGCAACGGGTCTCCGGTCAGTACGCCCTCCAGCACCTCCCCGTACGGCAGCAGGTCTGAGGCACTCAACTCCGCCTCCAAGGTGACCCGGCCCAGGCTGAAAATGTTCCCCGGGCCGTTGACGTCGACGTCGAACTCCAGCGTGTCCGGACCAAACCCGATCCGCAGCTGGTTGGGGGAGTCCACCCCCGTGAATCCCCGCGGCAGGTGGGGCACGGGAAGGAAGGTGACCACCGCCTCCTTGCGCTTGTCGCCCAGCGCCTTCCCGGAACGCAGGATGAACGGCACTCCCCGCCAGCGCCAGTTGTCGATGTCCACCTGGATCTCCGCAAGCGTCTCCGTTCCTCGGCCGGGATCCACCCCCGCCTCCTTTGAGTAGTCGGGGACGGCCTTCCCTGCAATCGATCCCGCCGTATAGCGCGCCCGGCGGGTAGTGCCGGTGAACGGTGTACGGACGCTGCTGGCCCGCAGCACACTGGATACCGCGTCGCGGAGGTCGCGCTCGCCGATAGTGGCTGGAGGTTCGATGGCCATGAGGGCCATGACCTCCAGCAAGTGGCTCTGGATCATGTCGCGGAGCGCGCCGGCACCGTCGTAGTAGCGGGCCCGGCCCTCAAGGGCAAGGTCCTCATCGAAGAAGATCTCCACTTTCTCCACGTGCTGCCGGTTCCACACCGGCTCCAGGAAGTTGTTGGCAAACCGCAGGCCCAGGATGTTAAGCACTGTCGCCTTGCCCAGGAAGTGGTCCACGCGGTGGATGTGGTCCTCCGGAACCAGTCGGGCGAGCGTACGGTTCAAGGAGCGCGCCGACTCCTCGCTGGAACCGAACGGCTTCTCCATGACCAGCCGGGTGCCCTCGGGAACCTCCTCCGGCTGGAGTGTCTCGCAGGCCTGCTGGCTGATGCGTGGCGGAAGTGCAAAGTAGACGGCCACAGGGCCCTTGAGCCCTGCCAGCAGGGACGCCAGGGCACCCTTGGCCGTGACATCCACCTGGTGGTACGCCGTTTCCTCCTGCAGAGCTTCGAGGGCTTCCTTCCCCGGGCCGTCCGCCGCGCCGGCTGCGGCGGCGAACGACGAGCGGACCCGGTCCTGCCACTGTTCCTTGGTCCAGGGATCCGATCCGGCACCCACCAGCCGGAGCCCTTCCGCCCGGCCCGCCGCCGCCAGCCGGGCAAGGCCGGGAAGGAGGAGCCGGCCGGTGAGGTCGCCGGAGGCGCCGAGGATGAGCAAGGTCTGCACAGATGTTTGGCTCGTCATTTTGCCAGCATGCCATCTGACGTGGCTGACTTGATACCCTAGGTAGTCGAGTCCCGATCATCTCTTGAAAGAAGTTCACGGCGCGTGTTCAATTCACTCTCTGACCGGTTGACAGCAACCTTCAAAAATCTCCGCGGCAAGGGCCGCCTCACCGAGGCCGATGTCGATGCCACGGTCCGCGAGATCCGCCGTGCCCTGCTGGACGCAGACGTCGCCGTTCCGGTGGTCCGCGAGTTCACCGGGAAGGTCCGCGAACGTGCGCTCGGCGCCGAGGTCTCGGCTGCCCTGAATCCCAGCCAGCAGATCGTCAAGATCGTCAACGAGGAACTCGTGGAGATCCTGGGCGGCGAAACCCGCAGGATCCGGCTGGCCAAGAGCGGACCCACCATCATCATGCTGGCCGGCCTCCAGGGTGCAGGCAAGACCACCCTGGCCGGCAAGCTGTCCAAGTGGCTGAAGGCCCAGGGCCACAGCCCCATGCTGGTGGCCTGCGACCTCCAGCGCCCCAACGCCGTCACCCAGCTCCAGGTGGTGGGCCAGCGCGCCAACGTGCCCGTTTTCGCCCCGCACCCCGGCGCCACGTCCACCGAGCTGGACCACCCTGCCGGTGACCCGGTCGCCGTCGCCCGTGCCGGCGTCGAGGAAGCCAAGCGCACCCTGCACGACGTCGTGATCGTGGACACCGCCGGCCGCCTGGGCGTCGACGCGGACATGATGGAGCAGGCCCGCCAGATCCGCCGCGCCATCGTCCCGAACGAAGTCCTCTTCGTGATCGACTCCATGATCGGCCAGGACGCGGTCAACACGGCCCTCGCCTTCGATGAGGGCGTCAACTTCACCGGCATCGTGTTGTCCAAGCTCGACGGCGATGCGCGCGGCGGTGCCGCACTGTCGGTCGCCTCGGTGACCGGGAAGCCGGTCATGTTCGCCTCCACCGGCGAAGGCCTGGACGACTTCGAACTCTTCCACCCGGACCGGATGGCCTCGCGCATCCTGGACATGGGCGACATCCTCACCCTCATCGAGCAGGCCGAGAAGTCCTGGGACAAGGACGAAGCAGCCCGGATGGCGAAGAAGTTCGCCGACCAGGAAGACTTCACCCTCGAGGACTTCCTCGCCCAAATGCAGCAGATCCGCAACATGGGCTCCATGAAGAAGATGCTCATGATGATGCCGGGCGCGCAGAACATCCGGCAGCAGCTGGAGCAGTTCGACGAGCGCGAAATCGACCGCGTCGAGGCAATCGTCCGGTCCATGACGCCGCACGAGCGCCTCGCCCCGAAGATCATCAACGGCTCCCGCCGGGCGCGCATCGCCCGCGGCTCCGGCGTCCACGTTTCCGAGGTCAACGGCCTGCTGGAACGCTTTGCGCAGGCCCAGAAGATGATGAAGAAGATGGCCCAGGGCGGCATGCCGGGAATGCCCGGGATGCCGGGTATGCCCGGTGCCGGTGGGGGTGCGCGCAAGAACGCCAAGAACGCGCCGAAGAAGAAGGCGAAGTCCGGCAATCCGGCCAAGGCTGCGCAGGAACGCAAGGAGGCCGAGGCCCGGCGCGCCAATGCGGGCAAGGCGCTGCCCACCGGTGCCGCGTTCGGCCAGCAGGGCGGCGACTTCGATCCGTCGCAGTTGAACCTCCCCAAGGGCTTCGACAAGTTCCTGGGCAAGTAGCAGTTCCCCACGGATGTCGGTGCCGTGGAATAGGGTTGGGTCATGTTCAAGCAGCGGGTAGTTTTCGTGCACGGCGCCGGTGCTTTCGGCGCCGCCGCGTGGCCCCGCCAGCACGGCATGGCGCTGTCCTTCGACGCCCTGTTCCTTCGCCGCCAGGGCTATGACGCCGTCGCGGAGCCGGTGGAATCATCATTTGCCGAGGACACTGCCATCGTGCTGCGGTCCCTGGCCGATGATGGCCGCGGCGCCGCCGGCGGACACGTGGTGGCGCACTCCCAGGGAGCCATTCCTGCCATGATGGCGGCCGTCGAACGCCCTGACCTTGTCTACTCCCTGACCCTGGTGGAACCGGCGTGCCTCTCCCTGACCGCGGAGCTGCCGGCCACGGCGGCACACATCAGCCTGATGAAGCCGCTTCTCGAGGTCCGCCACCAGCTCAGTGATGAGGACTTCCAACGGGAGTTCGTCCGGCGGGTCTATGCCACGGACCTGCAGCAGCCTGCCACCGCGGAGGAGAAACGGTCCGCGCGCCGGCTGCGGCTCCAAGTCCCGTCGTGGGAAGCGCCCCTGCATATTGTTCCCGGGGTCCCCACTCTGGTCCTGACCGGGGGCTGGGAGCCGCTGTACGAGGAGATTGCCGGTTACCTGCGGGAGACCGGTGCCCTGCACCGCGTTGCCGCGGGCGGGCACCGGCCCCATGATTCGGTGGAAGGCGACCGGACCATCAGGCAGTTCATCGGCGAGGTCAGCCGCAGCGAGCCGGCCCGGGCCTCCTAGCTGCCGGCGGGCACCTGCAACTCCGGAAGGTAGACCTTGCCGCCGGCGGCCAGGAACTCCTGGCTCTTCGCCCGCATCCCCGACGCCGCCTCAGTGAGCGCCGCCTGCGCCTCAGCCGAGCCGTATTCATTCCGGATGTCCTGGCTGATCCGCATCGAGCAGAACTTGGGTCCGCACATGGAGCAGAAGTGCGCTGTCTTGGCGGGTTCGGCCGGCAACGTCTCATCGTGGAACGATTCCGCCGTCTCCGGGTCCAACGACAGCGCGAACTGGTCGCGCCAGCGGAATTCGAACCGTGCCTTGGACAAAGCATCGTCCCGCTCGCGCGCCCCCGGGTGGCCCTTGGCCAGGTCCGCTGCATGGGCCGCAATCTTGTACGTGATGACGCCGGTCTTCACGTCGTCTTTGTTGGGCAGGCCCAGGTGTTCCTTGGGCGTGACGTAGCAGAGCATGGCGGTGCCGTACCGTGCGATTTCCGTGGCCCCGATTGCCGAGGTGATGTGGTCGTAGCCAGGCGCGACATCGGTCACCAGCGGACCGAGCGTGTAGAACGGCGCACCCTTGCACAGCTCCTGCTGCCGCTCCACGTTCTCCCGGACCAGGTGGAACGGCACGTGCCCGGGGCCTTCGACCATCACCTGGACGTCGTACTCCCACGCGCGCTGCGTCAGCTCGGCCAGCGTATCCAGTTCAGCGAACTGGGCCGCGTCGTTGGCGTCCGCCGTGGAGCCGGGCCGCAACCCGTCCCCCAGGGAGAACGCGACGTCGTACTTCGCGAAGATTTCGCAAAGTTCGTCAAAATGCGTGTACAGGAAGTTCTCCTGGTGGTGGGCCAGGCACCAGCCGGCCATGATGGAACCACCGCGCGAGACGATGCCCGTCACCCGGTTGGCCGTGAGCGGGACGTACCGCAGCAGGACACCGGCGTGGATGGTCATGTAGTCCACACCTTGCTCGCACTGCTCAATGACGGTGTCCCGGAAGATTTCCCAGGTCAGCGCGTTGGCTTCGCCGTTGACCTTTTCCAGTGCCTGGTAGATCGGAACCGTTCCGATCGGGACAGGGGAGTTGCGGATGATCCATTCCCTGGTGGTGTGGATGTCGTCCCCCGTGGACAGGTCCATCACCGTGTCGGCACCCCATTGGGTGGCCCACTGCAGCTTGTCCACCTCTTCAGCGATGGAGCTCGTCACGGCAGAATTACCGATGTTGGCGTTGATTTTCACCAGGAACGCCTTGCCGATGATCATGGGCTCGGACTCAGGGTGGTTGATGTTGTTTGGGATGATGGCCCGACCGGCGGCTACCTCGCTCCTGACCAGTTCCACGTCGCAGTTTTCCCGCAGCGCCACGAAACGCATTTCCTGCGTGATGGTGCCCTGCCGGGCGTAGTGCATCTGGGTCACCGTATGGCCGTCGACGGCGCGGCGGGGCACCGGCCGGGCGCCCTTCCACTCCGCGGAGGCAGCGCCCCGGCGCACGGCCGAGCGGCCGTCGTCGAGCAGGTTGCGTTCCCTGCCGGTGTAGGCCTCGGTGTCCCCGCGCGCCACGATCCATTCGGCACGGAAGGGCTCGAGGCCGCGAACGGGGTCGCTTCCCGACCCGGCCGTCCGGTAGGTCCGGAAAGGTGCGTTCGGCTGCCCGTTGGGTGATGGCTCCAGCGCGATCTCGGTGACCGGGACCCGGATGCCGGAACCGGCGTCGTCGATGTAAGCCAGTGAATGCGACTTCAGCGACTGCGTCACCTTCACTTGGGATTCGCCACTGGATCCGGTGCCGGGACCGTTGGCCGCATCGGAACCGGACGGCACCAGGGCAGGGTTCAACTGGGTGTTTTGTGTACTCAAGGGAATACTCACTTCCTTCGCCGGCATTACCCGGACAGGTTCAACGGTCGCAGGCTGCGGCAGCCCGATCTCAGCCCCTGCAGGGGCACCCGTGTGGTCAGCAACGAAGCTACCACAGCCCTCCGGAAGCCCGTTGTAACAATCGATGATGCTAGCCTGACCGGGCAACGAAAGGATGCCCGGATGGCAGGAATCATTCACTTTCGCGGACCCGTCCTGGCTGCACCGGACAGCCTGCGGCAGGGACTCTGGTCCGTGGGCGGCAAGCTCACGTTCCGCCCGCCCGCACAGCCACCCGACCGGGTATTCGACGGCTGGGTACTGCCGGGCTTCGTGGACGCCCATTGCCATATCGGGCTGGGGCCGGCCGGTCCGGTGGAGGCCGCCGTAGCGCAGGAACAGGCGCTTGCGGACCTCAACGCCGGAACCCTCCTGGTCCGTGATGCGGGTTCGCCCGCCGATACGCGCTGGATGCAGGGCGGCACGGACTTCCCGGTGTTGATCCGCGCCGGCCGGCACATTGCCCGGACCCGGCGCTACCTGCGCGGTTTCGCCCACGAGGTCGAACCCGAGGACCTCGTTGAGGCCGTGCGCAAGCAGGCCCGGGACGGGGACGGCTGGGTCAAACTGGTGGGGGACTGGATCGACCGGGGCGCCGGTGACCTGGCGCCGTCCTTTCCTGCCGCCGTCGTCCGCGACGCGGTCCAGGCTGCACACGACGAAGGTGCCCGGGTGACGGCCCACTGCTTCGCCGAAGACACCCTGGACCAGATGCTCGACGCCGGCATCGACTGCATCGAGCACGCCACCGGGCTGCTGCCACGGCACCTGCCCCGGTTCGCCGGGCAGGGCGTGCCGATCGTGCCCACCCTCATCAACATCGCCACCTTCCCGGACATTGCCGCCCAAGCGGAGCCGAAGTTTCCACGGTACGCAGCCCACATGCGGTCCCTCTGGGAGCGGAGGCTGGAGCGCGTGGCCGAGGCACACGCAGCGGGGGTGCGCATCTTCGCCGGAACAGACGCCGGCAGCGTCATCGGCCACGGCCGCATCGCGGACGAAATCCTCGCCCTGCACGGTGCGGGCCTGCCGATGACTGCAGCACTGGATGCAGCGTGCTGGGCAGCCCGCCGCTGGCTCGGAGCGGACGGCCTGGAAGAAGGCGCACGCGCCGATGTGATCGTCTGTCGTGAGGATCCACGGGCGGTCCCGGAGACCATCGGCAGGCTGGAACACGTCGTGCTGGGCGGCCGCATTATCCGTTGACCCACCGTGGCGCCCGGGACTTGGAATAAATTGAAGCTTCAAGTAATTTTAAGAAGTGACAGGCCGCCATCGGGACGGCCGCCAATCCAAGGAGCCTCCAATGACCGCATCAGCCAACAGCCAGGACCTGCTTCCTGCCGACCTCGCCATGGGCACGGTGATGCTCAAAGTGGGGGACATGAAGGTCATGACCGACTACTACCAGCGCGCACTCGGCCTGGAGGTGGTGGCCGAGCAGGACGGCGGACTGTACCTCGGCCGCCTTGGCCGCCCCCTGGTGCACCTGGCCCCGGCCCCCGGGCTGAACCTGCCCGGCAGGGGAGAGGCCGGACTCTTCCACACCGCGCTGCTGTTTGAAGACCAGGCCTCCCTTGCCGCCACCATCGCCACTGCGGCCCAATACGAGCCGATGTCCTTCACCGGCAGCGCCGACCACTTGGTCAGCGAAGCCTTCTACTTCACCGATCCGGAAGGCAACGGCATCGAACTGTACTGGGACCGGCCACGCAGCAACTGGTCCTGGAACGGGACGGACGTGGTGATGGACAGCCTCGCCCTGCCCCCGCAGCGCTACCTGGAGCAGCACCTCACCGAGGAATCGCTTGAGGGCCAGCGCGTGACGGCCGCAGGCGTGGGGCACGTCCACCTCCAGGTGGGAGACGTCCAGACGGCGCGCGACTTCTACGTGGGCACCCTCGGTTTCGAAAAGACGGCGGGCTGGCACGGGCAGGCGTTGTTCGTTTCCGCCGGGCGGTACCACCACCACATGGCGATGAACGTCTGGAACAGCCGCGGGGCCGGCCCCCGCAAGGACACCCTTGGGCTGGGCGAAGTCCTCATCGAAGTTCCTTCAGGGGACGACGTCGGCGCCTTGGCTGACCGCCTCAAGGTCGCCGGAGTGACCGCGCACCACACCGGCGCCGAACTCCGGTTCGAGGATCCGTGGCGCAACCGGCTGCGGGTGGCCGTCCGCTGAGCTGCGCTGCCGGCGGAGGCCGGCCAGTGCCGAGAACTGTCCCGTGCGGCCCGGCCCGGCGCGTGCCCCTGCCGGTCCCCAGCTACTAGGCTGATTCAGTACGGCCGGGACGCGGGCAGCGCCCGGCGCGCAGTTCCGCCAAACGGAAGAAGGGCAAACAGCCATGGGCTTCACCGAGATCTTTGTTGCCACCCATGACGCCGCGCTCAAACGCGCCGGCCTCCTTGATGCAGGGAGCGCGGCGAACGTCGGTCCTGGCAGTCAAGCCGTGCGGATCGAGGGAGTCAGCGACTTCGAAATCGAACAGCTCGGCGACCTCGCCGGGACTGCTGTCCACGCCGGTGGTGCCGACTATGAGCTGACCATGGTGGACGTCGCCAGTGACTCCCTCCTGGCAGTTCCGCCTGCCATGGTCCGTGCGCTGGCCGACCTCCTGTCCTACGAGACCGAGGGCGAGGGCAACGTCCTCGAGGACGTCGCCGAGCAGTGGGCCGCGCAGGACGACATGCCCTTCGGCGCGGCCCAGGCCCGGACCTACGTGGAGCAGCTCGCCAGGCTCGCGGCCGGGCTGGACGACGCCGAGCGGACCGGGCTGTACGTCTGGTCCGCCTGACCGGCGCCGCAGGGCCCATCCCGCGGCCGGCGCCGGCGCGAAGCGCGGCGACGCCGAGTCGAAATAAGTTCGCTGATCTGGCACAATAAACAGGTACTCGATCTGCGTGGCCCCTCTCTCCGCGTCCGGATCCTGTCCTTCGAACCCGCAAGTACGGCCCGCCCCACGGGTGCAGAACGCCGGGTTCACCCCTTTTCTGAAACAGGAGTGACCACAAAAGTGGCCGTAAAGATTCGCCTTAAGCGCTTCGGCAAGATGCGCGCCCCGTACTACCGCATCGTCGTCGCGGACTCACGCACCAAGCGTGACGGCCGCGCCATCGAGGAGATCGGCAAGTACCACCCCACCGAAGAGCCCTCGTTCATCGAGGTCAACTCCGAGCGTGCCCAGTACTGGCTGTCCGTCGGCGCCCAGCCGTCCGAGCAGGTTGCCGCCATCCTGAAGATCACCGGTGACTGGCAGAAGTTCAAGGGCCTCCCGGGCCAGGAAGGCACCCTCAAGACCAAGGTCGCGAAGGACGCTTTCGTAGCTCCGGAGAAGGGCTCGGTCATCATCCCGGAAGCCATCACCAAGAAGGCCTCCAAGTCTGACGCTGCCGAGGCCCCGGCCGACGCCGAAGCTGAGACCACCGAGGCTGAGTAGATTGCTGGCAGAAGCGCTGGAGCACCTGGTCCGTGGAATCGTTGATTCCCCGGACGACGTCAAGGTCAGTTCGAAGAACAACCGCCGCGGGGACACCCTCGAAGTGCGGGTTCACCAGGATGACCTCGGACGGGTGATTGGCCGCCAGGGCCGCACCGCACGCGCACTGCGCACCGTGGTGGCAGCACTGGCCGGCGGCGAACCGGTCAGGGTCGACGTCGTCGATACCGACCGCCGCCGCTGAGCGCTCGGCAACACTTAGTTCTGCTCCGGCCCCTCCACCACCTGGTGGAGGGGCCGGACTGCTTTGATCAACACGGTGCTTTCACCCCACACCAACCACAACCCGGAACAGAGGAACAGATGCAGCTTCAGGTGGCGCGGATCGGCAAGCCGCACGGCATTCGCGGGGAAGTCACGGTCCAGGTGCTGACCGATGCCCCCGACGACAGGTTTGTCCCCGGCACGGAGTTCGTCGTTGAACCCGCCGCGTCCGGGCCCTTGACGCTGGACAGTGCGCGCTGGAACAAGGACATCCTGCTCCTGGGCTTCGCGGAAGTGAAGGACCGGAACCAGGCCGAAACCCTCCGCGGCGCCAAGCTCTTCATCGAGACGGAAGAACTCGAGGAAGATGACGACGAAGGCTGGTACGAGCACGAACTCGTCGGCCTCCAGGCGCGGGTCGGCTCACAGGTGGTGGGAAAGGTGACAGCCCTGGCCACCATGCCCGTCCAGGACCTGCTGACCGTGACCACCCCGGCGGGCGAAGAGATCCTGGTCCCCTTCGTGGAGCAGATTGTGCCCGAGGTCAACCTTGAGGAGGGCTTCGTCCTGCTCACCCCGCCGGACGGCCTCTTTGAACTGAACGCCGGCGACGCCGCATCCCCGGAACCCGAAGGCCGGGAATAGATGCGGATCGACGTCGTCAGCATCTTTCCCGAATACCTTGCCCCGCTGGAGCTCTCACTGATCGGCAAGGCCCGCCAGGACGGGATCCTGGACCTGCATGTCCACGACCTCCGCAGCTTCACCACCGACAAGCACCGTTCCGTGGACGACACTCCGTACGGCGGAGGCGCGGGGATGGTCATGAAGCCCGAACCGTGGGCGCAGGCCCTCTCAGCGGTGGCCCAGGGCCGTCCCGATCCGCAGCACAAACCTGTCCTGATCGTTCCATCTCCCGCCGGCGAGAGGTTCACGCAGGCTCTGGCTTATGAACTGGCAGAGGAAGAGCACCTTGCTTTCGCCTGTGGCCGCTATGAAGGCATCGACGAGCGCGTCATCGAGTGGGCGCAGGAGCACTTCACCGTCCGCCCCGTAAGCCTTGGCGACTACGTGCTCAACGGCGGGGAAGTCGCTGTCCTGGCCATGGTCGAGGCCATCGGCAGGCTCCTGCCGGGTGTGGTGGGCAACCCTGAGTCCTTGGTTGAGGAGTCCCACTCCGACGGCCTGCTGGAATATCCGGTCTACACCAAGCCGTCCGTGTGGCGGGACCGCGAGGTCCCCGCGGTCCTGCTCAGCGGAAACCACGGCAAGATCGCGCAGTGGCGCCGGCACGAGCAATACCGGAGGACGGCCGAACGCCGCCCGGACCTCCTGGAGGCGTTCGACGCCGGCAATCTTCCGCGTGCCGACCGTACCGAACTGCACGACCTGGGGTATGACATCGTGGCCGGGAGGTTGGCCCGCCGCCCGGACGCCGGGCCGGGGGTACAGGAATAGCTTCCGCGCCGGACCCAAGTTGGCGTAACCCCTGCACTGTGGCAAAATTGGTCTTTGTGTCTGCTGGGTCCGCACCTGCCACAGGGGGTAGCGCGGCCAACAGCCGGACAACCGGCCTCATCAACCATTGAAGCGGCCGGACCCCTTTACTTCGGCGGCAACAATCCGGCCCGCTTTTCGGCGGCCGGACCTGCCTGCCGTGACCCAAAGTGAATGACCTGTGGCGTTCACCAGGAGTGCAACCATGCATATTCTCGATTCCCTCGATGCAGCTTCGCTGCGCAACGATGTTCCCGAGTTCCGCGCGGGCGATACCCTCAAGGTCCACGTGAACATCATCGAAGGCAAGAACTCCCGTGTCCAGGTGTTCCAGGGCTTCGTCCTGGGCCGCCAGGGCGATGGCGTCCGCGAAACCTTCACGGTCCGCAAGGTTTCCTTCGGTGTCGGCGTGGAGCGTACCTTCCCGGTGCACTCCCCGATCATCGAAAAGATCGAGGTCGTTACCAAGGGTGACGTCCGTCGCGCCAAGCTTTACTACATGCGCGCACTGCGCGGTAAGGCTGCGAAGATCAAGGAAAAGCGCGACTTCGCCACCGGCAAGTAAGTTCCTTTCGGACTTGCCACTCGGCTGGGACGCGGCCGTGACCGGCCAGCGCCGGAGCAATCCACCAGCGCCAGGATACGGACCATGCACCAGACAAAACGCCAGCCCCGCACCATGGGCTGGCGTTTTGTGTTCCTGGCCCTGGTCCTTGCCGTCACCATCAGCGGCGTGGTGCGCTCCTTGTGGATCGATGTCTACTACATTCCCTCCGAGTCCATGGAGCCGCTACTCCAAGGCGGTGACCGGATCCTGGTCTCGCGCACCGATTTCCAGGCCGACCCCATCAGGCGCGGGGACATCGTCGTCTTTGACGGACGCGGTACGTTCGCGCCCCTGAACAGCGGCAGGGGTCCGCTGATGGACGCAGCGGGCGGCCTCGCCCAGTGGCTGGGCCTCACCGGGAGCGACACCACCTACGTCAAGCGGGTCATAGGCCTCCCAGGCGATACGGTGGTCTGCTGCGACGCGGGCGGCAAGGTCACCGTGAACGGGGTACCGCTGGATGAGCCGTACATCTTTCCCGGAGAGGTCCCGAGCACGCAGAAGTTCAACTCGGTGGTCCCCGAGGGCAGGTTGTGGCTGATGGGGGACCACCGGTCGGTATCCGCCGATTCGCGCAGCCTGCTGGGAGCTCCAGGAGGCGGCATGGTCCCGCTGGAGCGCGTCGTCGGCCGGCCGGTCCAGATCCTGTGGCCCCTTGATAGATTTGCTCCAGTAGAGCGGCCGCCAGTGGTGGGGCCGACAACACAGAACGGACGGTAAATGCCCGAGAACCCAGCGCGGAATCCTGAACCGCGCCATGACGGCGCCGCAGGGAACCAGGCCGTTCCAACCCCCGCAGAGCCGGGCGACAGTCCCGAGGCCGGCACGAACTCCCACCGGAAGGGCGGCTCCCGCTCCAAACCGGCCGGAAAGGCCACGGGCAACCCTTTGCTCGGGTGGCTCAAGGAGATTGCCACCGTCGTGGTCATCGCCGTTGTGCTGTCCTTCCTCATCAAGACTTTCCTCTTCCGGGCGTTCTTCATCCCGTCCGAGTCCATGGTGAACACCCTTGATGTGGACGACCGGATCTTCGTCAATCTCCTCGTCCCGGAGCCGTTTGCGCTCAGCCGGGGGGACGTGGTGGTGTTCCGCGACACCAAGGGCTGGCTGCCGCCAACAGCAGCAAAAACCCAGGGGCCGTTCACCTGGGTTCAGGACGGCCTGACGTTTGTGGGGTTGCTGCCCGACAACACCGACCAGCACCTGGTCAAGCGGGTCATCGGGCTGCCCGGCGACCACGTGGTGTGCTGCGACGCCGGCGGTAAACTGACCATCAACGGAACAGCCGTGGACGAGACCTACATCAACCCCGCCGAAGTCCCGCAGGTCCGTAACTTTGACGTCACCGTTCCGGAGGGCAAAGTGTGGGTGATGGGCGATAACCGTAACCATTCGGCGGATTCCCGGTCACACATGGAAAACGACGGCGGCTTCATCGACCTCAAGGACCTTGAGGGCAAGGCCGCGGTCATCGCGTGGCCGCTGAACCGGATCAAGACCCTGGACAACTACCCGGACGTGTTCCGCAACGTCCCGGCGGGCCGCTGACCATGCCGTCCGCCACCCGGACCGTCCCCGCAGCAGCGCCGCGCAGAAGCGTCGGAGCCACGCCGGCGCGCGGGGCCAAGGCGCCCACCTTGCGGCACGAGCGTACGTTCAAGGCCCAGGGCGTGCGGCTCCTGGCCGGTGTTGACGAGGTGGGCCGCGGTGCGCTTGCCGGGCCGGTCAGCGTGGGAATTGCTGTCGTGGACCTGGAGCGCCAAAAACCGCTGGCGGGCGTGCGGGACAGCAAGCTCCTCAGCCCGGCCGAGCGCGAGCGGCTGGAACCGTTGGTGCGGCGCTGGAGCGTTGCGTCGGCGGTTGGCCATGCGACTGCCGCCGAGATCGATTCGCTCGGCATCATTGCAGCCCTGCGGCTGGCAGGAACCCGTGCCTGGGGGGCCATCCTGGGAGCCGGAGTCATTCCGGAAGCGGTGCTGCTGGATGGAAGCCACAACTGGCTTTCCCCGGCAGAGCAGCTTTCCTTGTTCGACCAGCCGGTGGTGGAAGCCGCCTGTGAAGCGCCCGTCCACACCAAGGTCAAAGCGGACATGCAGTGCCTGAGTGTGGCCGCAGCGAGCGTCATCGCCAAAGTGGAGCGTGACCGGATGATGCGCGAATTGCACCTCGAGTACCCGGATTACGGCTGGGACATCAACAAGGGTTACGCCACCGCAGCCCACCGTGATGTCCTGCGCGCAGCCGGACCGACTCCCTACCACCGGGTCAGTTGGCGGCTGCTTGGCGGCGAGTTGCAGGGCACCGAATCTCCTGACGAAGACCCGCAGGACGAAGCCTGAGTCCTGCTTCCGGCGCCGGTGCCCCCGGACATGGTGCAAGATGGAAGCATGAGTGCCGAGGATCTTGAGAACTATGAAACCGACATGGAGCTTCAGCTCTACCGTGAATACCGCGACGTCGTCGGCCTGTTCACCTACGTTGTCGAGACCGAGCGGCGTTTCTACCTCGCCAACCACGTGGACCTGCAGGCCCGCAGCGCCGACGGCGAGGTCTACTTCGACTTGACCCTCCAGGACGCCTGGGTCTGGGACGTTTACCGCTCAGCGCGCTTCGTCAAGAGCGTCAGGGTCCTGACCTTCAAGGATGTCAACGTCGAAGAACTGCCGCGCAACGAGGAGCTGGCCCTGCCCAAGGACGTGGACCTGGGCAACTAGCAGCGCACCGACTCTTCCTCCACAGAAAGGCCCTGTCCACATACGGCAGGGCCTTTCTGTACCCTGCAGCGGTTCGCCTCCAAGCTGGTTCCGGAGGTAGACATGAAATCGAAGGACCTGCTGGGCCGGCGCGGCGAAGACCTCGCCACCGGTTATCTGGAAACGCTGGGCATGCTGGTGGTGGAGCGCAACTGGCGATGCACCGAGGGCGAGATCGACATCGTGGCCCTTGACGGTGACGCGCTGGTCATCGCAGAAGTCAAAACACGCCGCTCCCTGGACTTTGGCCATCCCTTTGAAGCCGTGGGGCCGGAGAAGCTGGCACGCCTGCACCGGCTCGGCGCCGCCTGGTGCCGCGACCGGGAATTGCGGATGCCCCTGCGCCGCGTGGACGTTATCGCCGTGGTGGACGACGGCGGCGGCCACCCTGTGGTGGAGCACCTCAAGGGGGTTGGGTGATGGCCCTGGGGCGGACTTACTCCATCGCCCTGGTAGGCCTGAACGGGTACGTGGTCGAAGTGGAGGCCGACATTGGCCAAACACTGCCGGCTTTCGTCATCCTCGGGCTCCCGGACGCGGCCCTCAACGAAGCCAAGGAACGGATCCGTTCTGCCGCGAAGAACTCCGGCATTCCGCTCAGCCGCCGGAAGATCACCGCCAACCTCATCCCGGCGTCGCTGCCTAAACGTGGTTCGGGTTTCGACCTCGCGGTCACCATGGCCGTGCTGAGGGCATCGAACGATGTCAAAGCCACCGGACGGACAGTCTTCATTGCCGAGCTCGGCCTCGACGGACGGCTGCGGCCGGTGCGGGGAATCCTGCCTGCCGTGATGGCCGCGGTACAAGCCGGCTATCCGGACGTCGTGGTGGCGCAGGCAAACCTTGCCGAGGCATCGCTCGTGCCTGGAGCCAGTGTCCGCGGCTACCGCACGCTGGCGCGCCTGGCCCTGGACTTCGGGGCGGATCCGCAGGAGCTCGCCTTGGACTTTGAACCGGACGACGCCGACGATGTTGACGATGGACACCCGGCGGCCGGGCCGTGTCCGGACATGGCCGATGTTGCCGGCCAGTCCGAGGCACGCCAGGCGTTGGAAGTGGCTGCCGCAGGGGCACACCACCTGCTCCTCACGGGGCCGCCGGGTCTATGTCCTTAACCATGCATGCGTGAAGGCGCGAGCGGTGGCTGAATTGCAGTCAAAACGTGCTCGTGACTTTCATCGCGGATGCAGCGCCTGCACGAGCCCGGCCGAGCTGCTGCCCTCGCCTGGGCGGCGGTCTCCGGCAAGACGGTCAGATCTAGTGAGATGGGTCCTGATCAGTCACGGAGGGGTTCATTGGTCATATGAGGCAACGTTCTCGGACCCACCCCTATTGCTAACAGTGTCTGGTCTTCAGATGGTACTGAACTCCATCAGCCCTGGGCCTCGGCACATTCTTTCGCACGCCTGCATCGACCCCGCCAGGACGACCGGGCCAACGGTAAGAAGGATGGTAGGCATGAGTTAGCAGCTTGCGCCACGGGTGCCAGGGGTAAGGCGGAAGTGGTCCATGGGTGGGCTGTGCGCTCCAAAGGGGAGAACGTCTTCGCCCCCATGTGTCAGATTGCATTCCAGGACCCACTCGTGTCCTTGTCAGGAAGGAAAGAAGAGGACTCTATTGTGACAGGACCCGGATGGGGCGCTGACGTCACGTTGGGTGTACCAATCTGATAGTGGTTGAACTGCCATCCATTCGGGGCTTCGAGACCGGTCCTGCTAGGTCCGCTGCCTCAAGTGAGGCGTGGGCCGCTCCGGAAGCCCTCCGAGCTGCGCCCGGGGCTACCCCAGGACCTCCAACTCCTGGAGCTTTCCAAGCGCCACGCCCGCCATAAATTGTGTCTGGTCGACGAGGACACTGTCGTCAAACACTGCCCTGGGCGAGTGCATGGGGGCCCACTCCATGGGGTCGATATCTGGAGACCCAGCTCCGAGGTGCCCGTACGCTCCTGGGACCTCCACGAGGACACGGGAGAAATCGTCAGAGCCGGTCCTGGGGGACGGGCTGGGCACGAACCGGTGCTCTCCGAAGAACGTCCGTGCGGTCCTGCCCCAGAGTTCGGCGTCACTTTCGTGATTGACGGTGGCCGGCATAACCGGAGTGAACGTTGCCTCGGCTGTCAGTTGATGAGCAGTCGCCAGTTGCCGGATGAGATCCGGCAACTCCTGTGCGAGCCGCGCTTCGACACCGGGGCTGAAAGACCTGACGCTGGCCCTGAATTCCGCCGAATCAGGTATGACATTAGAGGCGGAACCGCCATGGAATTGGCCCACGGACAGTACCACGGGATCAAAAACGTTGAATCGCCGGGTGATGTACGTTTGGAGCGCGCCAAGCATTTCAGCAGCTACCTGTATGGGATCCAGAGCTTGGAAGGGGCGTGAACCGTGCCCGCCACGCCCGATAACCTTGACGGACAGATCTCCGAAGGCAGCCATGTAGGAGCCGGCACGGGTCGTGAACACGCCTGACGGGATGTCCGAAACGACATGCAAGGCGTAGGCAGCATCCGGTCGCCTGCCGGCTGCGTTAAGAACGCCTTCCTCCAGCATGATGCGGGCCCCCTCATGTCCTTCCTCCCCCGGTTGGAACATGAAGATGACGTCACCGGTCAGGCTGTCACGTACGGACGAAAGCAACCGGGCGGCACCAATCAGGCCCGCTGTATGCAGGTCATGACCGCAGGCATGCATCGCTCCATTAGTCGAGGCAAAGGGTATTCCCGTCTTTTCTGCCACAGGAAGGGCATCCATGTCACCTCTGAGCAGTACAGTGGGACGGCTCCCGACGGGGGCCTGGGTGGCCCCGCCGCGTAGTACCGCAACCACGGACGAGGCTGCTTTTCCCAGGCTTATTTCGAGGTCGAGTCCCTTGAGTGCCTCAAGGACCCGGGCCTGGGTGCGGGGCAGATACAGGCCGACTTCAGGATCGGCGTGCATTTCCCTACGGAAATCGACCAGGTCGCTTCCATAGGCCGGGATCGCCGCTGTGGCGTCCTCAAGGAAACTCAGCGGTGAAAACCGCACCGTATCTGTCGTTGAAGTATCTGTCATTGAAGGACTTTCTCGTCTCATGTTGCCAGGCTCTGGCCTGCTGCTTTCCCGAGAGGACGCGGACCCCCGTCTTAGCCACGCGTCACGTTCCCGGACTGTTTGTCGCAGGCCCCCACGGGGCCTGGCCTACGCTTGTTGGGGTCGGATATGGCGCCTAGAGCGGGGAATCCGTCCTGTCCACGCCAACCACGCGGTCGCCGGTGAAGAAGCGGACGCCATACTGCGGACCGTGGCCACCGATACCGCTGGTGCCCCAAAAGCTCTGGCGTGAACTGCCGGCGAGGTCGCTCATGAATGTGCCGTTGATGCGGACTTCACCGGCACGAATACGGGATCCCACTTCGATGGCCCTTGCTTCATTGGCACCGAATACGTAGGCATCCAGGCCGGTTGCGGGGCCGTTCGCATGGGCAAGTGCCTCCTCGACCGAATGCACCGGATGTACCGTTACCAGCGGCCCGAAAAGCTCTTCCGTGGCGGCCTCGGCGGCACATCCGACGATCATCCCCGGTGCCATGAACCAGCCGTCAAGACCCGGCAGCTCGCCGCCAGTGACGAGCTTTCCCCCCAGCTCGAGGAGCCGATTCACTGAGGCTTTCAAGCCATCACGCTGCCGCTGGAATGCCAGGGGACCCACTTGCGTCGACTCATCCAAGGCGTTTCCGACCCGAAGCTTACTGAGTTCAAACTTCATAGCTTCAACGAAACGGTCGTGAATCGACTCGTCAACCAGTACTTTGCCTGGCGCCTCACACCACTGGCCGTTGAGACGCGTCATGCCCTGCACAATGGACCGCGCCGCCGAGCTGACGTCGGCGTCATTCAGAATGATCACGGGATTGTTGGATCCGAGCTCCATCTGCATGACCGCCAGGTTGGACGCGGCAGCCTGCGCAACCGTCCGGCCTGCGGAATCGCCACCCGTAAATGAAAGAGCCTCGATCCTGGGGTCCGATGTCAGCAGTGCTCCTGTCTCCGAATTCCCATGAATCAGCTGAAACGCGGCGCCCGGGTATCCCAGTTCGGTCATGGCAGACACGATCGCCTCAGCGAAGAGCTGGCAACCGCTGGGGGCGTTCTCGGAGGGTTTGAGGATGACGGGGCAACCGGCCGCCATGGCTGCCGCCACCTTGCCGACCACGGTGAACGTTGGGGCATTCCAGGGGCCGACGATGAGGGCTGGGCCGAGGGGCTTGCGCAGGATGACCACAGACCTGGCATGGTCAAGGGTCTCCGATTCACCAAGCCGTTCCGCTTCAGCAATAGTTCCGCGGACTCTGTCACCCAGTGCACCGGCAATCAGGCGGGTGGTGCGGATAGGAACCCCGGTGTTGATGCTGTCCTGGAGGGCGACTTCTTCGCTCTTCGCATCGAGGGACGCGGCTACCTTCGTCAAGAGCTCAAGGCGGTCCGGGAGTTTGATGTCTTCAAGTTTCCCGGACCTGTGAAGGGTCGCTGCTGCCGCGAGTGCCCGCTCGACATCATCCTTTGCGGTCTTGCGCATCGGCTGCCGGGGTTCGCCAGTATTTGGGTTGGTAAGGTAGCGGCCGTTTTCCTCGAGCTGCAGCCATGTGCCATTGACAAAGGAGCGTTGCTCGACGAGGTCGGGGGCAATATCAGTCAGTTGGGCTAGTCCTTCAGTCATTTAAGGGTTGCTCCTCTGGTTTCGTTTGTGGGTTTTGTCGTCCATAACCAGTGACGGCAGGGGCTGGCCCCCGATGTTTGCTGTTCATGTTCGGAAGGCTGTGCAGCGGCCTAACGTTCGTTCCGGCCCGGCTGTGGCGCAAAGCAAGATCGCGATCACCGGTAACCAGGCCGACGCCGCAACGATCTACGCAGTTATCTGGATCACGATTGCCTGTTGGTCATGTTCAGCACGACGCGGATCGTCGACGCATCCGCCATCGCTTCGAATCCCTCGTTGATGCGGTCGAAGGGCAGCTCTTTGGTAACCATTCCATCGAGATCCAGCCGATTGTTCAGGTAGTGGTCGGTGAACATGTCGACATCGCTGAGGAACCTGTTCGCACCCATGTACGCGCCTTGGAGGTGTCGGTCGCCGTAGATGAGTGCATCTGCGGGGATACGCAGTTCGGACCCGGTGGGCATGAGACCGAGTATGCTGGCGGTTCCGTTCGGGCTCAGGAGCGAAAAGGCGAGTTCCGCTGTCTCACTGCGGCCGACCGCCTCGATTGCATGGCTAACACCCTGGGGAAGAAGTGACCGGACCTGGATGAGTGTTTCTGTCGGGTCAGGTGATGAGAGAACTGTGTCCGTGGCACCGAAGTTGCGGGCGAGCTCCAGCTTCGCGGGCACGGCGTCAATGGCAATGATCCGTCGAGCCCCAGCCAGCCTTGCACCCTGGATGGCGGCTATTCCGACGCCGCCGCAGCCGATTACGGCGACAGTATCCTCTGGCCCTACTTTTGCGCCGTGAATGACCGCGCCGACTCCTGTACTGATGCAGCAACCGAGAAGACATGCCACCTGGGGAGGCAGGTCAGAGCCGACCACTGCAACGGATGCCTCTTTCACCAGGAAGGCCTCCGCAAATGCGCCGATACCGCCGAGCGACTCGACGCTTGATCCATCATGTGAGATGAGTCTGGGCCGCTGCCGCTCACGCATCGAGTCGACCCGTTCGCACTGGGTCGGGCGCCCGCTGATGCAGTTGCGGCAAGCGCCACAGGACGGGGTTACGGTTGTTACGACGCGGTCTCCAGTCTTAATTCTTGTGACGCCGGAGCCGACGCGCTCGACAATGCCTACGACTTCATGTCCGAGGACCGCCGGCAGGGAGATATCCAGGGCCCCCTTCAGGTAGTGCAGATCGCTGTGGCAAAGGCCAACTCGCTCCGTCCGGATGAGGACCTCATGGTCCTCCGGATCATCCAGCAGCAGCTCGCGGATCTGGAGAGGTGTTCCGGGCTTTTCCAGTACGGCGGCAAGAATGGGTGTAGGCACTTGGCTTCCTTGAGGGTTTAGGCATTTGCAGATGGATCGCTTCGACCATCTTCGGCCCTGGCAGAGTTTCAAAAGTGTGTGGAGGGAACAGCCTTTACGGCCACTATGTGCAAGGTGACCAGCGTCGGCACATGGTGGAATGACAGGGATTAAAGACAGCTTCCGCTTCCAACTCGGGATCCGCTCCGGCTGTCATCCACAGCGGCCCACCGCTCAACATGGTGTTCCATGGCGCGAAGGGCTTCCTCCAGCTTCGCCAGCAGTACCCGGGTCTCCTCTTTGCTGATCACCAAGGGCGGGGACAGGATCACCGCGTTGTTCAGCGGAGCAATGCCTGCCGGATAGACAATAAGCCCCTGGGCGAGGCATTCCTGCACGAAGGTGTTGGCCGCTCCGAGCGCAGGATCGGGCGCCTGCTTGCTTTCCTGGTCCGTAACGAACTCGAAGCCCCACAGCAGGCCCCGGCCACGGACATCGGCCATGCAGTGGTACCTGGCTGCCAGGGAGAGCAGTCCTTCTTTGAGCTGCTTCCCCCGCTGCCGGACGTTTGCAAGGACGTTCCGGCGTTCCATGAAGTCCAGGACCGCCAGGCAGGTGGCTGCCCCCAGGGGATTCCCCGAAAAGGTGTGCCCGAACGGAGCGACACCGCTGCCTTCCCTGAGCGCCTCGACAACATGGCCTCGGAGCAGGACGCCGGCAACAGGGGAATAACCGGCACTTAATCCTTTACCGATGAGAAGAAGGTCCGGGACGACGTTCTCGTAGGAACTCGCAAACCAATCTCCCGTCCGCCCGACGCCCGTGATGACCTCATCAATGATCAGCAGCACATTCAACCGGTCACAGATTTCGCGCAACCGGGAGAGGTAGCTAGCCGGAGGCGTCAGGACCCCGCCGGCGGCTCCAACGATCGGTTCCACGATCACTGCTGCGACCGTGCCAGGGTCCTCGTTCCGAATGGCATCTTCGAAGGCTTGCGCAGCCCGCAGCGCGTATGCTTCTTCGTTCTCGCCCGGCTGCGCGAAGCGATACGCGTAGGCCGGCGGGGCGAAGGAGAACGCATGCAACAACGGCCCGTAGTCGGGGCGGCGTGCTGCATGTCCCGACATTGACAGGGCTCCCATGGTCATGCCGTGATAGCTGATGTTCCGGCCGAGAACTTTGACTTTGCCCGGGAGCCCCCTTTCGCGCCAGTAGCTGACTGCTGTCCGGATGGCGAACTCGGACGCCTCTGATCCGCTGTTGACGAAGAATGCCCAGTCAAGGTCTCCCGGTGCCAGATCGGTGAGCCGCCTTGCCAAGGCCTCGGCGGGCACATTCGTGAACTGGGTTCGGTAAGTAAAGGCCACCCGGCATGACTGCGCCTTCATCGCCTCTGCAACTTCTTCTACGCCATGGCCGATGTTTGCAGTCATGGCCCCGCTGCACCCGTCCAGGTACTGCAGACCGGCTGAGTCATACAAGTAGACCCCCCGGCCATGGGTGACCACCGGGTATGTCTTATCAATGGTCTGCTTCAACAGAGCGCTCTCAGAAATGGAATACTCCTTTACTGTCCTGGCGAGCCTTCTGAGGCGTTTGTACCAGGGCTGATAGATGGTCGCTTGCCTCAGTGGAGGTCCGGCGGTGTTGCACAGGCCTCAGAAGATGCAGGCCGGGCCATCGAGTTGACCCCGTCAGGTATGACCAGAAGTGGGGTGATCAGAGATCAACGGGTTCGGCACTGCTGTGGTGACGTCGTTCTGGAGGTCACCACAGCAGTGCCTCGGGCCCGGCACGAGTCCGGAATCCCGGGGGGTTAGCTCTTGTTTTCCGCCGTAGCGCAGTTCTCGCTTTTGGCCGGTTCGTGCTCCTGGCTTGATACCGGGGGCAGAAGCGCGGCGTATGCTTCGGGCCGTTTTGAGCGCATCACCAGTGCGGTCACCAAACCGCCGACAAACAGGGCTCCCATGACCGTTAGCAGGATGCCTGCAGCCAGGTCACCGCCGACAAGAAGCCCAAAGTTCTGCACGACCAGGAAGACAATCGCGCCGAGACCGATCACAGCAAGAGCGGGAGCAAACAGCGTGGCCCACAGCTTTCCTGTTGCCTTTCTCCGGAAGAACACGAGCACCGAGAATGACGTGAGGGCCATCAGAACCACCACGCCGAGTGTTGCTGATCCCGAAAACCAGGTGTACGCCTGCGTCACCGGGTCTAGCCCGAGGAGCGCCTCGACCCCAAGCAGGGCAATTGCCACGACCGACACAGTCAACGAGGCCCTGGAAGGAGCTCGGTGTCGGGGATGGACCGTGCCAAGCCCGGAGGGGAGCACGCCCTGCGTTCCGAGGGTGAACAGGTAGCGCGTCAGCACGTTCTGGAACGTGAGAATGCAGGCGAAGAGGCTGCTGATCAGGAAGACTTGAAGGAGAGTTGCCAGGACAGGGGAGACGTACTTCGCGGCCAAACCGACCACGATGCTGGTGGGATCATTCGTAGCCACTTCAACGATGTTGCTGTCACCGATACCGGCCTGCATGGCCCATGCGGTGAACGTGTAGAAGATGCCGACAGCGAGGACGGCGATGTACGTTGCGCGCGGTATTGTGCGGTCGGGGTCACGCGCTTCGTTGCGGAAAACAGCGGTGGCCTCAAAACCAATGAATGAGAAGAAGGCAAACATGACGCCCAGCGGCGGGACACCTTCACCCAGACGGGCGGGGGACAGTGAGTCACCGCTCAAACCTTCCGCACCGCCGTGGACAACCACCCCGATGTTTACTGCCAACAGAACGACCGTTTCAATGACCAGGACCACACCCAGCACCTTGGCGGAGAGCTCGACGTCCCGGTACGCAAGAGCACCGCAGATCGCCATCAGCACCAGACTGCACAGCCACCAAGGCAGATCCGGGCCGCCCAGATCGTGAACAGTGGTCTGGGCCGCTGATCCCAAGTATGAACACAGCGCAAGAAACAGGAGCAGGTAAGTACCCAGTGCAAAGGTGGAAGCCCCTAGCCCCATGCCCCGGCCGAGGCCAGTCTGTATGTAGGAGTAAAAGGCCCCCGCATTTTTCACGAACGGCGTCATACGCGTGAAGCCAATCGCGAACAGAAACAGGATCGCCGTGGCGATGAGGAAGAACAGTGGACCGCCCGTGCTTTCCGAGGCAGATACCACCACAGGCCAGCCGGCCACGACAGCTGTCATCGGTGCGGCACCAGCCACAACCATGAACACGATTGATCCGACACCTAGCCCGCGGCCGAGTAACTTGTCGGGGGTCAGGAGTCCGTTGGGTCCGGCATCCACCGGCTCAAATTGAACATTATTAGTTGCCATTCGTCCCTCCCGGACGTTTGAAGCCTAGTCATTTCACGATGCTTTCGACAGGGCGAAAATGAGTAGCACCGCTGAAATCCAACTGCAGTCGTGGCCCCCTTGCCACGGCTGCTGTGAACTGGGTTACAGCCTAAAGTCGCTCCTTACACGCTGCTGTGTCAGCTCTGCACACTATCCCCACCGCTCATGGTCGCAATGCACAGTTTTGGCGCATGTCACCCCGGTGTGCAGGTTGCACATGCCTGACATCGATGTGGTGCCCGTCGCACTCGCTCCCTGGCCGGAGCCCGGGCATGCTCGATACCAACGGAGCTTCCCAGACTCCACATGGGACTAGGAATCTTTGACGAAATCCACTCTCCTGAAGGAGCACCCGAGTATGAGCAGCATTATTTCCGTTTACAACCCCGCTACAGAGGAACTGATTGGTGAAGTCCCTTCGTACGACTTGGCTGAGGTTGACGCGGCCGTCGAGCGTGCCCGGAAGGCGCAGAGCATTTGGGCGCGGAAGCCTATCGCCGAACGCCGTGACGCCCTCTGGGCCATCGCGGACGCTGTCATCGCGCACACCGACGAGCTGGCCTTGCTCGAATCAACCGACGTGGGCAAACCGCTGGCCGCCGCCCGGCAGGAAGTGCTCGGAGTAGCCGAATGCTTCAAGTACTACGCGGGCATTATCGACAAGATCCTCGGCGACACCATTCCCGTCGACGGTGGCATCAGCATGACCTTCCGTGAGCCGATGGGCGTCGTAGCCGTCATCTCCCCGTGGAACTTCCCTCTGCCGATCGCGTCATGGGGTATCGCACCTGCCCTCGCCTGCGGCAACGCCGTAATCGTTAAGCCTGCGGCCCTCACCCCGCTGTCCACTGTCCGTCTTGGCCAAATCGTGAACGAACTGGGCGTCGTCGGCGACGCGCTGCAGGTCCTCACCGGCTCTGGGGCACGCGTCGGTAACGCCCTTGCCGAACACCCCGGCGTTAACAAGGTCAGTTTCACCGGTTCCACCGAAACCGGCCGGTCGATTATCCAGGCAGCGTCCAAGACGATGAAACGGGTCACCCTCGAACTGGGTGGCAAGTCCGCCAGCATCGTCTACAACGACGTAGACCTTGCAAAGTGCGTCCAGGCGGCGCCTATGTCTGTCTTCGACAACACTGGTCAGGACTGCTGCGCCCGCAGCCGTTTTCTCGTTCAGCGGGGAGTCTTCGACGAGTTCGTTGAAGGGTTCATCGAAACGACCCGCGCCCTGAAGATCGGTAACCCGCTCGATGCCACAACAAATCTCGGCCCTCTGGTATCGGCCAGCCACCGCGAATCCGTGTCCAGCTTCCTCGGTGACGGACTGAACGTTGTCACCGCAGGCGAGGCACCGGAGGGTCCCGGCTTCTGGATGGCACCGCGGATCGTTATTGCGCCGGACCCCAAGAGCCGGGTGGCAACTGATGAGATCTTCGGCCCCATCGCCTCGGTCATCCCCTTTGACACCGAGGAAGAAGCCATCGCCCTGGCAAACAGCTCCATCTACGGGCTCAGCGGCTCCATCTGGACCAACGATGTAGGCCAGGCACTCAGGACAGCACGGGGAGTGGAATCCGGGGCTCTGTCCGTCAACTCCAACTCTTCGATCCGGATGCAAACGCCCTTCGGCGGCTTCAAGCAGTCCGGCATCGGCCGCGGACTGGGCCAGGCAGCCATCGAGGCCTACACCGAACTCAAAACCGTCTTTGTAAGGACTGATCGTGACAACTGAGACAGGGGAACTGGTCCGCACCGACCAAGGCATCTCTTCCGAAGTTTCCGGTGCAACAGACAGTGCTGTGCAGACCCTGAGCGTGCTTTACGGCAGCCAGACCGGGAACGCAGAATTCCTGGCATCCAAGATCGTGGACAAGGCAAACGCCCAGGGCTATGCAGCCGAGCTGATGAGCCTGGACATGCTCACCCCCGAAGATGCGGCGCGCAAGGACCGGCTGCTGATCGTTACCGCCACACACGACAACGGCCACATGCCCGATAACGCGCAACCGTTTTGGGATCAACTTCAGAGCGCTGGCGCAGACCTCTTTGAGGATGTGCCCTTCGCGGTCCTTGCCATTGGCGACTCGATGTACGAAGACTTCTGCAAGGCCGGCATCGACCTTGACACACGTCTTGGCGAACTCGGCGGCAAGCGGATCCTTGACCGCCTTGACTGCGATGTCGACTATGACCTGACGTCGGGCAAGTGGATCAAGGGCATGCTTGAGACCTTCAAGACAGTTGTTCCCAAGAAGCCAGGCAAAACCCCGCAAGCCTCCTCCGCCCCGGGAACAACGCCCGCTGAGCAGCCCAAAACCACCCGCCGGGAACCTGATACGGCCACTGTCGTCGAGGCCCGCCTCCTGAGCGCTCCGGAGTCTGAAAAAGAGGTCTGGCACTATGAGCTGGAGGTCAGCGGCGACGGCCGCAACTACCGGCCGGGTGACTCACTCGCCGTAATCCCGGCCAACTCCGGCGAGCTCGTCGATGACCTCCTCGCCTTTCTGGGCCTCGAGGGAAGCGAGGTGTTCGGTAACGACGGCAAGACAGTACGCGAGTCCCTCCAAAACGACTATGAGCTTCGGCTGCCTCATCTGGGCATCGTGGCCTGGCTGGTTGAAGATCTCGCGCCCGATCATCCCGTGCGGAACCTCGTCGAGTCCGGTGATCGCCTGGCGTTGGAGAATTGGCTGTGGGGACGGGACATGCTGGACGTCCTGCAGGAAACGAGATCAACAGATGTTGATCCGCACGAGTTCATCCCAATGCTGCGGCCTTTGCAGCACCGGTCTTACTCCATCGCATCCAGTCCACTTGCTGACGGTGACCGTGTCCACCTGACGGTCTCTTCCGTGCGGTACGAGGCTGCCGGGCGCCGGCATTCGGGCGCTTGCAGCGGTTTCCTCCAGTCCGCCGCGGAAACCAAGACGGCCATGAAAGTGTTCCCGCTGCCGGCCCACGAGTTCCACCTGCCCGACGACAGCTCAACTGATGTGATCATGATCGGCCCAGGCGTCGGAATTGCCCCGTTCCGCGGCTTCCTTCGTGAGCGCGAAGTCTCACAGGCCCGGGGACGGAACTGGCTGCTCTTCGGGGACCGTCACGAGAAGCCGTCCTGGCTCTATCAGGATGAAATGGAAGAACTGCAGACCAATGGAGTGCTGGACCGGCTCAGCCTGGCGTTTTCCCGGGATCAACAGGGCAAGGTCTACGTCCAGGACAGGATCCGCGAGGAAGGTGAAGACGTTTTTGCCTGGCTGTCGGGCGGTGCTTCGGTCTACGTGTGCGGCGGCAAACAGATAGCACCTGACGTTGACGAAGCCTTGCTGGCCGTGCTCATCAGCCACGGTGGAATGACGCCCGAATTGGCGCACGACTACCTGCAGTCCATGAAAGGCGAAGGACGTTACGTCAAGGACGTCTACTAAGCCTGCCTGCCCGCTCGGTTCCGGGGATTTTCGCACCCCTGGAACCGGGCAGGAACACAACAAAGCCTTGGCCTGAGTGCAGGGACGCGGTCTCAAATGTGACGTGGCTTACCGAATGCATGTAGCCGGCAATCATGATGTGCACTTTGCACATACGCCCGCGAGACCCCGCATTTAGTGTCTTTAGTAACCGATATCAATGAGGATAAAGAGGTACACAGTGAATCCGATCACACAGGTCCCGGAGGACCTCCAAGAACTCGAGGCAATCGACATGCAGGATAAAACCGCCGCAGGGTCAGCCCACGACGAACTGCAAAAGTTCGTCTCCGAAAACGACATCAAAACCTTCAAAGTGGGCGTCGTGGACCTGGACGGTGTGTGGCGCGGCAAGCGCATCCCCGCCCGGTACTTCCTGGAAAGTGTCGCTGAGCGCGGCACAAACATCTGCAACATCATCTTCGGCTGGGACATTCAGGATGAGATCATTTCTGATCTCAGCTACACGGGGTGGGACTCGGGCTACCCTGACGTGACCCTGCTGCCGGATCTCAACACCCTGAAGGTTGTTCCGGGGGAACCTGGGGTCGCATCCGTCATTTGCGATGCCTACGAAATGTCCGGCGAGCCGGCGGCGATCTGTCCCCGGAGCATTCTTAAGCGGGTTGTGAAGAAAGCCGAAGACCTCGGTTACTCGCCGGTCTGCGCCTACGAGTTCGAGTTTTACCTGTTCAAGGGGACTCCAACCGAGCTTGCCGCCAACGGCTGGCGTGACCTGACTCCCATCACGGCTGGCAGCCACACCTACAGCCTCGTCAGGGACACAGGCACCGAGTTCCTCATCGGCGAGATCCGCCGCCGCCTGTCTGAGCAGGGTATTTTCATCGAGGCCAGCAACAGCGAAAACGGCCCGGGCCAGTTCGAGATGAACATCCACTACTCGGATGCTCTCGCAGCCGCGGACAACGCCCTCCGGCTTAAGGCCACCGTCAAGGAGGTCGCAGCTGAAGCCGGCTACACGGCATCGTTCATGGCCAAGATCAACCCGGAGTGGGCCGGCTCCTCCGGGCACATGCACCAGAGTCTCTGGGATCCGGAATCCGGCAAGTCAGCTTTCGCCAATGCCGAGGAGCCCGGCGAGCTGAGCGCCGTCGGGTACAACTACCTGGCGGGCGTCGTCGAGACGGCGCCGGAGCTTACCGCCCTCTACCTGCCCACCATCAACTCCTATAAGCGGACCGAAGGCGGGCAATGGGCCGGATCCAGCGCCACCTGGGGCCTGGACAACCGTACGGTTGCCATCAGGTCCATCCCGTCAACGGGCAGTGCTGCGCGCATCGAAAACCGGGTACCTGGCGCTGACGCCAATCCTTACCTGGTCATCGCTGCCAGCATCGCCGCCGGCCTGCACGGCGTGGACACAAAGATGACCGCTCCCAAGCGGGTGGTAGGCAACGCATACGCCCTGGAGGAGGGACACCAGGTAAAGGAGCTCCCCGCAACACTCGGCCAGGCCATCGAACAGTTCGAGAAGAGCGAGGTCGCCAAGGAGTACTTCGGTGAAACCTTCGTCACGCACTACGTCCAGACGAGGCGCTGGGAGCTCCGCAAGCTTCAGACCAGTGTCACCGACTTCGAAATCGCACGTTACCTGGAACGAATCTAGCGCCCAGTGCAGCGCTGAGAAGCGTTCAATCCACCATTTTCCTTACCAAGAAAGAAGAAACACCCAATGACTACTCACCCCGGAAAGATCGCCGCAGTCACCGGAGCCGCGTCCGGAAACGGCCTTGCCATCGCAGAAAAGCTGCTCAAGGAGGGCGCTACCGTCGTAGCCCTCGACCGTGACGAGGCCGCGCTCGAGCGCCTGGTTGGCCAGCACCCGGAAATGGTTCCTGTTGTTATGGACGTCGCCGACGAGGCTTCGGTCGGCAGCGGCATGGCCGAGATCGATGCCAAGTTCGGCCGGCTCGACACCCTCGTCAACAACGCAGGCATCGTCAAGGGCAGCAACTTCGATGACCTCGGCGTTGCCGAATGGGACCAGGTCTTCGCCGTGAACTCCACAGGCCCGTTCCTGGTCAGCCAGGCTGCACGTCCGCTGCTGGAGAAGGGCGCCGCCGCCCGAGGCGACGATTCAACCAGCGCCATCGTCAACATCACATCAGTCGAGGCCCATATCGTCATCGCCAGCAGCGGGCACCCCCAGGTGCATTACAACGCTTCCAAGGGTGCACTCCTGATGTTCACGAAGGCTTTGGCCATCGAAACCGCGGCTTCCAAGATCCGCGTCAATGCTGTTGCCCCGGGCTTCATCGAGACCCCGTTCACCAAGTCCGTGCTGGAGAACCAAGAGGCCGTGAAGTTCCTCCTTGACCGTACGCCGCTCGGACGTATCGGCCGCCCGTCCGACGTTGCCAACGCCGTCGCGTTCCTGGCCAGCGACGAGGCCAGCTGGGTGACCGGTACCACCATCCACGTCGACGGTGGCTGGCTGGTTTACTGACATGAGGGCGCCCCTTATTGCCATTTCAGCGGCTCGGCAAACCGTCGATACCGCCTTCGGCCCGATGCCTTCAACAGTCCAGAACATGGCCTACGCCAACGGCGTCCTTGCCGCGGGCGGCCGTCCTGCCATTCTTCCGTCAACGGCAACAATCCCCGATGCGGCCCTTGAAGGGTTCGACGGGCTCATCCTCACCGGCGGCGGCGACATCAGCCCCCGACTGTATGGCGAGGACCCGATCGACACGGTCTATGACGTCTGCGATATCCGGGACGATTTCGAGATCGAGCTTTACAACGAGGCCATGCTTCGTGGCATACCGGTCCTGGCGACCTGCCGGGGAATGCAGCTTGTCAACGTCATTCGCGGCGGAACCCTGGTCCAGGAAGTAAGCCCGGACCGAGGGCACTGGCAGGACAACCCTTCGCACCAACCGTGGCACAGGGTGCAGCTGGAACCTGATTCCGAACTTGCCCGGATCGCTAAAGGCCTGAGCATCCCGGTGAACAGCTACCACCACCAGGGCCTGGGAAGGCTCGGGAAAGCCCTTCGCATTGTGGGACGGGAAGGCGATGTTATTGAGGCAATCGAAGCCGATGATGCCAGCCTGATCGGGGTGCAGTGGCATCCCGAACACATGGTCGATTATGACGAAGCCCAGAAGGCTCTCTTCGTGGATCTCGTGGAGAAGGCCGCGGCACACGCACAGTCAGAGCAACTACTTCAGGAGCAATTCTCATGAGCACAGAAACCGAGCGCGGGCTCAGCCACAACAAGTCAGACTTTGACTTCCACGGACGGGCACTCGACAACATTTTCGACGACTACCAGGACATGCTCGCCAACGGTCCTGTCGGTCACAGCGACAAGTATGGGGGCTTTTGGTACATCACCAAGAGCGAAGACATCTTCAATGCAGAGCAGGATCCTGACACTTTCGCTGTCGGTCCCTCCATGCTCCTCCCTGCCTTCGGCACCGATGTCCCCCTTATCCCGATTGACATCGATCCGCCGACCCACGCTGACTTCCGCAAGATCCTGCTGCCGATGTTCACTCCCATGAATGTTTCCAAGCTGGGCCCGGGAATGCGGGAGACCGCCCGGCAGCTCTGCCAGGAGGTCCTCGCGGCGGGCGACGTCGTTGATGTCTCGGCGAAGCTTGCCCGCCCGATGCCGACAATCATCTTTAGCCGCCTGGCCGGATATCCGGAGCAGGACTGGCCGATTTTCGACCGGTGGATCGATGAGATCATCTATGAGCGCACGGCCCATCCTGAAACGGCCTACGCGGCCGGACGCGAGCTCAACGATTACTTCGACCGCCTTCTCGACGAACGGGAAAAGGCCGGACCGGAAGCAGAGGCCAGCAACGATCTGATCACCCAGCTTCTGAAAGCGGAGGTGAAGGGACGGAAGCTCACGCGTGAAGAACTGCTGTCGTACTGCTACCTGCTCTTCCTGGCCGGGCTGGATACGACCGCCTGGGCAATCCGGTCCGCCCTTTGGTACCTTGCCGGCAACCCGCACGCCCAGCAGCAGTTGCGTGAAGACCCGGACCTGATCCCCACAGCTGCCGAGGAGTTCCTGCGGACGCTTTCTCCGGTCCAGGCCATGGCCCGCACAGCAAAAGCAGACACAGTTGTCCGTGGCCAGGAGATCAAGGCCGGGGAACGCGTCGTGCTCGTCTTCGGCGCGGGCAACCGGGACCCGGAGGTCTACGAAGAACCCAATGAAATCAAGATTGACCGTGAAGACAACCGCCATCTGGCCTTCGGCGGCGGTATCCACCGGTGCCTTGGATCGAACCTTGGCCGCGCCGAGATGGTTATTGCCATGGAGGAATTCCTGAAGGCTGTCCCTCACTTTGAACGGGCGAATGACGACGAGCCGTGGCACGGCGTCGGCCCGCTTACCCTCAAGATTGGAGCTTGATCACTATGGGAGAACTTTGGGTCGATGGAGGGCGTTGCCAGGGCCACGCCCGGTGCTGGGCGCTGGCACCCGAAACCTTCGAGATCGACGAGGAAGGCTATGCGCACGTCATTCCTGGCCGCGAAAACAGCGGCGACGAGCCGAACGTCCGCAAGGCCATCCGGAACTGCCCTGAACGGGCAATCCTTGAACGGGAATCGACCGAGGCCGGCGAAAAAGCCGCAGAGGTTTCGGCGTCGTGACACATCTGCCAGACCGGGTCGCGATTATTGGCGCTTCGGTTGCATCGGCGATGCTGATTGAACGCAGCCGTGAGCTTGGGTTTGCAGGCGAATTTATCGTCATAGATTCCGACCCGAATGCGCCTTACGACCGGCCCCCGCTGTCCAAGCAGTTTCTTTTAGGCACTGGTTCCGTCGAACCGGCCGAGTGGTGGCCGGAGGCTACGCCGATCCTCAACGCAAAGGCGATCGGGCTGCTCCCTGACAAGCGGACTGTTCTGCTGGACAAGCTCGGAGAAGTGGCGGCTGACGCGGTCGTCATCGCATCCGGAGCCGGTTCCATCAGACTGCCAAAAGAGCCGGCAGGCGTTCTCAGCCTGAGAACCGCCGAGGATGCCCTCGCCCTGCGCAATGCCGTGGATGCAGGGGCTGCCAGTGCGATCATCATCGGCGCCGGAACCATTGGTGCGGAGCTCGCCTCCACACTGGCCCAGCGTGGGCTTGCGGTCACCGTAGTGGATCTGGCTCCGCAACCAATGCAGCGCTTCTTTTCAGGACATCTGGGGGAAGAAGCAAAGGCATGGATGCACTCGGCCGGTGTTGTAACCCACTTTGGAGTTGCTGTGGAGTCCATTCAGAAAACCGATGCCGCATGGACAGTCCAGGTCAGCGGCCTGGACCTGCACGCCGACCTTGTTATCAGCGCTGTCGGCGCCCGGCCCAATACTGAATGGCTGACCTACAGCGACCTCGACATTTCCAACGGAGTCCGTTGCACTGCCGACGGGAAGGCGCTGCTGACCAGCGGTGAAATCGCTGACGGGATCTTCGCTATCGGAGACGTTTCGGCACGGCAGGCCGAGGACGGAACGTTTCGGCGGTTCGAGAGTTGGACTCAGGCGCAACGGCACGGTGCAGCCCTGGCTGAATACTTCGCCGGCTTCGAATCCATGGAACTGGAACAGGCTCCGTACGGATGGACGGAGCAGTTTGGTCGAAAGGTCCAGGTACACGGGATGCTTCCGCCGGAAGGCGAACTTGTGCAGGTCTACGCTGCCGAGGAACGCAACGCCGCCTTGTACCGGATCGGATCCGCGGAGGAGGAGGCGGCCTGGATTGGCGTCAACGCGCCAAGGCAGTTCAGTCGGGCCTCCATGGGCATGAGCCTCCTAAGCTGAAAAGATGAATACCCCTGCTGAGCCCGCGGCGCCGCAACCGAACGAGGTCCTGCCGGCTGACTATCGCCAAAAACTCCAAATAGCAGAGCTCCGGGCAGATACCCTGTCTGAGCTCACGCAGCTCATGATGGAAGGACCCGATCCGCTCGCGCTTGCTCAAAGGGCAGTGGACCTGGTTGCCAGGGCAACAAACTCAGCAGGGGTTTTCGTCTACCTGTGGGATGAACAGGAACAAGTTCTTGTTATGCGTGCAGGTACCGCTGGAGTGCAGAGCCAGCAAGTTGGAAGGGTCACCCTTCGCCTCGGCGAGGGGGTAACCGGCTGGGTGGGGCTTACCCGGCAGTCAGTTGTCCTTAACAAAAACATTCAGCAGGATCCGCGGTTCGTCAGCATCAGCGAACTGCAGGAAGAAGATTTCAACTCGATGCTGGTAGTCCCGATCGTGGCTCCGACCGGGACGCTCCTGGGTGTATTCAGCCTCTGGTCGTATGTCGAGGAAACCTTCACGTGGGAGTCAAAGCTGATTGCCGACGAGGTGGGCATGCTGCTTGCCAGCGGCCTGCTGCAGGCTGAGACTGTTGATGACTTGCGGCGTCAGTCTGCAGCAGCACATTTCCTTGTAGATTTCCCGATCAACTCCGCCACTTCGGTTCTGCAATGCGCTCAAGTGGCCGCCCAGTCGATCCTCAAGCACATGAGCTCCGACGGTTGCGTCATCGAATATTTCGGTCGTGGTCCAGCCACATCCCCGCCCACTGCCATCGCAATGGACAAGGGCGAGCGAAGCGGAACAGTGGTTCGAACCACTCACTCACGAACAGCAACCTCCGAATTTATCGAATCCAACTTCGCCGGACATGAGCGGATATCTGTTTCCTTCGGCCTGACGAGCACCCGGGGCATCGTCACCTGCTACCGTCCACGCCGCTATTCCGCCAGGGAACTTGACCGACTCAGCGCCATTTGCTCCCAACTGGCCGCCCTGTTTGAAGCAGTAGAACTGGAATCGGTAGGTTCCTCCCATGCTTCACGCCTGCTTCGAAGCGTCGGCACGAGCACATTCGCCCGCATTCTGGAGGAGTCAGGCTGGTCAAAGGGCCGCACACTGCCTGTCCTGGTACGGGTGAAACGGCTGAAATTCGACTCGGATGCGGTGTCCAGGCGCATTGCCCCCTACCTGCAGGAACTGGCCGGCCCACGGTCCCTCGTCTTCACGGAGGGACCCCTCAGCCTGCTCTTTATTGATACCCCCTCCGGTACGGGAGAGGAGATCAAGGCGAAGCTGGAGACAACTCTTTCTGAGCTCGACGAACACCGCGGCGTCTCAGCCTTCGCCGGCCTCGGTCCGGTGGCCCGCGATGTCGCTTCCCTGCAGCCTGCGCTTTCCGACGCCGAGACCGCACTGGCATGGACAGAACTGGTTGCCAGGACGTCCGGGAGACGGGTCACCTCTTTCAGCGAAATAGAACATCTGCAGGACGTGCCGCTCGTAGGGGAAGGGATGTCTGCGGAGATCAAGGACGTGCTCGCTGAACTCAGGTCCCTCATGCGCTACGACGCAGAAAATGGAACCCAGTTGGCCGAAACAGTTGCCATGCTGCTATCCAACAAGGGATCCATTGCGGACACGGTCTCCAAGTTGCACATCCACCGCAACACGCTCCGGCAACGCCTCCAGCGCGTAGAGCAGCTCATCGGTCATTCCTTCGAAGAATCCGGAGACTGGCTACCCACAGGCATTGCCGCACGGTTGGCGGTGCGGGAAGGCCAGCGCGCGGTTCTTCAGTGACGGCAACGGCCGCCCAAACTAAATTCCTGTTCAAGGACCGTCCCATGGTGTGAATAGTGTCGACCCCAGCCATCCGAAGCGCCAATGCCTCAGCTCTGCAAGCACACACATTCGGATCTCCATGTGCAAATGGCACTGCGGTCGCGGCGATGCCGTTCGCTACCTTGAAGTATTGGAAACTCCGATCGCCCGATAAGGAATTCGAGCATGACCTACCAGCCAGATCTTTCCCGAGGCGCCGGCACTTTGCAGGCCCTCGTCATACAGCCGGATCCCTATTGCCCGATCGACCGTCTCGGCCTGTGGCTGCACGATGAGGGTATAACCACCAGAATTGTCCAGCCATTTAATGACGACGTGATCCCGGAAATACTTCGGGAGGACGCCCTGGTGGTCCTGGGCGGTGACATGAGCTCGCTGGACGACCATGTCTATCACTGGCTTGCCCACATCCGCAGCCTTATGGCAGCTGCTGCCAGCCACAGGAAGCCCACACTTGGGATATGCCTCGGAGCTCAGCTGATGGCACAGACTTTCGGCGGTACGGTGACCAGGGGCGACCAGGGCCTCGAGGCGGGAGTCGTAGAGGTAGCATTACGGTCCGAGGCGGCCGGGGATCCCCTGATGGCCGGGTTACCGGGCCCTTTCTGCGCCGGGGCCATGCATGGGGACATGATCGACCACCTGCCACCTTCGGCGGTCTGGCTCGGGATGACCGCCCAATATCCGCATCAGGCTTTCCGGGTAGGCGAAATGTCGTGGGGAGTTCAGTTTCACCCTGAGCTGTCGCCGGCGGTCTACCGCCAGTGGCTATCCCTGGTCGACGAGAATGACGCGGTTGCCATGGAGCGGGCAGGGCATGGTATGCAGGCGTTCGAGAATCAAGACCAGATTGTGAGGGAGCATACTGAGGCAATGGCACGACGCTTCGCCCACCTGGTCCGAACGACCGCAACAGTGGCTTCCCAGTAGACCAAGTGGTGTGGCGGCGCTGCCGTTGCGGCTTGGACGTGTCCTGGACATCCGGCGCCGCGCCTCCTGCCCCCGGCACCAGTCATTCCAAGGGGGCGGGAACATGCCATATCCGTCGTGATCGGATGCGCCAGGTATGTGGCCCTTCGCAGATGAGCGTGGTTAGTGCTGGCTGAGACTGTCCCCGCCGGGCATTGGATGTTGTCGGTGCGGCGTGGTGCGGTGGGAATAAGGTCAGGGCCTCTTTGAATTGGTTGCGGCCAAGCAAACCAACACCCAAAAGAGACCCTGACATGAATAACTCTATGTCTTGTTCCGGTGGCCGCTGGTGCACGCGCGCCGGATGCGCTGCTCGGTGTCGAGGGCCTCCACATCAACTCCGTCACAGCAACCGCCAACGGCCTGGTTCTGCACGTCGAAACCGGTGAAACCCTCAGTGGCTGTCCGGGCTGCGGCGTCGTCGCGGTCGGGCACGGCCGCCGGCCGGTTCGTCTCCATGACACCCCGTGTTTCGGTCGTCCGGTGCGGCTGCTGTGGGCCAATCGCGTCTGGCGCTGCCCCGACCCGGACTGTCCGGGGGAACACCTTCACCGAGGAACACCCGTTGGCCGGGCCGCGGGCGAAACTCACCGCCCGGGCAGTGGCATGGGCGACCGACGCGCTGCAGCGTTTCGACACTTCCGTTTCAGCCCTGGCCCATCAGCTCGGCTTTTCCTGGCACACCGTCTGGGACGCCATCAAGGCAGAGGCCACCAGGCGCATCGGCATCACGGAACGGCTGGCCGGCGTGAACGCGCTCGGCGTCGACGAGCATGTCTGGTCACACACGGGCCCGCCGGGATCCGGCATGGTCACCGGGATCGTGGACCACACACGGGACGCCCGCGGCATAGTTCACGCCCGGTTGCTGAACCTCGTTCCAGGACGGTCCGGGAAGGCCTACGCCGACTGGCTCAAAGAGCGCGGTGCCGCCTTCACCACCGGCATCAAGACAGCGGCCCTGGATCCGTTCCGTGGCTACGCGAACGCAATCCGCGATGAATTGCCAGAAGCCATCACCGTCCTGGACGCGTTCCACGTCGTAAAACTCGGATCGGCCATGGTCGATGAGGTCCGCCGCCGCGTCCAGCAGGACACCCTCGGACACCGCGGCCGCAAGGGCGATCCGCTCTACGGCATCCGCCGGGCGCTGCAAGTCGGCGCCGAACACCTCACCGACAAACAAACCGCCCGGCTCGACGCGAAGCTCACCCTCGGGGACCCGCACCACGAGGTCACCCTGGCCTGGCAGTGCTACCAGAAGCTCCGCAACATCTACCACGCCAGACCCGAGCGAGGCAGGGAACTAATCAACGAAGTGATCGCTTCGTTCCCGTCCTGCCCGATCCCGGAAATCTCACGACTGGGCCGGACGCTCAAACAATGGAAGGCAGCGATCCTGGCCTACTTCGACACCAACGGCGCCTCCAATGGACCCACCGAAGCGATAAATGGCGTCATCGAAACCACCCGCAGAATCGCCCGTGGCTTCCGCAACTTCACTAACTACAGACTTAGATGCCTACTCGCCGCCGGCGGCCACCGCCCCTACCGGATCAAACAAACGAACCATGCCTAAACGCGAAGGGCCAGGTATGTTGAAGCGCCTACGTATCTTGAGCTCCTTGCAACAAACAAACGCACCCGTGTCTTCAGGTGTTTCCCAGCACCGGCCCCAAGCGGTGTCGAACAGGTTCCCTCAAAGACGACGTCACGGTACTTTCACGAAGGATGGTGCTCTCATGGTCAGCGGAGCCAGGGTCTCTCCGGCTGAGTAGCTGTCTGCGAAGACAGCCGCTCCTGCGCTGGTCAACGCTACCTGGACATTCGCCCACATGGTTACGCCGTCTTCCACCGACACCGCCGGCAAACGGAGATCGGCGAGCTGCACCGTCTCGTTTCCTTGCTCGATGGACAGGCATGCCCCGTCCGGCCCGACTTCTATTTTTGGGTTGCAAATTGCGACCGACATAAGCCCATGGTGGGCGAGGAAGCGCGCCTCCCCACCGAACTGGAGCACAAAGTGGTCACCGGCAGACTGGTCCAGGCTCTTGAACGGGAAATAGAACTGCCGGGTATTGGTCACGGCAGCACCGTCACGCAAGAGTATGCGTCCGTCATACATGGACTGCACGTAGCGGACAAAGCTGTCTTTGACCGCCCATGCCATGCCGAGATCTGCTCTTTCAACAGTGAGTTCGGACATCAGGGTTCCTTTGTCGTTGCCAGGTTGCACAGGGCCGGTGGCGCTCCCCGCTCTCTGACACACCAGGTAGGGGAGGGGCTTGCGGCTGTTCATCTTCGACCATTTTCGTGGCGGTTCAGGTGATCGACATGTACTGCGGGCACATCATTCGCGCGGACCGTGTGCCTGGCGCCCATCGGAAAGGACGGTCGTTGAGGTTACGAGCCTGCTGGGGGAGCGCTGATGGGCGCGGCCCGTCAGGCCGGGTCTGAATTAGAGTGCCATATTCAGTCGTTCAGACGCGATGCACTCGTAGACGAGCCCGGGAGGAATCCGGTGGCAGAGCTCCAGGGTGTAGGACCAGGGGCCGTGCCAGGTGACAAGAACACCTGACGCTTCACTGTTGTCCCGTTGGGAACGCAGCCTGGTGATTGCTGCTGACAATTCATTATCACTGTGAAACCGTTCCCGATGCTGTACGTATCCAGCCGCCTTGGACTGCCCGCCCCTCATGATGCAGCCTCCCGCTGGAAGTCAGGGCAACGGCTGAACCTCTCGGTTTCCCACTTGTAGTCGACCCACACGTTGAAACCGTCTGCCCGGTGAAATAGCCGGCGGGGCTCAGCGCCGTCACTGTCGAGCCACAGGATTTGATCATCGTCGGTGACTGCATCGACAACTCCGCGCCGGATCTCCTCATCCTGAAGTTTAACAATGACCGGCTGGCCAATCAGCGGCTGCCACTTGGGTTGCAGGTGAAATGCCATTCGATGCTTTCCCTTCCTGTGAAGCGGGCCGTGTCTGCCTTCTATCGGGCAGACACGGCCGATGCCTTAAACCGTTACCAGGTCCTGCCAGTCGGCGAGGTCATGCCCGTGGGCATCGCTGACAGACTTGTGGGTGACCTTGCCTGCCGCCACGTTCAGACCGCCGGCGAGAGCGGGGAGCCGGTCGAAAGCACCCTTGACGCCGTAGTTGGCCAAAGCCACCGCGTAGCGGAGCGTGACGTTGGTCAGGGCGTAGGTGGAGGTGTTCGGGACAGCGCCGGGCATGTTGGCCACGCAGTAGAAGATCGTCTCGTGGACCTTGTACGTGGGTTCCTGGTGCGTGGTGGGGTGGGTATCTTCAAAGCAGCCGCCCTGGTCCACGGCGATGTCAACGAGCACCGAGCCGGGCTTCATCCGGGCCACGAGGTCGTTGGTGACGAGCTTGGGTGCCTTGGCGCCCGGGATCAGGACGGAGCCGATGACGAGATCAGCATCGATAACGGACTTTTCGATCTCGTATGAGTTGGACGCTACGGTCTTCAGGCGGCCCTGGTACTGGGCGTCCAGCTCGCGCAGCCGGTTGATGTTGATGTCCAGGATGGTGACGTCGGCGCCGAGGCCGAGCGCCATGGCCGCGGCGTTGGTGCCGGCGACGCCTGCACCGAGGACGACAACCTTGGCGGGACGGACGCCCGGAACGCCGCCGAGCAGCACACCCTTGCCCCCTGCCGGCGCCATGAGCGAGGTCGCACCGACCTGGACGGAGAGCCGGCCGGCCACTTCGGACATCGGGGCGAGCAGCGGCAGTGCCCGGCCTTCCTGAACGGTCTCGTACGCGATGGCGGTGACACCGGATTCGACAAGCGCCTGGGTCAGTGCGGGTTCCGCTGCAAGGTGCAGGTAGGTGAAAAGTAGCAGGCCCTCACGGAAGTGCCGGTATTCGGATGCCACGGGTTCCTTGACCTTCATCACCATGTCGGCCCGCGCCCAGGCCTCCTCTGCGGTCTCGACGATCTCGGCTCCGGCAAGGGCGTACTCCTGATCGCTGATGCCGGAACCGGCGCCGGCGCCGGTTTCCACGAGCACGTCGTGGCCGTTTGCTTTGAATTCGTGGACGCCGGCGGCAGTGATCGCGGCGCGGAACTCGTTGTTCTTGATTTCCTTGGGGACGGAGATGATCATGACTCATGCTTTCTGAGGGGATTGATGCTTGTGGGCAAAAGAATGACAGAAAATGCGGAAACGTGAGCCCTGCTCGCAGGATCTGCGGCAGAATGGAAGCAGCTCATTAATTCCTGCATTGTGAGGAGCGTTACAGGGTGTCGGACTCGCAGAAACTGCAACAGGTGCCATTGGACGAAGTGGACCACAAGCTTCTTGGCCTGCTGTCCAATAATTCAAGGCGTACCAATCAGTCGTTGTCGGAGGCCCTCGGACTTGCGCCGTCAACCTGTCTTGCCCGCCTCAAGGCGCTCAAAGAGTCGGGGGTAATCAAGCGCTTCACCGTCGAAGTCGCACCCGAAGCAATGGGCCTGCCCCTCCAGGCCCTGGTCAGCGTGCGGCTTAGGCCTGGGGCCCGGCACCTGATGAATGCCTTCGGAAATGAGTTGCGGGACCTGCCCGAGATCAAGCAATTCTTCGTTCTTGGCGGTGCAGATGATTTCCTGATCCACATCACGGCCAGGAATACCGAGCACATCCGTCAATTCGTACTGGACCATCTGTCATCGAATCCTGCCGTCGCAGGCACCCAGACCAACCTCGTGTTCGAGCATGGCCACGGAACCGCCTTCGGACTCTAGGGATCTGGGACAAATGCCGCCGATGGCCCAAGCCAAAGGGCATCCCCGTTTTTCCCGACATCTGCGGCAGGCCCTGGTCGGCGAAACAGCAGGGACGCTGACTCCTTCCAGTCCATGTATTGCACTAGTGGGGGGCGGCCCCACCTGCTGCAATGGCAATACGAGACGCGAAAGAGTCGCTCATCAGGGAAAGGAGTCGAAGTGTCATCCTCAGATGCACATAACCCCGACTTTCAGAAAATCTTCGAAAGTCTGCCGAACCAATACATCATCGTCACCCCCGACAGAACGATCGTCGCTGCCACTGACTCGTTCCTTGCATCTACGGGAAAGAGCCGCGAGGGAATCGTCGGCATGGACATCCTCGAGGCTTTTCCGGACAACCCGGACAACCCTGACGCCAAGGGAACAGAGATTCTGCGCAGCTCCATCGAGCGTGTTGTCGAAACCGGCAAGATCGATATTCTTCCGCCTGTTCGCTATGACATCGAGAACTCAGACGGGATTTTCGAGCCCCGGTGGTTCCAGCCCCTGAACGCTCCGGCTTTCGACGATGACGGCAAGCTCGTCTATGTCCTGCACGGGGCGGAAGACATCACGGCTCAAATGACGAGCAAGAGCTGAACCCCGGCCGCCACCGACCCGATAAAGGACTGAAATTATGGACGACGTCAAAGCAACCCTCATTGGAGGACCGACCCTGCTCCTCGAGATCGCCGGCTACCGGATGATCACTGACCCCACCTTCGATTCCCCCCAGGTCTACCACCACCCAATCGCCGGACCCGTCATCAAGAAGCTCGCCCCCAGCGCCACCCCCGAGGAGCTTGGCCACGTTGACCTGGCACTCGCCTCCCACGAGCACATCGACAACCTGGACGTGGCCGGCCGGGGTTTTCTGACGATGGTGCCGCTTGCCCTCACCACGACGGAGGCTGCGAAGAACTTCGGCCCCAACGTCCGCGGGACCAGCGACTACGAGACTCATACCGTTACGCTTCCCGATGGCAGGCAGATGAAAATCACGGCAGTGCCGGCGCATCATGGCCCGGAGGGCGTGTGGGACGCACTCGGGCCCGTTATTGGCTTTGTCCTCGAAGCAGAGGGCATGCCGACGATTTACATCAGCGGTGATAACTCCGAGCTGGATATCGTGCGCGAAATTGCGGATCGTTTTCCAGCCATTGATATCGCTGTGCTCTTCGTCGGCGGCGCAAAATTCGATGTGATCGCAGATGGCGCGTACATCACCCTCAGCAATGACCGGGCCCTGGAGGCGGCCAAGATCATGGGTGTCAAGAAGGTCGTTCCAGTGCACGAGGATTCGTGGGAACATTTCAGCCAGAATGCGGACCAGATCAGCAAGCTTTTCGCCGATGCCGGGCTCAGCGAACTCCTCATCGCCTTGAAACCGGGGGAGTCTGCAGACATCCGGCTCTAGCAAACGGACCGCAGAATCGAAGGTTGGACGGTTATCGGCCAACCTTCGATTCTTGCTTAAAGGCAGAACCGGTGAAGGCCTGCGACGGACAGGCGGGCATCAACTTATGTGCGTGGCGCACACACAGCACCTCGAAGGGTCGGGAAGAATGGTGGCAGCACAACTCACGGATCGCTTGGAGCTCAGGGACGATGACGACCATTGCGGAGCAGTTCACCCGGGAACAAGACGACCTGGCGAAAACAGCAGGGCGCCCGAGTGCCGATTATTGGTCGATATCACAAGGGCTGCGGCTGCTGGGTGACCGCTGGTCCCTATTGATCGTGCGCGAACTCCTCTGCGGTGAAATGGGGTTCAACGATATGTCCCGGGCCCTGCCTGACCTTTCGCGGACACTGCTTTCCCAGCGGCTCAAGCGCCTGGTCCAGCTGGAGCTTGTCGTTCGCAACGATGAAACCGGCCCCCGCGGCTCACGACGCTACAGACTGACGCCGGTCGGCTACGCGCTGCGGCAGACCTTGGAGTCGCTGGGCCTCTGGGCGAGTCATTGGCATGCGCCCTTTGAGAATGACCTGCGGACAGGGCTTGGCACGCTGCTCGAACACATGGGCCGCAGCCTTGTGACAGATTCCCTGCCCAGGAAGTCGATTGTCCTGGGGTTCGAGTTCGACAACGTCAGGGGAGCTCCCCTTCATGGCTGGATCTGCACAGAGAACAGCAAGACAACCGCGAGCATCGGCCGCGCAGAACGTGTCCCGGATCTTCAGGTTCATGTCGCCCCGCGGGTGCTCTACGACCTCTGGTGGGGTCTGCGCCGCTGTGAGGAGGCGCGGCAGCTGGGCTCCATCGGGTTTGTTGGCCCGCAAGAGTGGGCTGCGGACTTCTCCGGCTGGTTCGCCCCTCGGGCAGCTTCCTAACGGTCAGCGCCCACCATACGGTGCCCCGCGGTTGACAGGCCCGCCGTTTCCCGGCTTCCTGCTATACAGGTACGTTGCACTGGGTCCTGTTTCTGGATGCCATGCAGGGATATGAAACAGGGTCTACACCCCTTAGCCGGGGGAGAGTAGGGTCAAGTAAACAGAGGTGCCGTCGCCCAAGCGTGTCTAAGAGACCACGTTGTGCCGGCGCTGCTTTCTTGGAGGAACCAGGATGGCTGGATGGAATGCTGACACGGCTGCCGGCCCAGTAGGGGCAGGGACCGTCACCCTGGTCGAGGAAACCTCGTTCTGCATTTCTTTGCCCAATGGCGACATTCATCCCGAGCACCCGCATGGCCTGTTCGTGCAGGACACCCGATTCCTGTCCCGCTGGAACCTGACAGTCAACAGTCATCCGCTTGAGTCCCTCGCTGCCGAGACGCGCGAGCCGTTCCGGGCCCTGTTTGCAGGTCGCGTTCCCCGTTCCGACGGATATGCCGACAGCCCGCTGATCGTGGAGCGCCTGCGGGAAGTCGGCGCGGGTATTCAGGAGCGACTTACCGTCCGCAATTATTCAACCAAACCCGTCGAATGCGCGATTTCCCTCGAGGTTGAAGCTGACTTCGCGGACCTTTTTGAAGTGAAGGAAGCCCGGATCCAGCGTGCGTGGGACGCAACCCGGTACGTGGATGGGGACCAGCTGACCATTTCCGGTGTCTGGCAAGGCATGCGAAAACGGGTCGTCATTCAGGCTCCGGGAGCAGAGGTGAAGCCGGAGGGGGTCACCTTTCTGGTATCTGTCCCACCGCAAGGGGACTGGAGCGCTGTCGTCAGTGCCCGGGTTGAGGTTGAAGGCTCTGGCCGGAGCGCCACCCTTGTCCACCCTGAGGGGGAGGAGTTGTCCCCCAGTGACCGGCGCCGCAAGGAATGGGTTGCCAGGATTCCCGTCGTTCGCATGGGTAACCGATCCATTGAGCGTACGTTACGGCGGAGCTACGACGACTTGGGTGCCCTCCGGATCGAGGATCCGGATCATCCCGAACGCGTTGTGGTGGCGGCAGGTGCGCCGTGGTTCATGACGCTCTTTGGCCGGGATTCCCTGTGGGCCTCGGAAATGGCGTTACCGGTGGATCCCTCACTGGCTTTGGGGACGCTGCAGACGCTGGCGGACCGGCAAGGAACCATCGTGGACCCGCTGACCGAGGAGGAGCCCGGCAAGATCCTGCACGAAGTAAGGCTTAGCCTCAATGCCGGTTTGGCCCTTGGAGGCAACTCAGCCTACTACGGGAGCGTCGACGCGACTCCGTTATTTGTGGATGTGCTCGGAGCCGTCAGCCGGTGGGGATTCGGAGCAGATATTATCGCCGGTTTGCTGCCCCACGCGGACCGCGCCCTGGAATGGATACGTCACTACGGGGACAAGGACGGCGACGGTTTCGTCGAATATGAACGGCTCAACGACCAGGGCCTGATAAACCAAGGCTGGAAAGACTCCTGGGACGGCATCAATTTTGCCGATGGAACACTTGCGGAGCCCCCGATCGCGCTCTGTGAAGTCCAGGCCTATGTCTATGCTGCGTATACCGCGCGTGCCTGGATGGCATACGACGCGGGCGACACGGCACGGGGAGATGATCTCGCCGATCGGGCGGCGGAACTGAAGCGGAGATTTAACGAGCAGTTCTGGATGCCGGACCGGGGGTACTATGCAATCGCACTCGACGGCAGGAAGCGACAGGTGGACGCGTGTGCTTCCAACATGGGCCACTGTCTGGTCTACGGACTCGTAGACGAGGACAAGGCTCCGCAGGTTGCCGAGCGGCTTATGTCTCCGGAGATGTTCAGCGGCTGGGGTATACGGACCTTGGCCAGCAACATGGGCGCATATAACCCGGCCAGCTATCACAACGGCTCGGTATGGCCCCACGACAATGCAATCATCGCTGCCGGTCTGTTGCGATACGGCTTCGTGGCGGAAGCACAGCGCATTACCACTGCGATATTGGAAGCCGCCGAATTCTCGGGCGGGCGCTTGCCCGAGCTCTTCTGCGGCTTCAGCCGTGATCAGTTCGCCGAACCCGTACCCTATCCAACGGCGTGTTCGCCCCAGGCTTGGGCAGCAACGGCCCCGATCCTCCTGGTGACGAACCTGATGCGGTACGACGTTCATGTCTCCCGTCGGGGACTGTGGATGGATCCTGTGCTTCCGGAAGCCTATGGTGATCTGCACATCACCAACGCACCTGTGGGTGGCGGCCGGATCACCATCGACATCGATAGGTCCGGCCCCTCTATTCAGGGCCTGCCTGAGTGGATGGAATTTCGACGCGGACATCGGCCATGGATTACGGAACTGGTCGAACAGGCAGACCGCCGACGACGGAAGTAGGCAGCCTGACTGTCGTCGACACCCTCGATGTTACAGCGCCGCCATCCCCTCTGGGACGAAGCCGGCGAACAGTTAGATGATGACTTCTGGCACGCCTCCCGTTAGGCGCGGCGACTTGCCCAACGGGAGACGTGGCATGATGAGCGCTATCTTCAGCGCTCATCGTGCCCGCACTTCACATGGCGCCTACGCGCCCGCTCAGTGCTCCGGCCAGTAGTCGTAGACGTCACTGGTCCCACGCATGAATTCGATAAAGACGCAGTCCCTGTCCCCGACGGTCCATGCTTCATGCTCCGGCGGCAGCATCATAAGATCTCCGGCTGAGAATTCCTCCTCGGATCCGGTACGCTGGCGCACCCCCAAACTGCCTTCCAGGATGTAGGCGACATGCGGCATGGGACACATATCCGTGTCGAGAATTCCGGTCTTGACCGCATCCTCCGTCACTGATGCTCCCACCGGGAAACGGACGAGAAGGGCGCTGGCCCCGTCAAGGGTCACCATCCTTTTCGTGATCCGCCCGATAGTAATGAGTTCGTACTTGTCCTCGTCGACAAAATTGGCCTTCTGCATACGTGTGAGGTCTACAGCCATAGTTCTTCCTCTGCTCCTTCGTCGTGTAAAGCGTCCGCAGTGACGCCTTGTTTCAATTCAGCGACCTGCTCTCTCTACCGGACAAGTACGAAAGCTGTACTGACCCCCATACCGCAGGCACGCATAAACGGCGCTCAAATCTACCCACGTTGCGCACTATACCCCCGGGGGGTATAGTGGATGCGTTGTCAGTGACAAGGCATGTCCCGGCCGGTGCCAACACCCGCTTTCACGGCCCGTCAACCCCAGCGCCCATTGATGCTCCATCAAGGAATGGAAACTGACATGTTTGAATCTGGAAACCGCACTGAGCTTCCCCTCGCCTCGAGTGCGGGATGCAGTTGCTGCACAGCCAACGTCTTTTCGCAGCCCACCTCCTCCGCTGCTGAGCTCACTCTCGAGGGCCTAACCTGCCGGCATTGTGCCCAGACAGTCGAGAAGGCCGTCCTGGTCCTTGAGGGAGTGGATTCTGTGGCTATTGAGCTCGTTCCTGGTGGCCTTTCCCGCCTCCTGATGGGCGGCAAAGCCGCCGCGGCTGCTGTACGCCAAGCCGTCATTGCCGCCGGTTACGTGGTTAGCGGCTAGTAATTCCCTGGAACTTCACGCCGCAAAAACGGCCCAGAAGTTGGCGCCCCCTCCCGAAACAGGAGGCATCGAAGCGCGCCCGCGGGCGAATGAATCCCTCCACAACTGGCCAGCGGGGTCCACCCGAACCCCAGCAGGCCGCGCAACCCCAAAAAACACCCGACTCGGGTACCCCCTGAACTTTCTGCGGGCTCTGCTGCCCGCCAATTTGTAGAGGACATGCTATGACCGGAAAAACAGGACAGCGGCGCGGATTGGTGCCGTTGCTGGTGATCGCGACCGCACAGCTGATGCTGGTGCTCGACGACTCCATCGTGAACATCGCGTTGCCTAGCATCCAGCAGGAACTCGGGGTGAACGCCGTGCATCTGCCCTGGATTGTGAATGCTTATAACCTCACGTTCGGGGCTCTGCTGCTCCTGGGCGGTCGGCTTGGCGATCTCTACGGACGGCGGCATGCATTGCAGGCCGGTCTCGCCCTCTTCGTCATCGCATCGCTGGCCGGGGGTCTTGGCCCCAACAGCGAGACCCTCATCGCCGCCCGAGCGGTTCAGGGGCTGGGAGCAGCACTGGTTGCGCCCAACGCCCTGGCCCTCATTGCGACAACCTTCTCCGAACGCAAGACCCGTGATGCAGCCCTGTCGCTGTACGGCGCGATGTCCGCTCCGGAATTGTGGTGGGATTGCTTCTTGGTGGCGGCCTGACCGACACCCTCGGCTGGCGGTGGGTCTTTTTCATCAACGTACCCATCGGCATCCTCGTGCTCCTGGGCAGCCGGACCTTGGTGAGCGCAGGACGGCACGCCGGGAGTCTCGATGTCAGGGGCGCCGTATTGGGAACCAGCGGCATGGTCGCCCTGGTGTACGCAATTACCCGCTTTGGCGAGGAGGGTTTCGCTGACCCTCTGGGCCTTGGTCTGGTAGCCGCTGCAGCCCTGCTGCTGGCTGCCTTCATCGCCCTGCAATCCCGCAGCAGCACGCCGCTGGTCCCACTGGGGCTGTTCCGGGACCGTGGCCGCGCTGGCGCATACGCCTCCATGCTGCTGCTAGCCATTGGTCCCATGGGCAGCTTCTACGTGATCACCCTCTATCTCCAGCAGGTTCAGCATTACGGCCCTCTGCGGACCGGTGCCAGCTGGCTGCCGTTCGCGGCAGGGCTGGTGCTCGGGGCAGGGGCCGCGCCTAAGCTGCTGCTGAAGATGGCCACGCGCCTCATCGCAGCAGCGGGGGCACTGCTCAGTGCCGGGGCTGCCTTCTGGTTCTCCTTCATCCAGGTAAACACGAACTACTGGCTGCACCTGGCACCGGCCATGTTCATCCTCGCCCTTGGGTTCGGTCTCGGCATTATCGCCCTGACCCAGGCCGCCGTATATCACACGAAGGAAACCGAGGCCGGAATTGCCTCTGCGCTGCTGAACTCGGCCCAGCAAATCGGCGTTGCCCTCGGACTGGCCGTTTTGGCAGGCGTTGCTGCAACGGTCAGCAACAGCAGCCAGCATTCGGCCGTCACCGAGGCAGGCCAACTGGTCGCCGGATACGGCAGCGCACTTGCCGTCGCGGCTGGGCTGCTGGTGGCTGCAGGAATACTGGCTGCAGCTACCTTGCCTTCCCGAACCGCGGCACAGGCCAACGCCCCCGCTGCGGCCGGAATTCATTAGGCGGACCCGGACAGGGACTGTCTCCAGTGACGAGAAGGTACAGCATGCGCGCCCCTGTGCCTGGGCGCGCATGCTCGGCGACAGGTATCGTCCGCTCGAAAAGCGCAGCTAGAGCCTCGCCTAGATACCACCGGGTCACCGTTCAATAGCCGGCGGACCTCGCGAAACGCTTCGAAGCGGCGGTTGACCCGGGCTTCCCCGCCCCTGTGGGCAGTATTCCTGGCCGCTAACAACCCGGTGCTGCGCTTCAGGGGATCCTCCTCCGACTTTGTGTTCCGCCAGCCTAGCCCTGGTGTATCCCCATTCTGGAGGACATGCAACGGAATTTGTAGGTCTGCGGTACCCACGAGAACCCCAGAGCTGGTCGGACCGATCCTGGTTACCGTCCACCAATCAGCCAGAATTTCGATGTCAGCAGGGCGCGCACACATGGTCTTTACGCTTTCCTGCCACGCTTGCTGGTCCACCCATCGGTATGCTGAAAGGCGTCGATGACGTCCTGGTACGCCAGGTAAGTGACGTCCAAATCAATGTGATCATCATGGTCGGCCCGCAGGCGTTCCAGCCAGGCGGAGCCCGGCCGGGGGCATCCTGACCGTCTCAGATCGAGAGTCGTCACAGCCGAGTGACAGTCCCAAAACCAAGGAGAAGCATCCATGAACAAGAACGAGCTGGCCCAGTTGGGCCTCGACACGGATGGCCTTACGCCGGACGCCGACTACGTCCCGAACCCCTTCACCGCCGATGACGGTGTACACGTCGACCTCGTGTACCGCGCCTACCTGCAGCTCGAGCAGATCAACGCGCTGGGCGGCATCAACTTGCTCGGCGGCTCGCGCGAGCGGCTGGAGGAGATCTATGGCGGACTTGAGGATGGCATGGATCTGATGACGGCGGTGACGCGCTTTGGCGACGATGAGCAGCAGCATCGCGCCCAGCAGCTCATCGCGGCAGGGAAGATCAGCGGCTCCTGACAGGCCTCGACGGAACCCCGACAGCCCCGGCTGTCGGGGTTCTTTCTTTCGTCATGCAGACCGGACTGGCAAGAACCCTTGGATATGCCGAGGCCCGGCATGCGTCGCGCGGACATCAACTGAACCAGGCGAGGCCCACTCTTCCCCTGGACAGGGACCGCGGGAACCTCAGCATTTGGTTCCATAGCCGCTCATTATCCGTCCATGCCGCGGCTCCTGTCTCCCGGCGCGTCCATGCGCCTAAGCAGGAAGAAGTCCGACCCTGGTGTTCATGTGGTGTTCGCACCGTTCTGCCTGATAATGCAAGAATCGCAGCACCCTCGCTCACACCGTTATTCGCTTTCCTCCGGGTCTATCCCCTTAAGCATGTATGCGTGGAGGCGTACGAGCAGTGGCCGATTTGCCGTCAACCATGCGCGCGACATCTCGCGATCCTCCGGGAGATCAACGCCGTGGTCCCGTTTCAGGGAGAGGTTGGAGGACCCGAAAATCGTTGTCTGGTGTCACTCCCGCCGACCTTTGCTGCAGGTCCCGGCTAGGATGACGGTAATAGTTCTCAGGTCAGGTGGGGGAATGGCGCAAGAGTTCATCGCGGATCGGTATGCGGCGATCAGGGGTAGCCACAGGCAAGGTGGACAAGGCGATGTCTTCAAGGCCGTCGATCTGGACAGTGGTAAAGAAGTCGCGGTTAAGGTCATTCCAGGCACAAAGGATGCGGTCAACGCCATCTTTTTCACGAGGGAGACGGATGCACTTGCCCGACTCGACCATCCCAACGTCGCCCGGCTCCTCGACAAAGGCTTCGACGCCCAACGTGGTGACTACTACATCGTCCTCGAGTGGATTCCAGACTCCCTGACGGAATGGCTCGCAGCCCTGGGCGAGCCCCCAGGGTGGGATGATCTGTGCGAGACTATTGGGCTCCCCCTTTCGAGCGCGCTAGCCCACGCCCACGCCAACGGTGTGTTGCATAGGGATATCAAACCCACCAACGTCTTGTGGGACGGCCATGGACCGCTGCTTGCCGACTTCGGCATTAGCAAAATTAAGAACCAAGTGGCTGCACCGGGAGATGCCACAGTCGTGGACCACGCCTCCACGCCTTATGCACCGCCGGAAAAGGTTACGAAGGCGGCAGCGAACCGGGACGTCCACGGGCTCGCAGCCACGTTAGTCCGCTGTCTCGTCCCCTACGAGCTGCGCAACTATGCAGACATCTCACGAGCCTTGTCAGACGACGTAGACGGCATAGATGTCCCTGAACAGGTTATGGACCTGTTGAAGCGCTGTCTGAGCAATGACCCGAGCAACAGGCCCAAAGATGGCCAGGTCCTGGACCTCGAGCTCCGTAAGCTCCACTCCAACCGCAGCCGGAAATGGCGCGCCCAAACCGAGATGGCAGTCAACCTCACCACGCAGGCCCGCACGCAGTTGCTGAAAGCACGTGCTGACTCGATCCCTGAACGCTCGATCGAAACCCTCATGGGAACAGCCACGTACGCCGTCCCCCGCAGAGTCCAGAAGGGTTCAGCGGTCATCCTCAACCCGGACGAGTTCGAGCTCGTCGGCGACGAGCTCTGCCTCGTCGTCAAGTTCACGCAGGGAGGCATGGTCTGCACGCGAGCCGACGTCCGCGATTTCTACGAACTTGAGGCACGCCGTCGCTCGCCAGCAGCAGTCCTCCTGCCGTCAGATCAGTACATCTGGACCGCCCGGCAACCGGCGAGCCCGCTGGCTGCATACCGCGCGACCAACGAGCTTCACGAACTCCTTCGGCAGGCCATCCAGGATGCCGAGGACCGCGACAGCGAACGATTCCGCCAAAGCCGACTTGACGGCTGGTCACGACTCATCGAGGCCAAGGAGGAACTCGACAGGAAACTCGAAGACCCTGTCGGATACAGGCTCAACTCCCGTCACTGGAACACCGCAAACCTCCAACTGGACCACGAACCGCGTGAGGAAATCCTCGACCAGGACCTCTTGGCCCGCGAAACAGCCCGGCCTACGTCCGGAACCGCTGTTTCATGCGTCGTGGAGGAGATCGACGGAGACGAGGCGACCGTCCGAATCTCAGGAAACCCTGCCGATTTTCCTGAAGACGGAGTCCTGGTCAGGAACCGGACAGCCTCGAACACCGCAGTGCGGCGACAACGGGAAGCACTCGGCTCGCTCCGCGACCAAAGAAGCCTGCGCCCGGACCTTCGCGACCTGGTACTGGACCCCGCGTCGAGCTCTCCTGCCCAGCCAGTGGAGTTCGCGCCCATCAACGCGGACCTCGACGACGACAAGAAGGTCGCAGTGGCAAAGGCACTCGGAGCCTCTGACCTCTTCCTCGTCCAAGGCCCACCGGGCACCGGAAAGACGTCCTTCATCTGCGAGCTCGTCGCCCAGCACCTGAGGGCCCGTCCAAATGACAGGATCCTCCTCGTCAGCCAGATGCACGTTGCTCTTGACAACGCCGTAAGCCGTCTCGACAGGGCAGGAGTGGACGGCCTTGTCCGACTCTCGACGCGAGAAGACCAGGTAGCCCAGGAGGCGGTCCATCTCCTCCTGCCGAACAAGATCAAAGCCTGGACGGAGGAAGTGAGGCACAGGGCTGGCCAAGGGCTCGAGCAGCTGGCCGCTGCCGCCGACGTCTCCGCCCTGAGCCTCCGATTGGCCTTCGCCGCAGAGGAGGCCGCAGCCGCGCTGCGGCTCCGGGACCAGCGTAAGGCAGAACTCGAATCATTCGACCCACAGGACAGCGACGACGACGTCGAAAACGAACTGACGGATCGGCTGGACAGGGCTGAGAAGGCGGCAGCCCTCGCCTTGGACACGGTTCGACAGCAGGCCGGTGCCGTTGATGCCAATGTCGCCGAACAGGAAACCATCGAAACACTCACCCAGCTTTCCGCAGCGTGCCTGGATAGTAGGCCCGACGCTGCCCGCCTCCGGGACATCATGCGCGCCCAAGCCGACTGGCTGGCAAGCCTTCAGGATCCCCGCGCGGCCGAGCTGCTGTTCCTTCCGAAACAGTCCGTCATCGCCGGGACGTGCATGGGATTCTTGGGAAACCAGAGCGTCCGCGATATCGACTTCGACCTCTGCATCGTCGACGAGGCGTCACGGGCAACTTCCACCGAACTCTTCGTCCCCATGGTGCGTTCGCGCCGGTGGGTGCTCGTGGGCGACACGAAACAGCTCCCGCCGATGCGCGAAGAGGTCATGGACCACAGTGAGCTTGTCGATACCTACAATCTCGACGAACTGCTCGGCTCCGACTCGCTGTTCAGCATCCTGGTTGCAGAGTCACCAAATGACTGCAGAGAGAGCCTCGTCACGCAGCATCGGATGGCTCGCCCCATCGGACAACTGATCTCCAACACCTTCTATGACAAGCAACTGGTGCACGATCCGCATCCTTCACTCGACGGAGAAGCCCTCAGCGGGCAACCTCGCGTGGCGTGGTTCTCGACAAGTCGTCGCGAAACCCGACATGAAGACTCGGCCAAGGCGAAAAGCTCCTCGAACTCGACCGAGGTCGACATCGTCTGCCGACGACTTTCCCGACTGGAAGAAATGGCCGAAAGAGGCGAGCTCCACCGTCTGGACGGCAACCGGATCGAAGTCCTTGTCCTCACCGGATACCAACGACAGCTCCACATGCTGGACCGCGCAGTCCGGGCCCTTAATCTTCCCCACCTCGACACCAGCGTCAAAACGATCGACGCCGTACAGGGCAGAGAAGCGGACGTCGTAATATTCTCCGTCACCCGGAGCAACGCCCGACTCGAAATGGGTTTCCTCTCCGAGTCCTTCGGGGAAGGCCGCATCAATGTGGCTCTTTCACGCGCACGCGAACTCCTCTGGATTGTCGGAGACTCGGAATTCTGCACTGCGAAAGACGGACCGCTGAAAAGAGTGCTCCACCACATAGAACACACCGACGATTGCCGAATGGAGTTCGTGTGACCGACCCCCTCGCCCTCGCTGCCCGACGCCACGCCCACGTCATCCCTGGCCACCTCTTGGTGTCCGCAGAGCCCTGCGCCATCCCAGCCTCAGTGCTCACCGTCGACCTGCTGGCCGAAAGAGCCAGCGAGCTCGGCGTCGCCGAGCGATACACCCTCCGGGCCATCAAATTAGGTTTGAAGCGGATCGAGGAAATCTCCTGGTTCCTCGGACTCGATCAAGACGATACCGCGAATGTGATCGGGGCCCTGCTGCAGAGGGAGATGATCGACTACAGGGCGCTCGACACCGACCACCGCCACATACAACTCCTGCCCCCTGGGCAAGAGGCACTCGAGGATACTGTGGCAGAGGCTCCGAAAGTCGTCACCCTCTCGGTCATGTTTGACAGGATCGTTCGCAAACCAGTCGCCTGGACTAAACGATCCCTCACACGCGCAGCCGAGGTAGGGAACCGTGTAGGAATATTGGTCCTGCCGCCAGCGTCAGGCGAACCTGCAGCCGTAGACGAACTGTCCGCCGCCGACCTCACCGCAATTCTCGGGGGCAGGAACCAGGTCAACCGGATACTCGGCACTCTCGGTGTCACCGAGAACCGGAAGTACTTCAAAGAAGCCATCCTGCTGATCTATAAAGGAATCGACTCCGACTCGGTTCGTCTGGGCCTAGACATTGACGGTACGTGGAGTCCGGCCCACGAGGTGCAACTCGAGCGCCTTCAGACCGTCGATCGACTCGGCATCAGAATTGAAGGACCGCAGTCGCCCGCCGACGGCCAAACACGGACCGACTCACCGGAGCCCGGCGTTACCCCGACGATGGCGCGAGAAGAGGTTCTCACGCTCCAAGCGATGGCAGACGGTCCCGAAACCGGGACAGTGGGACCCCATCCGGATACCGGCGCAGAAGCCGGCCAGACTGTCGATTCGGCCGCGATACGGTGGCTCGGCACCTATGAGCATCCCTGGATTCTCGATGAAGCAGTGACAAAGGCCCGGCGGAGACTCCTCATCATCAGCCCGTGGATCACAAGTGCCGTGGTCACAAAGACCTGGATCAGGCAAATCGAGAAATTGGCTGCGAAGTGCCCTGTCATCATCGCCTGGGGATATGAAGACCAGCCTAAGATCGACGAGTCCCTCACCGAGCTTCATTCGGCAGCGCGACGGTCAAAACAGCTTGCCGTAGTGCGATTGAAGAACACCCACGCCAAGGTGCTCGTCGGCGACGACTTTTATGTCACGACAAGTTTCAACTGGCTATCGTTCAGAGGGGACAGGAGCCGACGGTACCGAATGGAGGAAGGAACGCTCGTCCGTGAACGCAGGCTTGCCGACCTTGCCTATGAGCGGTATCTGGACCAGGTCAGAGAGCAGGCATTGGAGGTGGTCGGCAACCTTCCCAACCCGTCCGGGGCCGCTCTTCCCGATGCCAGCACCTCGAGCACGTCGCCAAACGCTGCATCCGATGCCCAAGATGACAACAGTGAGGGCCACAGCAGCCGGCCACCACGGCACCGAAAGCCGAGGAAGACGCCTCCAGATGAGGCATGGGCACGGCTTCGCACCGGAGAGACGATTCCTGGCCGGATCCAAGGCTTCGCCGTCTTTGGAGTGTTCGTCACCCTCGAAAACGGCATCGTGGGCCTCATCCACAATTCGCGACTGCCGTCCACCATGCGAAGGCCGGAGGGGAACGGCCTCGCTATCGGAGGACGCGTCAATGTCCGGATTCTTGAGGTCCAACCCGAACGCAAACGCGTCTCGCTCGCACTGCAGGGCTAAAACACGGCCCGTTTCTGTATTGGCGGATCTAGGTGCATGGCTCCAGATCTGATTTGATCGACCCATGAGCCGCAAGTAGAAGCGCAATTCAACGCGCCCTGCCAATGGGATCCAATCCGACGTAAAGGTGGTCGCCAGTTCACCTGAGACGAAAAGGATAGTTGCCGTTCTTGGCGACATCGATGACGAAGCACACACTGCCGCACGGCACAGCTGGCCGGATCACCCGTCCCGCGAGTACGACTTCGACGCAGCGATCCTCACTCGCGGCATCAACGCGCTTAAGGGCATCCGTATCTTGGTTGAGAACGGGCATTGGGAGCTGGCACAAGGCGTGCTGCGCCAGCTGTTCGAGCTGGTCGTGAACATCGAATACCTCCACCATCAGGAGGACCGCGGCGAGGCCATGCGGCGGTATGTGAAGTTCGGTGTCCTGGAGAAGCTCGAAGCCCGTCGCGACGAGATGAGATACGACGCACAAGCCGGACACCCAGTTAACCTTGCGAAGCTTGATGCCTTGGAGAAGTACCTAGAGACTTCTGAATTCGATGAGTTCCGGAATAAGAAGGGTGATTTCATCACCAGCTGGGCATCGCGGAAAATCTGGGAAATGTGCGATAAGTCGCCGTTGAAGATGCGCCAGCACCAGTACAAGCTTCTCTATAGCGCATGGACCGAGCACGCGCATGCGACTCCGGGAGCCCTGGTCGATGCGATCCTGCGGAGCTCCGGACCTGGTTGGGTGGAAGAGGTCATGGCCGACGATGAGGCCAATATCCAAGAGTGCGTTCGGATGGGTGTCGCACTGTTTGTTGAGCTGCGAATGTACTTGCCTTGCATCGAACCGATTGTTCCCGAGATGGCCAATGGCTGGTTCCATCGGGTTCTTCCCTCCGAGCTTCGGGGTGGTGAGCATGGTGCATCCGTATGGGGTCCAGTCGCCCAGGTAAACATAAACGCCAGCGGTCTCGACCAGGTATCCGTATCCGAGAGCGGAGACTAGATTCGAGGTAAAAAATCCCCCAAGTGCGCATCGTTAAGGAGCGTGGGGGATATGTCAGCAGTACGAGCGTGTGTTCTGGCCGCTCTTCGTCCCCGAGGCCAAGAACATGCTCCGCTGGCGCGTCCGGCTGGAGTGCGGCTGCACTCACGAGGTCTTCACGCACGGGGAGGACGAGTTCCCGGACGATCGCAGCCACCTCGACCCCATCACCCGATGCCGACTTCCCGCCGGCGAGTATTGGTGCCCGTCCGACCTACCCAGATGCCCTACCGCGACATCGTCGAGTGGGTTGACAGGAAAATCACGGAGTTCCCAGCCCGATGCTGAGGAACCTGACTACGACTGGATGGACGCAGAGACCTGGGCGAAGATCCGAAAACCCCGGCCACACTCGTCTGCTTTCTGGAAGGTCAAGCTCGACTGCGGGCACCATCAGCAAGTCTGCACTGACGTGGATTGGAAGCCTGAGATGAGCCCAAGTTGTTGTCCGAGGAGCGCGTCGCGGAGATCCGCCGTGATTTCGAGGAGAGTTGGGCGACCCAGGGGAACACTGGCTGGCCACACGAGGGCCCCGAGCGCGACCACATCCGGAAGATGATCGGCGGCAGCCTTCATCAAATTTTTTCACTGCTCAAGCATGAAAGCCCGGTACGACATCCGGAGCTCCACTATGGTGTGAGACCGAGCCTCACCAAGGCCGCGCACGTGATCAGCCCTCCCCCTGCGACAGAGGCGAGTATCAGGGATGACTTCACGAGGAGGTGCTTCGTCCAGGCAATCTTGCTCATGCGGACCATCTGATTGGATAGGATTGGCAGCATATCGGCGTCTTTGATCTTGGCCGGCAGTTGTTCCAGAGGCCAGAACTTCAGGTGTCCGAAGTAGATAAAGTTGTCTCTCCACTCCTTCTTAACGTGCCACATACGCAACCGGGGGATAACCACCCACATTGCGCAACCGGCCGCCAGTATCAGGGCAATTCCAGCTCCGTAGTATGTGATCTCTTGGACCGGGCCTTCGAGGCGGTTGAACAGACGGTCCTTACCCGAGAGGGTAACTAACATCGCTAGGCCGGCTGATTCGAGTGCAAACGCGAAGGAGGCCTTCGCGTCAACCTTTCCAGTCCAGTCGACGAGAGCGCCGTGGATACGCCAGGCAGTATCCAGCGCATCCTTGTCGCTTTTGCCTGATCCGGCTTCTGCATTTTTGCCCCGACGCATCAGACCGACCAGCGATACGAGGATTTGTAATAGGAGTAGGTCTTGCCACCCATCGCGTAGCTGAACGGGCCGTGCCACATATTGACTCCTTTGCTCAGTTTGGCGGAGTCATTCAGGCCGTCATATGCGCCCTTGCCGATGAATGTGGTGAAGTGGTCCTGCCGTATGTCGCTCAGTTTCGCCGCAAGGTTTGGGGCTGTCCCCACGGAAATCATGTCGTCACTGCCCCTGAACCCTGCTCGGACGAGGAGAGACTTGCCGCTTGCTATTCCGCATGCGTGCTTGAGCTGCCAACCATTCTTCTTGATAGATCCAAACTGGCTCGCTATAGCGGGCTGCACCAGATTGTTCATAGCCCACTTGATCTGCAGAGCTGACTTGGCCGCTCTTGTGTTCCTGTCCGTGCCAGCAAAGATCCCCATGACCCGATCTCCATCAAAGCTGCGGATGTGGCCGTTGTTGGCGCGGATGATCCGCGTACTCACAGATAAGTAGGCTTTCATGACCCTGGCTACTGTGTCGGGGGGAGCGATGGCGACGAGCCCGGATGAATCCGCCATGTCAGCGTAGAGGTAAGTTGATGGCAGATACACACCCTGTGAGTACCCCATCTTGGCTGGATCAGGAACGGATTCAATAACACCGTCATTCCTCACTGTCGTCGTGAGACTCGTGTTGACCGTCTTCACGATGTCATCCTCGACGGCTGATCTCAGCGTCATGCTTCTCCTTGCTTCGCTATCTAGTAATGGATCCAAGCCTATGGGGAGGGGCTGACACTAACCGGCGACTTTGATTCATTCCCAGGCGGTCAGAGAATCTTGAGGCCGTAGTTAGACGTTCTGATCTCTTCTACGCGGCCACCACCGATATCTTTCGGGTACGCCAGACTCCACATAGCATTCCCCTCCCCGCTGCTATAACACGTTGAATAGGCCATCTCTTTCCACATCCGGTCAGTGATGGTCGTGCGTGCTCCGTGCAGGTCACTTAGCTTCGCGGCTATGTTCGGAGCGTCCCCGATGGAAACCAGGTCGTTACTGTTGCGAACGCCAGCACGCACAACGAGCGCATCTCCAAGATCGATTCCGGTCCTGCTGCTTAGCACCCAACTTGATTTGAGGTACTCGCTGAGGCGGTATGCCAGGCTGGGCCTGACTATCTCGTCCACTGCCCATTTGATTTCCAGGGCCGTCCTTGCAGCCACAGTCGGGGCGTTGTCTCCGATGAAAATGGCCATTACGCGGTCTCCGTCGTAGCTTCGGATCTCACCTTTGTTGTCACGAATTACTCGCGTGACAGCAGCCAAGAAAGCACGCACGATCTGAGCGGCCGTCGTAGCGGAGTGATTCTTGGCCAAACCGGAAGAGTCTTCCATGTCTGTGTAAAGATAAACCGCTTTCAGCCAGACACCCCCGTTGTTCAGATTTATTGAATCTGAGGTCGGCACCACTTGGCCCCGCCTTGTGTCCAGCTTGGTCTTGAGGAGGGAGTCTACCGCTGTGCTGTAGTCATCCTTGCGAGTCATGATCCCCATTTCAACGTAGCGAGCGAAAGCTTTAACAGCCTACTAACTGTCATGTTCTTTGGGCCTTGTGTCCAGCCGCCGGGGCCGAGGGCTTCCAGCGACCAGCGACCAGCCCATGCCCTCGATGAAAGCCACAGCGCGCTCGAACATGGCCGGGCTTCCCACGGACAGCTCGAGCCAAAGGCCCGGCCATATCCGCCGAGCCTGCTGTGCGTGACAGGGGAGGGGACGAGATATCTGACATCGCCTCAGTTTTCCAATCGCGGGAACCGAGCTCGCCAACCAGTATGTATGTGGTGATCGCACTGGGATGGGCCTGTTTGTGCTGATTTCGCAGGGATCTTTTCTCCTCGCTAAGTGAGCGTAAAACCTACCCTTCACATGGACCCCCGGGGACATGTCCTTAAGTATTCGCGTGATGTGTTCACTGTAACGACAGGAATTTCCTCCACTCGCACGTGGTGCTCATCGCTCCAGCGCTGCCCACTTAACGTGGGAAGTTGGGTTTGGTTTTCCGGAAGTCTAAGTGTCTATTGGCTCGCTGGGCACGCCTGCAAGCGATGCGAAACGCCGATCGTACGCGAAAAGTTCATGAATCGCTCCAGCCACTTTTGCCCGGTTTGCCAGCGAAATCGCTAGCTTGAGCGTCAGCGGAGGCCGATGAGCATATGGTGATCCAAGGGCGCGCGACCGTCACGTTGGGGATCCGGACGTGGCCGTGCTCGACTGCTCTTCCCATTGACATTCATGTTTTGCCGGCCGAGTGGTTGAGTCAGACTGGAACGAGGCATGATCAGTTTCAACGTCAGTGGTCGCGGCTAATGTCCATAACATCGAACGAATGGAGGAGGTACCATGGCGCTGAAGACGTCGCTGGCAGGGCGGGTGCGGAACACGACACTGCCGAAAACCCATGCGCTGCTCCCGCTGCACGAGGCGGTCGTCAACGGCATCCAGGCGATCGACGCGCGGTTCCCAGACGATGCCGCTGGCCGAGGGCGTCTCACCGTCCGGATTCACCGGGAGCGGCAGGGCGCGTTCGACCTTAGCGCGGGCTCTCCCGGCCGCGCACCGCTCAAGATCATCACCGGTTTCAGCGTCGAGGACAACGGCATCGGGTTCACGCCCGACAACATGACGTCCTTCGAGACGCTCGACAGCGACTACAAGGCCGGTATGGGTTGCCGCGGCGTGGGCCGGCTGCTCTGGCTGGTGGCGTTCGATCGCGTCGAGGTGCGCAGCGCCTATTACGAGGGTGGGACCCTTGCGGGACGTCAGTTCAGGTTCTCGGTCAGTCAGGACGTCGTGCGCGACGACGCGCCCGACGGACTGACCGATGCCGGCAGCTCTGTGTGTCTGGAGGGCTTCAAGAAGCCGTACCAGCAGAGCGCGGCGAAGACGGTTGAGGCCATCGCGCGCGAAATCTTCGAGCACTGTATCTGGTACTTCCTCCGCGACGGCGGCGCTCCCGACGTGTTCGTGTCTGACGACGATGAGACGTTCTCGCTCAAGGACTTTGTCGAAGAGCTCGGGCACTCCGAGACTGCAGCGTCGTTCGAGGTCAAGGGCCAGACGTTCGAGATGCTCAACCTGCGCCTCAAGACCTCGGCCCGCAACGCGACGCCGCGCCTGCACTGGTGCGCCGCGAACCGGGTCGTCAAAGACGAGAGCATCGCGGGGAAGCTGCCGGGCCTCTACGCGCGCATGAAAGACGGCACCTCAACCGAGTTCACCTACGTCTGCTACCTGTCCTCGACCTACCTCAACGACCACGTCAGGGCCGACCGCACGGACTTCGACCTGCCGGAGCGCATGGCGGGCGACGCTACCAATACGTGAGCACCAAGGGGCCGAAGTACCGCCCGCTCATCAAGCGCATCGAATCAGCCGGGATCGTCGTGGACCCGTCGATGAAGGACTCCGACCTCGAAATGGAGCTGCACAAGCATGCCCAGAGGATCGAAACCGATTTACTGGCAGAGGGCCAGGCCGTATTCGCGGATTCGAGCGGAGACAAGCCCGAAGATTACGACGAGCGCCTCGCCAAGTACCTCGTGACAGTGAAGGATTTCAACCAGTCCGACCTGGCGAACTACGTCGCCCGACGACGAACGACCCTCGACATCCTCGCGAAACTCATCGAGTCGGACGGCAACGGCAAGTACGCCCGCGAGGACCGTATCCATGAGCTGCTCTTCCCGATGCGGCAGGACTCGAACGAGGTCGGGGTCGACGCGTCAAACTTGTGGATCCTCGACGAGCGGCTCGTCTTCCACGACTACCTCGCGTCCGACAAGACGTTCAAGAATATGCCCGTCACGGACGATGCCTCGACGAACAGACCAGACATTCTGGCAACCCGCGTGCTCGAGCCGGACTTGCCCGTGCTCGCGTCCGAAGGACAGAAGCTGCCGCTGCAGTCGATCGTCGTCGTCGAGCTCAAGCGTCCCATGCGCAATGATGCGACGGCGGAGGATAAGAACCCCATCGCACAGTGCCTCGACTACGTCGCGCGCGTCCGTGAGGGCAAGGCGGCGACTGCAACTGGGCGACCGATCCCGTCGAGCGCGCAGGAGCCGCCGGCTTTCTGCTATGTCATCGCCGACCTGACGCCGACGATGGAGCGCATGTGCAAGCTGTCGACCCTGACCAAAACACATGACGGGCTCGGGTACTTCGGCTACATCGAGCCCTACAAGGCCTACGTCGAAGTCATCAGCTTCGACGGTCTCGTCAATGCGGCCACAGAGCGGAACAGGGCGTTCTTCGATAGGCTCGGCCTGCCGTCGAGCTAGGCGACGATCAGCGACATGCTCCTCCGCGTAGCACGGCTGCATGTCCGATGTTGTGGGACCTTCGGGGAGGTGTGCCAGAGCTAGTCAAGTGATGGAGGTCCCGATCGGCTGATCGTCAGGCTGGAGGCGTTGGACGGCAAGTTCGACCCCTGGCGTCCGGCGGAGATCCTGCTCCGCAATCCGGCGAAACTGGAGAAGCTCTCCCAGACAACGCTCCAGTGCCGGGGGTATGTCTTTAACCGAGTATGCGTGAAAGTGTGCGAGAGGTGGCTTATGTCGCGGAGGCGTTGGACCTGAGGTCTTGAGCCGGTGGGTAGGTGTCAGCGGTACCAGCCGCGGCGGGTGGGTACTTCTATCCGCGGGATTTCGTGCGGTTTCAGCGGACGTTGGGGAACCGGGCGGATGGTGTAAGGGGTGATGCGGTCCTCCTCGTGCTCCCTCTCGATCATTTCTGCGGTGCCCTTGTCAGTCCTGCGGATGTGGTCCACAGCCCATGTCAGGAGGACGTCGAGGCGATTGACTTCCGCTTCTGCAGCCAAGAGCCGTTCATGGGCCGTCACCGAGCCGTAACCGCACCATTGGCGGAGGATCTCATGAACGGGCTTTTGGCGGCGCAGGTAATAGTCGTATTCAAACTCGGCAGAAGTCGTTAACGGTTCCCGGGTTTCCCAGTTTTCAATTGTTCCGCCCCGTTTGGATTTTTCTCGAGCCACCGCTTCCTGGGCCATGACGAGGTCCAGGACCGGGGCCGGGTTCCTGCGACAGGCCAGCTCCACGACAGCCAGCGCCGCACGCGGCGATAGGAACACCTCGCCGTCGTGAACCAGCCAGGAAAATCGGGCTTGGAAGGCAGCCACGGTCTGTCCGGTGAGCGCTTCGAAGGCGACGTGATCGTGGACCGTCAACGAATCGTCGCTTGAAGCGACAGACAGCTCGGCGACCTCCGAAGGTACAACCAGCTCAAGGGCCGCCCAAAGGGCCGACGCCTCATGTTCGTCGATGGCCTCGGCCTTGAGCCGCCTCCAGCCATCCATTGCGGCATCGTACGGGACTACGTCTTCCCACGGTACCTTGAGCCGCGAGCGAGGGACGTTCTCCTCCCTGCCCGGTGGATGGCCGTGCATGTGACGGATGTCGACCCGGAATCTTCGACCCTCCTGATGCACCGCCACGATGTGCACCCGCTCGGACGGCGCATTGTCACGCTGCCTGTAGGCCCACTCTTCCCCCGGGCAGGGACTACGGGAAACCTCAGCATTTGGTTCCATAGCCGCTCATTATCCGTCCACACCAGGCTGCTGTCTCCTAGCAGATTGGTGCCAACAATTAGCCGAACGAGAAACCATCAGCTGGAACTGCGCAGGACCGGGCTTTTGTTCAAAGCTACGTTTTCGGGATGATGTCCGGCTTGTTCCTAGACTTGGGTGACGCTGTGGACGAGCATTGAATAGTGAGCGCCGCCGACACTGCCCCGGTCGATGACCAGACACGTGAATCCGCAAGACTGCTGAAGCGAGTACCTGGGCGGGCGCGGCCTCAGAAGGAGGCCCTCCGGGAGTTCGAGGAGGGTGTCGCCCAGTTGCGTCAGCATTACGACCCGGTATTCTGGCCGCTCTTCGTCCCGGAAGCCAAGAACATGTTTCGCTGGCGCGTCGAGTTGGAGTGCGGATGTAAGCACGAGGTCAACACGCACGGAGAGGACAAGTATCCGGACGATCGCCGCTTCCCCGACCTCATCAGTCAGTGCAGGCTTCCCTCCGGGGAGTTCTGGTGTACGACTGACCACGGACCTGCTCAGAAGCCGTATCGGGACATCGTCGAGTGGGTCGATCGCAAGGTCACGGAGTTCCCGGCGGACCCTGTGGAGCCGGAATACGACTGGATGGACGCCGAGGACTGGGCGAAGATCCGGAAACCCAAGCCACACACGTCGGCGTTCTGGCGGGTCAGGCTCTCCTGCGGGCACTATGAGCAAGTCTGCACTGATGTGGATTGGAAGCCCGAGGACGGGCCCAAGCTGGTGTCCGAGGAGCGCATCGTGGAAATCCGCCGTGATTTCGAGGAAAGCTGGGCGGCAGCGGATAACCCTGGATGGCCTGAAAAGGGTGTCGAGCGAGACCACATCCGGAAGATGATCGATCTGCGCTGGCCGCGCCCCGAGCCCGAGAGGGACTGCTTCACGTGTACGCAGGTGCGGCGGATCACTGGCTATCAGCGGATCGGCTGGCTCGTTACGAGGACGACGCCGGCACCGCGTCCGTCGACGAACCTCGATCGGGAGAAGATCGAGGCTCGACTCGCCGCGGCGGAGGCTGAAGTCCAGCGGCTGCGCAAGCAACTCGACAACCCAGGCAACGCTTGAATTCACAACGACACGATCTTGACTTCGTATTTTGGGAAGGGTCGCAAGAACTACACCCCCGATGGGAACGGGAAGCGGACCAAGGACGCCTATGACGAGTTCAGCGTTCGGCAGTTCATCGCGTTCACATCAGGGGATGTTCTATGAGTATTCGTAGGGCTATCCTCGGCAGATGAACCAACATGCAGTACCGACCGAACCAGGTCAATACATATTTGCGTTCAGCCTCAGCCGAGGGTGGCTTCGGATAGCTGGGACGTGTGCAGTTGCTGCGGTGGTTATGGCCGTCGTGGCAAACGCAACAGAGCCGTTCCGAGCCCCCTTGGGAATCGCGCTAGGCGTCCTCGCGATAACCCTACTCATCGCACTTGCCATCAAAGGTTCATCACGACGGCAGGCGCAGGAACCAGCGGCAGCCCGAGCCCGCACGGGCGGGCATCGGAGGTTGTTTGGCAAAATGCGGGGCAGAAGGTCCTTAGCGGCAGAACTGGCTCTCCTTGCAGAACTCCATGCGAAGGGTGCACTCTCTGACGAGGAATTCAGCGCCGCCAAGCTCCGTACCCTTGCGGACTGACATCCAGCGGCTGCTTCGTCAGTCTCTTAGCCACTTCAGGGGCAACTTCGGCCAAGAATTCGCCCATCGTGCCCCGCAGTGAGGGAAAAGAAGGCCCACCGATGGGGGACCGGCAGGCCTTCAGCACGCCACGCTACAGCAGCGCGCATGGAACATCGACTGGACTAAGAGGTGAAACAAACGAGTTCCAAGTTGTCGTTCTTCTCTTTGTCCGGGGCATGGATCGGGGTTGTTTCCGGCGTTGGAAACGCCGCCCGCCGCACGGGAATAACGCGTCTGTTCGGCTGCTGCTATCTGCCCGGCCATGGGGCTGGGCGCTCGGTCGTAGTGTCCCGGACGCTTTGAGGGGACATTGATACTCTGGGCAGAGGGGAAAAGGGGGAACACGGAAATGGGTCTTAGAAGTCTTTTTCAACGAAAAGCCGCAACCGCGGCACCCATAGGTCCAGTCGTGGCCGCAGGACCTGTCCCAGGCGCGCCCATGTCACCTGAGCTCCAAGCGGAACTGCGGGAAGCGTGGGCAGAACTAACTGAGGCCGCCAAGGCATCGAAAGTGACAAACTTCCACGCCTGTACACGTACGGCCCGGCACTGGACCGAGGACCCGGCGGCAGTCAGGGCCATAGCGGCCACACTCCGTGAATTCCCGGATACAGACAGCCAGCAGACGACATAGTGACCTACGGGCGTTCGATCGTAGGTCACTACAGCTCACCGGAAGGCCGGCGGTCGACATTTTCACTCAGCTCCTGGGACGGTTGCAGGGAATTGACATGCGGTGGGCGAGGATTGAGCCATGGTAAACGTATCCGCGGTTTAACCGCCGTGATCTACAAGCAGATTGAGTCCGTGTCGATGCTCCACCCTGTGTCCTCATGAAGAAGATGAGGCTCCGGTACGCCGGAGCGTGTCGGCTGTGCGGTGCATCTCTTCCGGCCGGGACGGAAGCGATCTACGAGAGCGAGACGAAGACCGTCCGATGCTTGGAGTGTGCCACCGAGACCCCGGAAACAACCCCCGACCTGGAACGACTTGGTGATGTGTCGTTGTCGGCTGTATCCGGAGTAGCTGGCTCGTCAGCCCGACGCGAGTATGAGCGTCGCAAAGCGAAAGACGAGGAAAAGCTCCGCGAGAAGTGGGGTCCATTCGGCGGCATCGCAGTCACCCTCTCTGACGAACGCCAAAGCACCAAGTCCTGGGATCGAGGCGCGATTGGCGAGGAACGCCTCGGCGCTCGGCTGGATGCCCTGGCCGCTGATGGCCTGGCCGTCCTTCACGACCGACGCATCCCCGGATCGAAGGCCAACATCGACCACATAGCCATCACTCCCAGTGGAATCTGGGTCATTGACGCCAAACGGTACAAGGGACGGCCTGAACTGAAGGTCGAGGGTGGCATCTTTCGCCCCCGCGTCGAGAAACTCCTCGTCGGCCGACGGGATTGCACGAAGCTGGTCGATGGGGTGCTCAAACAGATCGACGTCGTGCGAGACCTTATTGGGGATGTTCCGGTCACCGGGGCGCTGTGCTTTGTTGAAGCCGACTGGCCCTTGATCGGGGGCGCATTCTCGACCCATGGCATTCATGTACTCTGGCCGAAACGGCTGGCCAAAGTGCTTGTAGAAGAGCCCGCCGGCGACGTTGACGTGGCGAGGATGCGTGAGACGGTTGCCTCCCGGTTCAAGCCTGCTTGAGTCAGGTGGCCGCCTCGCCGTCGGAGCATCTTCCGCTGTCGCCTTCTACGCCATGCGTTGCGGTCTCCGAGTCGGTAGCACCAAGGTTCGCATGCTGTGTCGGTGCCGGACAGTATCTTTATAGCAATTGCTGACCACATTCGAAGCGTGCACTCAAGATCCAGGAGAACCTCCACATGACGACGATAGTCGGCGACGGACAACGCTCCGCGCTGCACCAAATGAGCCGAGGCACTGCGAATGCCCTGAGCGGTGATGTTCACAGCTGGACTCCTGATGTGCACGGAGCCATATGAACGATCGCCGCATGCGCCTAGGTGATTTCTCTCAGCTCGCCCGGCAATGCCGTGAGAGCGGGTACGGATTCGCCGAGTTCCGGCAGCTGGAGAGGGTCCACCAGCTTGGTTGGCCGGATGATGTTCTGGAGCAATGGGTATTTGACCACGCCGAGAATGTCTCGTTCCTGAATGACTACGGGGAGGTCGATCTCGCCCAGATCGATTGGCAGGTCGAAGTATTGCCCGTCGACGATTTCATGGTGATGCCGACAGGACCGTCCGACCGAGGAGCCATAGAGGATTTCGCAGAGAATCCGGACCACTGGGTCGCCGTTCGCAGGTACGGCGTACACATGGGTGTGGGGCTCTGTTGGGAAGTCCACGGCACCTGGAAGCGGTGGCCGATCGTGCTGGACCGGGACCTAGTCAACCCGGGAGATTTCAGTCTTCAGCTTGTCGAAGGGCGCACCCGTGTGGGCATCCTGCGCGGCCGTCGACTGTGTGGGAGTGTGGTGGCAGACCGGCATCTGGCATGGGTCGGCCGCCGACGAGCATGAGCGGCCAGACGACTGCCCTTGGAGTGGCGATCAATTCCCATCATGAGATGCCACGATGAAGTCCTCACCTATCCGGAAGCCCTCCACCATGACCTCGCCAGCCCAGCTCGCCACGATGATCCGCTTCTACCTCGAGACCCTTGGCGAGACCAACGCGCATCACCCGTTCGAGCAGCTGTGTCTCGGTCTGACCCGCCGTCGCATCGTCAGTAACGTCTTGCCTGCGACGGGCCCGGTCTCAGCCGGCGGCGACGGAGGACGTGACGCCGAGAGCTTCTGGAGCATGGTGGCCAAGGAGCTGCCGGACACGTCACTCTTCACCGCTCTTGCCACTGAGGATGCAGTCGTTCTCGCAGTAACTGCGCAGCGCGAGAACGTTCCGTCCAAGATCCGGTCTGATCTTGCGAAGATCTGCGGCAAGGGGGAGCCGGTCGACCGTGTCATCTATTTCACCGTCGCGCCTGTCGACACGGCGAAGAGGCATGAGCTCCAGGCACACGCGCGCGAACTGCATTCGATTGCACTGCAGATCTGGGATGCGCAGGCGATCGCGAACGAGATCGCCAGTGCGGACCTGTTCTACCTCGCCGTCGACTTCCTCCATCTGCCATCCTCCCTCGCGCCCGCGCGCGAAGAGTCCCGTGATGAGCTCCCTGACTGGTATATCGAGGAACGCAATCGCTGGCGAACACCTTCAGACCGCTCAGGCTCGATGGGGGAGTTCGTCGACCTGCGGGAAGGCCTTCGGTTCTCCAGCCTGAATCCGGAGGCGCGTGCCGACCTGCCCGACTGGCTCGCTTCGGCGCGGGCACTGAGAGATGAGGCACATAGAAGAGACGATGTGCTCAACCGCATCGACTACGAAATCGTCCTCGCAACCGGGTTCGGGCTCAACACACTGAAGCCGGTCGACGGGATCCTCCGCGGCTACTTCGGGCGGCTAACCTCCCAAGCATCCGACTCCGGCGTGCTGGTCGACGCCATCACCCTGCTGCGCCTCGTGCAGGCGACGTTGCCGCGAGGCGGGACCACCATCACATCGGATGAAGCGGAGGCATGGACCGAGGACTTGGAGAGGGTGCTTGAAGCCAAGCTGCGTGCAGCGCCCGGGATGAATGCGAAGGCGGGCCTGCTGGCAGCCGGTGCGATCCTCGCTCTCGGTCCCCGGGGCTTCACGCCGGAGGAGCTCGACGAAGTCTCCGGACCTGGTCCGTTGATGTCGGAGATCCACCAGAAACTGAGCGCCGCCAAGCGGGAAGGACGCGGGCTTCCGGGTGTGCCGTCCGACGCGGAGCTGCGCGACCTCGAAGCAGGCATGAGGCATTTGGTCGACCTCGTGGAGACCCTGCCGGAGGCTCCGATGGTACCCCTGGATGAACTCATGTCGATCTTCGATTTCACATCGCCTGCCCTGATCGACCACCCTGACTATCTCAAGGTGCGCCAAGCGCTGGACGATGTAACGATCGAGCGCTCGGGGCGGGCTTCGGCAGGAGATCGGGCACAAAGCCGCGCCATGGCTCTGCTCCAAGGAGGCCGGGCCCTAGACGCCCTTCGTGAGATTCATTCCGCGAAGTTCAGCTGGCTCAACGGCGACGCTGCCGAGGGCGCGGCCATCATGATGCTGCTCGCGTCGGCCGTATACAGCGACCTCGGACTTCCGCTGGCCGCGAAGCAGTACGCGATGAGCGCGGTATCGGTCGCAAGAATGAGCGGCGGCCCCGATCTCGCCGTCCTCGTGGCCCGGGGCATCATCCTGACTGCGACGTACGAGCACCAGGCCGGCCAGTGGCTAACCGCCACCGAAACGTTCAAAATCGGGATCTGGGCGCAGGCGCAACTGGCGGGTGATCCGTGGAGCTTCGAGCGCTATCCGTATTTCATGGACATGCTGATCGACCAGTGCCACGTCCTGCGGGCCGCGTCTTCGCTTCGCCCCGGGCTGTTGCCTGCCATCGAACGCGTGGTCCAGTCCACCGAGCTCGATGAGCTCGTCGCTCCGATGCTGGCCTCGGTCGCGCACATTGAGCCCCCCGGAGAGGATGAGACCGCAGACGCGGCGGACCGCGGGGGCCTTGGGCGGCCCTTCTCCGATGCAGGCCCGGTGCGCGAGTACAGCTGGGCCGCGCTCGGCAATGTATGGGTCGTGACCGCCCCGAACGAGCGGGCCCACGTACTCGCGGCCGAGAGATTCGTGGCGGCTGTGCAGATCACCCTCGCTGACCTCGCCGGCGAGGACCTCCTTCTCGTGCCAGGTGAGATCCGCGTCGAGGTCGAAGTCTCGGACCGGCCCGTGGAGCCCGGATCGGTGTTCACCGCGGAGTCGGAGCGCGACCGTGGCACAGTCGGGCATCGGGTGATCCTCTCCCGTTCGGGAGCCTTGGCACCCGAAGCGGACCAGCTCGAGGTCACCTCCGCTGTGCTCCAGGCGATCGTCACCCAGTCGCTCCTCGGGCAGCCGGCATTCATCGCCGTGATGGAGCGGACCTTCGAACGCGGGCTTCCGCACATGCTGACCTGCGTGCGTCCCTACGACGACCTCGTCGACGTTCACAAAGATTCGTTCTACGACGGGATCAGCGGATTGTCAGGGGGTCTCATCGGAGCCGACAGGCCGCGGTCGCCAAAGCCCGCCACCGGACTGCGCAGGAAGCTTCCGGAACATGCATCGGCCTACGACCGTGCCGCGTCCATTGATGCGATCGCCGCACGATACGAGAAAATGCTGCCACCGGTGCGGCTGACGCTCCCGCGGCTTGCTGGGGACACGGACTTCATCAAACTTGTGACATCGCTGCGTGCCGAAGGGTGGAAGGACTGGCACCTTCTCCTCGCGGTCGTCAACATTGTGGTCAATGGACGCGCAGCGCAGCGCGGCCTGAACATGACAACCTCGATTACCAAGGCCGACGTCGAACGAGTCAGTTTGCTCACGCAGGAGGAGGAACGGGAGGAGGACCCGGAGCCGCCGCTGAAGATTTTCACCGAAGACAGGATGTGGTTTCACCTCTCGAACGCCGCGCTCACGACCGTACGTCGGTGGGGACTGGAGGTGCGCCTCAACCGTGTGGACCCACGATCGTTCCTCGGACTCCTGGGCGACCGCTTCAACTACTGGGACGACGACGTTGAACATGAGCCAATCTTCACGACGCCGCGCTGATCTTCCTGTCGCATGCGTCTCCTGTTCCGGCCAGACCCTGTTCAGCCCGTCAGCTACTGACAGCTGTGCGGGTGGCCGACTGTTGGGAGCGACGCTCGTGATGTGCCTGCAGAAATCGACGCGTGCCGCCTTGTGCTCATGCCGTTCGCCACGAACCGGACCAGCGGCTCGGCATCGTTCGTCAGCACGTCCAGAACCTCATCGGGCGTGTCAGGATTCAGTGCAACGAGCAATGCCAGGTCGACGCTGCGTGCCGCCAGATCAAGAAGTACGCCGGCAGGCGTAGCGCCGTTGAAGGCGACTGCCTGAAGAACAAGCTCGTCGCTGTCTTCGGCGAGGGAAGCGAGCAGGTTTGCCGGCGAGTGAGGATTCGCAGCCACGGCTCGTCGCACGTGTGTGCTTCGTCGTTCTCCGCCGAGGAAGGAGAGGATGTCCGCGTCTGCGTTCGGGTCAAAGGCCACCAGCAGCCGCACTTGGGCCCGGCTGTTCGCAGCCATTTCAAGGAGCATGGCGCGGTTCGTCGGTGTCGGGGCTTGTTTCTGGTTGAATTCGGCAACGGCATCATCGAACGATTCACCCCGGCGGTGGAACACCTCTCGTGCTCCAGGATTCGCTAATGCAATTTCCCGCACCTCTTGTGATTCGTCATTCAGCAGGCGCTCCAGCACGTCGAGAGGGAGATTGGCCCGGTCCGCTACGCCTTGACGCACCCTTGGCGACGCATCATGCGATAGTGCAATGATCGTCGCTGGCAGAGTCGATTCGTTTCCTGAAACCCGTGTTCGGACGTACTCGTCCGGGTCCATCGAGAGCTTCTCCAGAGCGTCGACCGGCGTGCGTGGGTTTGCCGCGACGGCCGCCTGGATGTAGCGGTCCGCAACGCGGGCGAGCCTGGTCAGCACAGCGGGCGGTGTTCGCTCGTGACTCGCTGCAACGTCGCGGACATCGGGGTCCCGATGACGGCTCTTGGACAGACGGACCAGAGCCTCCTCGATCACGCCCCCCGGTACCTCCGAAGACGCCAGATCGATAACCGCGGCGAGCACACCAGGAAGACGCCAGTCCGGCGCGTCGTGCAAAACCGAGGTCGCCGTATCAGCGATGAGCTCCGTGGGCGTGCTCGGGTTCTGAAGAACCTCAAGGCGCACCTCCCACTCCGGGTCAGAAGCAAGAGCAACCATAGCGCTCTGGGGGAGCCGTTCATGCCGTGCGACTGCGCAACGGACATCGAAGTCATCATCGGCGGCCAGCCGCATGAGCACGCCGAGCGGGAGGTCATCAAGCTCCGCAAGGAACACCCGTGAACCTGCATCCCGGCTCTTGAGCATCTTCTCGATGAGTATGCCTCGGTCCTCCGCGCCGACGGACGGGTTCGCCACCAGTCGCGCACGGATTGTCGGCGACGTGCTGGCAAGCAGCTGCTCCAGCACGTCAGGGGGAGTGGAACGATGCGAGGCCAGAACCGACAGCACCTCGTCGTTGTATCGTGCCCGATCCTGACGATCCATGTTATTGAAATCGCTGGATCCGTGCGTGCGGAACTGCAGCCGTGCAGCGCGTGATGTTCCGAGCTCAGTAAGCAAGGAAGCGAGGTGGTCGTCGACCTTGTGCACCGTCCGGCAGAGCGCGCGCCAGCGGATGGCGGGGTCAGGATCCTGCAGCAGGGCGTCACGTATTCCGTGATGATCGACAGGTCGTTGCCATGCTGCCGCTCTCCGCAGCTGCGCCGGACGGTCGGCGCTCATCAGATCCGATGCGATGTCATTCGGCAGTCCTGCCCGGAGCCATGCAGGCACCTCAAGCCGGCGTTTCGCCTGCATACCCCAGCGCCAGCTCGCGTCCGGAATCGGCAGTCTAGTTGCCCATATCGCTGACGCGCCGTTGATCATCATGATGAAGTTGCAGAGCCACGTTGCGTCCGACGTCGGGCTGACAGGGGCCCTGTCGATGCTCATGATGGTGCCCGCCGGAGCGGGCATCCCAGAAGGGCGCGCTCCTGGCTGAGACAACAGGACGACCGCTCCGTCGTTCGAGCGCGCCGTCCACTGCACGCTGGCGTCCGGATCCGACGCCAGGGCTTTGATGACTTCATGCTTCGCACGTGGATTCGCGGCGACAGCGCGGCGGACCGCGACGCTCTTGTCGCGCGCAAGAGTCAGCAGGATGTCATCAGGTGCCGCTTCGTTCATCGCGACGCCTTTGCGGACACTCCATGCGCGATCCGCGGCAAGCGCACGCACCGTTGCCTCTGGTGTGACAGTGTTGCGCCCGACGCGGCTCCGGATGCTTGGGTCCTCGCTCAGGGCCAGTTTGTCCAGCTTCTCAAAGTGCGTGTGCCGATTCTCGGCGAGGATCTGGTGTTTGTGGCGCTCGGGCACTGGCTCCTTGAGCGCGATCTGCTGGTTTCCGGTGGTGCGCACAAAGCCTTCCCGCAAGGAGGGGAGGAGCATCTCCGGGTCCCCGGAAAGCAGCCGCGTGAGGCTCCACGTCGGCATCAGACCCTGGCGCGGAAGCCAGATCCCGACCTGGCGGATGCCGAGACGGTCGTCGAGGTCGAGCATGACGTACCCGAGGAGCTGCAACAGGAAGCCGCGTAGCTCGGACACGCTGAGCCGGTTGTACACCTTGCAGTCGATCAGAGTGTCGCCGATGATCCAATCAGCGTCCGCGCCGCCCACGAGCTCCGACCCCGCGAACCCGGGGTTCGACGCAAAATCTGTTCCGTCTGCGATCTCGCCGCACCATTCCTCGAGCTGCATCCGGCCGGCCTCGACGAGAGAGCCGATGTCGGCCACCATCATCGGGCTGATCTGGTCCGCGAAAGAGGGTCCGTCGCTGGCATTGTCCAGCAGCTTCCCGGTTCTGCCGCTCAGCGCCCGTGCCCCGGACCGCAGGACACGCTCGCAATGGGCAAGAAGGACTGAGGCCCGATCAAGATCAGTGTCATTCGCCGGATGGTGCAGCAATGCCTGCGCGACGTCGAATGACTCAGCGAGAACTGACACCCGATGGTGACCGTTCTCGACCCAGGCAGTGTATTCGGCTGCCCGGGCTACGCCTGCCGCGGCGGCTGATGCCCGCGGATCGAAACCACCGAGTTCGATCCGTGCACGGAAATCGAAAGCCGTGCCTGAAAGTGTGCCATCAACCCCGGCCGCCCGCGGGATAACGACTTCAGCGTCAACGAGCGCGGTGAGTCCGAGTTCGCCGGCAGCAATCCGCGCGCCCGCGGTGTTGCCGGCCGAAGCTTCAAGGCGCGGTGAGACCCGCTCAAGGTAGGCCCGCACCGGTGAGCCGGAATCCTTCAAACAGTCAGTGAGGCTCAACTCTGGTCACGCTCTAAGAAACTTGGCCGTTGGTTCATGCCCTTAGCGTACGTGGGCCCTACGACACGAGAAGATCAGGCTGCCGAAGTCTTGCGTCGTCCGAGCACCGACTTCGCCGATTCACCGCGATGCTGATCTACCCATGAATCTATGATGATCCCGTGACGATTCCTGACTTGAGCGCACTTACTCTTTCTGAGCTGCTCCAACTGCAATCGCGCATCGGACAGGAGATTATTCGCCGCGGTGTCTCCCGCACATCCGGCAGTATTCAAGGTGAGGTCGGCGAAGCTCTGGCGCTGGCGGTCTACGGTGGCGTCCTTGCGCCCCCTGGGACGAAGGGATACGACCTAACTGACGCGCTGGATCGCAAGATCCAGGTGAAGACGCGTACGTTGCCGAGGGGAGTGGACCGCATGTTCCAGTTCGACTCGCTCGACATCGATCTGGCTCTGTGCATTAGATTCGACCGGGAAACGAACGCGTTGGATTGGGCGCTGGAGTTTACGGGCGAAGAGCTCCGGAATCTCGTCAGCCCTCACGCCCGTGGTCCGAGACTTCCGATGGTTCGGGCGCGCCGCAGTGGGATCGACGTGACGGCGAAGTTTCGGTCGGCTTACGAGGCACTGGCTGGCATGAAGGGTTGAGGTGTGCCGTTGATCTTCCATGATTGCTCCGCACCAGGCCGATGCTGCTCTCTCATCACCGACTCCACCAACGGTAAGCAATACATCGGGAAGGCGGACGGGGCTGAGCGTGTCCTCGGTCGGTGGACGAGCTACGCTGGCGATGGTCACGGCGGAAACGTCGCTCTCCGCGAACTTGCCTACGACAATGCAGCCGGAGAGACTACAAAGACAGACCACGCCCGGCACTTTGTCTTCAACCTTTGAGCGTTTTCGGACCCAGCACACCTTCCACGAAAGTGGATTCAGCGGAGTCGCACTACAAGGACGCGCTGATGACACGACAATTCGGCCCCGACAGAAACTGATCAATAGATGACACCACGTCCACGCCGTGCCTGGCGGGCGGCAGCAAAAGCCAAGCAGGAGTCCAAGGAATTGGGGGAGCTGCACGCGGTTGAACCAGCGTCGCGCCGTAGCGATGGTTCACCCAGGGTAGGCCCGGGCCAGGTTTACGCGGTGAGCTCGGGAAAGGTCTATCACCCGGCCTGGTGTAACTCAGTGGGCAATGTCTGGGACGAAAACCCGAAACGGCTTCTGGTCGTCGAGGAGACCGGTGTTGGCGGCCGGAAGGCCTGCAAAGCCTGCGACGAACCCTTGCAGGCCTGACTTTCTACATTTGGCGGCTAGCCGGAACACTAAGATCTTGTCGCTTCGTAGGCGGCTTCCTGGATGCCCCTAAGTATCTCACTGGTGCAGCGTCCGTTCCGGGTGGCTTGTCCTAGCGGTCCCGTGAGGGCGGAAACACGACAATGCCACGGACCGGGATGGGGCTGGACGGCGGCTAGTATCCAAGGATGGTCAAACAGATGAGGGACGCGGCCTTCAAAGCTGAGCAGTTCGCCGGTGTGCACCTTCCACACGTCACTGCAGTGAACCAGCTGGTCGAGTCCCTCCGGGAGCCTGAGCCTTCGACCGGCCGGGGGTGGGTGCCGTACGTCGCGCCTCTTCATGGGGGCTCGGAGGCCCGGATCCTGAGCATTTTGCGTGATCCCGGGCCGATGACCCACGAGACCATGGGCTCCGGAATGCTGTGCGTGGAGAACGACGACGATTCCGCAGCCCTCCAATGCCAACTGCTCGCCTCGGTGGACCTGACGCCTGCTGACCTGACCCCTTGGAACGCCTACCCGTGGTACCGCCACGATCAGTCCAGCGGTCTGAGGAGCCCGCAGATCACGGAAGGGCTGAACCCTTTGGCCCGGTTGATCGACTTGATGCCAAAGCTCGAAGTTGTACTCCTCCAAGGCGGCGAAGCGCAGACCCTGTGGAAGCGGTTCGCCCGCAAACACCCCCGTGTCGCTGCCCGATATGCAGCAGTGGAAACCTACCACCCCGGCAGGACGGCACTCAGAGACCCTGATCCGACAGTTCGGGAAGCCCGTGCCAACCGCCGTTTCGAAGCTTTTCGCGAGGTTCGTCAGATTCTGGACCGCGGGCAGGATGCCCGCTAGGTCGGGTACATGTGCAGCCATTTATCCATGCCCTCCACGAAGCCATCTGACTTCGGATACGGCAGAGCCAAGCCGCTAGTTGCGCTTTTCGGCCGGCCGGTACCTGTCACCAAAGGCGACCAAGGAGCTCTGGAGCAGCGTCATGCTGCCCAGTATGTCCACTGGCCGGGAACGGGTTTCTGCCGGCAGCGGGCTGACCATCCAGGCGGCGAACACGTTATGAGGAATCTTCAGGATCATCGCCTGATCAAAGAGACGCAGCACAGGTTCGTGGAAAAGCCCATCTTTGAGCTGGAAGCCCGGGCAGAAGGTTCCCTCGCCGATGAATACCCGAACTGCCCGGCGCATGGCCTCCGGGTCGCCGAGGGATTGGAAATGCGTCTCCAGGTCTGCCGCTGTCGGCAGGGTGAATTCTTCGCGGATGCTGTTCCAGATATGCTCCGGAACAGCCGGCCAAAACCGCTCAGCCTTCGCATTCGACGCAGTAGGCATGGCCGTCCTTCTCGCGGGCCTTCTGCGAACGGTGGCGGACCAGGAAGCAGGACCAGCAGGTGAACTCATCGTCAGCCTGCGGGATGACCTGGACGACCAGCTCTTCGGCAATGAACTCCCCGCCAGGGGTCAGGCCGTCCAGGGCGTCAGCCTCGTCGAGCTCCTGAACCACGGATTTCGCATCCGGGGCTTTGGCGGACTTCAGGGCCTCCAGGGAGTTTTCCTGGGATTCCTTGACGTCGGTGCGCAGTTCATCGTAATCGGTTGCCACGGAGGTGCATCTCTTCTCTGTTGATGGGGATTACCGATCCTGCAACGTACAGGACACGGGAAGAATTCCATAAAAAAGCGGCTGCATGGGCACACAATCAGAACCCCAGGGAACATGAGCATTGCCGAGAGTCAGTCGCACACGTGGGGTTTCAATATCAGGAAGTGACACCTAGTCTGGGACAGAGCCGATGGCCGCGACATTTGCGGACCCAACCACCGGTTCGTTCGTCTTATAACTCTGGTCTTTGGGGGAACCTTGAGTGATCCGGAATACCCGCAGCAGCAACAGCCGCGCGTCTTCGATACTTCGTTCAACTACATGACCGACACCCCTCCAGGGACTGACCCGGACAGTGGCAGTCCGAATCTCCGGGCGGACCACGAGCTGCTGTGGACCAAGACGCTGAACTCCGGCGTCCTGTTCGAACCGACCGCGCCGCCGAAGCGTACGGACGGCTACCTCATCTTCACCGACCCCTCCAGAGCGATGCATTGGTACGGCAGTGACGCCATCACCCACTCCTACACCGGCCGGGCACGTACGGCGTCTCTGGCGAACGCCATCGCCTCGCTGAATGAGGAGCAGCGGGCCCGCTACCTGAAGCCGCCGTACACCATCGGCAGTGCGATGATCTGGCCCGTCAGGAAGAAGGACCGACCCACGATGAACCAGGCGAGGGGGCTCAGGTCGCTCGTCGCCGACCGGATGGATCTGACCCTGGAGTGCATCCGGCGTCATTACGCAGGAGAACCGGAGAGCCCACTGGCCAATGTCATCAACGCGTACGCGGACTTCTTTGCGTTCTTCGACGGATTCAAGGAGTTCGTGGACTTCTTCCACTTTCAAGACCTCGTGACGCCCGACTACGAAGAGGTTCGGTTCTACCTTCCCTTCGACAACTTCAAGCGTTCCGGGATGCCGGCCACAAAAGACGAGTACGTAACGTACCGGGAGGCCACGCTGGAGTTCATCGCGGCACGGAACCGTCGGATGGCCGCTTGGGTCATGGAGAACCACCCCGGGATTGAGGTTCGCCATACAGACTGACTACCCAGCGACGTCGCAGGGTCAGTCAGGGTCATAGTCCGCGGATTGAAGCCATAGGGGGATTCATGGAACTACCAGCCATCCTGAAAGAAGAGAACGTCGAAGCCGCAGCCGAACTGCTCCGGCGCTACTACCTTGAACCGTCCAGAAAGACGGGGCTGCTCAGTACCGGCAGTTACTTTGATGAATGGGCGAACCGCGGCGACAACCCGCAGGTGAGGGACAGGATCACCGACAGCGACGCTGTCGCCGTGTCCATGCTCAGCGTCAAAGTGCCGGCCCAGGCCATCATCGGACTGCAGGAGGAGCTGTTGGCGGGGAAAATACAGGATCTCCTGGCTGATATACCCACCGACGTGAAGATGAGCGACCTCACGGTCGCGGAAGCGGAAGCCACTCTCGGGGAGGGCAGCCCCTCATGGCTGCTCTGGCAGGAGCTGAGACGCACAGCCAAAACGCGCTGGGATGTCGGGGCCACCACAGCCAGCAAGATCATGGCGAGGAAGCGACCGCATCTCATCCCCATCTGGGACAAAGTAATTGGGGCAGTCGTGGGCAAAGACACCTCTGAAGGCCAATGGCTGAATTGGCACAATCTCTTCATGAAAGACCCCGACCTTGCTGGACGATTGGGGCGCATTCACAAGCTTTCTACGGTCCAGACACCCATTTCCGAACTGCGCATCATGGACGCCATCCTGTGGCGCTACGGCAAGGACCATGGCATCAAGGGCGGGCGAGCCGGCAAACTCGGAATCGCCGGCTGAAGCACAGCGAAGCCACGACAAACTTGGTCGAATCTCGAAACCGCCCGCGCCAGCTTCGCAGCCGGCCGATGTCGTCCGATGAAGGAATAGCTACGAGTTCGGAGCTTCGTATGAGTACGGAAACGAGCCCCCGACGCGACCGGACAATGCAGTCAGCTCTGCCTCGGTTTCCCTGAACCGGATCACTTGAGGGCCCAATGTGTTGACCCCCTCCGGTCCCTTCACCACGAGGGTTCGCGCTATGGTCCTGCCCAGTTGATCCAGTTCCTGGTTGAGTCGCCGCAATTCTGCCTGCTCGAATTTGGAGCGCTTCATCACTTCAGGGTGCCTGTCGCATTGCGTGCAGCGTCCCCTCGGGCCCACATCAGCCATCATGGTCACATAGATGCCTCTTTGGCCGGATCGCCACTGACCATCCATGATCGAGCACCACTGAGTGTGGAACAGTTTCCCGGTTCGTGTGACGTACACCTGTCCGTAACCTGCCACAGGTGACCCGTCGTCACGGTGGCTTTGCGGCTCAACGCGAACGAGCGGCCGTTCCTTTGCCCGGTGCTCAGCTTTCGCTTCTTCTTTGAGTCGCAGCCTCTCTGCCCGCTTCTCCGCACGCTCCAATTTGGAGCGCTTCTTCTCTGCAGGGTCCTGGTCGCATTGCGGGCAACGTCCCCGCAGGCCCACATCCGCAAGCATGGTCAAGTAGATGCCTCCATTGGTGGCGCGCCAGTGGCCGTCCATGATCCCACACCATTGAGTGTGGAACAGCTTGCCCGACCGGGTCACATACGCCTGACCTTCACCTGCGATGGGCGACCCGTCGTCACGGTGGCTTTGCGGCTCAACGCGGACGAGCGGCCGTTTCGTTTTCGCCCCGTGGTCGGCTTTCACTTCTTCGTGTGTGGTGCTCACAACCCGTTCCTTCTCCCAAGACCTCTGCCATATCCTTCCATGATGGGGAGGTCCACCTCCACCATGCCATCGAAGGGTTGACGGGCAAGCCCGCCGAGTCCAGTACCTGCGGATCAGCACGAACCCGGTGAACGCACTCGACGACACACAATTCCTCGCTGATACCGTGGAAAGAGGGCAAATAGTCTCCTTTTGAAGACGTGTGTGAGTCGGGGGAAGCATGACGGAGTGGAAGCCGGGTTGGTGGGCACGCGCGTTCAGAGGTGCCGGGTCATGGGTGCTGTCGATCCGTGAGGGCCGCCTGCGCGTCTGCGGAATCCCCCGGGAGGTGGACGCTGATGTCATCGACGTCCTCAGACTCGCAGTCGATGAAGGCTCAGGGCAGCTCATCGTCACTCTCGTCCACGGGACGGAGACGGTGCTCAATGGGCTGTCTCGTCGCGCGGTGCGTGAGGTTGCCGCTGCGTACCGCTCCGAGCTCGATGAGCGACGGCATCTCGCCGCCCTGCTCTCAAAGGCTGAGGAGCAGGGCGAGGCGGCCGGCCTGTGGTGGTCCCGGGTCCGGGATGTGATGGACCGACTACGGTGGGCGGACCAGGACACGATCGCCGCGCTCGCGGACTCCCGTCCGGACGTCGCTGTGTGGCTGGCTGCCGACAGCGATCCGCGGCTCTCCGGGCTTCCCAGGGGCAAACGTGAGGACCAGCGTGCCGCAGTCGACGCCTGCTGCACCACTGACTTGTCAAGGTGGGCTGCCCAGCGCAACGAGGCGTTCCTGGAGTGGGAGAAAAACGACCTTGCCGACTTCTTCCGCAAGGTCGAGAAGTCGCCGTTGACGGAAGAGCAGACGAGGGCGACGGTCTGCTTCGACAACCGGGTGCGTGTTATCGCGGCCGCGGGCTCCGGGAAGACGTCGACGATGGTAGCCCGCGCCGGGTATGCGATCCGGCGTGGCATCGCCCAGCCGACGGAGATCCTTGCCCTCGCATTCAACAAGAAGGCAGCCGGTGAGCTCTCGGAGCGGCTTGGCTCCCGCCTCGGCGATGACGGTGCGTCGGTAGCGTCGAGCACTTTTCACGCCTTCGGACTGCGAGTCGTCGGTGAAGCCACCGGTCGAAAACCTTCAGTCCCCGATGACATCACCAATGGCAACGGGATCGGGCGGCTCGCGGCGATCGTTGATGGGCTCCGTGACCGGGACCCGGCCTTCCGGCGTGACTGGGACCTTTTCCGGCTCGTGTTCGGCAGGCAACTGCCGGACCTCGGGGACGAAGACGAGCCTGAGACGTGGGACAGGAACAAAGGTATTAACGGCTTCGGCACTCTCGCAGGGGAGGTCGTTAAGAGCCAGGAAGAGGTGATGATCGCAAACTGGCTCTTCCTGAACGGCGTCCGATACGAATACGAGCGACCCTACGCGCACGACGTTGCGGACGCGCACCACCGTCAGTATCAGCCGGACTTCTACTATCCGGACATCGACGTCTGGCATGAGCACTGGGCGCTCGGTTCAGACGGCAACCCGCCGCCAAATTTTGACGGGTATGCCGAGAGTATGGCGTGGCGGCGTCAGACCCACACTCGATACAGCACAAGACTTATCGAGACAACCTCGGCAACCATCCGGGACGGGTCCGGGTTCGAGCACCTCGAACAGGAGCTCCGCCGACACGGAATCCAACTCGAGGAAGACCCCTACCGGGAGGCGGTAGGGGAGTCTCCGATCACCGAACCAGCCATGATGACGCTGATGCGGTCGTTCATGGCCCACGCGAAGGGCAACCGCCTCACCCCTGACGTGCTGACGCAGCGGGCCGGCCGAACCTTGCGGGCCAGGCTCTTCACACGCCTGTACGGCGTCATCCTCGCCGAATGGGACCGTCAGCTCCGAGCTGCGGGCCAGATCGATTTCGAGGACATGCTGAATCTCGCAACCGATCACGTCGAGTCGGGCCGGTGGACGAGTCCATACCGGCTCGTCATGGTCGACGAGATGCAGGACACCAGCGCTGCACGCGCGGCGTTGGTTCGGGCGCTGATGAAGACTCCTGGAAACTACCTGTACGCGGTCGGCGACGACTGGCAGTCCATCAACAGGTTCGCGGGCTCAGACCTCGGTGTGATGACCCGCTTCGATAATTGGTTCGGGACAGCGTCCACCATCTGGCTGGACCGCACCTTCCGGTCCCCGCAGTCCCTGTGCGATGTCGCGGGTGGGTTCGTGATGAAAAACCCCAATCAAATCTCCAAGAACGTCCGATCTTCAGCGCCGGAGGCTGGCGAGACCGTATGCGCCGTCAGTGTACGGGAGCGCAGCCACTACGGATCGGCCGTCCGGCAGCACCTGACAACCCTTGACTCAGAGCTCACGGAGCCAGCCACTGTGCTGCTGCTCGGCCGGTACTCCCGGTCCAAGGACGATGTCACCTCGGCCCTGGAAGCCAGATACGCCAACCTGACCATCGAGTTCAACACCGTGCACGCCTCGAAAGGAAAGGAGGCAGACTACGTCGTTGTGCTCGGCCTTGAGAGGAACGGATTCCCCAGCATTGTCGAGGATGATGCTCTCCTGCAACTGGCCATGTCCGCCCCTGACTCCTACCCACACGCAGAAGAACGACGCCTGTTCTATGTCGCACTGACCCGTGCCAAGCGCTCAGCGCTCCTGGTCACGCGCGCCGGTAGGGAATCAGCGTTCCTCCTCGAGCTGGTCGGAGATCGTGTCGTCAAGATCCGATCCGCGACAGGCGACGACATCACCCCAGTGGTCTGCCCGAAATGCAAGAAACACACGATGAGGGAACGCAAAGGGCCCTACGGCCGGTTCTTCGGCTGCGCCGGGTACCCGACCTGCAATGGAACGATGAAACTCGCTGATAGTTAGGGACAAGGATGCCTTCCATGTTCCGAGGCGCAGGTTCTACGCTTGGCGATATTTTGGCCGACTGACGCGTCCAACCCACGTGGTCGGCCAAGCCGAGCCTTGCGGAATGCAGCACTTGCAGAGGCCATCATCACACCGATACGCAGACCACGCGGGTCACCACCCTTAAAAATGTATGCTTTACGGGTGCGAGCCGTTGCCTATATCCGCAGGTCCAAAGACCCCACCGAGGGCAACGCGTCGCTCGTCGACCAGCGTGCCTGGATCATGGCGGAGAGCCGGAAGCTCCACCACACGGTCGCCAAGCACGACATCTTCGAAGAAGTCGTCAGTGCCTACCGTGACCGGCACCGCCCCGAGCGCGACCGCCTCGAAGGGGTCCTCGCCGAAGGCGACGTCAAGGCGCTCTACGTCCGGGACCTCGACCGACTGGCACGGCGGTTGATGGACACCGCCCGCATCGTCGACACCTGCAACCGCCACAACGTCACGATCTACACCCATGACCGCGTGTTCGCCCCTCGATCGCCCGACACCATCCTGCTGATCTCCGTCCTCGGCGGCCTGGCGGAGACCGAGGCGGCGACCACGAGCAAGCGGCTGAAGCGCACCGCCGAGAACATCCGCCAGAAGGGCGGCTGGAACGGCCCTGCCCCGTACGGCTGGATGCGGCCCGAACAGCGCAACGCCGACGGCGTGAAGACGCTGAAGCTGCACCCGGAGGAGAGCAAGACCGTCCGCCGCATCGTCGAATGGCGGCTCGACGGACTCTCCGTCGCCGAGATCGTCCGGGAGCTCAACCAGCAGGGCCTGACCAACCGCGAGGGCCGGCCATTCCAATACCGCGCCGTCGCCTCCCTACTGCGCCATCCGCTCCTGGCTGGATACAACTCCCTCACGGCCAAGGCCGATGGACGCAGCGGCGGCCCAGGTCCGGACTTCCGCGACACGCGCAAGATCGTCATCGACAAGGATGGGCGTCCGGTAAAGAGTCATGAGGCGGTCTGCACGGAGGCCGAGTGGGAAACCCTGCGCCTGCTGATGAAACCCCAACCGCTCAAGCGGACCCGGGCCCGCGCCGGAGGCCTTCCCCTGGTCGGCCTCGTCTACTGCGCCGGCTGCGGCACCAAGATGACCAGCAACAGGTCGATGGGTGAGTCGGGATCGTACGTGTGCAACGGACGGATGCGCGGCGCTGACTGCCCCGGCGTTGCAATCAACCGGGAAGCCCTGGAGCGCTTCATCCGCGACGTCGTCGCCGGATCGCTCGACAGCCCCGAGGTGATGGAGCTGCAGGCCGAGAGGCTGAACCAGGCCGCGGAAGGGAGCGCGAGCTCGGAGTTGTCCGAGCTCCACGAACAGGCTGATGCCCTGGGGGACTCCATCCTGATCCTGCGGGCCCAGATCAACACCGCGCCGGCCAGCGCGATGTCGGCACTGCTGAACCGCATCGGTGAGGAGGAGGCCCTCAAGGGACAGATCGAGATGCGGATCTCGGAGAAGACCGAGGGGCGACCGAGGGCGATCCCCGACATCAGCGGGGCCGAGTTCCTCGAGCTCTCCGAGACAGAGCAGAAGTCGATCATCAGGGCCTTCCTCCGCAAGGTCGTGGTCTACGCCGACGACGGAAAGCGCGGGTCGGTCAAGGGGATGTTCGGCTCCCAGGGCACGAACCTGAGCCGGATCGGCTTCTGGTATCTCGGCGAAGCTGACGACCAGGAGCCGCGCCGCGGGGGCGGGTACTCGCTCATGCCCTCGAACGGCAGCTACCAGTGCCCCAAGTGCGAAGAACCCCGGACGTTCCGCTACCGGAACAACCTGCGCCACCACATGAACTACGCGCACCCGCAGCCAGTGCCGTGTCCTGAGTGCGGCCAGGAATTCCCTTTGCCCGGGCTGCCCAGCCACCGCCGCAACAAGCACGGGGTCAAGGGCTCACGCCAGTCCTGGAGCTGACTCTCGGGGACTAGGCGGCCCGACGGCGACCCAAGCGCGCAGGCTTGGCAGCCTCAGCTGCCCCCGCCCGCCGGATGGCCACCGAGGCCGCCACGGCGGCTCCGGCCTGGATGGCCTCCACCGGGATCGGGCGGAGGGCGATCGCGGCTGCAGCTGCCGCCGAGATCTGCACTGGCCTGCGCGGGGAGGCAGATGCAGACAAAGCCACACCGCGTTCAGCGGTGGTGACCTGTCCTGCCATGACTGCCTGCCTCAGATAGCTGTGCTTTGAATGCCTATCGGCACTCTATCAACTAATGAGTCAGAGGATCAATCGAATGGAATCTGATACGAGTCGAATCGTCACACTCGGGGATGAGTCGACGGGATGGAGCGGGCTCAGGCCGCGGCAGCCCCGGTGTCACTGATCCCGGCCAGCAGCCACTGCTCGGACAAAGGGTCGCGGCGCAGCTCGAAGGTTCGCAGCGCCGAAGTGGACGTCAACCGGACCTGAACCTGCCAGTGTTCGACGCTGATCAGGTCGCCGCTGCCCACCGGTGCCCGCTTGGCGGTGTTCCACCAGTCGGCACGGGTGAACCAGTGCACAGGTTCCGCGGCCACGGCCCAGATCCTGCCGTCATGCCTGACGGCCAGGGGAACCCCCTTCGCCGTGAAGCGGACCTCCACCGGAGCGTCCAGAGGTTTGCTATTTGATGCTGTTGCTGCCACGGGTCCGCTCTTCAAGATTCCTGTTCATCATTTCTTCCCGGCGGGTAACCGCCGAACTCCACACCCAGGTCCGGTACGTCACCGGCCCGTCCTTCCATGTCACTTCGACCGCTTTCGCTGTCCAGGCGAAGACCTCGCCGTCCACCAGTTCGGCGCAGTTCGGGAACCGGATCCATGCCTTGACGGGGATTCCGGGATACCCGTTCTTTGTCGGGAAGTGTTCGAAGTCGAGCTCTTCCACGGTCAGCCCGATCGGGCCGGCCCGCCGCGCATACTGCGCTTGCAGTGCAGCGGCGAACTCTTCGGAGGACATAACACAACCTTAGAACACATATTCGAATAGGCGACCCACAAAGATGGCGGCTACGGCCGGCCGCCTCGCTCCCGGGAATCACCATTGGTCCTGTTTTTCGATCCCCTGGGCACCAGGCTATAAAAGGGCTCCGACAACGTCCGGAACGGACTGATCCTGGTCCGCTGCCGGCTCGGCACAAAACGGCGTAGTGTCCGACAATGGGGACATGCCAGCTGCTTCTGCCCCCTGCACCGTCCACCACCTCTACTCCACACCCGGTCACCTCCTCCCCGCGTGCGGTGTAACCCCTGGCCCTGACGGGTCCGAGTGGCACACCGGACACGACGCCGGGGTCCTGCAGGTGTTCTCCGCGCAGGGATCCGCGTGCTGCTCTCTGTGTCTGGAGTTGTCCCTGTCATCTCCTGACTGACATGTGCAAGGTGGTACAGGTGGTACGTGGTCTGCCATACTGGTAGAGAAAACAGGTATACGAGTGGAAATCCTGCTCAGCCCCGGCTGAGCAGATCGTCCGTCCAGGCGGGCGTGGATAGTCCAGCTTCGGCTCCCGGGCTTGGCCTGGGAACGGGGGCTCGGGGAAACAGTTCTGAACTGTGGAGCCGAGACGCTGGACCTTCCGAACACTCATTGCCTGGACACAGAGCCAGGACGACAGGACCGACCAGAAGGACGAGAAGGCCATGGACATCACCAGTACCGCACACGTGACGCGGACGAAGCTGGCCGCGACCGCTGCAGCCCTGGCATGCGCCGCGCTCGTGCTCAGTGGCTGCAGCAGCTCCGGCGGGGACGGGCGGTACTTCGCCACCTCGGAAGGACAGAACGGCGACATCGTCGTCGTGGACGGTGACCAGATCACCTACTTCGACACCGCGAGCCGCCAGGACCTCGCCTGCCACTCCATCAACTCCGTCCTCGACGACCCTAAGGCGGCCGCGGCGAAGGGCGAGCTCAAGGACGCCTACACCGTCCGCGGCACCGGCAAGATCAACGAGTCCAAGTCCTCCGTGGACTGGACCGAGGCTGGCCGCAGCACCACCGAGACCGGCTCGATCAGCTTCGGCAAGGACAAGTCGACCATGGAGTTCGTCTTCTCCAACGGCGTCAACGACGTCGTGCTCGTGCCCGTCGACAGCGAGCAGGGCAAGGCCGTCAAGACCAAGTACTGCGGCTAAGGAGGCTGACCCCTTGACTGCCCCGATCGACCTGCAGCACCGGAGCCCCGTGGACCACGCGTCCGCGGGGCTCTGCCTTTTCTCTCCCGGGATGCGCCCGCGCGCCAGACAGGATGCAGGAGGTCGGACATGACGCTCATCGGACCGATCAGGTACTACAAGGAGCGGGTGGCGTACCCCAGCGACGAGCAGCTGCGCGCAGCAAGAGCCACCTGGGATTTCGACGACATCCGCCGGCCGACGGACGATGTCGACTGCACGCACATCCAGCTGATCGAAGTCTCCGGCCGCAACGCGGGGGAGCGGCGGCAGCTCGAGGAGGAGAAACTCACACGCTTCTTCGACTACATCGGCACCCGGGCCGGCTTCCGGGTGCTTACCCACCAGAAGAAGCCGGACTCGGCCACTTCGGCCTTCGTCTCGCACGAGATCGTCTACGTCATCGAGTCCCGGCCGACCAGGGGGTATGCCAAGCTCACCCTGCGCTCGGAGCTGCCGCGCAGCGGGACCGCCGGTGCCGTCTCGGACATCTTCAGCGCCGAGGGAATCGACCGCATCTCGCGGATCTTCGACAAGGGCCCCCGGAGGGATTGAGGCCGGTGCTGCAGTACGATTGCCGCCCGACGGGAAAAGAAGACCCCGTGGACATCACGTCCACGGGGTCTTCTCGTGTCTGACTGGCTGGCAGTCCCGTATGAGTCCTACAGCCGTCCGCCCTTCAGGCGCAGCGCCCGGTACTCCTCGATCGTCTCCGGCGGCCGTCCGTACTTTGGCGCATATGTCTCGACGAAATCGATCTCGGCCCAGGTGTCCCGGTGCCGGACCCGCGACCTGGCCAGCACCGCAAGCGCAGTTACTGAAACGACCACGTTGGCCAGCCACCACAAGATGGCGATGAGGACCGCCGCCTGGACCAGTCCCCGTTCGGAGGAGCCCGTCTGTGCTGCCACGGCCGCCAGGGCCGTTGAACTACCCAAAGCCATGCACCCGAGCAGGAGCCCTGCCGCCCAACCCTCCGTCGGCACCCGCCGGCGCACCAGATCAGCGGGGCTGTCGCGATCGCGGACCAGCCGCAGCGCCTCGCGCAGGAATAACACAGCAGCCATCGCGGCCAGGCAGTTCACCGCCAGCTCGCGCGCTCCCTCGAGCCACCAGCGCCCCGAGTGCCACCAGCCCAGCGGAAACTCGTCGCGCGCCTTGCCTCGCAGATTCATCCGGTCCATCCTTTCCCCCGTGGCAGGCAAAGGGCGGCGCACCCCTTGTCGGAGTGCGCCGCCCTCATCACCAACGATCAGTTCTTCGGGTCCTCAGCCGGCTTCCTCCGCGACACGGGATCGTCCGTGCGCTTCGGAGCCGGATCCGCCGTCCGCCGCGGCTGGGCCGGAGCCGGCTGCGACGGCTTCGGGGCCGGGGCCGGGGCCTTCGGAGCCTGAGCCGCCGGTGCCGGTCGACGTCCGCTGCGTGGAGCCGGCTGGACACCCTGGCTGCCCTGAGCGCCTCCGGTAACCCGGCCACCGACACGGGGCTGGGTAGGAGCCGGAGCAGGAGCCGGGGCCTGCGGACGCTGACCGGACTGGCCCTGCGCCTGCGCCGGAGCGCCGGTGCGGGGCTGGACCGGAGCCCGGTGGGCACTGCCCTGGCCGGTCGGAGCCTGGACCGGAGCCTGCGGGCTGCGGCGCTGGCTGCCGCTGGCCTGCGGGATACCCGGTCCTGCCTGCACAGCACGGGAGCCGGAACCCGCGTTGGCCTGCGGCTGCTGGCCTTCGGCGGCCCGCGTCGCCCGGGTGCCCGGAATCCCCGGGACCGCTGCGACGACGGGGTTCACCTGCGCGGGCCCGACGGTGCCAGCGGTGAAGCGCGGGCCCTGGCCCGAGGAGGCAGGAGCCGCCTGCTGTCCGGTGCCGAACTGCGTCGGTGCCGACTGGCCGGCGTCCGCCTTGCGGCCACGGCTGGTGTGCGCACCGCTATCGGTGCCGCCCGTGAGCCCGTCCCGCTTCTGGCCCTGACCCTGGCCATGGCCCGGCTGCCCGGTACCAGGAGCACCCTGCGCGCCGCCGAGCCCGAAGCTCGTCTGGCCGCCGGTGGCCTGGCCGCCCCGCGAGGAGGGACCCTGGCCGGTGCTGTAGCCGAGGTTCGACAGGCCGCCCTTGCCGCTCAGGGTCTGAGCAGTCTCCTTGTCGGAGCGGGAGCTCCCCGCCTTGCCGCCCGTGAGCTGCAGAGGACCGCCCTTGTCGCCGGGACCCTCGGGACCACCAGCGGACGGGCCGCGGCCGCCGCTGTCACCACCACCGCCGGGAACCGGACCGGGGCCGGCGGGGCTGCCGCCGTCGGGGCCGGCTTCCGGACCGTCGTTCGGACCGGCGGCCAGGGCCAGCGCGCCCTTCCCGGCAGCAAGCGACTTCTGCTCACCGTTCAGGCCGCCGGCGTTGGTCGACGAGCCCTTGCTGCCACCGGGGGTGCCGCCGGGCTTCGTGGCCCCGCTGCCGCCGAGCTTGCCGCCGACGCCGGAGGCGAGCTTGTTACCCATGGCCATGCCCGCTCCGGCCCCGGCTCCCGCAGCCAGCGCGGGGAGCATGCCGCTCTTGTCCGGCTTCGGTGCGGTGTTGGTCTCGAGGAACTTGTCCACGAGCTTGGTGAACACCTCGTCCATCGCCTGCAGCACGACCTTGCGCACCCGCAGGAGCGCCAAGGTGATGCCGATGATCAGCAGCGAGGAGATCAGGGTCAGGATGACCACAATGATCCCGCCGAGCATGCCTGAGCCCCACAGGCCGTCCTGGGACACCCAGGCCGACACCGGTCCGGAGATGATGTCCGGGATGGAGATCAGCAGCTCCGAGACGAACTGGTAGATGAACAGCGTCACCAGCACCTCGAGGATCAGTGCGACGGAGTAGACGATCACCTTGCTGATCGCGGCGATCGCGCCCAGCGTGGCGAACGGCACCGCGGCCACGAGGCTGAAGGTGCGCTTGACCGCGCCCACCAGCATGCCGATGGCGTACCAGAAGCCGAGCAGGACCATGCTGCCCAACACGACGCCGGCGTTCTGCCAGTACATGAACTTCGCCGGGCCCGTGCCGACCTGGCTGACCGCCATGTGGTCCTCGCGGGTCAGGCCGCTGGTGACGTTGTTCGAGCTGTACATCGTCATCGAGTCGGGGCCGAAGCCGGTGTTCAGGTAGTTGTACGCCGACAGCGCCGACATGTTGCAGGAGACCGGGGCGTTGTCCGCCCAGACCGAGAACCCACAGCCGTGCTTGGTGCCCTGGGTCGAGAAGCTCGTCGTGTTCCCGCCCGGGTTCGAGGAGGTCAGGCCCTTGCCGCCGGCCGCCAGCACCGGGTGGTTGGTCGGGATGTAGTCCGACTCGCCGTGCCCGCCGAAGTTGTCGCTGTCACCGTAGGACTTCTTGTCGATGAACCACTCCTTCTTCACATCGCTGTTGACCGGCAGGTTGGTAATCGCGCTCTTGATGCCCGACTCGAAGTCCGACGCCGATGTAATCTGGCCCGAGATGTAGCTGTTGAGCATGCCGAAGGTCTCGCCCACGGCGTTGAAGTCGCCCGCCGGGCTGCCCTCCATGCCGACCAGGCTGTTCTTCCAGGCCGTCTCGGCATTGGTCGCACCGGGGCCCACGCTGATGTCGCGGAAGGTCGAACCGTGCGCCTGCTTGTTGATCGCCAGTGCCGTCGTGCGCACCGACATCATCGCGTTGTTGCTGGCCTGGCCGTTGTCCCAGGCGATAACGGCCTCATCGGGAACGCCGAGACGGTCGTTCATCATCCAGGCCTCGAAGTCCACGTACGTGGAGAGCACCACACGGGTCGGGCCGGCGTGCTGGCCCAGCAGCGAGTCATCGAACTTGTCCAGGACGCCGGTGTACATCGAACCCATCAGCGGAAGGCCCACGCCAATGAAGACGACGCGCACGACGAGCTTCTTGATCGCCGAGCCGCGGTCCATCTTCTTGAACAGCACCAGGCCAATAATCAGGAATCCGATGAAGAGCGGGACCAGCGCCTCCCAGGCGATGGACTGCAGCAGGCCGTACCAGCTTGCGATCCAGTGCTGCAGGCCCGCCAGGGCACCGCCGCCGGCCTGGCCACCGGTCATCCCGTCGGCGAGGTCCTGCTGGTGCGCGCTGTTCGTATTGCCGCCGGAGTCCGCGACGCCTGCGACCGCCTGGTAGAACCACATGAACGGGTTCAGCACCTTCAGCAGCTGGATGATGAGATAGAACAGCGTGCCCACGGCCAGCGCCATCGCGTAGAGCAGCCAGATCGCGCCGCCGCCGATGAGCGACAGGATCTGTCCACCGATGCCCGAGGACATCGTGTCCAGGCCGAGGTCGGCGTTGGCCGCGCCGAAGTGGGCGTAGTCCACCATGCCGGAGTAGACGTTCTTGCCGCTGCCGCTGGCTGTCGCATTCAGCGTGTCGTACCCGATGGTCTGCGTGGAGCCCGTCGCCTCGGCGAAGAGCCAGCCGACTACGTTGAAGAGGCTGAATTCGGAGTCGGCGTAGCCGAGCATGTCGCCGCCCGTCGCCGGGTCGGCGGTGATCGCCCGCCAGTCCTCGTTCATCCGATCCTCGGGCTTGTCCTTGCCTTCGGGGGAGTTCTCCTGACTGAAGTACGTCGAGGCATTCGACGCCAGCTGGTACAGCGAGTAATTGTCGCGGTCCTCGTCGTCGGCAGCGTGCGCCGATGGCGCGAACACCGTCATCAGCAGCGGCACAACCAGTGCCACGAGCAGCGACAGAGCCAGGACGCGCACCAGCCCGCCCCGGGCAGTCGCCGCGGCTCGGGCCCGCGCCGCGAGCGTGATGGTCCCGTTCATCTTTCCCTTCCTGTCTGTCGTGTCCGTGATGGCCGTCATGACTTGCCCAGCTTCCGCGGGGCGGTCCCGGCCTTCTTCATGGCCTTCCTGCGGTCGGCCCGCCCCACCTGGTCCTCAGAGCGGTCCTCCTCGGACTCGACGCCCTGGCGGGCGCTGGTGAGCTTCGCGCCGGGTGCCGGCTTGTCCTTCATCAGCTGGTCCATCCGGGCCGCCTCGTCGGCCTTGGCGGCCTCCAGGCGAACCTGCCTGCGCTGGGCCTCGCGGAAGGGGTTGATCCCCAGCGCGAGGTCGAGGTGGAAGACCACGTTCGACACGTCCCGGCGAAGGTAGGTAAGGTTCTCGCCCTTGGTCGTGATGAGCTGGGCGAGGTCCGGCGGGATCTGCTGGTGCAGCTGCTTCTGGTACTCCGCCACCGTGCGGTCGCGCATCGGCCCGAAGAGCGTGTAGTCCGCGGCGTCGAACTTGTTGAAGTCCGAGTCCGCGAGCATCTTGTCGACGTCGTTGTAGCTGTAGACCACGCGGCCGCCGCGCTCGTGCATGTGGTCGAACTGGTCGCGCAGGTACTTCTTGACGCGGTCGTCAATCTGCTCGGTGCCGTGGATCACCACGGTGTCCCCGAGCCCGAGCTTGCCGACGGCGAAGCCGACGATGTTGACCAGCTGGGCCATGGCCACGCCCTTGCCGCGGCGCATCAGCCGCGAGAAGTCGTAGACCACGCGCCGGGCATCCCGGACCCCGTCCACGGCCGATGCCGTGTGGTTGTTGAACAGGTCGCCGTTCGTGCTGAGCATCGTGTTCGCGATGCCGCGCAGCACGTTGTACGCGCGCAGCTGGTCGGGGTCGGTCTTGCTTGAGTTCAGCAGGGCTTTGTGCGCGGTGTCGAGGTACGAGACGAACATCTGCAGCCGCGGCACCTGCTGGTGCGGGATGTTGACCACGCGCAGGCGGTGCCGCTGGTCCTTGGCGTTGTGCCGCCACATGCCCTGCTCGACGTAGAAGTCGGTCGCCGTGTCCTCCAGCGCGGAGCGGATGATCGAGCCGATTGCCCCGTCCGTGGTCTCGTAGAGCTGCTCAAACATCAGCTTGAGCTTCTCCATCTGCGCGGCGAAGACCGTCAGTTCGTCGTCCTCGTCGCCGAACAGCTCGAAGGGGTTGACGTCACCGCGGTTCAGGTCCACGCGCGAGGTCAGCCGCTCGAAGTTCGGGCCGAGCTTGTCCAGGTCCGCCCCGTCCAGCACGAGGTGGACCACCGAGCGGTTGCCGAGCATGCAGGCCTGCGAGATCTTCGAGCACCACATGTTCGACACACGCTGGCGGTCCAGGTACTCGCTCAGGGTCGCGTCTGCCACGACAACGTGGTGCTCGTACCGGTTCACGTCCATGAGTACGGCCGAGTTGTTGACGTCGCCGACCATGTAGCCGACGTACTCGCCGCCCCGGTCGTTCAGGCCGTTAGTCACCAGCGAGTACGAACCCGCGAGCTCGGTCGAGGTGAAGTGGAAGCCCTTGCCGCGCTTCTTCTCGTTGTTCTTGAACAGGCCCGAGAGTTCCTGGCGCTGCTCGCCGGCGTACGCCGCAGCCTTCAGCGTGCCGAAGCGGTCGATGTACAGCCGCGTGACGCGGTCGACCGAGTCGTCCAGCGTCTCCAGGTCCGGAGCCTTGAGAAACAGGCGGTTGTGCACCGACAGGTAGCTCGCGCCGTCCTGGATCTCGCCGATGGTGACCTCAAGGTCGGAGGAGATCTTGGCGGCCTTGCGCTTGGAGGAGGTCGTGCCGGTCTCCTCCTGCTCGTTCGCGTCAAGGCGGTCGAGCTTCTCCGACTGCTTGGTGAACGAATCCACCCACTTCTCGTCCATCCGGCGCACCTGCTCCAGGACGACCGCGGTGACGCGCTCGTCGAGCCCGTCCGGGATCCGGTCGATGCCCCAGAACGCGGCGAAGTTGTCGTGCGCGGCGTCGTCGTGGAAGAACGCGAGCACGCACGCCACGGAACCGTCGACCTCGAAGTAGTCGGAGCGGAAGACGTACTTCTCCCGAGGCTTGAGCGCCAGCAGGTGCGGATACGAGTCGAACCGCCCCTCCAGCTTCTTCATCTCCTGGCGGCGCTGCCACCAGTTCTTCTTCGGCTCGGCCACCTCGGCCGGCTCAGCGGCGACCGCCGGCGCGGTCACCTCGGACGGCTCCGCCGTCCCGTCCGTGGCGGGATCGCCGTCGAGAGCGGCCTCCAGTTCATCCACGCCCGGCACGGCCGTCGCGTCCCCGCCCCGGGGCTTCTTCCCCGGAATGCCCAGCTGCGCGCGGGCCTTCGTCATCAGCGCCATGTCACCCTTCGTCCTTCCTTTGTTCGTCCAGCTCGGCCCGGTCAGTTCAGTGAGGCCTTGAGAGAGTGCAGGTCGTCCTCGATGCCCTGGTAGAAGACCCGCAGCATGGGCTCGGTCTCCTCGCGGTCGAGGACCGTAGCCTCCTTGATCATCAGCGCGGACCCCTCGACCTCGGACTGCAGCACCATGTGCGCCCGGCGCAGAGCGTCAGCGCTCTTGCCCTTGAGCAGCAGGTACTGGTGGATCGAGGTGAACTTGCCACCGACGTGCTGCGTGAGGATGTCATACTGCTCGTTCTGCAGCTCGATCAGGTCAGGGTCGCGGACCTCGAGGGCGTGGTTGCGGTGCTCGAGCGAGGCCACCTGGTGGTAAATCCGCTGCGGCTCCTTCGTGGTGACGAAGGACCACTCGCAGTTCGTGTCGATCTTGCGCCAGAAGGCGTCGACCCGGTCCAGGATGCCGATGCGGTCCTCGTCGAAGAGCAGGTACGACGCTGAGCCCACGACCAGGTAGACCTGCCCCTCACCGCCGTCGGAGAAGTGGATCCGGCCGTCCTCCTCGATGCCGTCGATGCCGACGATCGAGTAGAAGTCGCTCGGGTCCGAGCTGCGGCGGGTGAAGACGTTGCGTGCCCGGGACGGGGCGTACGCCAGCAGGGCGGGCACGTTCATCGCCCGCAGCTCCTTGGTCTTGGTCATGCCGCCGAAGTAGACGATCAGTGCCAGGCCCCAGATGACGAAGAGCGTGATGAACACCGGACCCGAGCTCGCCACGAAGGTCTGCGTCACCGCCCACAGCAGCGCCAGCGCGCCCCCGCCGAAGAAGAACAGCTGCTTGATGGGGGAGGGCTTCGCCGCCCAGCCGCCCTTGCTGAGCGTGATCTCGTGGTCGAGGAACGACCTGTTGAGGCTCGTCGGCACCTTGTACGACATCTTCGCCATGAATCTCTCCCTGCTGCCACCACTGATTTGTCTGTGCCTGTCCGAATGCCCTCATAGACGAGGGATACATGACTACTCTACCTTAGATAGACCTATCGAATCGAGCGTGACTGACGCAAGAATGGCACCGCCCAACGGACTCGGACGTGCGATCCGATGCCGTCGGGCGGTGCCGTGGCGTGCTGATGTACGTGGACGGACAGTCTATCGGACTGACCTCCGAATAATCATTCAGGAACGAGTCTGCGCAACCTCAGCCGAAGGAGGGGACGAGCTTCCTCTTGCCGCCCTCGTCCTTCCAGGCCAAGGTCGCGTCGAACTTCTTTCCCTTGCTCGAGGTGAAGCCCGTACCCTTGATCGTCTTGCCCGCGGCCAGTGCCGCGAGCTGATCGTCGGTGAAGGCAACCCCGCACCAGCTCTTCGGCGGGGAGTCCAGGGAGGCCTCGAAGTCAGGCACGATCTTCTTACCCTCACCCTTCTTCTCCTCGCGGAAGAAGACCTTGCACTGGAAGCGGTTGCCCTTCTTTGAGACGAAGTCGCTGGACTCGACGCCCTCGCCAGCCATGAGGAGGTCGATCTCCTCGGGCGTAAAGGTGTAGTGGCACCAGGACGCCGGCGGCAGAGCGTTGCCGCTGGCGTCGCGGCGGCCGAAGCCGAGCTTCTGGAACCCGACGAACTTCCGGCCCTTGAAGGTGCCCTCGCCAAGCTCGCCGAAGACCTCATAGGCCTTGCCCGTGGTGCTCTTCGCCGAAAACTCGATCGTCTCCCCGGCCAGCAGCCGGGCGACCTCGTCGTCGGTGAAGCGGTGGCCGCCCCACTCACGCGCGAACACCACATCCTTGCCCGTCTTGGCCCAGGTGCCCTGCGCCCGCTCCTTCCGGGTGACGGCCTCCTCCTTGAGCCCCAGTGCGGAGCGCATCGTCGCGGCGTTCTTCTGCATGGTCGCGATGTCCTCGCGCACCCAGTCGGCCACGACCGCGAGGCGCTCCTCTGCGCTCGGGCCGGTGCCTGCGGCAATCTCCTTCATATCGGCATAGACCTTCTCGGTCAGCGCCAGGTCGCCGATCCGGGTGCCCGGAAGCAGCCGCCAGCTCATGTCCCCGGCCTCGGCGAGGGTGAGCTTGCGGCCCTTCTCCAGCAGCAGCGGGTACTTCGTCTTCGTCGAGGTCACCTCGGAGTACGTCGAGGTCCGGGTGGCACCCGTGCCCACGTCGCGCTTCTCCAGCTGCTTCATCAGCCACTTCATGCTCGGGTGCTCGGGGCGCTTGTTCGCACCCTCGAAGACGAAGGGCTCAGCGTTGGTGCCCAGGCCCTTGGCCGACTCGTTCTCGTCGCCCTCGGCGGTGTCGTCGCCGGCGTCCGGATCGAACACCGCCTTCCAGCCTGCCGACATGGGCACGTTGGCGATGCCCACGAAGTCCGGATAGTCCTTGACGTGGCCCTTCTGCTGCTCGTAGACGTAGTCCTCGGCGATCATCGCCAGGTAGTTCTTGCCCAGCGTCTCGTAGATCAGGCGGCCGGCCTTGCCGAAGCGCTGCTCGACCTCGTCCAGTGAAGCGGGCACCTTCGGGCCCGGCCGGTTCGCACCGTGCGCGCCCTGGGGCTTGACGTGCGTCTTGCGCGGCTGGCGGTGCGTCAGGAGCTTCACGTCCACACCCACGACCCCGGCAATCTTGTCCACCAGGGGCGCGAGCTCGTCGAACTGCTCGGGCGTGATCGTCACGTCGGCAGTGCGCGGGTAGCTGACGGCCTGGGCCTCGTACATGGACTGGTAGGTCGAAAGCACGAGCTGGGCCTTGATCCCCTTGCCCACCAGGAGCGAGGACAGTGCGGCCAGGTCCAGCAGCTTCGGTGGCGCGGTCTGCTTCGTCGCCTTGCCGTCGAGCACGACGGGGGAGGGGCCGTACTGGTTCGTCACCTGGTCCTTCTGGTCGAACCGCGGCTCCTCCGGGTTCGTGTACATCACGTCGTTCTCGTCACGGAACCGGTTCTGGAAGAACGGCTTCTTGACGTAGTCGTTGTACGCCTTCAGCTGGTCGCCGACGAGCTTGACCATCGCCGACTTCAACCGGCCCTGGCGCAGCACCGTGTCCTGCCCGGACTGGCGGGCCATGTTCGTGGCGATGCGGGTGAACTGCATCGAGAGCAGGTCGAACTGTGAGCGGTAGCGCGCCTTGCGGTACTCGTCGAAGTCCAGGAGTGACGGAATGACCTTGCGCGCGGCGAAGGCCTTCTGCAGCGAGGCCGGAGCCTCATCAGTGAAGTACATGCGCGACCACTTGCCCGGCTTCAGCCCCAACTCGAGGAAGGCATTGACCGCGATCATGCCGCCCTCGCCCGTGGGGTCGACGTCGGTGGCGATCACGATCTCGTCGCACTTGCACAGGGTCCGCTTCACGTCCGCGGCGACAGAGCTCGCGTTCTTGATCACCTCCAGGCTCCAGTCCAGCTGCTGAGGGTCCCAGGGCAGGTTGCCCAGGTCCCAGGTCCGGTACTTCCCGGCCACGTCCGGATCCGCCACCATCCGGTGCGGATCGACGAACTCGTACAGGTGCCCCCGGGCGTGGGCGATGACGAACTGCTCCCCGTTGTACGTGCCGTTCATGCCGCCGAGGGCTGCAGCGAAGTGCCGCGCCGCGCTCGGCTTCTCGGTGAGGATCCCGACAACCATCATGACTCCCTTTCGTCGGTGACTCATAAACCAGTCGACTCATAAATCAGTCACAAGTCTATCGACAGAACGAGTCGAATGGCGAGTCAGAGCGAGTCGCCCAGCGAGTCGAGTGGGAGCGGCGAGGGCCCGCGCCGGCACGCCGGTCAGAGAGGGCCTGGATCATTCACGACGACCCCGGATCGAGGTAACGTCTATAGAGTCGCCACCCGCTCACGCCCGACCCAGGAGCACGAATCCCATGGCCCTCGACCACGCTTTCCTGCGCACACCACAGGACTTCAGCAGCATGCTCATCGAGATGCAGGAAGGCAGCTGGCCGCCGGACGAGGCGGACATCATCCGTATCGCCCAGGGGTGCTCGATGCTGATCGAGTGCATCGACGCCTGGGAGAGCGCCACGCACGGCAAGAACGTCTTCGACGTCGCCCGCGGAGAGATTTGCACGGCCGACGTACGGCGGCTCCTCGCCCAGGAGGTCTCACTGAGCTACGAGGGCGACGTCGCGGTGCTGCTGGTGCCGCCTGCGGACGAACGTGTGCGCGTGGAAATCCGGGCCGACGTCGACGAATACCAGGGCCTGCTGCGCCGTCCGGAGATGGTCCTGGATTGGGAGCAGGATGGCAAGCAGCACGAGCACTACATCTCCCTCAAGCCCAAAGGCGCGCACTGGTACATGCTGTCGCAGCTGCGCGACGACATGAAGGAAGGCCGGCTCACCGTCCGGTCGTAGCGGCCAGGCCGTGGGCCTCCTTGCAGCCTCTGGAATGAAAATCAGCCCGTTGCCTGATGGCAACGGGCTGATCGTTTCGACTACAGAGGGGCGCAGGTCAGCGGCCCAGGTTCACGGGACGGCCGGTTTCGCCATTCCGACGCGCCGGAGAGCCGCATTCACTGCGGCGATTCTTCTTCAGTATCGTTGGCACTGCCTGTCAACTCTGCGCGTCGGGCCTCAAACAGCATTTCATTGATTGCGAACTCCGCGTTCCCTGACCACGCTTCGCTGCCGAATGCAGTGATGTCGTAGTACTCGGGGATGCCGTCGCCTTCCGGATCGGTAAAGCCAACCCCAAGGTCGTCGCATTTCAGCATGACCTTCCGCTCGCCATACGAAGCCGTCAACTCCCAGTTGCCGAAGTAACTGCCGTAAAGGGTGAGATCCAAGGGGACCCCGGCAACGTCTACCAGCAGATTGGAGGATTGACTCCTCCTCTGTTCCGGCCAAGACGCCAGACCATCAAGTTCGACGGTGATCCCCGGGACCAGAGTAAGAGCATCCATGACGTTGTCCAGCGCGTCACTTTGCTCCCTCCAGCCACTTCCACCTGCATCGACATAGCAATTTGTCACCAGCGCATCCTCAGCTGACGTGGACCCCGCGGGCAGGGAAATATCCGCTCGCAGAAGGGCCCTTGGAACAGTTGCTTCCCGCGTCCTGGTGCTTCCACGGCTCCACGGAGATTCCAGAAGACCTGCGATCCTCACCTCCGCAAGATAGAAGGCCGTGAACGTCAATGCAGTGGCGTCCTGCTTGGTGTGGTTGAGTCCGACGAGTTTGGCCGAGGCGGCATCGACGTCGAACGAAAGGGAGGAAATATCGTCGGGTACCAGATCCTCCCAGTCACCCATATTCCCTTCGCTGATCGTGACGTCCCGCAACAGAACATTGCCCTCGTAGGCAAGCCGCAGAGCCAAGCTGAGCCCGTCGGCATCACTTGGAACTGAACCAAATATCTTTTCGGTGGCCCTCCTGAGATCGCTGAAGATGTGGGGACCTTCGGTCCCGAGCCACTGCTGATAGGCGGTGCGGGTGTCCTTATCTGCCGAGACAACTACATACTCCAGGTCCCGGCTTCGCCCCTCATGGATGTACGCCCGGAGGTGAGCACTGTCGGCTGCGCCGGTTTTTACCTCACTCTTTCGTTTGGCCGGTCCTTCCAGCAGGATCTGGTCACGAAGAGCTTCATGGGCAAAATCTGCGGTACTGAGGACACGGATGCTGGACCCCAAGGATGTGATGACCCCGCTCAGGTCCAGCGCGATGTCTTTGGCTGTCTTTTCATCCGGGACCTCCACCGAAAACCCGGCACTGTGAAGCTTCTTTGTCGCAGCCCGGAGTGATACGTGGTGGCCGTGTAGGTGCTGGCCCCATTCCCAGATAACGGTGTCCGTTACCCAGATTTCAATGCGCCCGTGCTTATCAGCGCGGGAACAAAGAGACCTCAGTGTTTCCATGCCGGGCGCTTCGGCGAAGATGTTTGTGTCGAGCGCGATTGCTCCGACGCGGCTGAAGTTCGGATCGGACCCGGCAGCAGTTTCCATGCCCTGATCGTCGGGCAAAGTTCACCGATTCGACAAATTGTCCCGTCACAAGCCACCCTTTTTACGGTTCGCGGAGACGCACCCCAGGACCGTTCGCTGTATTCCAGTGCGTCACGGCGCTCATCGGATCGGCCGCCCTTCCCGCTCGCGCTCGAGCTTCGCCTGCTTCTTCGTCGCCTCCCGCACCCGGTCCCGGACGAAGACCGCGTCCTTGTGCGTGATCGGAGCCTCGTGGACATTGTGCGAGCCGCGCAGGAAGTTGCTCGTGCGGTCCGCGATCGAGTACGCGAGTGCCTGCTCGATCGCCGCGCTGGTCTCCTTTACCTCACCCAGCTGCCCGTGCAGCGCGGCCAGGCCCTGGGTCTGCTCACGGCCCCTCCGCTCCAGGGATTCCATGCGCGCCGCGATGCTGCCCAGCAGCGGATCACGGGAGCGGAACAGCTGCGCCGCGCGCCGGGTGGCAGCATCAGTCGCCAGTCCAAGGTCGAGCTGGGCCAGCAGAAAGGCCGTGACCAGGCTTGCCTGGCTCAACCGCTCGGCGAACTCGCGGGCTGCCGTGTCGCCGACACCGAGCTCACGGACGGCCGCTGAGCGCAGCTGCTCCCGCAGCGCGCCGACGATTGCCTCGGGCAGGGCCCGGACGGCAGGCTGGCTCTTCACGCCGTCGAGCCGGAAGCCGCTCTGTGGCAACGACTCGCTGCCCTCGTCCCCTCCGCCGGAGCCGCCCCTGGCCGCCGCAGACTGCACGGCCTCCTGATGGTCGGTGTGCTGGAGCGGGACGGGCGGGAGGAGGTTGGCATCTTCCGGCGGCGACACCGGGAGGGCCGCGGGGTGTGCTTCGGCGTCTGCGTCGTCGTGCACCTGCGGCATCGCTGCTTTGTCCACGGCGACGGCGTCGCTCTGGGCCGGGGGAGTGGCGCTGCCTGCTCCCGAGCCTCCACGCTGGCCGGCACCGGTGTCCCGGTCAAGGTTCTCGGCGCTCTGCTGCGGGGCCTCATCCTTCTCCGGCGTGTCCTGCTCCGGCTCCGCCGGCTGTGCCCCTTCCTGGGCCCGCTTCAGGCCCTCGCTCCCGCCGGTCCGGTACGCATCGAGGAAGGACGTGTCGACGTCCATCAGCTCGTCGGTGGACGGCATGATCTCGTTCAGCCCCTGGCTCACGTCAGCTCCCCGTTCTCCTCGTCCAGCAGATAGTTGTCGCCCCTGGTCAGCCCGAGCAGGGAATCGAAGCCCATGGTCACGACCCGCTCGAGGTTGGCGTTGTTCGTCGAAAGCGCCTTGAGCTCGTCGACGACCTGGTTGATACGCGCGGTGAGCAGATCAGGGATGTCGAAGTCGAGATTCTCGCGCCGGATCTTCTCGGCGATCGCCTCGGCGTAGTACTCGTTGGCGGAGGGGTAGCCGCGCCGCTGCGCCCAGTACTCCGCCCGCTGCTTCTCGTCCGAGGACAGGCGGGTAAAGACCCGCTCCCTGCGGTCGCTGCCGTTCTGGTCGATGCTCGGTCCACCGGACCTGGTCGCAGCCCGCGCAGCGGGAGGCGCAGCCTTCGGCTCGTCGACGACGGTCATGTCTGGCCTCTCCTGTCATATTCGACTGATGTACGAGTCCATTCTAACGTCATTCGATTGTCTGTCACGAATGATTGGGCAATGACTTGTGACAGACCTTTGCGGAGAGGTCGGGCAGAGAGGTGGAGTCATCTGCGTCACCCGGTCAGCGCCTGATCGCGTGTCCCAGGCGGCCTCGGTTCCTCGACCCCAAGGCCGGGGCCGCTGAACGTTGGTTCGCACCTCCCGTTCGTGCGAAAAAGAGAAGGCCCCGACGCGCATGAAGCGCACCGGGGCCTTTATTCCTGCCCGCAGTCCCAGAGCCCAGGCCTGTCCGGTCCGCCCGGCAGTTGCTCCACGTTGCGTGCCGTTCCCGCCCGGGCGTACGATTCCATCGAACATATGTTCGAAAAGGAAGTGGACATGCAGGCCTCGCAGCCAGAACCGTTGGCGCTCGACGAGCCGCTGATACTCCCGTTCGCGCCGGAAGCCGTCGCCTGCGGCTTCCCCAGCCCTGCAGAGGGATATTGGTCCGGGGACCTTGATCTTGTCCAGCACCTGGTCCGGGACCCAACATGTACATTTGTCTGGCGTGCAGCCGGCCATTCCATGACCGGAGCCGGAATCAATGACGGCGACCTGCTGCTCGTGGACCGGGGGATCGATCCCGTTCCGGGCAAGATCGTGATCGCCGTCGTTGACGGCGAATACACCGTCAAGCGGCTGGACGTCATCCAGGGACGTACCGTTCTCGTGGCAGAGAACCTTGACTATGCGGACGTCGTTCTCCACGAACACACCGAGATGTCAGTCTGGGGCGTGGTCACATGGATTCTGTCTCCTGCGAAAACCAAACGTGGTGTCAGACCCCGCCTATAGTCTCCAGCCGTGGCAATGACGACTCTCACCCCAGCATCCGATCAAATCGCTCTCGTAGACTGCGTCTCCTTTTACGCCAACGCGGAGCGCGTCTTCGACCCCACGCTGCATGACCGGCCGACCCTTGTCCTCTCGAACAATGACGGCTGTGTGGTTGCCGCGTGCCCGCTGGTGAAGGAGCTCGATCCTGACATCATGGGCAAGCCGTGGTTCAAGATCCGCGGCTGGTGCCAGGCCAAGGGCGTCGAAGCCAGGTCATCGAACTATGAGCTCTATGGCTCGCTGAGTGCACGGGTTGCCACCATTCTGGGCCGCTTCAGTGCGTGGCAGGAAGTGTATTCGATCGACGAAAGCTGGCTGAAGCTGCGGGGCGCTCCTGAAGAACTCGAATCACGGGGACAGGAGATCCGACGGACTGTCCTCCAGCTGACCGGAATTCCTGTCCGCGTCGCGATCGGTCCCACGAAGACCCTCGCCAAGGTAGCGGCTCTCGGCATCAAGAAAAACCCCGCGTTCAATGGAGTTCTCGATCTCCGGCGGTTTTCGGAGGAGCAGCTTGACCGGATCCTTGACTCCCTCCATGTGACTGACCTCTGGGGCGTCGCCGGGCGTAACGGCAAGCGCCTGGCTGCGCTCGGCATCCACACGGCCAGAGAACTGCGTGACGCTGATGCCAAATGGCTCCGCAAACGGTTCTCCGTCGTCATGGAAAGAACCATCCTGGAGCTGCGCGGGCAAAAATGTATCGGGCTGGAGACCCAGCCGCCGGCTGCCAAGGACCAGCTGATCTATTCCAGGAGCTTCTCGCGCAAGCTTACGGACCCTGACGAGATGCATCAGGTTCTGTCGATCTACGCCCAGCGGGTCTCAGCCCGTCTTCGGGCCCAGGGGTCCGTCGCCGGCGTGCTCTCGGTGTGGGCTTCGACCGGCTGGGCCGACGAAGGAACCGTCCCGCATTCAGCCCACCGGGCTGTTCCGCTGGCCATGCCGACCGATGACCCGATCGCGCTTACGAAAGCTGCCAGTGTGATCCTGCCTGATCTGTTTCCGACCGCCGGTATCCGCTACGCCCGTGCAGGAGTTGTACTCACGGGACTGCGCGCGAGTGACGGCGTTCAGTTCCTACCTGTGTTCCAATCCGAATTCGAAGATCGGGGAGTAGGGAAGGTACTTGACGAAATCACGAGAAAGCTCGGCGCGCAGGCAGTGGGTGTGGGCCTGGGTGGCATGAAGACCCCGCCGGCGTGGGAGATGAAGCGCGCCATGCTCTCGAAGCGCTGCACGACCCACTGGGACGAGCTGCCGGTCGCTGTGGCATAGCGGGGTAAGGGAAGCGCAGGACCTCAACAGCACCCGCGCCGGCAGCAAACTCGAGCAGCGACCTGCCACATTAAAGCGCGGCTTCGAGTTCCTCCGAGGAATACCCGAACATGTAATCCTCATCCTTACCGTGTGAGGCCCAGATCTGAGCTGCATCGTAAACACTCAGCGCCTCGCTGTCGTCATCGTCATCGTCATCGTCATCTAGACCGTAGCGACACTCAAGGCAGTACATCTCGGAGTAAACAAACTTTTTCACCAGGGGCGTCCCACAGTTGGGGCACGGGGGCGTTTCACCCTCGTAGACATCGATCTCGTCCCAGCTTTTTTCCTTCTTCGCAAGGAAATCAAAGATACCCAAAGGCCCTACCGTCCCAATACGTCCCGCCGAAGCCGTTTCTGATATGACATAAACCGCTGACGACAAGCACAACCGCAATTTTCGACACGGTCAGTATCGCATGCGCCTGTTAGGTACTACCTCCACGCGAGTAAGGCGATACCTGGACGAACTTTGTCTCGGTGCCGCCGGGACCGTAGTGCTGCACGCGCTGGTGCCCGCTGACATTATGCTCGGTCGGAGACTTTCTGCTGGCCTCCTCGCCGATGCCCTCGAAAGCCGCCTCCGTGAACTCAGGGATTTTCTCCCAGACCGCCGCGCTGACCTGCTTGAATGCTTCGGGCGACCTCAGTGTCAACAACGTGACCGCGCCAGCAGCCGCAAGAGCGCCAACGGCGAGACCTGTCTTGAAAGCCGGATGATCCTTGATCCGCTGCCAGCGGGTCGGGCCCTGGCTCATATCCTGCTCGCAGGCTCCGGCGGCCTCAGGGTTGGGCACTTCAATGGGCTCAGACTGGACTGACTTGTCCTTGGGCTGCTGAAGACGTGATGGATTGAGCGGCTGCGCCCGATCGAACGGGCCTTCTTGATCATGACCGGGCACTCAGGCAGTCTAGCCTTTACCGGCAATCCCAGTCTCGCTCCGGTCTTAGGCAGGCTACTCACTGCGCATGCTGTTACTTGACAGCTTTCTCTTCTCCAACGGACAGAGGACGGCCGGGCAGGGCTCTATGCTCAGAGCTATGGAGGTTGAATTGACCATTGAAGATGCCCAGGGCGAAATGATGCGCGTCAGCGCGACAGGCCCCGACTATGGCACCACCCTGGCCGCGGCGAAGGCCAAAATCCCGGAAGGATCCCGGATGATCATCATTCGCGTTCCGGACCGTGAGGTGTAACCGTTTCAGTATGCTCCTCCGCCCGGATACCCTGCTGAATTCACCTGGCCCCTTCCCAGCAAGGTCCTGGTCCGGCCTGAAGCAAGCAGTCCGGAATCAGGAAGCACCAGCCATACAACCAAGACAGCGCCCGTCAAGGTTGGTCATTGCCAGGTCTGGCCACACCAGCAACGGCCCTCTTTGTGTTCCTGGATGACCAGGACCCGTTCCTCGCCGAGCAGAATGATGTCTTCGTAGCTGAGCATGCCTCCAGTGCAGCATCGGTTGCCGACTGCCGATAGGGGAGTCCTGACGTATGTGGAAAACCGCAGGGACGATCAAGCTCGTTCCGGTATGCCCAGCCGCCTCGATCCGGTGGCCTTCAACCTCCGTCCGAACCGGGCCTATCATGAGGGAGGGGGACACCTATTGGCCGCTTGTCGGGACAGGTCATGGCACCACACAACGCGAATAGGCGGGACAACCGCATCCCTGGAATTGCAACATTGCGCCCCGGGCACCGCATCAGGGAAATACGCCAGGACCTCCATGACCGACACCCTGCCCGGGCCCGCTACCAGGTCATTGCTGCGCAGCATTCGGTCGCCGGCGGGGCACCACTTGTGCCCCCGGCCTCGGATGAATACCAGATCCGTCTCTACACGCGGTCCCGCAGCGGAGACGTAAGGGTGCGACTCGCCGCGGTCAGGGAGGCCATAGCAACCTCGCCATATGTCTGGGAGGACCTCGCCGACGATTGCGTGCGGGAATGGGTTGAGCCTTCGATTGAGGACGATGTGCTGTTGTCGGCTGCACTGGTGTCTCTGGGAACTTTGAGCGCCGAGGAACGCCCTTATTTGGGCAAGTTCGTGGTCGAGGAGATCTACGAGATTCTGACAAGTGCAGAAGCGGAATACTGGCACCGGGCCGTATCCGGCAGACGGCGGCACTGACCGAATCAGCCTGGTTCCGAGATCCTAAGCTCTCAGAGCGGACCAAACATTGTTCTTGAACCTATGAAGCATGGGCCTCTCGGCTGAACTCTGCAAGAATCACGGCATGGTCGACCGCACTGCGTCCGATGAGCACTACGTGCTTGACCTGTGCGACGGCGTCCTCGGCATGAGCAGCTGTCGCCAAGCGACGTTCGATTGGCTCCGCGGCGACCCGTCCCCTTTGCGACCCCTCGGCACCAAGCTACCCGTGGACGGCTTTTGGTCCGATCTTAAGCTCGTAGTCGAGTTCCAGGAGGAGCAGCATTCGAAACCGTCACCGTTCTTCGATCGGCGGCAGACCGTCTCTGGTGTCGGTCGCGGCGAGCAACGTCGCCTCTACGACGAACGCAAGCGCCTTCTTATCCCCGAACATGGATTGAAGCTCATTGTGATCGAGAAGTCCGCGTTCATCGTCAAGTCGAAGCGGATCCGGCGCGACCCGACGAGGGACATTGCCGTGGTGCGCGCGCACCTCGGCAATGCGCAGCCAAAACGGCTCTAGTGCCGACGTCGCCATCGAAGTGCTGTGACGCGGACTCCGCTCTGGAATGCTGCCATCTGGGTCTTGCTATGACTTCGGCAGCTTTGTGACCAGGAAAAGAAGAACCGGTGCGAGTATGCACCGGTTCTTCTTTTTTGATCGGTAGAAGCCAATCAACGGCAGGACGAAAAGCCGCGATGGATGAGCCTCAGACGTTGGCGCTGGCCGTGCAGTCCACGAGTGCCGAGGTGAAGTCCTTCGACTTCCAGATCTTCTTGTCCTCGTCCTTCGGCAGGAAGTCCGAGATCGATCCGGCCCCTATTGGTGCGCCGCCGGCGAGGAAGCGCAGCGTCTCCTGCGAGAACCCCGCCTGGAAGACGACGCCCGCCAGGCAAGCGCCCGAGGCTGCATAGGTCTTCTTCTGATCCTCGTTCAGCGCATAGGCGGAGAACGTCGAAACGAGCCCCGCGGTCAGCTGCGAGGAGGAGCTGATGCTCGTGCCCTGGGGCACCGGGAACTTCGGCGTGAGATCCGGCTGCCGGGCTTGGGGGAGCTCCTGTCCCTGATTCGGCGGCACGTAGACCTGATCCTTGCCGTCCTTGCCGTCCTTGCCGGTCGTGGCATCCGGGGCCGGGGTCGGCGGGATCACCGCGTCGACGCAAACGTCGAACTTGTCGCCCAGCTCAGGGGAGAGCATGATCGCGGCGTCCATCGCGCTGACCTCGCGCAGGCCATTTGCCACCGCGGCGATGTCGTCGCTGCCCTTGCCCACGATGTAGGCCTGCGCGGCGTCCGAGAGCTTCTTGTCTTGGGCGGCGCGGACCAGGCACGCGCCGCCGTCGGTGCTCTTGGCCCCGGTGCCCTGGAACACGAGCCGGTCCAGCGCCTTGCCGAGGTCCTCGCTCGTCACCTTCGCCGCGCTGGTGCTCGGGCTCGGCGACGGCTGCGCCGTCTCTGAGCCGGCGGAGCATCCGGCGAGCAGGCTGCCCAGCACCGCCAGTGCGGCGGCGGACAATGCCGCCTTCCTCGTCATCGGGGTCTTCATCGCCATGGCCTCTCCTGTCGGGTCGATGTCTGCGCCGGATGGCACAGAGCCCGCATCCGACTGGTCTTCCAGTACATCTTATCCGATAGACCAATCGAATGGTCTATCGGATGATGCGCGAAGAGCGACACAAAAGACGGCTGACAGAAGGTCTGCGCCAGGCCCTGGCGATGCCTGGTATCGCCAGGGGGCAGCTGGGCTGGGAGGGATCAACGGAGTTGATCCGGACGGGTGCTCGACGCGTCCCGAGCGCGTCACCCGGTCCCTGGGTGGGCCGGGTCGGGACGGCATGCCGCGCCCGGACGACGCCGACCCGAGAGAGGGACTGCCAATGACCCGGACGACTGTGCCGACGGACCTGATGCCGCGCTGCCAGATCGCGGACCCGCAGGTGCAGGAGCACCTGCCGTGCCAGCACCACGAGAGCGGCGGCGTCCAGTGCGAGAACCCCGATCCGCACACGGACGATCACTGGATTTCGGAGCACACAATTTCCCACGCGCTGGCCGGAAACGGCTACGCCTGCACGGCATTCGACCCCGCAGAGCCGGCCCGAACCTTCCAAGGGTCTGTCCAGACCTACACCGAACAGCAGATGGTCGACGCGCTCCTGCGCTGCGCTGCGGACCGGGACAGCCTCCCGCGCAACGACTACATCCGCCGCAGACACGACGACGAACCATCCGCGCCGCTGCTGGAGCGCCGGTTCGGCTCCTGGAATGCAGCCCTGGAGAGAGCCGGCCTGAACACCACCGAGCAGCCGCTGCACTTCCAGGGCGTGACCACGAAGTGGACCGAGGAGATGATCCTCGACGCCCTGCGCGAGTGCTGGATCAAGACCGGCTCCATCGCCGTGCTCGCCTACGAGGCCTGGCGCACCGGCGGCACCGACGGCATCTGCCGGACCCATGTCCCGCCGGCAGCCACCATCCGGTTCCGGATGGGCAGCTGGTCGCGGGCCACGCAGCTCGCCGTGGGCTGAGCCGGCGGCCCTGGCGCGGGTGGCTGCCATCCCGCTCATCCCACTGACCGCACACAGACCGAAGGACTCCATCATGACGATCGCCCGCCCCTCCATGACGTCATCGACGACGCACCGCCGTCGGACGCCATCGCACAGCAGATCCAACTGCAGGCCGCCGCTGCGCTCCTGCCCGAACAGGAGTGGTGCGGCGGCTGCACCCCCGGGGACGATCCGGTGCCCGACGTCGAGGGCGGCATCCCTGGCATGCCGCAGGACGTCGTCCTGCGCATGACGGAGCCGCTGCCGCTGCCCGCGGACTGGAAGGCCGCCTGGGGCCCGGCCCCGCTCTACGACATCGCGTACCTCGCCTGTGGGCACACCGTTGCCCGCCGGGCCTCCTGACCCGGGGCAGGGATACAGCGACGCAGCGCAGCTGCGCCGGGGGACTCATCGACTGAACCATCGACCAGTGAAGGAGCGTCCCGCTCATGCCCATGACACCACTGCAGAGCTGGGCCCTCATCGTGCTCCTCGCCGTCTTTGTGCTCGGGCTCATCTGCCTCTACGCCGAGGCCGAGGCTGCGCTCCGGCGCAGACATACAGACAAGGTGGCAGCACAGCAGCCGCAGGCCGAGGAGGCAAACAGCTCACTCGTTCCCATTCCTATACCCACCGCCCGCCCGACCCTTCGTCTCATCCAGGGGCAGGGCCAGGGCTCCGCGAGGTCCCGTCGCGGTCCCGCCGAGGTCTACGACTGGGCCCGCCGGGGAATCTAAAGAGACCCCTTCCGGCCCCTGGCCTCCTGCGGGGCTGGGTCAAGACTTCATGCGGCCCACCGCCGCACCACGAACAGCCCCGGGCCGTCGCGAGAAGCGCCGGACACACCGTTCCTGCCGCAGCCCGGCAACGAAGCCACGGCGGCCCGGGGTCAACAACCATTCACCTGCCCGTGCAGGCATCGAAAGCGAGAAGAACCATGGACCAGACCATCGCACCGCCCGTCATCAGGCACAGCGTCGCCGTCGACTTCGGCGTCATCGAGCTCACGGGCACCCTTCAGCACGCCGACGCCCAGCGCAGCCTCATACTCCTGACCGACGAGGCCCCCGAGCGCATCTCGGTGAACCTCGAGGCATATGGCCTCGTAGCCGGCCCGGGGCGGGTGTTCATCAAGGACTGGTCGGAACACGCTGGCCTGGCCGAGCGCCTGCAGGATGCGGGGCTCGTCCGCATTATGCGCTCCGTGACCGTCGGCCCGTTCGCCTCCACCGCCCACGAGGTCGAGGTGACGCTCTGATGGCCGCGGACACCCATGCGCTGAGCGTCCTGAAAGTGAACACCGGCCACCTCGAGAAGATCGAACAGCTCCAGGGGCGGATGCTCGCCCTCGGCGAGGAACAGCTGGAGGTCGAGCGCCGCCAGCTCGAGGCCCAGGACACGCAGAACGTCCTCGCCTGGCTGCAGCTGCAGCAGGCCCAGGGACATACACCCGACCCGACGCTCATGGACCTGGTCCGCCGGCGGCTGCGGATCTGAAGCAGACAGGAGAAACGCCATGGACAACATCATCGAGAGCACCGGAGTCCTCATCACCACTCTTGCCTTCATGATCTGCCTCGCGTGGCTGGGCTGGTTGCTGTTCCGGCGACGGTTCCCGAACCGGGACGGGCAGATCGCGTACCTGGAGGAGGACTACCGGCGGGCCTGCGAGAGCGGAGACGTGGCCGCGGCCGATCAGATCGAGGCCGAACTCTGGGATCTGGGAGCAGCACCGGGCTGGCCTGGGGCCGGGCGTACCGGGTTCGATCAGCGCAGCTGATGCGGGACCCGTGATGCAAGGGCATCTGGGATCAACGCAGTTGATCCGGAAGGAGCACTGAGGAGCGCTCGATCAGCACAGCTGATCCGAGTCTTCATTCGAAAGATCATCGTCTGATCAGCACAGCTGATCCGGATGGGGGTCTGAGAGACAACCGAACACTTCAACTCACCATCGCGCGCGGAGCAGGGACACTGCCCGCGCGTTTCGTGCACAACGAGGAGAAACACTCATGTCGAACCCCCGCAACTCCGCCACCGTCATCGGCCGCCTGACCAAGGACCCGGTCGTCTTCAACAACCAGGACGGCTCCAAGAAGGTCGCGTTCACCCTGATGGCCGACCACAACTACACCGACAGCCAGGGCAACCGGCGGCGCTGACGCTGTGCCGGTCGAGGCTTTCGTGCGCGCGACCACCAACGGCATCGGCCCGTTCGCGAGCATCCACAAGGGTGACCTCGTGGCCGTGAACCTCAAGCTGCGCCAGGACCGCTACACCAAGAACGGTGTCGAGGTCTTCGAACTCAAGGCAGTCGTCGAGGACATCACGTTCCTCGAGCCCCGCTCGGTGACCCAGGCCCGCGTGAACGAGCGCGTCGCTGCCGCCGAGGCGCAGAACCAGGCCCTGCAGACCCAGCCGGCTCCGGCTCCCGTCGCAGCCGCTGCCGCACCGCAGCCGGCCGTCGCCAGCGCCGTCCACAGCGAGGAGCTGCCCTTCTCCTGAGAAGCGCGCCCCGCACCCAGCACAACCCACAACTGAATAACAACCGAATAGGCGGCTCACGCACGCCGACAGTCCCCGTCCGAGGAGCCTCGGGCTGCTCGGACGGGGATCTGCTTTCGCTGGCCGCCGTCCTGCCCTGCCCCCAACGTCATCAGCCAAGAGAAGGAGTTCCGCCATGCAGATCGTCGCCGACGCGACCGTCGAGGCCACCGATCACGACCAGGCCCTGCACGCAGGGCTCACCGCCGTCGTCGGCTCGGTGATCACGGACCACCCCGGACCGGATGTCGAGGCCATGGTCGACGACGTCGTCACCGCCGTCATCCAGAAGCTGCGCCTTCACGCCAGCCAGGTCTTCGTCGCCGATCACGGCGGCACCCGCCCCGTGGAGCGCTTCCGCACCGTCACCGGGCGGATGGACCTGGAGGACCCGGAATGAGCCTGGTCCAGCAGCTCGAGCCCGCCGCCGAGGTCCAGCCGGCTGCCGGGCTTCCCGCGGCGGCGCGGATCCTCGCCGAGACGTATCCCCGGATCGTCGACTTCGACCCCAGTGGGATGACGATCGAAGAAGTGCACTACTTCCTCGGTGAGTCGGCTGCCGTCGCCTTCTTCCAGTTCCTGGTCCTCACCAAGCGGTGCAAGGCCGCCGTCGGGATCCGGCGCTGAGAGCTTCCGTGCAGAGCGGTTCGATCCCTCCGTGGCTCCGGCCCCACCAGCGCCCCGCGCGCCCTGCCCTGCCCTCCCGGCAGCAGCGGCGTGGCGGGGCGCTGTCTTTTCGTTCAGGTTTCGTTCGTGGCCTGTGTGGAGGGGATCGGCACAGCCGATCCGGATCTGACGACGAAGGACAACGTCCCCGTCCTGCCACACTTCACTGGAGGTCCGCCATGTCTGGTCTCAGCTGCCCCAACGATGGCGCGCCGATGGAGTCCGACGCCCCCGCCACGGCCCGCGAACGGGCCGGCCGGCGCGGTTGCGCCTGCACCCACACCTGCCCGGAGTGCGGCTACTCCGAGATCCGCTGATCACCACCCATCGACCGAGGAGGGGCCATGTCGACCTCCGTGCAGCACCGTCATCACCGCAACCACGACCACACCCTCACCGGCTTCCTGTCCGCCGTCGCAGCGGTCTTCCAGGAGCTGAACGCCGCCGACGACGCCGACGAGCTCGAGCGCCACGTCGGCTGGGTCTCGCACTCGTGCGAGCCGGACTACCAGGTGCTCGTCGAGCTGATCGGCCCCGCGCCGGGCCTCGCCCTGCAGCTGGTCATCGACCTGGACATCGACTCGACGGTCGCCTCCGCGCAGATCGTCGGCACGGCCGATGACGAGTCGTTCACGACGGACGTCGAGGTCGGAGTCCGGTTCCTGTCCCATCTCGTCGAGCACCACCTCGCGCCAGCGGCCAGGCCGTGCGACGGCTGCACGGCTCCGGACTCCCTGCGGGCACCGACCTGGAAGTGAGTGGCGAACGGCTCCTCGTCCCTTTCCTCACAACCCCTCGCCGGCTCCTTCCCGGAACCGGCCCACGGCGCTCTAGCTCAGCGGCAGAGCACTCGGCGTTCTGACTGCCCGCGGTTCGATTCCGCATCAATCCCTGGTCGGGCAGACCCAGGCTACAGGCCCGTTGCAGGGCGACGCACGAGAGGTCACGGGTTCGATCCCCGTGAGCGCCACAGACCCAGGGTCGTACAGGCCCGCGCGATCCATCAGCTGCACCAGCCAGGAGGGCAATGCCATGACCGACACCATCACCCCCGCCTTCCTCGACATCGTCAAAGACGGCGGTCCTGCGGTCCAGGAGGCTCTGTTGCGCTCGACCGAGCGCCACCGCATCCTCGGCGGCAAGAGCGCCCGGATGCTGCGCCGGGGCGACCGGGTCGCGCTGCGCGACCTGAACCCTGATCTGGATGGCGGCACAGCCGTCGTCGAGCAGGTGCGGCCTTCGGTGGGCAGCACTGTCCACATCCTCACCGTCGGCGGTGAGGCCCACCTCGTCCGCGGCTCGCGCCTCGTGCTCGTCGCCCGCGGACCGGAACAACCCTGACCAGCAAGGAAACCGCCATGTACACCGGACCCATCAGCAACGGCATGCTGCTCGGCATGACGCACAAGGGACGCAGCGCATTGATCCGCGAGCTCAGCCCGGACGTGCGCCGCAAGCTCGCACACATCGCCTCGCTCGGTGCCGAACAGGAGACCAGGAAAGCCGCAGAGCACTTCGACGCTGGCCGGCGTGTCTGGGCCGGTAACAGGCTCGACCACGCCCAGTCACTGAGCCGGCTCGCTGCTGAGCTCACGGGCGAGCCCGACGGCGTCTTCATCGTCGAACCCATCGACTCCGGATCCGTCGCGGCAGGCAACTGATCTCTCTCACTGGACCCCTGGCACCGAGCGCATCGCTCAGGGCCGGGGGTCCTGTCTTTCTCTTTCCGGAACAGCCAGCACAGCTGGCTCGGGCGTGCCCGTGGAGAAGCACGCCTGCCACCCCGGCCAGAGCGCCCGACGACCACTCCAGCAAGGAAACCCCACCATGAAGCGCACCCCCTCCGGATCTGTCTTCGGCGGCCTCATCGCCGCCGTGCTCTGTATCGTCACGCTGACCGGCTGCGAGGACCTGCCGAAGGCCCCCGGCGTCCCGGGTACGCCGTCCACCAGCATTGCGGCAGCCCAGGACCCGGGACAGGTGTCCTCTGGCAAACCGGCGAGCGTGGAGACCAAAGTCATCCGTGTCATCGACGGCGACACCGTCGCCGTGCTGCCGGTGGCCGGCCTGCTCGAGGCGACCGACAAGCATATCGGGATCCCCGAGCACACAGTCAGGCTCCTGGGCATCGACGCGCCCGAAATGAACTATCACAAGGATGCCGAGCCCGAGTGCGGCGCTAGGGCCGCCACTGATCATCTTGGCGGCATCCTGCCGCAGGGCATGCCAGTGACCATCGAGTACGACCCCGGGGCAGACAGAACTGACCGTTATGGCCGTTCTCTCGCCTACGTCATCACACCGGCCCACAACGATGCCGCGCGACAGCAGGTCACCGACGGCTACGCCATGCCCTGGTTCCCCAAGGGCGAGCCGGAGCCCCAGCGGATCCCCGAGTACCGCACGGCGGCTGACAACGCCGTGGCACTGCAAGCCGGTGCGCACTCACAGTGCTCCTCCATCGGCCGCGGCTGAGCTGCTGCACTTACAGACTACGAACCAGGAGAACCACATGCCCATCCCTACAGCACCCTCTGAGCTGGACGAACTCCAGGTCGGCGACAAGGTCCTCGTCAAGAGGGTCCTCGACCACCCCGCCTGGATGAAGCAGGTCCCGTGCGATCCCCGCAATGGCTCCACCGCGAAGTACGTCCGCGACCCGCAGGTCGTGGAGGAGCTGGGGGTGAGCTGCGTGATGGACCGCCGGGCGGTACCCGCGATCGCAGCTGCCGGCAACTGGCCAGGACGTGAGGCGCACACGCTGGTCCGCCTGCCCAACGGCTTCAGGTACGACTGCGCCACCGGCCTGCAGGACGGGTCCGGATCCACGCGCATCGAACGCATGCACTGAGCCTGAACAGAGCCCGGCACGGGGGAGAGCCCCTGGTGCCGGGCTCGTCTCTTTCCTGGCGGCTCGTCAGATCGGCACAGCCGATCCGGATCTGGACTCGAAGGAGACACCCGCTCTTTCCTGACCAGAAGGAGCAGCACGATGAGCCACGACGACCAGAAGTGCAGCCTGGCCCAGCTGGAGCGGGCGCTCGAGGTGCTCGACGGAAAGCTGAAGCGCCTGGGGCTGAACGCCCCGGTGCAGATCCGTGCGATCGGCGGCTTCGCGCTCATGAAGTACGGCATCCGTGCTGCGGACCGGGCATTCACCGTCGACATCGACAGCGTCACCGGCGATTTCGCGCCAGAGGTCATGGCGGCAATCCATGAGGTGGCCGACGAAATGAACCTGGAGCGCGACTGGATCAACAACGACAACGTGATGGACGGTGACGACGCTGAGCTCGTGGCCTCGATATACCAGGCGCGCTGGATCGACGACGACACAGCGTACGAGTGCATCAGGCTTCAGCTGGCCAGTGTCCCCACGCTGACCCGCGCCAAGATCATCGCCGCGGACACCGCGGAGTTCTCCGGCCGTGCACAGGACCTGCCGGATCTCCTGGAATTGCTCCGATTCCAGGGCATCACCACCGCTGCCCGGTTCGATGCTGCTTACCCGGATCCCTACGACGAATACCCCGCCGCCCGCGAGGCCGTGCACGAGCACTTCGCTGCGGACAGGACGTTCGCCTGAAGAAGACCCCACCGTCAGAGCGCGTGCTCCGGCGGTGGGGTCTCTTTTTTGTGTCCGTGGTTTACTGCTGGCCGGAATCTTCGGAGTTACCTCCGTCGTCGATGTCCTTCAGCCGCTGTTCCAGCCGGGTTGCGTGGGCCTCTTTGACTTTCCGGTAAACCTTGACGCCACCTGCAATGACCAGACCTGCAGCCGCCAAGACCCCCGCGGCGATCAGGTCCTCTGTACGCGCATCCTGCTTGCCTGCGTGGTAGCCCTTGCCATAGACCGCGCTTCCCGCCACGAATCTCTCCCTTTGTTGAATTTTGAACTCCGCCGAAAGCCTATCCCAGGGTGCGTGGAGGGGTTGTGACGATGCTGCGGATCATCCGCGTTTTGCCGGCGCGGGGTTGGAACCTTGTTGTTGTTCTTCTTCATCTTCGATTCTCAGGTGCAGCCAGCGGTGGTGACAGCGGAGCTGTCACGGAGGAGTCATCGACGAAGGACGGCCTGCAGTGCAGCGCCGTGCCCCACAGGATTCCGAGGAGAACCGCCATGAGCACCATCGCCGCACCCATGCAGGACGCGCTGCCATTCGACTTCGGCTCTGATGTGCTGGTCGTCAGCGCGCCCGTCTACGGCGAGCAGGCCCGCCAGGCCGACCGCGAGCTGTGCCAGCGCTACGTCACCGGATGGTGCGGCACGGCATTCACGGCGGACGGCACACGGGCAGAACGCGCCGAGACTACCTTCACGGATTTCCAGGCGGCCGCCCGCCGTCTGGCAGAGGGCTGAGGAACCAGCGCAGCTGATCCAGGTCCGGCATCGAACAAACGACTTCATCAAACAGGAGGGGATCACCGTGTCCACTGCCACCACTTCCGAGCCCGACCTCGACGCTGAAGCTCAACGCGTTGCCGCCGTCCACCGGCTCGCCACGAGCAAGGCCTTCTACCCGGAGCTGCGGCGTGCCGAGGCTCAGGCCCGGGTCCAGCTCGCCGCCGCCGTCATAGCAATGGACGAGGTCGAGGACCGCATCGCCGCCGGCGAGAAGATCCACTCACTCTACGAGCAGGCTGCAATCGAACGGGCCAAAGACGCCTACGCCCAGGCGCTGGCTGATCTCGTCCGCGGCGAGTCCAGCGTTGAGGCTGACCCGTTGACTTCCCAACCCATGAACCAGGAGCACTGATCACCATGTCCTTCCTCGAGAAGATCGGATTCGTCGAGACCGCCGAGCAGGAGGCCCAGCGCCTCGCGCAGTCGCCCGAGGGCTCGGCCAACCACGAACTGTCCAAGCTGCCGGTCACCATCGAGCAGTGGCCCCAGGACCTGCTCATCGAGCTGCCCTGGCACGCCACCGAGCGGGGCTCAGGCCACCGCGTCGTCGTGGTGCCCATCGAAAACCGCGGCGAGGCCCGCACCGAGGGCGAGGAAGAACCCCGTCCTCGCAAGCGCCACGCTGGTTGGTGGAACTGCGCGGTCGTCGCCAGCGACCACCCCAGCTACCCGGTCGGCGGTTACCGGCTGAGCATCCCCGCTGCCGAGCTCGCCCGCGGCAAGCGGATCGAGCTCTGAGAGAACACATCCCACGACGAAGGAGCGTGAACCACCATGCCTGACACGATGCAGACCACCGGCCGCCGCGAGCGGATCCTCCGGAGTGTCGGCAGGGCGCTCCTCGTCACGGGGATCGTGCTGAACGTCCTCGCCCTGCTGCCCGCGATCGCAGCCAGCGCCTGGACCGGCCACTGGACGGCGAGCGTGGTGCTCGTGGTCCTGTCCGGTGCTGTCTGGGCTGCTGGACTTCCGGGCCTGAAGACCTGGGCTGCCCGGCTACGCCGTCACAACGACACCCAGCCCAGCCAGCACCAATGACCAGTCGCCCTGCCTGATCCCACCAGAGCCCCGGCTCCTGCGCTCCGGCGCGGGGCCGGGGCTCTCACTCTGTCTCTGAGGCGGGTCCACGCGCTGCGGGGCAGCGCCTGGTGTTTTGCAACAGCAAGAGAACCATCCCGAACAAAGGAAGAGCCATGACCACCCTGACCACGACGCGTATCCCGCTCAAGCAAATGGACCCTGCGATGCTCGTGTTCGAACTCGAGCGGGAGATCCAACACCTCATGCCCGGCACCACGAACACGGAGCTCGTGACCCGCGCAGCTGCGACGGCCTCGTTCCTGCACCGGAAGCAGACCCGCTTCATCAGGGGAGACATGCCTCGCGTGCCGTACATCGAGCATCCGCTGCGCGTGGCGTTGCGCCTCCTGCGCTGGGGCGTCACCGACGCTGAACTGATTGCCGCAGCACTGCTGCATGATGTCGTCGAGGACTGCAGCAAAGAGCTGCTTGCTGCTTTCGGCCAGCCGGGTGAGGATCCCCTGGGCTGCCTGGCACGGCTGTACGGCCGGCGCGCCTCGGTGCTCGTTGGTGCGGTGACCACCCCTAACGGCAGCACCTCCTATGAGGAGCACCTCACGCGGCTTGCCAACTCCGGTTCCCGGGCGCTGCTCATCAAGGCCAGCGACCTGAAGGACAACGCCGGTTCGATCCGGCACCAGCTCGGCCACGGCCAGGATTCGCGCATGTACCGCATGCTCTTCAAGTACATGCCGGCCGTCGAGATCGTCGGAGCAGGTCTGCGCCGTTCGCTCTGCTGCCCTGCGACCCAGCAGTGCACCATGGCCGCCATCGCCGCGATGGAAGATCTCAGCCACGATCTCGCAGCCCTGTCGGCCGAGCATGGCATCGATTGACCATCCTGTTGACCTGGATCACCAGCACCGCAAAGACCTCCCTGGCGCAGCATCAGCTGCCGCCGGGGAGGTCTCTTTTTCGCCCGCGCTGTGCCTGCCGGGCGCTACGGCATGTTGTCCACCGGCAGCAAAGAGATGCCGATGAGGTCCACAGCTCCGGTGAGGACTCCGCCGAGCAGGAACACCAGCCCGGAGACCACCATCACGAGCACGGCGAAGACTACAGGTCGGTCCTCGTGCAGCTGCTGGAGCCGTGCGACGATGCCCGAGGGCTTCTCATAGGTCTGACGCTGGTCCTTCTTGGGTCCGTCGTGGGTCTCGTCGTGGTCGGTCATGGTATTGATCCCTCCTGGGGTGGGCTGTGGTCTGTTGTTGGTCGATCAGTGGTCTCTTTCGGGGCTTCCTGTGGTACCGCTCAGCACTGTGAGCGGTACCACAGGAAGCAGTACGCGATCGGCAGCCTGCACGCATCATCTCGATGCCGACCGCAAGCCTCTCGGGACCGGGCCACGAATGCATGATCGTCACGCCGCGGCCTTGCTGCGCTTGCCCTCGGGCTTCTGGACCTCGACGGCCTTCGCCGCCAGGTACAGGCCCTCGCGGTTCAGGTGGCGCGAGTACGCGGCGTCGAGGTAGAGCACCGGGATGCCGCCGGCGGCCTTCTGCAGGACAGTGCGCAGGATCTCCTTGATCGGGCCCGAACCGCCGCCGTAGACGTACACCACCTCGGTGGTGCCGCCGACCTCGGCGAGGACGTCCTCGAAGCGTGCGCCGATCTCCTCGGCCAGGTACTCGGCCTCCTCGTCGACGTAGCCCTTGGCGCGGTCAAACCTGCCCTGGAGGAATACGCTGGGCTCCTGCTGCAGGAAGTCGGCCAGCGCCTTGCGGTTCTTGAACCTCAGGTCCTTGTCTCCGCTGGTGCTCATGCGGTCCAGCGCGTTCGTCAGCGCGGTGCCGTAGCCCTGGTCCAGCGTGCTGGCCGCTTCGGAGTTGAACGCGCCGTCGGTGAAGACGGGGAAGTTCACGGTGCCCTCGCCGACGTCGACGCCGACGGTGTTGCGCACACCGACCAGCAGCTCGGCGGTGACACCCTGCAGGCGCGCGGCCTCCTCGGGGTCCGAGGCCCGAAGATCGTCCAGCAGAGCCTGCGCCAGCGGCGCGCCCTTGTCGGTGATCGCGAACTGCGCGGACGCGCCCTCGGGCAGGACCTGCACATCCTCGAACTGCAGGCGCACGGTGACCGGCGTGGAGAAGTTCTTCACGGTCACCAGGTGCACCGTGGGGTCGGCCGCGCCCAGGAGTCCCGCGAACTGGGCAGCATAGGCGCTGCGGCGCTGCACGTACTCGGCAATCGGCAGAGCCAGGCCTGCGCGCACCGTGGCGCGCAGCTCGCGGTCCGGCAGCGCGCCGTGCTCGCGGACATAGTCGCGCAGGGCCTTGGCGGCGAAGACGCCCAGGACGAGCACCGAGCTCAGTTCCTGGTCGGCCTTCGAGCGGGATCCGACGACCTCGAACTGCGTGAACTTCGACCCAGGGGTGCTCAGTGCCGCGCGGCCGAAGGTGCGCAGGTCCGAGTGCCCGATCAGGGGAGTGGTGAACGAGGCGGCGACGCGGTTGTAGAAGTCGTCCTCCACCACGATCTTGAAGGCATCCGAGTCAGCCTCGGGCACCTTGGGCGTGGAGCGCGAGGTGCTCACCACGGCAGAAGGAAGGTCGATCGTGTCAAAGACCTCCTTGCCGTGGACCTCGCCGCGGATGACGCCCTTGACGTATCCGTTGCCGACGTCGATGCCGCCGGTGAGCTGGATGGTCTTCTCGGCGGTGCGGGTGTTGCTCATGGTTGTGTCCCTCTCGGTCAGGAAGTCGGTGTCTCAGGAAGTGCGGTGCGGATCAGCGGGTGAGGAAGGCGTCCAGCCCCGAAGGGACAGAAGGCTCCTCGGCGGGAACAGGGTGGGGCTCGCGGACAGGAGGCGTGGGCGGCGGCTGAACAGCCTGGGCTGCCTCGACGCGCTGCACGGGCTCTGAAGAAACAGCAACAGGCACGGCAGCCTCGTCACGGCCTTCGCGACTCTCGTGCTGGCTTTCACTCCCGTCACGGCCGTCATCGCCGCGTTCCTCTCCTTCATGGGCCTCGCTGCGCCCAGGGTCCTGCTCGCCCTGCGGCGGGCGGCCGCGCCGGGGAAGATGCTCAACGGGACGGTTGACCACGTCGATGTAGCCGTCGCGCTGGATGGACTCGCGGATCAGCAGCTGGAGCGAGCGCGAGATGTCGTACTGCTCGTCCAGCCACCGGTTCGTCGACTCGTCGGCCCGCGGGACGCTCCAGCGCAGACGGCGTGGCTCGGCCTTATCGGTCATTGCGAGCACCCCCTTGCGCCCTCGTGCTGATGGACACTGTCCTCGGTCATCGCGGCCCCCTCTCATGCGCGGTCCCCGAGGCGCTACTGCCAGTCGGGGACCTTTCGACTCATTTATCAGTCATCATTCTACTGGTCTTTCAATGGTCTCTGCAAGGACCACGCCAAGACCAGCAAAAGGCCGCCAGCAGATCAGGCCTGCATCACCGTGAGCGACCCCTGGCCGCGGCGGGACCCGTGGGAGCCGCCGGCAGGACCCGCAGAAGGCCACGGGTCTGCCGGGGAACCAGAAGACACAGGACTCATCAAGGGCTCACCCGGGACCGGCACGCGGTCCGCTGCGGACCAGCAGAAGACCTCGATCAGGCCACGGCACATTGGAGGGCGCTCGGTGGTTCCACACAAAGCACAGAAGCGCCCTCGAAGAGACCAGCAACAGTCCACCGTCGCGAGCCGGACCAGAGCAGACCTGTAAGAGACCATCATGGGACCAGCAGTACGCCCGAAGCGGCCCCAAGGAGTGCCATCCGGAACTCAATGGGGCCTGAATGGCCTTTCTGGACTCTCTCGGGTCTTTTATGGGTCTGGTCTGTGTCCCTGTCTGGCCATGCCGGTGCAATGATCTGTCCACTCCGGGACCAGAAGGGGTCCAGCGATGCGGGCCCGGACCGGTACCTGGAACACCCGCCTGCGACACCTCTAGGCAGTCCTGGAGCAAGCGGAGGAGCTATCGGAGCAGGGTGGAGCAGCTGTGGTTGCGCCTGTGGCGTCACCGACCCGCCCGGGGGCCGCAAGGAGAGCGGAGGGAAAAGGCGAACCGGGTAGTAGGGCCCCGCATGGAGCGAAAGGGCAAAAACTCCGCTTCCTTCCGTGCCTCACGGGCGGTGGGGTCCAGAAGGTGAGAACCCGCGAGGCTCTCCAGGAAGCTGCACCTGGTGGGAGACCCGGGCGGCTCCGTGACGCTGGGAAGCGGGGGCTCCCGTTGGATCTGGGAGGCTTCATGCTTCCCGGGAAAGCTCCTCTTCTGATGCGTCCACGAGGGGCAGGCCGGGCGGTGGCCGTCGAGGACTCGCTGTCGCTCATCCGGGGGTGCAGCTGCCACCAGGAGGGGCAGCCGGCCGGCCCGGAACGGACCCCGGCAAGGAAGCGGTGTGGGCCCGCCTCGGACGCGGTGCGACAGATGCTGGCGCGACCGCGAAACAGAGCCGGAGTGAGCACCCGCACACGGGTGCGACGAGCGCACCGACAGATCAGTGCAGTGCTGTGACAGCAGAGTTTTCCACAGCCTGACGCGACAGGTCGCGGGGAGTGGTGGACCGCTGCGCTCCGGGTCTGATGCGCCTGCGGCAGCAGGATGCACCAGGGGGTGCGGACCGGGCTGCGCCCGACGTCGCTGACGCTACGTGTGAGGACCCGTACGCGTACCCGCTCGTGCCTCGCGGTGGTGCGGAAGATGCATCCGTACGGCGTTGCAGCGGACGGCAAAAGGGCTGTACACCCAAAAGCCCGTAAATCCAGCGGAAACGACATGACCCGTACACCCGCTGCGCGGATGGAGAGGGGGTGTACGGGTCAAGGGTGTACGGGGCGTTTCCCCTGATATTCCAGGCTTCCGCTAACGCTCCAGCCGTGGAATGGCGAAATGGCGGCAAGAGAGGAAAAGGGCATAAGGGAACCTGGCAACAGCGGTCCTGCGGACCCTCCGCTTCGCTTCGGTCTCTCGCTGCGCTTCGAGACGCTGTTGGTCGGCATAGCCGACAGGTTCCACCGCTCGCTTCGCTCGCCGGTCCGTCAGTCGCTGCGCTCCCTCCGGCTATGCCCAGCGCTGCGCTTGAGTGGAGGACGCCCCCGCCTGCCCCGCCGCATTTATCCACAGGTGGACGACGCAGCAAAGGGTGCAGCCAGGCGGTGGATCACCTGGCGCTGCGCACCAGGTTTGTCCGAGGAGGACGGCCCGTCGGCCGGCCCGCTGCGCGGCCCAGTCGGAGCAGTTCCCGACACGGTTCACCAGAAGGCCGTCAGGCCAGCGGAGCTGGCACGGGAGCTGGACCGTACATCGAGTCTCCGCGGACCCCTGGCGGGACCTGCACTCGATGCCCGACACCTACATCCCGAGAAACAGAAGAGGCATCGTCATGACACACGCCCGGAAGGCATCCAGGTCCGCACGCCGGCCACAGCCGCAGCTCTCGCCCTACGACACCGGAGCCAGGTGCGAGGCCGGGCCGTGGATCCCCCACGGAGAGCGAGTCACTGAGGCGACTCCGGCGGAGAGCTTTGGCAAGGTCGACTTCGACGATGAAGAGAGCGGCACGGTCGGCGTCGCCTACCTCCAGCGCGACAAGGACGGTGGATACACCCTTCACGTCGCACCGCTCAGCGAGGACCGGAAGGTCCGGGTGGCAATCCATTACGAACGCGGCGCTGCCAGGGTCAACAGTGCCCAGGCGTCGGCAGCTGCCGCGTAGTGACCAGCCGACTGAGAAGAAACACCGGGAATCATTCCGGAAAACATTGCGGCGAAAGAGGACGCGAATGATGCAGCGACAGACGAGTATCACAATCCGGACTGCCACCGCGGCGGCCCCGGCGGGATCTATGCCGATGACCAAGATGACCAGCCGGGAGGCATCGCGATGACCAGTGGATTCAGCCATGCGCTGCTCGTGACCGGTTCCCGGACCTGGGACGCCGCGGAGGCCATGAAGGCGGCTTTGAACGAGGCCTGGAGAGCCTGGGGACCGTCTGCGGTCGCCCGACCCGTGCTCCTCTCAGGGCACTGTCCCAAGGGTGCTGACGCCATGGCCGAGCGGCTGTGGCGGGCTGCCGGCTTCGAAGTAATTGAGTTCCCGGGCGACTGGAGCGCTGAGCCCAAGGCGGCGGGCTTCACCCGGAACCAACGGATGGTCGATGCCCTCGTCGCCATGCGCGCCGGGGGAGCGCAGGTCCGTGTCGCCGCCTTCCTGGACCTTTGCAGCCAGTGCGACCAACGCACCGGCCAGCAGCAGCTGATGCCCGGAACGCCAGGGCACTTCTCACATGGCACCGTGCACGCCCGTTCCCGCGCCCTGGCTGCAAGCATCGAGGTCGAAGACATCATCCACCCGCGCCTGCCTCCGTTCTGACAAGTGCACACCCCGGACATGACAACAGCCCTGCAGCTGGTGCTGCAGGGCTGTTGATCCTTGATTCGAATAGGTGGCCGGAAATCTCTCCGGTATGGCCCGAAAGACTGCGGAAAAGGTGGGCTAGAGAGTCCGCTCGATGCCGTGTGCCTCATCGTGGGCCTTCATGACAGCTTTCGGAATGCGACCGAACTCGGGCACTTCATGACCGTTCTCGCGCGCCCACTTACGGATCTCCTCGCGTTCCTCGGGCGTCGTCTCGGGCACGAGTCGCTTCTTCTCGCCCTTCTTAGTGGCCTTTCGACCCTTACTGATGTATTCCTTGAGATTCTTCTCAAGCTCTTTGCGCTCTTCGTCGGTCAGGTCTATCTCGAACCAGGTGTCGCCCAGTCCGAAGGTGACTGTGGCAGCATCCGGCTTGCCACTGATGTCCGACTCCACAATATTTCGAATAGCCATGTCTTGAATGGTAGACGATCCGAACCACCTTAGAGAAGTCTTTGGGCACGCCAGAACGACAGATCTTTCGAATGCCTTCATCATAGGCCGAAAACGCTGCTATTCCAGCATAATCCACCTGACACACTGCTAAAATCACACTGCCAGCGGGTGCCTTTCCCCACCCCTGTAAACCGACCATTCGACACGATCGAGAGGCCCCCCGCCATGACCATTCTCCAGACCGTCGACGACCATCCACTGACGGACGACGGCGTCGACCTGTTCGCCCTGATGTGCCAGCGCCGCGGCTGGACCGACGAGTACCTCCGCGAGATCGAATCAGCTGAACACGACGAGCTCCTGGGCCTGGCCGAGATGGTCGAGGCCCTGGAAGACGCCCGGGCCGCCGGCCACAAGGTCACCATCGCCCCTGACTTCGACATGGACGGGATCTCCTCCGGTGTGCTCGGCTACGCCGGACTGTCAGAGCTCGGCTTCGACGTCGAGCTGCACGTGCCCGACTACCGCCGCGGCCACGACCTCACGCCCGAGGACATCGCAGAGATCGCAGCGACGTGGCCGGACACCAAGGTCCTGCTGACCTGCGACGGGGGAGTGAACTCCCACCGCGGGATCGCCGCCGCCCGGGCTCTGGGATGGAAGACCCTGGTCACCGACCACCACGAGGAGCTCGAACCCGGTTCGAGCGCCGACGTCACCGTCGACCCCTGTCGGATGGACGAGACCTACGCCAACACCGGCATCTGCGGCGCGCACGTGCTCTACCAGGTGTTGGAGGCCTATGCCCGCGTCCACCGGCCGGAGAAGCTCTGGGAGATCCGCCTGCTGCGCCTGTTCGCCGGCCTGGGCACCGTCTCCGACGTCATGCCCGTGCTGTACGAGAACCGGCAGCTGGTGCGCGACTCGCTGTCCATCGCACGGCTGCTGTACGCGCCCGCGCCGCGCACGGTCCCGACCCCCTGGGGCTTCGACCCGGACCCCGAGGCGATCGACGTCGGGCGGTCGACGCTGATGCAGCTGCTGCGCGTCGACCCGCACCACCCGGCCTTCGTCCGGGCCTTCGAGGGCTTCGCGGTCCTGCTGAAGGCCTTCGGCCAGGCAGGCAAGGTCCGCGACATCGACAGCATCGACGAGGGCTTCTACGGGTTCTACCTCGCGCCGGCGATGAACTCCCCGCGCCGCACGGGCGACCCGCTCGCACCGTGCTTCGGCGTGTTCACCGCGCCTGACCAGGACTTGATGCTCGAGGCGGCACACCAGGTCATCGCGACCAACGAGAGCCGCAAGGAGCTTGTCGAGGTCCACACCCAGGAGCTCGAGGAGGGTGATCAGCCGCTGGCCCCTTGGGTCTACTTCTCCGAGGCCTACCCGGGCATGTACGGTCTGCTCGCCAACCGGCTGATGGAGCGCCACGGCCACCCGGTCGTCGTGCTCAACCGTCCCGCCGGGCCGGATGACTACGTCGGGGGCTCCGGCCGGGCACCGTCGTGGTTCGGCATCATCGACACACTCGAGCACCAGGACGGCATGCGCGCCATCGGCCACCAGCAGGCCTGCGGCGTCAAGGTCGACCGGGCGGAACTGCTCGACGGTCTGGTCGAAGCATTGCGGGAGGCCACGCAGGTTGCCCTGCTGGCTGTCGTCCAGGATGAGCGCCGTGCCGACCTGGTCCTGGGCCCGGACCGGGACTGCGATGCTGGCCTGGACGACCTGGAGCCTCTGGTCGGCTTCGTCCGGCGTGTGGAAGCGCTGCGGCCCTTCGGCCACGGCTTCGTCGAGCCGGTGGTCGAAATCGCTGTCGAGCCACTCGGGCTGCGGGTGGACCGGATCGGTTCCGATACTGACTGCGGCCATGAGCGCACCGACGCCAACCTGATGACCAACGCCCGCGGCTACCGCGTGTGCCGCCTGTGCAAGAAGCACCTGCGGCTGGTCACCAGGTCCGGGCTGTCCTGCCTGTGGTGGAACGTCGCCGAGGAGAAGGAGCCGGAGATTTCGGCTCTGACGCGGTCGGCCAGCCGCACCGAGGTCGGAACGCTGCGTTTCATCGCGAAGCTGCAGCTGAACACCTTCCGCGGCGAGACCCGCGTCCAGGCCGTCATCGAAGAGCGGATCCCTGCGTCTGTCTGACCACGGAAAGGAGGCGGGGATGCCCGCTCCACCCATCAAGTCCCGGCTCGTCTCCATCGCGTGGTGTGTCCTCGTGCCCCTCGGCGTGCTCGCCGCCTACCTGGGACTTGGCCTTGCCGTAGTTTCCGTGGTCGGCGAGCCCGTCCTGGGTACGGCGGTGCTCGGAGGCCTGGTGGCGCTGCTCGTCAGCGCTGCCAGGCTCTTCCGGCCCCGGTGGTTCGCCAACGCGCCAACGGTCCGACCGATGTCCGGAACACCGCGCTTTACCCGAACGGTGCTTGGGTGCCTGGCTCTGGCGTTCTTCGCCGGCCAGTCCCTGGCCTTGTGGCTCTATACCCTTAGCGGCTCGGCGGGATTCGATGAATCGACCCGAGCCAAGACAGACGCCGGTCCCGTCGTGGCCCTCCTGCTCGCACTGGTGGCAGCGCCGGTGGCCGAGGAGATGCTTTTCCGCGGCCTGCTCTACCCGCTGCTGCGGCGCAGGGTCGGCATCGTCGCGGCGGTGCTCGTCACCGCCGCGGGCTTCAGCCTGCTGCACGCCAACGTCGTCCAGTTTGCTGCCACGCTGCCCCTGGCGGTGCTGCTGGCGCTGGTCTACGAACGCACCCGCGTCCTGTGGCCGTGCGTGCTGCTCCACCTGGCCTTCAACCTCGCGGCCGTCCTTGTCCCCGCCCAGCTGCTGGGCGCACTGGCGAACCCCGTCTCAGCGCTGCTGATGACCGCGGCGTTCCTCGCGTGCGCCCTGGCGGTGTACCGCATGGCGGCACCCGCGTGCGGGCCTGCACAAGACGACAGGGAGGCCGGCGGGGAAGAATGCAGGGAAAGCGAGCCACAGGCCGCATAGCGGCCGGGCTCAACGTGCAGGACTGACGCTGGTGCCCTCCGGGCGACCTTTCGGCCGTGGGCCGACGGTCGCTCCGGAGGGCCTGCTCTCGGGTGACCGGGGTGATCCGGTCACCGGGGGATTGGCTGAAGGATTTTCGTCAGCCAGACCTGAGAGGAGGGGGATCCACCATGGCCGTCGTCAACAAGTGCGCGTATGACGCGCAAGGCCGGCTCGTGCGCCCCAGCGGCAGCGAAGTGCGCCGCGCGCGGTTCGCCAGCGACTTAGACACCGGTGAGAGGCCGACCTTCGATCGAGGGTCCATGCACTTCTTCACCATGAGCACCAGCGGCGGCACGGCGGAGCAGGCGCGCGAACGCGCCCGCGAGATGCTCGCCCGCTTCTTCGAACGCGCCGAGTCCGTCGCTGGCTTCCGCAAGCTCGAGATGCGCCGGAGGCAGGGTGTGATGCCCTGCAACCGCAACGTCTCCATCACCTACGAGATCCTGTACGCCGTCGAGGACGGCCACCGGGTCCGTGCCCACATACCCGAGTCCCCCAATGCGGGATACCGGCGAGGCCGCAGCGCGGCCGCCTTCTAGGCGGCCGGCGCACCCTGGGCCTCGCACCAGCGTGAGCGCGCAGAAAGGCCGGAGAGCTCCCTTCCCACGGGGATGCTTCTCCGGCCTTTCTGTTTTCACGTTCCTGTGACAACAACGCCTGGTGACGGTTCCTGGCCCTAACACCAATGCCCACTCTATCAGTGTCGATTCATCATGTGCAATGCAGTTGGCATCCCATTCCGGCGGCCATTCGAAGGTCTGTCTCGGAATCACTCGGAATCACTCGGAAGCCCGGTCGACCAGGACGCCGGACCCATCGCGGTCGCTCCCGTCAGGGCCGTCAGGGCCTGATGCTCCGCTGCACGGGAGGACGCAGCGCCGAGGTGTACCACGTGTCGTGGTACACCTCCCGATCCCAGTGCTGGCCTGCTCAAACGGCGGGTCAGGCGACCGCGGCCGAGGGAGTCTGTACCACGTGCCCGAGCGGACGTGGTACGCCGTTTTGCCTTGGTAGATCAGCGTTTTCGGCAGGTGTACCACGAGTACCACCAGATTCCGAGCGTTTACATATGTGCGCGAAGGACGCCTCCGATCGGTCATCCAGCCAGTAAGAGCTCTTATCCCCATGCGCGTATATCTAGTCTTTATTTAGTGGTACAAGTGGTACAGGGGGTATATAAAGCCCGTCTCACCAGGGCAAACGCCTGTACCACGTGCAAATCTCCATGTGGTACACCCCGTTTGGAGAAGTCCTGAAATCCCCGACTGACCAGGGGAAACAGGTGTACCACGTCAAGTGGTACACCTTCCGATACCCATAGGGGGTATACCGGCTCGCTGCTGCAGCCGGATCCCAGCTCTGGAGGTTCCCGGCCGGCCGGTCGGAAGAACTCCCCGAACCCCGACCAGGGGGTCGGGCGGCTCACGCCGCCCGCGGGGGAGTGCTCGAGCACGAGAAGCCAGCGGCTCCGTGGGGCATACGCCCCCGGAGCCGCTGTTTCTCATTCCAGACCGCACGCTCTCGTCGTGTCGTCGTGGCCTCCGGGTCTCGCGCGCGACCCCTCCGAGCCCCACCCGGGACCTCTGTCGGACCATGAGTCGGCTATCAGTCGACTCGTTGCGAAAGACCATTCGGATGGCATAGAGTCGTGAGCACGTTCCTATTCGATTACGAGACCAATCGGCTTCCCACTCACTGCCGGCAGGTACTCGACGCGATCGAGAAAGACAGCAGCATGACGACTCCTGACGACCCAACGCCCGTCTTCGACGAGGACTTCGACACCCCCTCGACCAACCCTGTCGCCGACGCCTTCACCGAGGTCATGACGTACTTCGCCGACGGCGGCGACATCGCCCCGCAAAACGAAATAGTCACGCGCGCGACCGAGGTCTACCTCCAGCTGATCGACCCGTCGGACCCGCCGGCACCGCGCCTGCTCGAGAAGCAGCTGCTCGCGATCGTGAACGGCGTCTCCAAGGCCGAGAACAGCAAGACCAAGGTGGCTGCCGAGAAGCTGCCCCTGGCCCGGCACCTGACCTACTGGCAAGTGGCGCAAATCCTGTTGAGCCTGCACCACGTGATCCGCATCGCCCCCAGCGCCAAGGACACTGACCGCGAGTACGACCTGCTGGCGATGTACCAGGCCACCGGCCCGGGCCGCGGCACGTACACCACCAGCGAGGACGACATCCGCACCACGGCACGCCGTTACAACACGCAGCTGACACTCAAGGAGTTCGCCGAGGTCCTGGCAGTACTCCGCGAGGACAGCCCGCGCCGGCACCAGTGCAGCCACAGAGACCTCATCGCCGTGAACAACGGCGTGTTCCACTACGGCCGCGAGGCCCGGGACATCCATGAGGGCGGCAAGGCCTTCCACTTCGAACCCAAGTCGCTCGTACCCTTCGACCCGGCACTGGTGTTCCTGGCCAAGTGCCACATCGACTACGTCGAAGACCCGGACAACCCGGTGATCGTCCACCCTGTCGACGGCTCGGTCTGGGACATCGAGTCCTGGATCCACGAGCTCTCCGACGAGGAGGGTATCCCCGAGCTGCTCTGGGAGGTCATCGGCGCGATCATCCGGCCGCACGTCAGCTGGGGCAAGACTGCCTGGTTCTATTCAGAACAGGGCAACAACGGCAAGGGCACGCTGTGCTCGCTCATGCGCAACCTGTGCGGGCCACGCTCGCACACCTCGATCCCGCTGAGCGACTTCGGCAAGGACTTCGCGCTCGAGCCGCTCGTGCGCGCCAACGCGATCATCGTCGACGAGAACGACGTGGGCACCTTCATCGACAAAGCGGCCAACCTGAAGGCGATCGTCACCAACGACGTCATCCAGATCAACCGGAAGTACCGGATGCCGATCGCCTACCAGTTCTTCGGCTTCATGGTCCAGTGCCTCAACGAGTTCCCGCGCGTGAAGGACAAGTCCGAAAGCTTCTACCGCCGGCAGCTGTTCGTACCGTTCAACAAGAGCTTCACCGGCATGGAGCGCAAGTACATCAAGGACGATTACCTCCAGCGCCGCGAGGTCCTGGAGTACGCCCTCTGGTACGTGCTCAACCGCGCCGGCGCAGCCGACCCGGGCAACTACTACCAGCTCTCCGAGCCGGTGGCGACCAAGGACGTCCTGGCCGAGTACAAGGAGGCCAACGACCCCGTGCGCGCCTTCTGGGAAGAGTTCCGCGAGCGGCTGGTGTGGGACCTGGTGCCTTTCACCTTCACCTATGACCTCTACAAGGCCTGGTTCGCAGACGTCTCGCCCTCGGGGTCGCCGGTGAGCAACAAGCAGTTCATCACGGACCTGGTTGCGATCGTGCGGCCTGACCCGCTGTGGCACTGCCCGGACAAGAACAAGAAGATCCGCCCCGGCCAGATGATGGCCACCCCCGAGACGACCATCGCCGAGTACGAGCTGAAGAAGTGGATGAACCCGCACTACAGCGGCTCGGACCCGAAAAAGAAGTCGCAGCCGGTCCTTCAGGCCAACTACCGCGGCCTGCTCCGGCACACCGGTCCCGCCGCCCAGGTGGACGCCGACGACGAGGACACCACAGGAGAGGACTGATCCGACCATGCGCACAATCGCCAGGGCCATCACCGAGCTCGCCCGGGCGGTGACCGACCTCGCCAAGCAACAAGGCAGGGCGAGCACCGCGCTGGCCGATGTCGCCCGCGAACAGCGGATCACCAACCTGATCGTCCGCTCGCAGATCAGTGCCGACCCGGAGGAGAAGCGGCGGCTCGTGGCTGAGGCCTCCAGTCGGATGGACGCCCCGCGCCGCCGCTCTCCACACAACCCGATCGACTGAAGGACGGATGTGCAGGAGAGGGAGTCTCACCCGGAAAGGAATGCGCCGACTGCATCGGCCAGCGTGAGCACTTCGGCTACTCCCTGGTGGGAGGTCGATGGGTCCGCGGTGCCCGGCCGGTCCCCGCGCCCGTCACAAGGAAGAAGCGCCGCCTAAGGCCATCCGCGGCAGCAGCCGGCACCCCGACCAGATAACTGCATACCCCGGCCGTGACGGCCGGTGACGACCGAAAGGCCAGACCCATGACCACCCAGCGCACCCCCGTCACAGCTGAGACCGCGCTCTTCACGTTCTACGACATCGAATCGCTGTCGAACGTCTTCACGCTGTGCGCCTACACCCCGCGGCCGGGCCGCGCCGTCCACGACCTGGAGATCTTCTTCCTGGCCGACGACCCGGCGCTGGTCGCCTCCGTCGACCCCCAAGCCCTCTACGACACCGTGATCCGCTCCAACCCGGGGCTGCCCGCGGTCAGCGTCCAGCTTTGGAACCTCGGCGGCGAACGGGGCAGCCTCCGGCTCGCCGAACTGATGGGCCTCTCGAACGCCGACCAGGTGTGCAACCACTCCGACCCAGGCGGGTACCCCGCGGCGCTGCGTCCGGTCTGCGACACAGACCCCGAGTACGACCCGGCAGTGCATCCGTTCCTTGCTGGCTACAACTCAATGAACTATGACACGACTATGGTCGCGCTCTACCTCAACGAGGCGTTTCCGGCCCCGGGCAGCGGTCGGCCGTTTCAGCCGACCACGGCCCGTACTCTGCGCGACCACAACGACCAGCTCTTCTCGTCCCAGCACATCGAGTACATGCCTGGCTACCTCGGCTGGGACGGGGCGGCTGCGAAGATCCGCCGCGCCATGCTTCACTCGGGCCGGCACCTGGACGTGGCCCGGCTGAACGAACTGCAGTCCAAGGTCAGCCTCAAGCGCCTGCTCGGGATGCTCGGCCGCCAGATCAAGGAATCCGAGAAGCTCAGCCATGACACGAGCATCGAGGCGGTAGAGGATCTCTATGAGCTGCTGGCCTACAACGTCTCGGACTGCCTTGGTCTGGCCCAGCTGTTCCGGCACCCGGCGTACGCGAGCAACTTCGATCTCAAGGCCGCTCTGCTCGCCCAGTTCACCGAAACGGTGTTCACCAATAACGGTGCGGTGCGCAAGGACCGGCTGGCAGTCGACTCCTCATCGGCAAAGTTCGTGGGCCGCATCCTCGCACCCTACGCCTCACTGGATGACATCGAGGCGGTGTCCTTCGTATATCCGCACCCCGAGGTCGCTAAAGAACGCGGGATCGAGCCGGTCAACGTGCTCGACGAGTGTGTGCGCTTCTTCGAGGAGAACGTCGCGCCCGACCCGGCCACCCACTCCGAAGTGACTGCAGCCCAGCGCGAGGCCCACCGGCAGTTCCTGCAAGTCGTGGCGTACTACCGCTCGATCGAGGGGCAGAACTTCAACGACTCCGAGGAGTACCGCGACAAGTTCAGCCTTCCGGCCCGGTCTCTGCGCGATGTGCCCAAGACCCCGAACAACGTGCCGTATTTCCGGGCGGACGCCTCGCCGTCGTCCTGCTTCGCCACGTTCTCCACCGGCGGCATCCATGGGGCCGAAGCCGACCTGTCGGTGTTCAACGCCGAGAAGGTCGAGCACAACGATCAGACCATGATGCTCATCCGGGCAGCGCAGGCCTTCCCGGACGCAAAGGACTTCGTGGCCGAGGCCAAGCGTCAGCACGCCATGCTCCGCCTGCCCGACGGCACCTTCGTCGACAAGCGGCTGGTCCTGCTGGGTTCGGACCCGGAGAAGGTCAAGTACCGCAAGCCGAAGAAGGACGACCCTGACCAGGCCGGGCAGCTCGCCCGCGCCCAGGCCCAGGTGCCTGACCCGGCGGACCTGTTGACCACCCAGCGGCCCGAGGCGGAGGCGCTGAACGTCGTCCTGCCCGACGGCGGTGTCCTGGAAGGCAAGGTGGTACTCGCCAACAGCACGGCCACCAATGCCGCCTACCGCGATGAGCCGGCCAAGAAGAAGCCGGAGCTGTTCATCGCCAAGGAAGACGGCTCCGACAAGTTGCACCCGAAGTTCGCACGTACCTCGGCTGGCCTGGTGATCCACGAGGACTTCACCAGCTACTACCCGAACCTGCTGCGCAACATGCGGGCGTTCTGGAACCCCGAGCTGGGTGAGGACCGCTACGCGAAGATCTTCTTCGACAAAGAGCGCTACGGCCAGGAGATCAAGGGGCTGAAGAAGCAGCTGGCGCAGCTTCCGGGCGACAGCCCTGAAGCTGCGCGGCTGAAGGCTCAGATCGCCGGGCTCGGCGTGCTGCGCAACGGCACGAAGCTGATCCTCAACTCGGCCTCGGGCGCAGGCGACGCAAGTCACCGGACGCCGATCCGGATGAACAACCGCATCATCTCGATGCGCATCCTTGGCCAGCTGTTCAGCTGGCGGATCGGACAGGCCCAGACGCTGGCCGGGGCGCGGATCATCTCCACCAACACCGACGGCCTCTACTCGGTCGTCGGCGGCGAGAACGGATTCGACGAAGCGACCAACAACCGGGTGCTCGCCGAGCAGCAGGAGGCCATCGGCGTCGACATCGAACCTGAGCTGATGTTCCTCATCAGCAAGGACTCGAACAACCGCCTGGAGCTGGAGGCCCCGGAACCGGGGCGGTCCGTGGCAGACAGTCCGATCATCGCCGCCGGTGGCGGCACGCTGGCCTGCCACGCGGGCCCGACTCCGACGAAGTCGCTGGCCCACCCGGCCGTGATCGACTTCGCCCTGGCCCGCTACCTGCAGACGGTGGCGAGCAGGGGGGAGTCGGCGATCGCGGAGCCCTTCGACCTGATGCTGGGCCGGAAGGTGATCGAGGAGGCGGTCCTGGAGGACGACCCGATCCGGTCGCTCCTGTTGTTCCAGAACGTCATCGCGGCCTCCCGCGGCTCGATCACCTACCCCTTCTCGGCTGCGCCCATCGACCCCGCCGTGGGTGTGAAGTTCAGCGAGCAGGGTCACGTGACCAACGTCCGCGACCCACAGGTGCTGCAGATGGTCAACCGGGTGTTCATCGTCCGCGAGGGCACCGAGAACGCCCGGAGCCTGCTCAACGCCGGTGCCTGGAAGGTCACCGCGGCCAGCCAGGCCAAGCGCCGCGAGGAGGACATCGGCCGGACCAAGCGCGACCCGGTCGCGCTGGAGGTGCTGCGCCATCACGGCTGGGCCCGCTCCCGCGCCGAGGCCAGCATGTCGGACGGGCTCGCCGTGCTCCCAGACGACCAGGACGTCGTGGTGCGGCGTATTAACGCCATCGACCCAACCTGGTCGATGGTCGTCGTCAACGACGACCTGCACCAGCTGCCGGCCGACCGGATCGAGCGGCTCATCGCCTCGCTGGACCTGGACACCTACGTCCGGATGCTCGAGGAGACGTGCACCAAGAACTGGATGAACGAGGCCGTCTGAGCCGATCCACCACAACCCGCACAAGGGGGCCGCGCACGCCGCGGCCCCCTTGTTCAACTCTGCGCACCATTGCGAATGGTTCCGCACAGATCATTCACTTCGAGTCATAATTGAGTAAGAAAGGCAATTCGGACTCGACGCGACACGACCACGAGAGGCCATCATGTCCCAGTCAACACTCCCTGTCCGCTCCACTGACCCGGAGACCTCCTACGCCGCCGCCGTGAAGGCCGCGCTCGGCGCATCCCGCGTCCGTCCCATCGTGCTCGACATCGTCCGCGAGAAGGGCCCGCTCACCCACGACGAGCTCATCGCCGCTTACCACGACCGCGTCGTCACCAGCCTCGGCGAGGTGCCGCGCTCCTCGGACTCCGGCATCCGCACCCGGCTCAAGGAGCTCGCCCACCAGGGCCTGGTGACCGTCGCCGACATCGACGGCTTCTCCAACTACGGCAATGCGGCCAAGCGCTGGGTCGTGGTCGACCCTGACGACCCGAGCTTCGTCTACGACCCGGACGCCATCGCTGCCTACATCGACGACGAGGACATCGTCGGCTTCGGGCACTTCCTTGACGGCGACGCCTCCGACGCTGCCGGGACCGACGAGGACTGAGCCCCCATGCCGAGGAAGAAGAACCAGCGGGAGAAGGCCGTCGAGCAGTACCTGCTCACGCAGTGCCGCCGGCACGGTCTGTTCTGCCTGAAGTTTGTGTCCCCGGCCCGCGGGGGCGTCCCCGACCGAATCGTCCTCACGCCCACCGGCACGGTCTTCGTCGAGGTCAAGCGACCCGGCGGAGACCTCGAGAAGCGCCAGCACGTCATGCACGCCAAGATGCGCCGTTTCGGTGCCGAGATCCACGTCGTGGATGACGAGCAGGCCGTCGACGCCTTCATCACCCACGTGCTCGGTTACCGCCGGATCGAGAGCCAGCAGAAAGCAGCATCATGACCGCAACAGCCACGGCCGCGGGCCCGGAGACAACCGCCCGCGACTACGAAACGAAAGACTCGGGATCACGCAGGGTCACCGCCTCCGGCATGCAGCGCGAGGTGAAGACAGGCCAGCCCCGCTTCGACCTGCTCGTACCCCTTCAGGTGCCCTACCAGGACCAGCTGCTCACAAGGACGGCCGCGCTCGTGGAGCGTGGAGCGCGCAAGTACGACTCGCGCGACTGGGAGCAGGCCAGCACTGCCGCAGAGATGGAGGAGTTCCGCGCCAGCGCCTTCCGCCACTTCATGCAGTGGATGTGCCGCGAAGACGATGAGGACCACGCGGCTGCCGTGGTGTTCAACCTCCTGGCCGCGGAAAGCACCCGGACGGTGATCGCCCGCGGTGACGCCGGAACCCCGGAGGCCGCCCGATGAGCGGCCGCGTCACCAAGGGCAACGGCCAGGCAACCTCGGCCTTCCGCCAGCTCACCCGGGCCGACCTGGGCACCTTCGATCGCGAGGCCACGGAGCTCGTGCTCGAAGCGATGCGGGCCGGCTGCGTTGGGCGTGTCTCGTCCCGGGGCCACGCCATTCTGCGCAACAACGCCGGCGGATCCGTCTCGGTGCCGCGCAACATGACCTCACCCAACCGCACGGCGCAGAACGCCCGTGCCGACATGAAACGGCTGCTCGGCGGGCACCGGGCCGACCATGCAGTATCCGCCGCAGACCGCAGGCCACGCGGGAAACGGCAGATGACCGTCGCGGTGGCCTTCGTTGAGCACCCAGCCGCCTTCTCCCGCTGGTTCGACGCCCAGCCCGAGGGCCTGCCTGCGGACCAGCTCATCGAGGTCTCGTTCGACGGGGCCGGGGAGCCGGCCTTCCAGGCCGTGCCCGTCGACGCGCCCGCACAGCCCGATGCACCGGAACAAGACCAGCCGGGGCCCGCGACGGCCCGGCCCACCCGCCGCCGGGGACACCTGATGATCGCGCCCGAGCCCGGGCAGGAAGCAGAGGACGACATGACCGCCGAGGCCAAGGAAGATCTGCCGCTTGCGACACGCATACCCGATTCGGCCGTCGGGGATGCCTCTGCCGAAGCGGTGCTTGAGCGCGTACGCACCGCACTGGGTGAAGACCCGCGTGTCACCGCCCTGCAGCGCAGGATCGTCGGGCTGGAGGCAGAGCTCGCCGCCCAGACACGCCGGGCCGATGACGCCGAGGTCCGCCTGGGCCTTATCCGCGAGGCATTCCATGCCTGATCCCGACTACCGACAACCCACGAGAGGAGGCCGCACACCATGACCACGACCATCGCACCACCGCAGCCGTCACCCGCGCCCATCGTGCTCAAGCCCTACCAGCAGCAGATCCACGACTTCCTCGTCAGCCGCCCCTTCGCCGGAGCCTGGCTTGGTGTCGGAGCCGGGAAGACGCTTTCGACCCTCAGCGTCCTGCAGACAGTCCGGCCGATGGGCCACATCCTCGTCGTCGCACCGATCGCGATCGCACGCTCGACCTGGCTCGACGAGATCGACAAATGGGGATTCCCGATCCGAACCAAGTCGCTCATCGTCAACGAGAACGACCGGAAGCTGCCCAAGGAGAAGCGCCTGGAACGCTTTCGGGAAGTCTTCTCCGACCCGCCGACGATGTACTTCGTCAACCAGGAGTTGCTGACCCAGCCCTCCCAGGGTGCGCGTCTGCTCCAGCTGACCGGCGAGCCCACCGGCGATGCCATCGCCGCCGGGATCTCACCGGAGGCCGTGCGGCTGCGCGGGCTCATCGAGACGATCGGACCAATGGCCCAGGAGCAGCTGATCGGACACTTCCTGCAGCTGGCTGCCGGGCAGTCCGGAACCAAAGCCCCCACCAAGACCGCTGTCAAGGAGGCGATCAGCGAGCTCGTCACCCGCGGTGCGCTGGAGCGCGAGAGCCACGACTGTCGCAGCTGCGGCGGCGACGGCTGCGCGCAGTGCCGCTACGGCCTGGTCGACCAGATGCCGATCCAGTCCATCAACGGACAGGACACCCTCATCTGGCCGTTTCAGACGGTAATCATCGACGAGTCGCAGGGCTTCAAGTCCCACAGCAGCGCCCGGTTCAAGGCCTTGAAAGCGGTCCGCCCGGCCATCACGCGGCTCATCGAGCTGACCGGCACGCCGAGCCCGAACGGGCTGCACGACCTGTGGAGCCAGATCTACCTGCTCGACCAGGGCGAGGCCCTGGGCCCGACCATCACGGAGTTCCGCAACCGGTGGTTCATCCCGAAGATGGTGCCTGGCACCACCACCCCGGCGAAGTGGATCCCGACCCCGAACGCCGAGGCCGAGATCCATGAGGCCATCAGGCACCTGGTGATGAGCGCGCAGAACACCAACCTCAACCTGTCGGGCCTGACGATCCAGGACGCCAACGTCACCCTCCCGCCGGACCTCATGCAGGCCTACAAGGAGTTCAGGCGCGACCTCGTGCTCGACGTCGTGAAGACCTACCAGGACGAGGACGGCAAGCTCACCCAGAGCGTTGAGTCGATCGTCGCCGAGAACCAGGCGGTCCTCACCAGCAAACTGATGCAGTTCGCCTCGGGGACGCTCTACACGGCCGACCCGGAGGACCCGGCGACCAAGGGCCAGTACGAGGTTATCCACGACAAGAAGCTCGAAATGGCCGAGTACCTGGTGCGCAACAGCGGGGGAGACCCCGTGCTGGTCGCGTACCACTTCCGCTCTGACCTGGAGCAGCTGATGGCGCGCTTCAAGAAGGCGGGCATCGACGCGCAGGTCTTTGACGGCTCGCGGGAGATGGTCCGCCGGTGGAACGCCAAGCAGATCCAGGTGATGCTGCTGCACCCCGCGGCGGCCGGCCACGGCCTGAACCTGCAGGACGGCGGCTCGACGATGATCTGGTACACGCTGCCGTTCTCGCTCGAGCACTACCTGCAGACCAACGGCCGTCTCTACCGCACTGGGCAGACCAAGCCCGTGGTGATCCACCGGATTATCACCAAGGGCACTCAGGACGAGCGGATGCCCGGAGTCCTGGCAGAGAAGCAGCAGGTCCAGGACGACCTCATCTCGGCTGTGTCCGGCGAGGAGGCGATCCTCGTCGCCCTCGAGGAGGAGATCCAGGACGACCTCAACGACCTGTGGGTCTCCGAACGGGTCTGACCAACCCATTCCGACGCCGCGGAGCGCCAGCCACACGCCGGCGCTCCGCGGCGCACCACCCCGACCCCAGTGCCACCCGGCCCGAGGAGGACTGATCCATGAATGACCCGAAGCACCAGGCCTGGCCCGACGGAGCGCGCGTGCGCTTCACCGCCGAGGCCAGGGAAGCCATGCAGGCGCGGCCCGGAACGAAGCCGCTGCGCGCACCGGCCCTCGGGCCGAACACGGACTACACGATCGACAACACCGACGACGGCCTGCACGACGTCGTGCTGCGCGAGACCGGGGAACGCTACGGCGTGCTCTGGCTCCAGAGCGCAGAGCACGAACCCGTCGACCCCGACGTCGCGCTGCTCGAGGAGCTCTTCGACCGCGAGCTGCCGGCCAGCTTCGACCCCGCCCGGGGGACAAGGAGCGTCACTCGCCATCACGGAGCAGGGATGGCCACAGCCGGAGCCCGGCCCGCCACGACCGTAGTTCCGCGCGGCAACTGGATGCAGACCTACACGGGTCGCCGGTTCTACCCGCTGGACCCGCGGCCCGAGGACGTGGACATCGCCGACATCGCACACGCGCTGTCCATGCAGTGCCGCTACAACGGCCACGTCCGCCGGTTCATGTCCGTCGCCGAGCACTGCGTACTCCTCTCGCGACTCGTCGCCCCGGAGCATGCGCTCTGGGCGTTGCTGCACGACGCGACAGAGGCATACGTGGGCGACATGGTCCGCCCGCTGAAGCTTCACATGCCGGAGTACTGGGCCGTCGAGGACGGCGTCATGGTCGCCATCGCCCAGAAGTTCAGTATCGACCCCGCCATGCCCGCCGAGGTGAAGCACGCCGACTCGCGGATCCTGCTCGACGAGCGCGCGGCGCTGCTGGGCGAGCCGGCGGGGGACTGGGAGGTTCCAGGTCAGCCCTTCGGGATCGAGATCCAGGCCTGGAGCCCGGATGCTGCCGAGCTCGAGTACCGCCTGCGCTTCGCCGAGCTGATTGGAGACCCGGCCGGTCTGCCCGTCGGGCTGTGCGGAGACCGGGAGGACCACCTGCCCCACACCCACCGCAGCGCCTCGCTTGGCGGGCTCTGGTGCTCCGCTGACCAGGACTCCCGCCTCCCCTGGGCCGCCGAACGTCGGCAGACCCAACCCGGAAACGCAGGAGAACAGCCCCATGGCTGAGACCAGGATGACCGGGACGGAACGCATCGCAGCTGGTTCATGACCGACCGGTGACCGGCACCCTGCGGGTGCTGGTCACCGGAGGGCACAGCGTCGGGGTCGGCAGGGCCGACCCGGGTGCCGGGGCAGTGATGTCGGGGGTCGGGTCCCGGCCCGGTCCCCCCTCATTGCCACGACACCACAACGAGAAGGAGCGAGTCCCATGGCTGAGCAGCCCATCTACCGGCTCCCGCCTGCGGGCTGGTCGGACTTCGGCGCACACATAGACCAGCCGGAGGTCCGCCTCGAGTTCTCGGCCGAGACCGGCGAGGACGGGATGCCGCTCTGGGAGCGGCCCATCGACATCCGTCACGACGACCAGGAGGTCTCGCCATGAAGGCGTACAGCACGCAGACCGAACGCACCTACGATTCCTGGGAGGACCTGGTGGCCGAGGAGGCCAACGGCTACGGCGTCGTGGTGATGATGCAGGCCGAGAGCCTGAAGTCCGCCAGCCCCCAGACCTACTCGCGCCTGATTGGGCCGTTCGACGACCAGAAGAAGGCCCGGAACAAGGCCGCAGCCGTTCGCCGCGCCTGGAAACGCGCCAAGGACCGCGACCCCCGTATCCAGCTGCTGGGCGTCTCGGTCGAGCCCATCTGGCCCGACCTGCGCTTCGGCACCAGGAACTGAGACCTAATTCCACAACCAGCGCCACGGGCGCGCTGTCGGGGCCGACGCTCCGCAGACCATCAACGACACGACCGACGAGGACATCCGCCATGACCATGACGACCACCGCCCGCCCCGCACCTCCACGCCTGCAGGACCCGCTCGACGCCGTGATGCGCAACTGCCTGCGCGATGACGCAGTCTGGGCCGAGGTCACCACCACGCCGGCCGGCCTCAACCAAACCGAGCACTGGCTGAAGACCACCGCCTCAAGCATCGACCAGCAGCTCTCATTCCGCCAGGACGACGCCGAGATCTGGCGGCTGTCCCCGCTGGATCACAGCACACAGCTGATCGAGTTCCTCGAGTGGCGCAAGGGCGCGCTCTACCTCAAGAGCCTCTGCGAGAAGCGCCTCATCGACATCAAGCGCCTGCGGACCGCCGACGAGGAGCGCGCCGAGGAGATGAAGGTCCTGCTGGTCCGCCTGGCGCAAGCCGTCGTCGCCCACGAGGGCGAGCTGATCGGAGACGAGGACCTGTACGGAGCCCTCGACCGGATCTCGCTCCCCGGCGCGGACGCGCCGACCCTGCGGGAGTACCTCCAGTTCCGCGACGGCTCGAAGGACTGACCCAGACCACACGACCGCAGCCTCGCCGCGGCCGGGTCCCTGTGGGACGGCGGCGCGACGGGGCTCCTCGATCCCGGGCCAAGCGGCCCGGCGGAAAGAACCGCATGACGCCCCAGACCACCACGACCACCGCAGAAGAGCTCGTCCCTGAGATCGAGCAGACCCTGCTCGATTCGCGGGCGGACCGTGCCCTGCACGAACGCCGTGGGGTGCACGAGCACTCCGAGCAGACGGAGCTGAGCGACCACGAGCGCACCGTGATGCTCGACGTCACCCTGGCGCTGCTCATCCGGCATCGGCTGCCCATCGACGCCGACCGCGCCGCGAAGGCGGTGGCCGCCGCGCAGACCGCCGATGCCCGCACGTGGGCGGCTGGCTGCGCCCGCCACATCGCCCGCGTGGCGGAGGAGAAGAACCCATGAGCCGAAAGCGCAGGCAGCACTACTCCACCGAGGGCTTCCGGCCGTCGGCGAATCCCGAACAGGCGCACTGGATGCGGGAACTCCGCAAGTCCAGTGCGACGCAGCGGCACACCCCCAAGCCCCGCAAGGGCACCCGCCGCGAGCGGGAGCGACAGGCGATCCGCGACCAGCAGCGACACCGAGGAGACCACCCATGACCGACAACAACCGAGGGCCCGCAACCGGAATCGCGCTCGACGCAGAGTCACTGCGCGCCGAGCTGCGGGAGGCCCCGGAGGCCCACGGCCTCGATCCGGAGCAGGCGGCGGAGATCGCAGCGCTCCCGGACGGACAGATCAACAGCTGGATACACGAGCTCGCCGCGCGCGACGACGCCTTCTGGGCGCTTTACGACGGGCTCCGCCGGCGCACCATCGCCCATCTCGCCGAGATGCACAGCACAGCCAAGGACGTGAAGCCGTGAACGCGCCCCTGCCCGACTGGTGGGTCGACGCGACGCCGGACGGCAAGTGCGCCAAGCACCCCGGCAAGCACGAGGTCTACGTCTACGGCCAGCAGCGCGCAGACGGCATGGCGTGCATCGGGTGCAGCTGGCAGCACAGCACGGTCATGTCGACACCAGCAGCCATCGCCCGGCACGACGCCGACCAACACCTCGAGCACGACCACGGGCTCTGGGTGCCCATCGATCGCGGCCCCCTCGCGGGCACCTGCCCGTGCGGGAAGCCCGGGCTGTACGCCGACTCAGTGCTGCGGACCAAGGTCCGCGCAGTCCTCCAGCAGGCGCAGCCGTGGAGCCCGACACCGGACCAGCTGGCGGACCTGCTCGTCGGCGCGCTCGTGCCCGACCACGGCATCCTCGTGGCCTTTACGGCCGAGCAGCAGACCGAGTCCGACTGGGAGCTGGGCTACAGCGCCTCGTACACCGACCTCGCTGCCCCCGAGGTGCTCGGCCACCGCCTGAGCGAGCGGGAGCTCGCCGAGCTGTACTTCCAGATCGAGGCCATGGGTGGACTCGGCGAGTCCGAGGCCTACCGCGACCTGGACAAGGCCGTCGAGCGCCTCGGCGAGGAACCCGCCCGGCAGCTGCGCGAGCGTGTGGCCCAGCCCGGGCTGTTCGACCTGGAGCCCGACGTCTGAGAGCCAGGGCCTCCACACCACAACGACCCCCAGCAGGGGAGAGAAGGAAACCAAGTCCCATGACCCCCACCACGATCGGCGACCTGCCCCGGACCGCCCACACCGCGCCGAAAATCACCATCTACGGGCCGGCGGAGTGCCCCAACTGCGACAAGGCCAAGAGCCTGTTCGATCGGCAGCAGCCCGCGATGCAGTACACCAAAATCGACATCGAGCAGGGCGATGAAAACCACCGCCACATCACCGAAGACCTCGGATATGCCCAGGCACCCGTGATCGTCGTCAAGCTGGCCTCCGGCCGCACCGTCCACTGGGGCGGGCACCGCCAGGACATGCTCACCGCCCTCGTCCGGCTGTGCACCAAGGGCATCGTCCCGGAGGACCGGAAGGCGGCGTCCTGATGGCAGCGGCGCAGCAGCGCCTCGGCCTCAGCATCACCGCCCGGCAGGCCGACATCCTGCTCGATACGCTCGTCGACAAATCCGTCGAGACGGACCACTACCTGCTGTCCTATCCCAAGGACGAACCCGACAAGACCGACACCTGCTGCGACGCGCACCTGGCCCGGTTCGAGCAGCGCGCACTCCAGCGCAAGGCGCTGCTCGAACGGAAAGCAGAGGTACAGCACCTCATCGCGCTCATCGAGGCGATCCGGCCGGCGTTCGAGGCCTCCGAGTCCTCCCCGGTAAGCACCACGGCCGTGGACCTGTCCGGCGTGACGCTCGTCTACCGGGACACGGCAGGCAAGACGCACGAGCAGCCGCTGGCCGACATCGGATCCGCCGGGACCCTCATCGACCCCGACACCGGAGACGACCTCGAGCTCATCGCCGCGCTGGTCGCAGCAGACCCCACCCGAACCAAAACCCAGGGAGCAACCCCATGAGCCTGCACATCGACAGCCTTGCCGACCTCGTCCGCGGAGCTGTGTCCGGCGGCGACACCACCCGGGAAGACTTCGAGCGTGCGCTCGACCAGGTCTTCCCCCGGGATCAGCTCGACCCGTTTGAGGGCACCGGCAGCGAGGAGTACCTCGTCGGATGGACGATCGACCAGGATGCTGCATCGCCCGCTGAGGCCGCCAGCAAGGTCTGGCGGGAGGTCTTCCAGCGCGGACCATGGCAGCCCAGTGCTGACGAGGGCTGCGTCTTCACGGTCTCTCGTGAGGGCCAGCGTGTCGAGATTGACCTCAGCGACGAACACTTCGCGCACCTTTTCAGTGACTAAAAGGAACAGCGGGAGCAGCGCGCGGCGCAGCCGCCCCGGAGTACAGGACGGAAGCCTCGCGCACAGAGCCCCGGAGGAATGGGATCCTCCGGGGCTCTGTGCCCGCACACCCCGAGAACGAAGTACCGACACACGCACGACAACTTCTAGGAGGAGCCACGGTGCTCGCACAGCAGAACACCCGCCTCCCGGCCGCACCGTCATGAGCGGTGAGGACCCCGACGAGAAGTGGCGCAGGGATGCCCTGTGCGCAGAAACAGACCCCGACGCGTTCTTCCCGGAGAAGGGCGGCAACACCACCGACGCCAAGAAGGTCTGTGCCCAGTGCGGGGTGCGCGCACAGTGCCTGGATTACGCGTTGAGCGCCGACGAGCGCTTCGGCATCTGGGGCGGACTCAGCACCGCCGAACGCGACCGCCTTATCAAGACTTCACCGGTGGCACACCGTAGCGCCGCCCAGGCGCAAAAGCAGGAACGCGACACCCTCATCGTCGCGATGGCCGGCAGAGGGATCGACCCCCGGACCATCGCCGACATGGCCGAGGTCACCGACCGCACCGTCTACCGGGTGCTCGCCCGGCACAAGGAGCGGGGGGACGCCGTCTCCGCCTGAGCGCAGCACCGTCAATTGAAAGGACCGCCATGCCACTGTTCCCGCGCCGCTTCAGGCAGCAGAACCTGCTGCCCGGGGACGCCTATCCCCCTGAACGGACTACAGGCGCGCCCATGCCGGCCAGGAAACGCGCCGCCATTGACCGCAAGCTCCGCCGGATGGTGAAACAGCATCGGCTCCCGGCCGAGCCGGGAGAGTACCTCGACGCAACGGGCGACCGCTGGACGCTCGACGCCCAAGGCGGCTGGACCGACGCCGGCGGCGTACACCGCGACGCCCGGTACGCGCCGATCATCGCCTTGTTCGTCCACAACTCCGGCCCGTTCACGCGCATCGAGAGCTGATGGCCACCCCCGCCGCAAAAGGAGCAACCATGCACCCCCGCATCGAAGACAGCCACCTCGACCCCGGACTCCTGCCGACCGTCAATCCACAGCAGCGCACCGACACCCAGCTCGTCGAGCCGGTGCTCCGGGCCATCCACGCCGCCGTCGCGGACTGCAGCGTGACCGCCGCCCAGGTCTTCGCCGGCCGGATCCACACGCGCAAGAACGAGGAGTGCACGACAGCGTTCGGCCGGCCGCCCAGCGTCGGTCACGCATCTGACGGTGACGACTTCTACTTGCAGATCGGCGTCCGGGTGCCCTCGTACGCAGCCGCACCGGTGCTCGAAGCGATCCACGCCGTCGAGGCCATGTCGGACGCGCAGGCGCTGCGCGAGGCGCGTGCCCGGCTCGCCGAGGCCAGGGCGCGCACCGCCGCGGCACAGAGCGAAGAAGCCCGGGTCGAGGCCGAGATCGCCCGCCTCGAACCAAACAAGGAGTAGACCATGAGTGCCATCCAACCCCTGGCCGCCCGCATGCGGCCCACCTCCCTCGACCAGATCGTGGGCCAGGAGCACCTGGTCTTTCCCGGCTCGCCGCTCGAGCTGCTCGCCCAGGGCGAGGGTGCGACCTCGGTCCTGCTCTGGGGTCCGCCCGGCGTCGGCAAGACCACCATCGCCTCGGTGATCGCCCGCCAGACCAGCCGCCGCTTCGTCGAGCTCTCTGCGACCAGCGCCGGCGTAGCCGATGTCCGCAAAACGCTCGCCGGAGCCCAGAAGGCCCTCGACGACGACCTCCAGACGCTCGTGTTCATTGACGAGATCCACCGCTTCTCCAAGGCGCAGCAGGACGTCCTCCTGCCCGCCGTGGAGGCCGGGGTCATCTCGCTCATCGGCGCGACCACCGAGAACCCGAGCTTCTCGGTCAACTCGGCACTGGTCTCGCGCTCAATCCTGCTGGTCCTACGCCCTGTGGAGGACGGCGAGGTCGTGAACCTGCTCTCGCGTGCCCTAGAGGAGGACCCGGTCCTCTCAGCCACCGGGATCGGGTTCGCCGACCCCGCGCTGCAGATCATTGCAGGGCTGTCCAGCGGCGACGTCCGCCAGGCGCTGAACCGGCTGGAGACCGCTGTCGCAACTGCGCAGGCCGCAGGCAAGAGCGTCGTCGACCGCGAGGTGCTGGAGCAGGTCACCGGCGCTGCGCTGCAGCGTTACGACCGCGATGGCGACCAGCACTACGACGTCGTCAGCGCATTCATCAAGAGCATGAGAGGCAGCGACCCGGATGCGGCCCTGCACTGGCTGGCCCGGATGATCGAGGCGGGGGAGGACCCGAGGTTCATCGCACGGCGCTTGGTGGTGCACGCCTCCGAGGACGTCGGCATGGCCGACCCCTCGGTGCTGGGCATCGCAGTGGCCGCCGCCCAGGCAGTCCAGCTGATCGGTATGCCCGAGGCGCGGCTCAACCTCGCTCAGGCAACGGTCGCAATCGCCACGGCCCCCAAGTCGCCGGCCGTCATCCGCGGCATCGACCAAGCGCTGGAAGACGTCCGGCGCGGCCGGACCGGGAGCGTGCCAGTGCACCTGCGCGACGCGCACTACCCGGGCGCGAAGGGCCTCGGGCACGGAGAAGGCTACTTCTACCCTCACGACTTCGAACACGGAGTTGTCTTGCAGCAATACCTACCCGATGCCGTCCGCGGCACACAGTATTACCGTCCTACCGGCAATGGCTTCGAACAAACAATCGCCAGACGGTTGGCTGCGATCGATCAGATGACCGTGGAGGACAGGAACCCCCTCGACTAGATCGCGGACCAGAGGTAGAACCGTGGCCGCATCATCCTGGATCGTCGCTGCATGGAAAATCACCAGCAAAGTCGTCGGCTTCCACAAGACCTACGAGAGGGGATGAGCATGATCAACGACAACACTGAACGCGCGAGGCAGACCCCGGAGTCCGACAAGCCCAGGACTGTGGACGACCGACTCTCAGCAGATCTTGGTATCGACGTCGCCGCCGTCGAAGCGCAGGCACGGTTGCATCTCGACCTGCTGCGCATGCAGCGCCGCGAGCCCGGCGAACTAGGCTACGTGCTCATCGACCGGGAGTTCCATCCCCGCACAGCTGTCGTCTTCGCATCTCCCACAGAAGCCCGCAGCGCGCTGGAAGGCCACCCTTTGATCGATGCCCTCTGTGAGGAGGACAGCGTCGATGCACGGGTCCCGGATCCGGCCGTTCTCTCCGACCTCGCCTCCCGCGAAGTCATTTTGCCCTGATCGCACGGAATCGCGAAGGAATGGAAACATGACCAACACCGGTATCTTCACCCAATCAGCAGCTTCAGTCCTGCAGGACGTCGAAGAGTTCTACTTCGGTGGCGCGCTTCCCTGGTACCACGGGAGCAAGCTGACAGAGGACGGCTTGCACGTGAGCATCACACTTGACGATCCAGAGTCTGATGACGAGTCCAAGACCAAGGACTACGAGCTGTCGGCCGCCCAAATCAAGGAAGCCTTTCGAAAGGCCAAGCAGAAGGGGTACCACCTCTGCTGCTCTGCCGCCATCGAGTCCGAACAGCTCGGATTCGGCTGCGTCCAAGACCTTGACATCATCCTTCAGACCGCTTGCTACGGCGAGCTGGTCTTCGGCTGACGCCGCACCGGCTCGACTTCACCAGTGGAACTACTTCCACTAGGATGCAATCTCAGAGCTACCCAGTGGACACGGACCCCAGCACAGCCGTCCTTGCTCCTTCGTGAAACCACCCTGCTGACCCTCACTTCACCGACCTCGACCGATAGGCTCCGATCACATGAACGACCAGGAAGTGCGCCGCGGCGCAGGTATCTACAGCAAGCCGGTGCTGGGCTTCTACGACCTGCTCGTCGTGAAGTTCTCCAATTCGCTGGCCTGGCGATGCCCCAGCCAGCTCATGCTAGACCAGTACAACCGTTGCATCGGCACCCGCCATCTCGATGTCGGTCCCGGCACTGGTTGGTACCTCGCCAATGCCGACCTCCCCGAATCTGCTGAGATCACACTCATGGACCTCAACGAAAACAGCGTGGAGCACGCAGCGTCCAGACTCGCCCACACCCACGTAAGCACCAGAGGTGTGACCGCGAACGTCCTCGAACCGATCCCCGAGGCTCTCGGCCAATTCGATTCCATCGCGGCGAACTACGTCTTCCACTGCGTTCCCGGCTCCTGGGCGGACAAGGGCGTAGCTTTCAAACACCTAGGGGAGCGGCTCGCTGCTGACGGTGTGCTGTTCGGCAGTACCATCCTGGGCAGTGGCGTGAGCCACAACCTCATCGGCCGCGGCTTCATGGCCCTGTACAACCGCCTGGGCATCTTTCACAACCGCGAAGACGACGCCGCAGGACTTGAGGCTGTACTGCGGCGAAGCTTCGACCAAGTGAAGGTCGACGTCATCGGTACCGTGGCGGTGTTCAGTGCACGAAACCCGTTGCGAAACGGCGGGGCAGGTGGACTCGACTAAAAGTCGAGCCTGATGACTGCATCCCGCCCTTCAGCCCCAGACCTGACTCCGGTGGCGGTGATGCGCACATTCTGCACGGAACCGTCGACCCGGCGAAGCGCCAGACCCATCGATTGAGAACGAGCGGTATCCCTCGCCGCAGCCGCGATGAACCTGTGCAACTCACCTGAAGCGTCAATGGCAAATTCACCAAGGCCGCCGACATACCCGAAGTCTTCCCGACGCCACGATGGCGACGTCATAAGAACATCCAGCGTTGCAGAGTCGACGACGGCCATCGGTTCCTTGGCCAGGGCCATGACTCCGCGAAGCACGTCGTCCACGCGCCCCGCATTGGCGTCTTGCTCGAAGGCCATATCGTGAAAAGTCTCCGGGGCCTCGTAACTGAAGCCCTGCAGATAGATCTTGTCGTGATCGGGCTCGATCGGCGGAATCACGCCGACCAGGCGCATGTGCCGACGGTCCTGTGAAGCCGTGCCGTAACCTGTGACGATGTTGTAGGTCAGGCACCGGACCTTGCCCGTTACGCCCATCAGCCCGTCCTGGATGCCGTCGCGGATGAGGCTGTTCACGCGCATCCGGTCGGACTGGTCGATGAGCTCGCTCGCCCATTCCCCGGCTTCCCAATAGCCACTGCGCTGCTGGGCGACGCTTGTGTCGACGTCATAGATACGAAACAGGTTCCGGTCCCAGTACGTGCGCCGGCGCAGTGTTGGTTGACCGTCGGCGTCACGCTCGATCTCCCATTCCCAGCCACCGACCAGCGGTGGTTCCGGAAGCGGATCAGCCGCTTTGGCCACGCCGGCGAGGACACCGATCACCGTGGAGGTACGTGGAGAGAAGACGGGCCGTACCTCAACTGCCCACTGCTCGTCCGCATGGGGGACTGTCTCGGAAATTACATTGCCACTGCGCATCACCTGGGCGATGCGGTTCTCATCAAGTAGAAGACGCCTGGGAATTGCACGCGTGGGCTTCCGAGCGGAGACCGGACCACAGGGCTTATCGTCCACCAGAACCAGCTGCTTGCCGTCGCTTCCGCAGAAAAGGCCCCAGGAACCTACATCCAGCTGGACCTGCATGATCAAATACCGCCTGAGACCTGCACAGTGGCCCCCGACATGTAGGTATTCTCCGCGGTGTGAATGATCGCCGAAGCGACTTCATCTGCCGTCCCGAACCGACCCAGCGGGATTCCTTCCAGCATTGCCATCCGTGCCTCCTCAGCAACATCAGCCATCATGTCCGTATCAGTTGCGCCGGGAGCAACAACGTTCACCCGGATGTTCCGGGCTGCGTACTCCCTGGCCATCGATCGTGCAAACGCTTCCAATGCCCCCTTGGATGCAGTGTAATTGCACTGGCCGACAACGCCGTACTTCACGGACATGGATGAAACCAGCACGATCGATCCGCCGCGCTGCCGCAGCATCGGCCCCAGGGTCGCCTTGCAGGCCAGCATCGGCCCGATCGCATTGACCTGCATGACCTCGATCAGGTCCTCCTCGCTCATCCGCATGAGCAGCTTGTCGCGGGTGATCCCTGCTGCGACGACGAGCACATCCAGACCACCCAGGTCGACGGCAGCCGCCTTGACGCCAGCTGCGATCGAATTACTGTCACGCACATCCATCTCGAGGGGGAGCACCCCCTCGGGCACGGTCCCCCCGGTACGATGCGTACCCGCCGTCCGGTAGCCGGCGGAGAGCAGGGCTCGAGCCGTGGCCGCCCCGATCCCACGGGTTGCACCGATCACCAGGGCAGTTCTCCCCATGTCGCTCATTTTTTTCTTACCCTCCCAGGTTGTAAAGTTGTGACACGGAACTTTACTGGACTTGTACCCCTTCGTTGACAAACGACAGGCGGTGTCCGCTCTTCTCGCTATTTAGAGGAACGCTGATGCCTGCCTTTATTCCATCCGCTGCGACCGCCGATACGCCTCGGAACGGCCAGCCCCGTCACCCCCTGTTCGCCCGACTGATGCGCAAAGGCGCTGCCAAGGTCGGTGCCACCAGCTGCACCCCGAAGCCCGCTCAGCTCGACCTCTTCGACTGGCCGAACGAGTTGAGCCTCGAAGCACTCGGGAAAGCCATCGCCTCAGCTTGCGGCCTCGAGATCGTGATACGGCCCATCCCGGATGAGATGCGCCATTATGAGGTCAGCGGCCTCACCACTGTGATCGGACGAGTGGCCCACGTCTTCTACGACCCTGAGCTCCCGCCCCTCAACATTGAGCAGACAATCCTCCACGAGTTCGCCCATATCCTGCACGGCGACGTCCGGGCCGACACCGACTGCACCCATCTGCGCAGCATGTTCGACGATCCGGTGGAGAAGCGCGCCGAGACCACCGGCATGCGGCTGATGGATGCTCTGCACCGGAAGCGGCGGGCATCGGAAGAACGCAGCGAGGTCCTCGCCTTCCTGTCCGGATCAAACGAGGACGGTGAGATCTGATGACTGAGATCATCATTGTCGGTATCACCATGGGCCTGATCATCATCGTCTCTGCCCTGTATCAAGGACGCCGACGCCGGGTTAACCTTCTCAGGGTCACCTGTGCCGCCCTCTTCGTGGCCACGGTCTGCCGTGGCGTGGAGCCGCCCTTAGACGGACCTGCCGTCGACCTCCTCAAGCGCCTTGCCATCCTGACCGCCCAGGTATCCGTGGCGCTGCTCATCCTCACGTTCCGCGCGACTCCGCTTTCACGACGTGCAACCCGGTTCATCTACCTCTTCGCCGGGATCATCGCCCTGGGCGAGGCCGTGCTGGTGTGGTTCATCCCCGTCCATGCCGACGGCACCATCTACGACCGGGTCGACATCGACGCCGCCCTTGCCCGCGGCCAGGCTTGGGCACTGATCTCCTACAACTTCCTGTACCTCTCTGCATTCGCCGCGGCAACTGCCGTAGTTGCCGTCGGCTGTTGGCGGACCATGACGCAGAAGAACCAACCCTTCTCCGCCCGCCTTCCGGTTGCATTCGTCTTTACGGGGGCCATCGGATCTGCCCTGTTCATCGGCTCATCACTCCTGGACCTCTTTGGCAGTCCGGTCGTCGGCGGAACTGAACTGAGGACACAACTCCTCGTCACCGTTGTCAGCTTCTTCTTCCTGGGACTCGCAACAGGGGTCATCCGCCGCATCAGCATAGAAACGCAGGTGAGGCTCGCGCTCCGCCTCGCGCACGAGGTCGTCGTACCTTTGTGGCGAACGACCACCACTCTTCACCCCGACGTAAAGCTTCCGCCCGAAGACAGGCAGGGGTTCGATCAGCTGATGACGCTCTCAAGGCTCACCATCGAAACCCACGACGCGCTCAGACTCATCCGCGAGGACCACGACCCCGCACTGGAACCCCTGCACAGGCAGCACCCCGAGGATCCGCACCTGTCGGCGGGGCTGGTGCGCCATCTCAGCGGCGAGAACGCCGTTCCCAGCCTCGGGTGGTTCACACTCGCCCTGAGCCGGCTCCGCACGCTCAAGCTGAAAGACGACGAAACCTTGGCCGCCTCTGTGCAGAGCCTCTACGAGATCCGAGTAGCGATGAGTGCCATGAATGGGACGGACGGGCGATGACCGGGAACGGAACGAAAATACGCATCCCCGAGACCGGCGATCCTGCGGCCCGGGCCGCCCGGATCCTCAGTGACGTGTTCGCGCCCGCTGTGTCCGTGTTCCTCATCTGCGTCCTCTGCGGCGTCACAGGCCACCCGCATACATGGGTTGGTCTCGGATGGGGCATCCTGATCGGCTCTTTCTGCGCAGTGATCCCGACAGCAACCATCCATGTCGCCGTGCGGCGCGAGCAGCTCACCGATCGACACGTCACCCGGCGCGATCAGCGCTGGCGGGTCTTCCTGGTCTGCGTGGCGTCTGTGCTTGGAGGCATGGCAACGGCGGTGCTGCTGGACGCACCGCGCCCGCTGCTGTGGATCCTGCCGACGATGGTTGCCGGGCTCGTCCTTGCCGGGGGAGTGACCCTCCTGGGACCGAAAGTCTCCATGCACGCGTTCTGCTTCACCTCCCTCGTCGTCCTCGCGGCGATGCTGCTCTCGCCCTGGTGGCTGCTCGCCCTCCCAACCCTGCTGCCCGTGGTCGCCTTCGCCCGGCTGAAGCTAAAGCACCACACACGCCTCGAGCTCACACTCGGATTCGGCCTGGCGGCCGCCGTGATGCTCGGAGCCAGTGCGTACATGCCCACGGCCGGCTAGGACTGCCCGCTGCTCCGGCGCAACCGGAAATGTGCCGATGCCACCGCATTGGAAGATCTTCCACTAGTATGAAGGTGTCGTCGCGTGCACCGTTCGCCTCGATGACTTCATGTCTGAAATCACGAGGAGGATCCAGCTCCGTGACCATCGCCCAGCGACTAGAACGCTTGTTCGCGGAGACGGCAGGACCACACGGTCGCCCCGTCACCCTGCAGGAAATCGTCCAGAGAATGGAGCAGCGCGGCATCTCCTCGATGTCGCTCAGCTACCTGCAGCAACTGCGCAAGGGGGAGGCTCACAATCCCCGCCTGCAGCACCTCCGAGCCCTGGCCGACGCCTTCGACGTCCCCCTGTCCTACTTCCTGGAGGAGAACGAGCCAGATAGCGCCACCGAGCAGGAGCTGACCCCGCAGGAGCGAACCATCGCCCTGCGTGTGCACGGGCTCAGCGACGGCGCACTGGCCAGCATCCGGGCCATTGTGGAGCTGGCGCGCAAGAGCGAGCAGCTCGACGACCCGCCCAAGAGCCCTGACTCCACTCGAGACTGATCCCGCCGCGGGGTCCCACCACCCTGGGGACGTCTTCCTCGTGCCGGCGTTTGGTATTTGAGTGGAATCTTTTCCACTCCTGTGGCAGGATGGGAACCACAGCCCGGCGATTCCGTACATCGTGATGTCCCGCCGGACTGAGGTGATCACGCCCGTGAAGGAGCATCAGATGGTCGATATGCAGCCCCCCTCCGACGAGTTCCGCGGATTCGACGAGGCCCGGTCGATCATGTGGTGCTACGAGGCCCGCTCACGCACCTATGCCCGTCTGAGCCAGACGGACTTTCTCGCCAACGACGCCGTGGCCGCCGTGCATGTCGAGAACACCTCCCGCGCCGACCGCGCCTTTCTCACCGCCTTCGACCGCTCCGGCGGGCTGCTGTTCGGCGACACGCTTTACATCGACGACCCGACACAGCGGCTCGACGTCACACCCGAGTTCGACCACGACTTCACCGGTATGGCCGTCGCCGCCGGCTCCGAACTTGAGGAAGCAGTCGAACGCGAGAACGGCTGGGTGGTCAACCTGGATGCCCTGCGCGACTACGACCCGCTGGAGGACCGCCGGACCACGCAGCGCGCGGTGCTCCTGGCGCACCTCGGAGACATGATGGCCAGCGGCCAGGCCCGGGGTTTCCTGTTTGACAAGCACGACGCTGCCGAGGATCCCGGTGAGGCCGACACCGACGCCGCCTGAGCGCGGCGCAGCACTTCTTCCGGCGCTCGGTCGACCCCGCCCGGCTTCGGCCGAGGCGGGGTCTTTTGCGTCCCTGGGGAACCGGTGGAAAGACCGTGGACCGGCTCACGCCGGTCCCGGGGGTCGTTCCGTGGTGGTCGCAGCCGCGCGGTGCGCGGCGCGGCCACCGTTACCGAATCGTCTGTTCTTGAGAGCCACGACCCACAGGAGTAGCCCATGACCGTCCCTCTCCGCGCAGCCCAGCTGCCCGTCAAGTACGAACGGGCCGAAGGCTCCGCCCGGCACGGCCGGACCATCTACGAAGTCGCCGGCTCCGGGCTCTACCAGGTGACTGCGGCCAGGGAAGAGTTCGCCGTCTCGACGCTCACGCAGTCGGGGTGGACGGAGCTGATCACGCTAGACGAAGGCGACGGGGTCTCGAACGCACTGGATGCCATGCAGATCTGGCTGGACATCCAGACCCCGACGCCCCCGGCCGGCGACAGCGCCGCAGGGCAAGGCGGCGATGCCGATGCCTGACCCGACCGGGACGATGGCGAACCTCACCGAGAAGGCCGCAGCCGCTGTCGTCACCTCCCGCGGTCTCACCCATGAGAACGGAGAATCCGCCCTCGCAGCCCTCGGCTGGGCCCAGGGCGCGGCGATCACCCACGAGGACGCTTTCCGGGCCTTCGCCCGGGCCCTGATCGACGAACTGGGCGTGCTGGACCTCCTCGCCGCCAAGATCGAGCTGCTCGCCGAGTACAAGCTCGACTACCCCCAGGACTACGCGCCGGACGACGTCGCCCGCATGCAGGCCGAGCTGGCGCGGCTGCGATCGCTGCAGCAGATGCTTGCAGGACCCGCCGACTGACCGTTTCCGGACACAGCAAGAGGCCCGGACTGCGCTGAAGGTCGGCGCAGTCCGGGCCCCAGGCCTGCTCTCACGCCGTGGGCGGGATGAGCAGCGAGGCCCCGGCGTAGATGAGATTCGGATCCTGGATCCGGTTCTTCTCGACCAGGGCCCCGATCGGCACTCCGGTCTCCGCCGAGATCTCCGTGAGGGTGTCACCCCACTGGATCACGTACACCCGCGGCTGTGGCTTCGGCTCGGGGACCTGCGCCGGCTTGTCCTCGTCGCCCTTGCCCGACGCCGAGGTGCCCGAACCCTGGCCGTCCGCAGAGCTGCCGTTACCGGCCTTGGCCTCGAAGGCGTCCGGGACCCCGTTGCGGTCCCGGTCCGGCAAGGTCACCGTCACGGTGCCCTCCTCGTGCTGGGAAGCTGCCGCCGCATCGCTCGCCGGGCTCCGGTCAGCAGTGAGGAGCTGCGTCGCGCCCCAGCCGGCGAACAGCAGCGCGCCACCGGCCATGATCCCGGCCGCCAGCACCGGTCCACCGCCATAGCCCAGGGGCCCAAGCCGGTCCCGCCGCTGCGCCGTCACCCGGGCCCAGGGAGCCGCATCAGCGGCCTTCTCCTCGGGCCTGTGCATCGTATCCGTCATCCCTGTCCCTCTCTATCCAGCTCACCATTTGCGACCATTCGAGTCCTTATGCACATTCTACTCGTAGTCCAGTGCATCTTGATAGAATAGGAGAAGGGATAGACGAGTCATAGACCAGTCCGACGGGCCGCCAAGAACCACCGAATCACTCAACAGAAGGAACCCACCACCATGGCCAACTACTCCATCTCCGCCAACCAGCTCACCGAGGGCACCAGCGTCTTCATCCGCGGCAAGCTCGCCTTCGCCCGGCTGACCAGCCTCATCGAGGGTGCCGCCCTCGCCGCCAGCGACCAGCGCAAGGTCCAGAACGGCATGAGCCCCGTGGGCAAGCCGCACACCACGGCGACGATCACCGAGGCCGAGGTGCAGTTCGCCGACCCGGCGAACCCCACGGTCGAGGAGCAGTTCGTCTCCGAGCGCCGCTACACCTCGAAGAAGAACCCAGCCTCGGGCGCGAACTACTCGATCGACTCCAAGGGCACGAACCTGCCGATCATCGCGATCCCGTCCGAGAAGGGTGATGGCACCTATGACCAGGACACCTCCGGCCAGGAGCTGGCACAGGGACTGGACGTGACGCTCGTGCTCCGCGTCTACAAGCCGAAGAACTTCGCCAACCGCGGCCTGTCGCTCGACCAGGTGATTGTGCACGAGACCCCGCGCTACTACAACGCCGGCGGCGTCGCCAGCGGGGAGCTCGCGGCCCGCGGCATCGTCTTCAACGCCCCGCCCCGCGCGGTCCAGGCCCAGCCGGGCTCGGGCTCCGCCGTCGGCAACGGCGAGGAGCCGGTCGCCACCGAGGTCGAGGACGGCTTGTCCTTCCCGGCCCCGCAGCCCGCCGTCGCGGCTTCAGTCGCGGGTCCGGTCCCCGCCCAGGCCCACGCGCAGGTCCTGACCGAACCGGTCGCGGTGACTCCGCAGGCGGCCCCTGCCGTGGCTCCGGTTGCCGCCCCGGTCCCCGCGGTGCAGCGGCAGCAGGAGACGCCCGAGCAGAAGCTCGCCCGCCTCGAGCGTGAGAACGCCGAGTTGAAGAACGCGGGTTCGGCCGTGGGTGCTCCCGCCGGCCAGGGCCCGTGGGGCGGCTCCGGCGATGCCCAGCAGGCCGGAATCACCTACCAGGGCTGATCCAAGGCCGATCCGACCGACCGAACCCCCAGACGAGACCCCCGTGCAGGCATCCATGCCGTACGGGGGTCTCGTCTTTCAGGGCCAGAGTGCAACCCGGCCCTGTTTTCATCCGCTCCCGACAAGAAGGCATTGATGTGACCGCCGTCGATCCCCGCGCGATCTTCCCCAGCTTCTATGACAACCCCGCGATTCGCGCCCTGGCGACCGCCTGCCGCTGGACCATCTCCGGCCGGCTCGGCGAGCTCGACGACGAGGACTCCGGCCGCAAGGCACCGATCGATGTGCGGCACCTGCTCGACGGCTGCAATCCGGGCTGCCGCCACGCAGGCCCCCTGCGCGGAGCTTTCGCCCTGGACGCGACCTGCCTGCTCACCCTCGACCAGCTGGCCGACACACTGCCGAACGCGGCGAACGCTGCCTTCTACCTGCAGGCCCCCTCCGACGGTCTGATCGTGATCGACGTCGAGCCCGGTTGCCCGCCGGACGTGGCCGCAGACATCCTGCGCCTGCCCGGAATCCTGTACTCGGAGCTGTCGATGTCGGGCCGGGGCTTCCACCTGGTCGCCCCGCTGCCTGCCAACCTCCACGACTTCCCGATCGCCGCTGACAAGCGCGTCCTGCGCGAGGAGCACGGCTGGTACGAGATCCTCCTGGACCATTGGTGCACGTTCACCCGCAACCCGGTGCCGCAGCGGATCGTCGAACACGTTGCGGCGCGACCAGCCTCCGACCGGTTCTCTTCGGTGGCGGACCTGTATGCAGACCTCGCCGCCAAGGCCAAGCCAAGCATCAGCATCCCCTCGACCGCCGTCGGCACCGACGGCGAAATGCCCGACATCCCGTACGCCGAGGCCATCGTCGAGCAGACACTCGCCGGCTCCCGCGACCGGCTGAAGACGCCCGAGGACTTCGACAACGACCGCTCCCGCTGGGAGTTCTCCGTCCTGGGTGTCCTCTACACCGGCATGCAGCTGCCGTTGCGCACCTACCGGTCCTTCGGCGCGCAGTTCTCCTCCGGTGACGAGGCCTGGCTGCTGTACAAGACCTCGCTGGCGGTGATCGAGCCTCGGCCCAAGCACGCCCAGATGCGCAACGGCAGGCCGTTCCTGCTGGACCGTGCCGCTGCCTTGGTGGCGGCACGGGAAGCCTCCGCCGAGGCGGGGTGAACCTTCGGGGGTTGCCCATCGGTTTGGCGGTGGAACAAGGACTGGATCGGGCGGAGCCCGATCGGGGATGGGGAGGCGGTGGGCTTCTGAGCCCGACCGCCCCCGTCACCGGGCCTTGTGGCCCTGCTTCCGACATGTCCCGTACGGCGCTCAGCCCTGCCGTGGGTCCGTCTCCCGTCTCACCTGCTCACAGCTCACCCACGACCAGAAAGACATTCCCATGAAGTTCAACGACACCCTGACGACTCTGATCCAGCAGTCCCTCGAGGTCGGGGCCACGCCCGCGCTCATGGGCGAGCCCGGCATCGGCAAGTCCTCCTTCGTCGAGGCCCTCGCCTACTCGATGGGCACCAAAGCCTTCGTCCTGCCCTGCAACCAGCTCGCCGACAAGGCCGACCTCACCGGCGCGCGCCTGGTGCCCTACGAGAAGACCGACGGGACACAGTCCTACAAGCAGGTCTTTTACCCGCACCAGGTCATTCAGGAGTGCATCGACTACGCGCTGGAGAACCCGCGCGAGTGGCCGATCCTCTTCCTCGACGAGATCAACCGCACGACCTCCGACGTGACCTCCGGCGCGCTCACCCTGGTGACCCTGCGGCGCATGGGCCACATCGAACTGCCGGAGAACGTGCGCCTCATCGTGGCGGGCAACGACAAGGGCAACGTCACGACTCTCGACGAGGCCTCGCTGTCGCGCTTCGCGATCTTCCACGTCGAGCCCGATGCGACAACCCTCATGTCCGTCCTCGGAGACGCGCTCAACCCCTGGGTGAAGAAAGTCCTCACCCAGCACCCCGGACTCATCTTCCAGAAGTCGACGCCGAACTCCATCGTGGCCGACGGCCGCGATGACGACGATGACGACGGCAACGTCACCATGGCCGAGCTGTTCGACGGCGGCGAGGAGATGAACCAGCTCACCACGCCGCGCACCATCGACCACCTCTCCCGGTGGCTGAACCGCGTCGACCGCCAGGAGCTGGCAAGCCACCTGGCGACCCCGGTCCAGATCGGCGGCCGCGACACCTCGCTGCTCAACGAGGCGATCGAGGCCTTCACCGGCGACACCATGTTCACCACCCAGCTCGTGGCGGTTATCGCCGAAGACCTCGCATCGAACTCGGGCGGCCCCGCACACAACCGCGTCAATGTGCCCAAGCCGAACTGCTACACGACCCTCAAGTCCGCGGGCACGGTCACCGACCTTGCCGCGCAGATCTCGGGCCTGACCCAGAACGAGGTCTCCGGCTCGCTGCTCTACGCGATGAAGGAGAAGGAGGACAACTCGCGCCTCATCGAGCAGCTGGCGCAGGCCGCCATCCAGATTGAGCCGGAGCACACGCGCACCCTGTTCGAGCTGGTGACGACCGGGCAGTTCGACCGGCAGAACCTGGAGGCCTTCCTCGAGGTCGACTCGCCGATCGTGGCCGCGGTCAAGCCGTCCCTGTCGGCCTTCCTCTGAGCCGACCCGGCACCGGGCGGCGGGGGACGCCACCGGCTCCGTTCCGGAGCGTCCCCCGCCATCCCACGACACCAGTCACCTCAGACCGCATTAGGAGACCACGATGACGATCACCGTCACGAACCAGAAGCCGGCGGTGCTCGACGCCCTGCACACGATCTCGTGCACGGGCGACTACGACCCCATACCGGCCATCCAGAAGGTCCTGGTCGACCCGCTGCTGGAGCCGCTGAACCCCAGCGCTCCGGCGAGCATCGTCGACGGCTCGGGCCACGGCATCACCGGCGACGTCCTGGACATCGTCATGCGCTGCCTCGGCGAGACGATGGACCCGGCCGCCGAGAAGAACGCCAAGGCGCTGCTCGGGCAGACCATGGTCAGCTATGACCAGGGCACGCCCCTGCCGGTGGGCGAACTGTTCGCTGTCCAGGCCGGGCAGCAGAACAAGTGGCCCGCGCCGTCAGCCCGGGTCCTGTACTCAGCCCAGAACGATGTCATCCCCGCGGCCAAGGGCCTGCTCGCAGGCTCCGCCGACGAGAGCGCCTTCTTCGCCTCCGTCGCCTACACCTACCACCCGAATACCCTCGGGTACTGGTTCCAGTCCTCTGCCGCGTTCGACGGCTTCAAGATCTGGCTGAACCAGCAGGTGCAGACGATGGCCGGCGCGAACGCGATGCCGGCGGACACCCTCCGGCTGCTGAACGACTTTGCGAACCTCTCGCTCAAGGGGCTGACCGAATCGCTGCTGCTGCGCAAGGACGACTCCGACGGCAACGACGAGTTCTCTTTCGCCCGGCTGGTCATCCGCATGCTGATGACTTACGTCGACCAGCAGCGCAAGGCCGCCTCAACAGGCGCGGCCGCCCTCGACACCGGCATCATGCCGTTTACCGTCGGGGAGCTGTTCTGCCCGCGGTCGCTGGTCCTGGTCAATGTCGAGGCCCACGCCCGCGCCACCGCCGCGAAGGTAACGGGGGAGTGGAACCTCATCAACCAGTCCCTCGCCTCACCCGTGAAAGTCGTCTCCAACGCCGCGCTGTCCAAGCTGACCTCGCTCCCGCGAGCAGCTGCCAGGGCCGCTGCCATGGGCGCACGGCAGCAGCCGGGACAGCCGGGCTCGCGCTCGGCCCAGGTGAAGTTCCGCAAGGCCCCGCCCACGAAGCTGGACCTGTTCAAGGACATCACCCGGGTGCTCAAGCGCATGGGCAAGGTCAACAAGTCCCAGAACGTCTACCGGACGACGAAGACGACCTTCCTCAAGGCCAACCGCCGCAACCCGGACGACTTCAACAAGCCGGGCCGGATCACCTCGGTGCAGTACATGCCCGACCTGCACGTCTTCATCGACACCTCCGGGTCGATCTCCGAGGAGAACTACCAGGAGGCGGTGCTGATGCTCATCCGGATCGCCAAGAAGCTCAACGTCAACCTGTACTTCAACTCCTTCAGCCACATGCTCTCCCAGGAGACGCTGCTGAAGGTCGAGAACAAGTCGACGCGGCAGATCTGGCAGGAGTTCCGGAAGGTGCCCAAGGTCACCGGCGGCACCGAGTTCAAGCAGGTGTGGGACTACATCAACGCCTCCCCGGTGCGCAAGCGCCGGCTGTCGCTGATGATCACCGACTTCGAGTGGTCTCCGCCCTCGAGACGCGAGGAGCACCCGCCGAACCTCTACTACGCCCCGTGCTCGGCCATGGACTGGAAGTACATGGTCCGTTCCGCCGAGGCGTACGCGAACGGCATGCAGCACATCGACCCGAGCATCCGGCAGAAGCTGCTGGGCATGGTCCTCTGATCCTGCTCCCGGCCACAGGGGAGACGCCGACCGGCCGAACCGGCCGGCGTCTCCTCCTCCCTCAGACCTACCCGTAACCCTGCCGGGCATCCCGGCGCGCCCACCCAGCGCGCCGCCCGGCGAACCCCACCGAAGGAGGGACCCGCGATGGGCCTCAACAACTTCACGTCGGGCTCCGACGACGACACGAACAGCGGCGGCACGCCTCCGAGCTTCCCGCCCATGGGCGGCATCCCCAGCCAGAGCGGCCAGTCCGACGACGCCGTCAAGGAGCTCCTCGTCGACTACAACGAGAAGTTCAAGAACGCCGACCCGACGATGTTCCGCGACGCGCTCATCGAGCAGGTCCTCTCCGTCCTGATCAGCCGGAACAAGCCGAACGTGCTCCTGAAGGGCTCCGCCGGCGTTGGTAAGACCCGGATCGTCGAGGACATCGCCCGCCGGATCGCCCTGGGCGACACCCTCATCCCGGACCAGCTCAAGGGCTTCACCGTCTACGAGCTGCCCATCACCAACCTCGTCGCCGGCTCCGGCATCGTCGGGCAGCTGGAGGAGAAGGTCCAGACCGTCATCGACTTCGCCTCAGACCCCAAGAACAAGGTCATCCTGTTCATGGACGAGATCCACCAGATCACCGGTGGATCCACCTCCCACACCGACTCAGTGCTGCGAAAGGTCTCGCAGGTGCTCAAGCCTGCCCTGGCCCGCGGCGACATGCGCGTCATCGGTGCCACCACCTCCACCGAGTCCCGGGCCTTCGACGACGACCCTGCCTTCGCGCGGCGCTTCACCCCGCTCATCGTCGACGAACTGACCGTCGAGCAAACCCTCACGGTGCTCGGCAGCGTCCGGCCGGGCCTGGTGGCGCACTACCGCCACCAGATCGCGGTCTCCGACGATGTCCTGGCGGAGACGGTCCGGATCGCGGAGGAGAATTCCCGTGCCGGGCAGCACCGCCCCGACAGCGCCATCACGCTGCTGGACCGGGCGATGGCCGACCGTGTGCTGGAGCAGAAGAAGCTCATCGTCCAGGCCGAGGCAGCCGGAGACACGGCACTCGTGAACACCTTGCGGTCGATCCCGCAGGTGCCGCTGACTACCAAGCGCGTCCTGGACGTGGCCAAGCGTCTGATGACCGGAAACGCCCAGCGCCCGGAGTTCGACGTCGCAACCCTCCGGGCGACCCTGCTGGGCCGCCTGCGCGGACAGGACGACGTGCTCGAGAAGCTCGTGGACCGCCTGGCCCGCGAGGAGCTGGACCTGTTCCCGACGTCGACCCCGACAACCTGGATGCTCGCCGGAGCCTCGGGCGTGGGCAAGACCGAGACCGCGAAGATCATTGCGGAGCAGATGACCGGCACCGAGCCGATCATCCTGAACATGACGGAGTTCCACACTCCCTCGGACACCGCGAAGATCGTCGGGGCACCTCCCGGCTACGTGGGCTCGGACTCCAACCGCGAGCTGCCATTCGACACGCTCGAGTCCAACCCCCACCGGGTGATCCTGCTCGACGAGTTCGAGAAGGCGGACAAAGCCGTGCAGCGGCTGTTCCTCTCGGCCTTCGACGAGGGCTACATCCGCAACGCCCACGGCAAGGTGCTGGACTTCTCCAAGGCGCTGGTGATCTGCACGACCAACGCCGCGCGGGAAGCCCTGAACCGCAAGCCGGTCGGCTTCGGCTCGGCCCCGCCGGCGGTCTCCCACCGGTCCCTGACCAAGGAGCTGGCTCAGTTCTTCGACGCAGAGCTGCTCGGGCGGTTCTCACTCGTCGTGGGTTTCAACCCGGTCGACGAGCAGGCCTACCGGGAGATCCTCGCGGCGGAGTACAGCCGCCAGCGCGAACGGATCCTGGACGCCAGGCCCCGCCTGGGCCAGACACTGCCCGCGTCGATCCCCGACGACGAGCTGCGTGCCGTCGCCGAGGAAACCTACGTCGACTCCCAGGGTGCGCGTCCGGCCGGCAAGGCCGTGCGCGCGTGGATCGAGGACCGGCTGCTCGCTGCCCAGGCTGCGTCGGCTGCGTCGACTGCGTTCATCCCACCCGCTGCCGCCGTCTCCGACGAGCCGGAGGCGCTGGCCGTCGATTGATCCCGGCACCACACTGCGTTCGAGCGCCCCTGTCCCGGATACCCGGGGTGGGGGCGCTCGTGCGTGCGCGTACCGCGTTCGAACACAGGAAGAAGGACGTCACTGCCATGACCACCACGACCACCACCGCCGTCGGCACAGTCCGTGCGGCACAGCCCGAAGACAGGAGCGAGCAGATCTGCGACGACGCACTGCTGCTGGTCTCCGCCCACTCGGCGGACGCGGCCGACTGCCGTGATCTCGCACTCATGCTCGGCCTTGTCGAGGTGGACCCCTCCGGGTCCGTCACCAAGGCCAATCCCTGGAACGCCGACTGAAGGTGCTTCCCGCCGGGCCTACCCAAGAGGTGAGCCTGCGATTGACCGCCGCGCGCATGGGTAGCGCGCGGTGTCCGGGTCCGCGGGGCTGACGCCGCCGCGCCCGGATTCAGGGGCCTCACGGCCCCTGACGGGTGGGTTGAGAGGAGCGCGGGAGGGCTCGTCGCCAGAGGCGAGCCCTCCCGCTCTCATGCCCGCGCCCGTGACCCAAGCGCTCGTCTACGAGCATTCGACTGACCATTCGTCTCCTGTGAGAATGGTCTATGCGGCTTCCATTCGACAAACCCTCTCGACCCGCCTACTGATTCGTTCGAAGAAAGACGACACCATGCCTATTCTGCTTGACGACATCGACCTTTCCGCAGCCGCCGTCGCTGCCCAGAAGACCGTCGACCCGAAGTTCTTCTCCTCGCGCCTGACCGGGTCCGGCAAGAAGACCGGCCTGCTCAATGAGAGCCTGCGGCCGATCAACACCGCGACCAACACCGCCTACGCGGTTGACCGCGACATCGAGGTCAAGCAGAGCTCGACCCACCACGACATCACCACCGCGCTGGTGCCGCTGGCCCCGATCACGCGCCGCTCCCTGCTCTCGGGCGGGTCGTTCACGCTGCCGGTACCGCATGTCGATGACCGCTTCGAGCTCGACATCGCCACGCCGACCAACTCCTGGGACGTGCACTTCGACATGACCCCCCAGGCCCTGACCGTGTACGAGGATAAGTCCGGCGACAAGATCCGCCGTGACCTGGTGATCCAGTACCGCCTGGAGCTCTACTTCCTCAAGCAGGGCTTGGCCGAGCCCGAGCGCGCCGTATCGGTGTCCCGCTCCATCGGCTACGGCAACCACGACGCGGCGGTGTTCCTGCAGTGGGACACCAGCCCCGCAGAGAATGCCCGCGACGTCATCGAGGATGTGCTCTCGGCCGCAGGGTTGAGTGCCACCAACCTCGACAAGCTCGCCGACTGGATGGACGAGTACCCGATCTACGAGCGCATCACGCGCCTGGCCCAGATCTGGGACTCCGAGGCCATCTCGGACACCGTCTGCCAGTACGTGCAGGACATGCCGGCCAGCCCCACCGAGGAGCAGCTGAACATGCTCGCGGTGCAGCTGCGCTACCTGGAGAACTACAACGTCCCGCTGGAGGCCTACCGCCGGATCCACCAGCAGCTGGACACCACGTTCTCCGCGCCGATCGCGGCGAAGCTGTCCAAGCAGAACCTCAGCCTGCTGATGAACCACACCCTCGACCACCTGGAGCGCATGAAGGGCCAGCTCCTCACGCCGCCCCAGCCGGCCACGGCCCCGGTCTTCCCGCCGCACCTGTCCAAGCAGCAGCTCGACGCGCTCAGCACGCACGAGCCGCTCGTGATGACGCAGGCCGGCGCGGGCACAGGCAAGTCGACCGTGATCCTTGAGCGCATCAAGTACCTCGAGACCTGCGGGGTGCCCGCCAGCGACATCACCGTCCTGTCGTTCACCAACGCCGCCGCCGACAACATCACGGAGAAGAACCCGAACGTCGGCTCGATGACGATCGCCAAGATGATCATCGACATCTATTCGATGAACCACCCGACCCACAAGGTCTCGGCCATCGACACGATCATCAACTCGATCGACATCTTCTACCCGAACAGCCAGTTCGCGGCGACGTTCCGACACCGCCTGCTGGAGGTCGACCAGAACAAGACCGGCGCGTTCACGGCCCTGAACACCTTCGTCGAGAACCACTTCGACGAGGTGATCGCGCTGCTCGACCGCATCGAGCAGACCTCGCTGGAGCTGCAGATCATCATCTGCTACCAGAAGATCGATGACATGTCCGAGCCTGCCCACGTGCAGAGCAAGTACCTGATCATCGACGAGGTCCAGGACAACTCGGTCTTCGAGTTCATCTACGTGCTGAAGTACATCACCAAGCACGCCCAGTCGCTGTTCATCGTCGGGGACGCCAGCCAGACGCTGTACGAGTTCCGATCGGCCAACCCGAGGGCGCTCAACACGCTGGAGGGCTCGGGGGTCTTCGCAACCTTCCGGCTCACGACGAATTACCGGAGCAACCAGGAGATTCTCGACTTCGCGAACGTCGTGCTTGGCGGTCTGGAGACCAACCAGTTCGCCAACATCCAGCTGCAGGCCAACTCGCTGGCGGTGCCCACGGCCGACTCCTTCCAGGAGAAGGTCACCCTCAACTACCACGAGGTGGCCCGCCTGACCGGCTTCATCGCCAACGACCTTCAGCCGCTCGTGCGCAACACGGTGATCCCGGAGTACGTTCAGGCCTGCCTGGACCGCGGCGAGCAGGTGGCCTTCCTGGCCTACGCCCGCCGTGAGGTGGCGCTGATCCAGGAAGTGCTCGAGAAGGCCTACCCGAACAAGCACGTGGCCTCGCTCGTCAGCGACCGCGTCTACGCCACGGACATCTTCTCGAAGTACATCAAGTTCTTCTGGAACGACGTCCTGCAGGTGCAGCCGGCCAACGCCTCGTTCGTGGTCTCGCAGGGGATCAAGGACAACATGGGCAAGCTGACGAAGAATGCCGGAAACGTCAACGTCGAGAAGGCAATCCTGCGCACCATCTCCGAGTGGTGGGTCGAGAACAGCGCCGCGATCAACGGCTGGGTGGCCCTGTGCAACCAGGGCAGCCTGCCTGCGAACGTGTTCTTCGACCGGCTCCGCGACAACCTCCTGTCCTTCGAGATCACGCGCAACCAGCAGAAGCTGAACGTGAACAAGCAGAAGAACCAGGAGCGCAAGCGGAAGAACCTCGAGTCCAAGGCCGATCTCGTCGTCTCGACGATCCACGGTGCCAAGGGCCTCGAGTTCGACAACGTCGTCGTCCTCTACAAGGAGGACGCGAAGATGACCCAGGACACCAAGCGGATGTTCTACGTCGCGTTCACGCGCGCCATGAAGAGCCAGTACGTGCTCTCCTACGGCACGGCGAAGAACCCGCCGATCCAGAGCAGCTACGAACAGATCGTCAACGCCCTCACCGAGCGTGACGAGAAGAACGCGCAGCGCGCTGCGGGCATCGACCCGACCCTTCTGGTCGACGACGAGGACGCCGGTACCGCCGGCGACCAGCAGCAGATCGCAGAAGCCGTCTGACCGACGGCACCGGCGCGGGCGCTCCACCTCCACGAGAGGTCGGAGCGCCCGCGCCTCCTGCTTCCCATCCCATAAACACAGCCAATGCAGCTTCGAAGGAGCACGCCATGACCGCCACTGGAATCCAGGCCGGCTCAGAGGAGCTCGTGCCGGGCCCCGACAGTGCCTACGACCTGGTCATCTGCCACGACGACCGGATCGTCTTCCACGACCACTACCCCTCGCCAGCATTCCGGCTGCGCATGTGCGCGCAGCTGCTGACCGCCTCGGACGTCGTCCTGGGCGCAATCGACGCCTCCGCCGCGAACGAAGTGCACGAGCTGTACCAGTCCAGCTCCGGGCAGTGGGAGAGCGCCCCGGACAGCGTGGTCAACGCCATCGCCAAGCTCTGCCGCCGATGGGGCGTCCAGGTCTACGTGAGCACAACCCGCAAGAAGACCGAGGTTCCCGCCGCGCTCTATTCGGTGATCACCGAGTACGGCCCCGGACAGACTATCGCCGAGCACTTCACCTCCAGAGAGGCCCGCCGGGCCAGCCTCATCGAGCGTGCCGACATGTTCTTCAGCTCCCGCGGCAGCATCCCCGAGCGGGTGCTGGCCGACGAGCAGCGCCTCGCCGCGCTCGTGGGTGCGTTCCTCATGCCCGCCACCGTGCTCCTCACCGAGGCCGTGCTCGACGAGGCCGACGGCCACTACAAGCCCTCCGGCCGGCCACTGCCGATCCTCTGAGCACCGCCCGAGCGGACGGCCCCGACCACAACCCTGACCAGCAGACCCGAAAGGGACCCGCCATGTCCGCACCTGACACCGTCAAGCCCGAGAACCCGTACGCCCGTACGTACGCCGACTTTCTCGCCCAGACCCGGGAGCACGTCCTCGTCGTTCTGCACGACGAGGATCTCTACCGCCACTTCAGGATCCAGGCCCCAGGGACCCGCATGTGGTCCTGGGACGTCACCACCTGGCCCGGCCACCTGGCCACCAGCGGCGACATCGCCGACGGCTACATGTTCACCCGAGAACCCGACATGATCGGTTTCTTCGCGTCGGCCGGCAAGAGCGAGGGCTACTACTCCGACGGTGCGCCAAGCATCGACTTCCGCTACTGGGCCGAGAAGCTCTGCGGCGGCCGCTCCCGCGAAGTAAAGCAGTACGACTCGGATCTCTTCATCCAGCTGGTGCGGGAGCACCTCGAAGAAAGCGAGGGACTCGGCACCGAGGCCCAGGAGGTCCACCATCAGCAGTTGGCGCTGCTGGCGCGCCTGCACGAACTGCGCGGCCTTGACGGGGACGCACAGTTGGCGCTCTTCGAGGCCCACTGGAACGCCCAGGAGCACCTCGCGGCCACCGGCACCGTGCTGAACCACGAGCGCCGGAACGCGGCCGCTGCCGCGCGCGCTGCCCTCTGGAGCACCGACGGCATCCCCGACGAGAAGTTCGACCGGCTCACAGAGGAACACAACTGGATGGAGCTCGCCGACATCGAGGTCCCACGACATTCCCCTGCCGAGCGGCGCATGGAAATCATCGAAGACGCCCGCTGGCACGCCGACAGCGAGTCGGAGGCCCACAAATGGCTGGCTGAGCACGAGGACACCGTCGGCTCCGACACCTGGGAGTGGGACCTGCGCGACTGGGACATCCACTTCCTGTTCACCTGCTACTGCGTCGACCTGGCTGTGCGCCTCTACCGCGAGCACGCCGCCGCGAAGACACAGCAATCCGCCGCCTGAGCCGACCCCACCCACATCCCGACCCAAGGAGAACCCATGAGCGCCGATATGCTCACCGCGGCCATCGCCGTCCCGGCCGACCGCACCAAGCCGATCGACTTCGAACGCGGCCGCCTGATGGTCGAGGAGACCGCGGACCCTGAATCGTTCCGGTTCGACGACCCCGAGTCCCAGCTCGAGGAGCTGGTCGAGGACTTCGACCCCGACATGCACCTGGACGCCGAGGGCGAGCCGAGCCCGGAGGTCATCAAACGCGTCGGCCGCAGGGTCATCGACGAGCTCGAAGAGGCGCTGAACTCCAGCGAGACGGACACCATCGAGGTCGCCGGCTACCGGCTGTACCTCTCCGGCGGACTCTCCTCGGGCGATTCCCCCACTGACGCCGCCGACGCGATCTGGCACGCCCACCACCTGCCGGTGACCGTCCTGCTTGCCATGGGATTCATCCCCGACTGCCGCAGGCCGCTGTCCCGGTCCAACGGCAACCCCGGACCTGTGACCGACACCGACATCGTCGACGCCATTGCCCTCGGCCTCGGCACCAAGCCGGAGTGGTCCGGTGCCGACGAACTGGAGTGGATCGCCAACGCGATCGGCTCCGTCCGGCCGCACCCGGGAGACCGGGACCCTGCCGAGTACCACACGGAGTTCACGGAGCGGCACGGCTTCGATCCGGTCGACGACAACTTTCTCATCGGCTATGTCAGCCAGTACGACAACCAGGAAGGCGGGGACTGACCTTGGCCAGCGGTGTTTTCATCCTCTGCGCGTGCTGCGCCCTCAAGCTCGTGAACGACGACGAGTCGGCTTGCCGCGACTACCACGGCCACGACCACGCTCCGCTGCAGGTGCCGGCTGGCACCGCGATCACCCAGGGTCCCCACGAATGGGCGGGCTCTCTCGAACTGACCTGCCATGGCCATGAGAACGGGACCATCCAGCCCCTCGGGGAGTACTGGGTGGCCCCAGCCCGGTCCCGCACCGGCCGAAGAAGGAGTGCGATGAGCAGCCGGACACCAGTGCCCGATGCGCTCTTCGACGCCGATCTCTGTCAGCCTCTCGGCCGCGAGGACTGGGTTGACCGCTTCGACTGGGTGATCATCGACAGGCGCGTTGTGCACGCGCCCGTCACCTGGACATGGACGTGTCCCACATGCGGAGAGTCCGGCGTCATGCCCGATGGTCCCGACCTGCTGGCAGTCCCGCACGGGTCACAGCATGCTGCAGGACTTTTCGGGACGATCGTCCCGCTCGACGTCGAGGCCGAGCGTCCGTTTACTGAATAGCCTCACCGCCCGGAAGGAGGGACCCACCATGACAGAAATCAGCACTGCCACGGCCGCGGTCATCTCGCCGGCCGTGATCGTCGACATCGACGGGACGGTCGCAACGCACACCCTTCCCGACGGACGCTTCATCAGGGGACACCACGAGTACCGGCTCGTCCCCTGGGACCTGCCCAACCCGCCAGTGATCGAAACCGTGCGCGCCCTGCACGCTGCCGGACTTGAGATCGTGTTCTGCTCCGGCAGGCCGGTCATGGACGACAACGGCTGGGACGTCGGCCGCGCGACCTACGCCTGGCTCATCGAACATGTGGGGGAGTGGACTGCCAGCTGCCCTCTGTTCATGCGCGGACAGGGCGACCGCCGGCCGGACGACATCGTCAAGCCCGAGATCTACGAGGCCTTCATCCGCGGGCGGTGGGACGTCCGGCTCGCGCTGGATGACCGGCCCAGGGTGATCCGCGCCTGGCAGGCCCTCGGCGTGCCGGTGTTCGACGTCCAGCCCGGCTCGGGCGAGTTCTGACGCATGGCCCGCGCCCTCGACCCGCAGTGGGCTGCAGGGCGCGGGCCTGCTTCTCTTCAACTGCCCCGCTACGCCATTCCCCAGCGACTCAGTGTCCATCAGGAATGGTGGGATATGAGGCACTGGCATCCCATTCGACCACGAATAGACTGGAACCATGACTGACGACAAGACCCCCCAGGCCCCGCGCGAGGGCTCCCTGCCGAAGTTCTCCGTGAACGTCGCCCCGACCCAGAAGATTACCGCCGCCGACCTGGGCACCCTGCTCGAGCGCTTCCGCGCCGGGGATGCCGAACCCCTGATCTTCGGTGACGGGAACGTCCCCGAGGCCGCCGTAATCCCGTTCGCCGACTTCGTCGACCTGCTCCGGCGGGTCCACGCCGACGAGGCTGCGTTCCAGGCCGAGCTCTCCCGCCGCATCCGTGCCTCCGACGCCTCCGAGGAGCCCGGCCTGACCCTCGATGAGCTCGGCGATGAGCTGGGCGAGCCGGCCCGGTCAATGATCCGCAAGGTGCTCGACGATGACTGAGGGGCTGCGGATCAAGGTCCATCTCAGCCCCGGGGCCCGCCAGGACATCGAACGGTTCAACCAGCGCGCCCTGAAGAATCCGCACAGCCGGGATGAGGCGCTCCTTGAGGCCACCATCGTCATGCTCCACCGGCTCAACGGCCGCCGCCACCCGACTAAGCCGCTGGACTACGACTCCCGCTTTGCCGACCTCTCCGACTGCGACACAACCTACGTCGGTGCGGATCCCCATGAGAAGCCGCCGCTGCGCATCGTCTCACGCGACATCAGGCCCGAGCCGCCCGGCGGCATCACCCGGCGCGAGATCGTCGCCATCGGCGCACGCCGCGACAGTGAGGTCTACCGGACAGCCGGCCAGCGCCTCGGGCGGCCCGTCGGGGTCACCCTCGACCAGCTCGCCGCCCAGCGCCGCGCATCCGCGGCGAAGAACCCTGCCCCGCAGGCGGGCAGGGGGCTCGACATACCCGCACCCGTCGGTGCAGACCTCGAGTTCGACTGACCATTGCGCCTCGTTTCTGTTCGTCATTCAGCCTTTCTCATAGAATGGGCATGAATGATGATTCGATGGAAACGGGATTAAGTGATGCACGACTGCGACACGGACCACCAGGCCTGGGCTCCGGCCGTCGAGGAACCACGCCGGGGGATGAGCCCGCGGGCGCAGCTGACAATCCGCCGGAGCCTTGCCCTGGCGATCGCCCTGGGAATGGCCTACGGCATCTTCCATGTGGTCTTCCGCACCGATGTTCTTGCGCCGGTGATCGCTTACGCCGAACCCGTCAAAGACGGGATCACATGGGTGATCGAGGACCCGAAGCGGGCCTGGCTGGCCTTCGCCGTGCTCGTCACCCCGCACATTGGGCTCTACTACCTGCTGTTCGAGGACCGGAAATGAGGGGACTGGCCATGCTCAAGAACACCAGAACGATCGTGGGGCTGTGCGCACTAAGTGGAGTCTCGGTCACCGCCGTCATCGGCTGGGCTACCGGCTTCTTCGCCTGGGCCGTAGGCTCCGTCCGTAGCCTGTGGGATGGCTTCATCGCCTTCCTCAACTCGCCGTTCAGCTGGGAGCACCTCACCGCCGGCGCGGGCGTGCTGCTCATCCCGATCATCATCATTATCGTGATCTTCGCCATCGCGGATAACTGAGTCGCGCGGCATCTTTCGCGGAACCCGCTCCGGCTGCCGATTCTTGCTTCAGCGGGCACAAATTGGGTGCTTAGGCCCGCGATAGCTCGGAATGCCGCTCGAGGCTGTACCGGATCAAATCCATAGCCGGGGTAAGGGCCCAGACAAGCAGCCTCATGGTCGGCCGGTTTTCCTTGGCGATGACATCATCCGGCAGAGAAGTTGACTGCGCCGGCTTCAGCACGGCATCCGCGGCCCAGCGCCTGCCGTGGGCAAAACCCGAGCACAGCTGCCATACGGACAAGGCGGACGTCCTGGGCACCAGGTCGCGGACCTGCGTGAGTATGTGCGTGCTGCTGGGGAGAATCAACTTTCCAGCGGCCCCGGAGGCATCGAGAATAGCCTGCAGTTGCGCCTTGTCGCTGTCGAAGTCCGGAAGCGTTCCCTGAAGATTCGGATGGCGACGTGCCAGTTCGCTGTACGCAGTCTCGCGGTCTTTGGCTACCTTCAGCGACAGAGACAGCGAACGAACTATCCTGGTCGCCTGTTCTTCTGGCGCTGAAATCCAGGCGGCCTGTGCGGCGCACTCAATGGCTGCCCTGACCAGCGAGAACGGGGCAAGAGGATGTGATGCTCCGGCACCAAGCATGATGCTGTCCAGCGCGTGCAAATGATCGATCGCGCTGACTACCGCATTGGCGATGTTGTGCGACGCCTGGTGGGGTTTGATGAGCCCATCGTCCTGCGCCAGACGGCTTCCGGCTTCCGGGATCCACGCCTCGTGGGAATCCCGGAAGCCCAGCCAGGTCCTCAGCTCCTGAAAATACGAGTCGGCAATCTCGAACTCTTCAGGTTCATCTTCTCGTCGCATGACTCCATTCTTCACATGGCTACATTCTTTATCGCCAGGCACGCTGGAAGCCTTCCGGGAGGGATACTTCCGTCGGCGACAACTCAGGCCTGACCCGTATGAGGCGGACTGAATGCCGGAATGCCTGACCCGACCAGGCTATGTCGGCCGAGACTTCAACCACCAACGGCTCCACCAAAGTCAAGCGAGTGGTGCCGCCCTCCTTGGTGAAGCGGTCCAGCACCCGTTCGCTGATTTCCTCCGGCCATGGATGCCTTCCCCGGGGAGGATGAAGATATATGGCCAGATCCCTTCCCGCACGAGCCGTCAAGGACGTGGACCGGCCGACAATCCGCAGCCGTCCGTGTACCGGCAAACCCACCACCGCTGCCCGCGGGTGCGCCATGGGACCTATGACCGCCGCAAGAACCACATCAAGGGCGCTTCTGCTCTTGACCTTCAGCCAAATTCGCCGGGGCTCGTACGTCTGCCCTTCACCCTTGATCTTCCCTGTCAAGTTCAGCGTGTTGAAGCAGTCCGGTTTCCCTGGGGAGTTGTGATGCTAATCGGTTTCGGGGGTAGCACAGAATCTGCAATGGCCTTCTTCGCACCCCAAGGCGTCGGCTTCGTTCGACGTATCGGCGGTTGTGCTTGGAATGCGAGTGTTGTTCGGATGGCTGCGGGTATCTATGTCCTCTAGGTTTTCCACGTTGTTGCCTTTCCTCGCCTAATGGATGGGTTCTGGATCGTGTTGGGGTGGGTTAGAGACAGCGAGACTTCTCTACGTGAGTCTTGTGGACCCGTCGTGTGCTCATTGGGTCGTGCAGTTCCATCTGCCACCCGGCAAGGCTTCCGCGAGCGAGATGTCATGCGCGCGAGCGTTTGTATGCCACAAGTCCATCGCTTCGCAGAAAGAGGGAACGTTCGCGAACCCCGTCCGATTGAAGCCACAGCACGCTGCCATCGGAGGAGGTCATGTCGATGCGTCCCGATGCGGTGACACCTCCCCCTGGTAGATTTCCACCTCGTCGCCAGATGAAAGATGAGACCAGTCGCTGACCGGCACTCCCCATCGAAGGGACCGTCCAAAGAATCCTCGTTCCCACCGGGATACATTCACGGGATTGCCTTTCTTCGGAGAAGGACGCTACCGGCTCCGACCGGGGCGGTGAATCGCATTTTGCTCGGAAATTGGTGCTCCTTGCGCTGTAGCGGTTTCACGGATTGGCTGCCTGTAGCCGGCTCGTATACGCCTGTCCCTGCCAGGGTTTCTCGGACCTAAATACTTCGCAAATAGGCAGGGCGTGAAGCTCTTGCGATACCGAGGATCCCCGCACCTGCCCTGTGGACCCAATGTGCAGGGGCTTTTCTGTGCTTCATCTCCCAGAGAGGCCGACGCGGTCAGGGCTGGGCGTAGACGTAGGGTCGGAGCGGCGGTTCAGTTACGACGTGCGGGTAGGCGACGAGCTGGGCGAGGACCGTGTTCCAGAGGTCAACGTACTTGCCGGGGAACGTCAGCGGGTTCACCCCGGGCATGAGCAGCTTCGTGCACGTGGACGCCGGAATACGTGCGGGGTCGGCGGGTCCGTCGTGGGCGAGAGCATCGATGGCCAGGGCATAGGCGACCGGGTCATAGGTGCCGGTGGCCAGGTGGTCGGCCGCGTTGAGCGGGCAGACATCCTGGAGGGCGACATTGGTGATGCTGGCCCCGCCGCCGTGCAGCGACGTGGTCCCGGAATCATCTAGGTTTGGCGTGACAAACTGGTCAGTGTGGGAGTAGATGTCCGTGTAGGAGATCCCGGCGAAGGTTTCCTGGTAGGAGTTGGTCGCCTGGGTGAAGGCGGAGTTGAGCCGCTGCTGCTGGAGTGCCGGCGCGCATCCGGGAACGCACATGCCGTCCACAGTCATGCTGCCGTGGTTCGTGGCACCCAGCGCGACGTAGTCATCGACCATGTCCCGGGTGTCGGGCCAGAAACGCATCGCGAATCGGGGCGCGAGGCCGCCTTGGCTGAAGCCGAGGAGATCCACCTTGCGGCCGCTGGTGGCGCGGACCTGCCGGATGGCGTTGACGATATATTCGGCGGACACTTGGATGTCGTTCATGGCGCTATCGGGCAGGGTCACTGAGCAGTACGGCCAGTTCAGCTTGTCCAGGGCCGGGAACCAGTTCCCGTTGAAGTTCGACTGCGGGGTCAGCGTGGTTCCGGGGATCAGCAGCACTACGTTGCGGGTGGCGCTGCTGGTGTTCGCGGTGCACTGCAGGCTGTCAGCCAGGAGGTTCTGCGGCACGGAGAGCGCCGGACCGGGCTGATCCACCGGAGCGTACGCCGGCCCGGTTTGGTCGGCTGCCACCGCTGGCGAGATCGATGACAGCGCCAGGGCCGCCGCGGTGAGTGCCCCGACGATGATGCCGAGGGTTGCCTTCCGCATGACCGTTGGGGGTTTCTTGGTCTTCATAAAGAAATTCCTTTGCTAGTCTTTGCCAGGCTGTCCTGGCAACGTGTCTGTTGCATCGCCCGGATCTGGCCCTGGGTAGGCGCCGAATCCTGGAACGTGGATACCTCCGGCAAGGATCCACCAGTAGGGGTCGTTGCCGGTGAAATGGTCGGAAACGTCCATTGTTCCCATCTGCGGGGAGGCAAGTTTCCGTGTGCCCGGCTTTGATGACGGCCCGGACCGCTGTCTGATGGCAGTGCGGAGCCACTTCAGAAGTAGCATCGGCTTCCTTTGCATCGGTCCAGACCGGATGCGGGGTATCAACGAGACCCAGGTACGGGGCCCACTACCACCGCGTACGTGAATTGCGGTGAAGAGACCGCGACGGATGGGCTCCCCGGGCGACTATGCCTGGAGGCGGCCGTCTATGAGGCGAGGGAGCTGCAGCGGATTTTCTTCGCGGATTGCCTCGGGCAGGAGATGTTGCGGGAAGCCCTGGTAGGCCACCGGTCGCAGGAATCGTTCGATGGCTGCGGTCCCCACCGACGTGCTTCCTGCAGCCGTGGTCGCCGGGTAGGGTCCGCCGTGCTGCTGCGCATATGTCACCGAAACCCCCGTCGGCCACTGGTTCCAGACCACCCGGCCTGCCTTTCGGGCAAGCACTGTCACCAGTGGAGCTACGTGGCATGAGTTTGTTCCGTGGATGGTGGCCGTCAGTTGCCCTGCGAAGGTTTCTGCCAGCCCGGGCAGGGCAGTCTCGTCGTCGTACGTCACTACTACGGCCGTGGGGCCGAAGCATTCGGTCTGCAGGGCATGAGGGTCGGCGAGCATGTCTTCTGCAGTCGTGAGCAGGAGTGTGGGTGCCGGTGGATTGGCGAGCGGTCCGGTTCCTTGTGCGAGTACTTCGAGGCGCGGATTTGATTGCAGGGACCGGAGGACTTCGGTGTAGCCGGATTGGATCCGATCGTTGAGCAGCGGCGCGGCTGACGGCAGGGCAGCGCTACGCAGGACGTCCACCATGTCGGAACCGGCCGGAACGAACAGCATTCCGGGCTTTGTGCAGAACTGTCCGGCTCCCAGTGTGAACGAGTGGACGAATCCGGCAGCGATCTCGGCACCACGTTCCGCTGCGGCGGCATCGGTGACGAAAGCGGGGTTGTTGCTTCCCAGTTCGCCGAAGAACGGGATCGGTTCGGGCCGGGAGCTGGCGATGTCGAACAATGCGCGACCGCCGGGAATTGATCCGGTGAAGGCGCCGGCTTTGACCCGGGGGTCGCGCAGGGCTGCCGCTCCGGAGGCTGTCCCGGTGATGAGCGCGAACGTCCCGGCAGGGGCCCCGGCGTCGCGAAGTGCCGCGACGACAACCTCGGCTGTGAGCCGAGACAGAGCCGGATGGCCCGAGTGGGCCTTAAGCAGTACTGGGCTGCCGGCGGCAAGTGCTGAAGCGGTGTCACCGCCGGCAACGGAGAACGCGAAGGGGAAGTTGCTGGCGGCAAATACGACCACAGGCCCTACAGGTACAAGAACCCGGCGGATATCAGGCCGCGGGGCCCCCATTGGCCAGTTAACGTCGGCGTGGTCGATTCGGGCATCCAGGTAGCCGCCGTCGCGCAGAACCTCCCCAAAGAGACGGAGCTGGAAGGTGGTTCGTTTCAGTTCGGCGCGGAGCCGGGCCTCGGGCAGCCTGGTCTCCTTTTCAGCCGTGGGGATCAGATGGTCGGCCGCACGCTCCAAAGCGACCGCTACTGCGTCGAGCAAGGCGGCACGCTCGGCCGGACGCAGCGCGGCGAGCGGGGCCGCGGCAGTCTGGGCCGCTTCCAGCAGTTTTTCCAACTCCACATCGGTAGTTGGTTCCGGTACAACGGTGGTGGTCGGGGTGATCGCGGTCATGAGCGGTCTCCTTTCGGGGGAAAATCTAAAAGAGGGGATGGTCAGAGGTTGTTGGTTTCAAGCTCAGCCAGTTCGCCAATGGCTACCGGTGCGGACAGGGGCCGCTTTGCTGAGGCGGACAGGCTTTCAGCGGTGGGAGCATTACCGTGGCCAGTTCCCAGGCAGGCGGCCGCGAAACCGCATACCCGCCCTTGGCACCAGCCCATTCCGGCGCGGGTGAAGGACTTGAGTGTCCGCGCGTCGCGGGCCCCCAGGCTCTCCCGGGCCTCGGTGATCTGCCCCGCCGTGACCTCTTCACAGCGGCACACGATGGTTTCCGGCGTGAGCCAGTCCTGCCAGGCTTCAGGGATTGGATGGGCCCTATGCATTGCCTCGGCGAAACGCCGGTGCCGCGCAGCGTCGCGGGACGCGGCGCCCGTGCCGGGGTTGCCGGCTGCGGAACCACCGGCAGCGAGGCCCTCAAGTACGGCAAGGGAAGCACCGCCGACGCCGGTCACCTCACCTGCGAGGAACAGGCCGGGAACGGTGGACTCCTGGCGCTCATCCACGACGCCGACCAGGGAACCATCGGCATCCAGGCGCGTTTCAACGCCGAGGGCCAGAGGCAATTCCATCTGCGGTGTGAAGCCCCAGCCGAACCCAACGACATCTATGTCTTCGTAGACATGCTCGGTGCCATGCCGTACCTTGCCTTCGGCGTCGACCTTCGATGTACGGACTCCGTGGACGCGGCCCGCGCCCAGTACTTCAGTAACGATGCTGCGCGTTCGGTAGGGGATGCGGTGACCGGCGAAGATTGCGGCGTATTCAGCACCCTCGAGTGCCTTTCCCGGCACACCGGCAGCCGCTTTGAGGTGCGGCAGCCAGGCTGTGGGTGAAGACGACTCAAGCACGGCGACTACTTTCCCGCCTGCGTCGGCGATGCCTGCAGCCACCGGCAGCAGGAACGGACCCGTTCCTGCGATGACGTAGCGCCGCCCGGGCAGGGCACCGTTGCCCTTAATGAACGCCTGGATTCCGCCGGCGGCCATGACCCCTGGCAAATCCCAACCGGGAACCGGGAGCTGCCGGTCATAACCTCCGGGGCACAAAACCAAGCGGGGCACAAGGACGGTGCTACCGCTCTCGTGGTACCCGGACCCGGGGCATCCCGCGTTGGTGGGCGTCGTCCGCACGATGAATCCGGCCTCGACCTTCTGCGCCATCCACACTTGCAGACCCGGGAAGTAGGTGATTCGACCCTGCTGGCACGCGGTGTCGAAACGTGCGCGGAGGTCAACGTAGGTCCGCCAACCATGGTGGCCCTTTCCGTCCGGGTTGGGCACGGCGGTCTCGGGACGGTGCCGCCAGAACTGACCGCCCGGTTGCGTTCCCGCATCTACCACCACGACGAAGGCTCCTGCCTCGGCGGCAGCGACGGCTGCCGCGAGCCCGGCGGGACCGGCTCCCACGACGGCGACGTCCGCATGGGTGGTTCGTGCTTTCTCTGCTGCGCTCATTTCTGTCCCCTGTCGGATTCCTGCGGAGAATCGACGTCCTGCGCGCAGGAACCCTGGATCTCCATGCCCTCCCGCACCTCCACGAGGCAGGCGCGCTGATTAGGTTCGCCGTCGACTGTTACCAGGCAGTCGAAGCAGATGCCGATCCCACAAAAAAGACCTCTTGGACGCGATTCCTTTCGCGTCCCCCGCCAGGCCGTGATTCCGGTGGAGACCAGCGCGGCACCCACGCTCTGGCCGGGTACGGCCACGATCGCGCGGCCGTCAAAGCTCATGCGGACTGCCTCGGGACCGCCGGTTGACCCGATCTCTCCCAATGCGTGCAGGCTCATCGTGCTGCCTCCTCTCTGTGTGTGGTGGCGTGGCCGGCTGTCTCGCCGAATCGGGCCGGTGCGAAGGGGGTCAGGTCCAGGTCGGGTGCCTGGCCGCAGAGCGCCTGGGCCAGTAGCTTGCCGGTCCCCGCGGAGAGGCCGATGCCTGCGCCTTCGTGGCCGGCGGCATGCCATAGTCCGGGGGCGCGTTCGTCGTGGCCTATGACCGGGAGATGGTCCGGCAAGTAGGGGCGGAAGCCATGGTAGTGACGGATTGCTTTGACGTGCTCAAGGAAGGGGAACAGCGCGACGGCGTTGCCCGCTAAGAGCCGCAAGGCCTCAATGCTCACGGTGCGGTCAAATCCGACGCGTTCACGGGTTGAGCCGATCAGGATGGTCCCGCTTGGAGTGCCTTCGACTACTGGCGAGGCCTGCAGCCCTGCGTCGGAACTGCCCACGTTGTCGATGTACTCGGCGGCATAGACCTTGTGGTGGACCATAGGCGGGAGTGGTTCGGTGACCATGACGAACCCGCGTCTGGGAAGGACCGGGACGTTGACACCAGCCAGAGCTGAGAGTTCACCGGCCCATGTTCCGGTGCAGTTCACCACCGCCCCTGCGGAGAAGTCACCGCGAGGCGTCCGCGCCCCCGTGACCCGGTCTCCGCTCCGGAGGAAGGCGGTGACCGGGGTGTCGGCGACGAAACGGGCACCTCCTTCGGTGGCCAGCCTCACCAGATGGGCAGCGACGAGCATTGGTTGGACCTGGCAGTCTTCCGGGTAGCTCGCGCCACCGAGAGCGTCGGGGGTGATGTTCGGTTCGGCCTTCCTCAGAGCATCAGCGTCGAGCTTCTCCACCACAACGCCGTAATCGGCTTGGGCAGCCATCACACGGCTCAGGGATGCCAGGCTGCTTTCGCGGGAGGCGACGATGATGCCGCCTTTGGTTTCGAATTCCCAGAGCCGCTTGTGCTCAGCCAAGTCGCCGTGCCAGACATCAAGGGAATAGCGTGTCAGTTCGAGTTCGGGACCGAGTTCCTTGTCGGAGACGAGGATGTTTCCTTCGCAGGCGGAAGAGGTGCCGCTGGCGGGAAGACCCTTGTCGAGCACCGTCACGGTGAGGCCCTGTTGCGTTGCGAAGAATGCAGTGGCGGCCCCTATCACTCCTGCGCCGATGACGAGGACGTCGGTCGCTGCGTTCATGTCTGATGCTCCTGTTGTGTCTCGTTCTGACCGGTGGCCCAGAGTCCCCGGGCGTGTCCGATATGGCGGCGCATTAGTGAGGCCGCGGCGGTTCCATCGCCGGTTTCGATGAGGTCGAGCAGTTCGTGGTGTTCCTGGGCTGAGTCCGCGAGGAGGTTGCTCTCGCTGAGCGACTTGAGGCCGTACAACCGGGTGCGGGTGCGCAGCTCGGTGGCCAGAACGACGAGTTGGCTGTTTCCGGCATACCGCAAAAGCTCCGCGTGAAATTCACGGTCCGCTGCCAGGTACGCGGTAAGGTCCCCCTCGCGGGCTGCATTGACAATGGCGTCCGCCATTGAACGCAGGACCATGATGCCGGAGGGCGGGACGGTTCCGGCGATGTCGCCGACCACCGGCGGTTCCAGGAGGAGCCGGATTTGCGTGAGCTCGTCCAGCTCACGTTCGCTCATGGCGGTGATCCGGAAGCCCTTGTTCTTCAGCGTTTCGACCAGACCTTCACGGGTCAGGTCCATCATGGCCTCGCGAACCGGCGTAGCCGAGACCCCGAATGCAGCAGCTAGTGCCGGTGCCGAATACAGAGTCCCCTCTTTCAACGTGCCGGCGATGATGGCGGCGCGCAGGGATTCGGTGACGGACTCACGAAGGCTGTACTGTCGGTTGAGCGGTGCGATGGGAAGGTCATTGTTGGTGGGCATGGGAGGCACTCCTTGTCTGGATTTCATGATCGGGTGCCTCCTTCATACACCAGGGCAGCTGTCACAAGGTCTTCCCATGCCATGCCCACACCCGCGTACAGGGCGGGCTTGCCCGGGGAGCGCACAAAGTCTCCTGTGACCAGGTCCCGGAGGTTGGCGGGCCTTATCGCCTTCCATTCCTCCGCGCTCCGCGCAGGGATCAAGTCACCGGCTTCACGTAATGCCGACGCCCGGCCTTCCACGACGACATCGCTGCGCAGAACCAGGCGGGCGTCGACCTCCCTGGCGTCCAAGCCGTGCTGGCCTATGGCGGCCACCACGGCACCAGGCGATACCAGGCCTCCATCGAACAGCGGGGTGCTGGACGACGTCGCGCAGATCACCACATCTGCCTCACAGACGTCCCTTTCGGTTGCCGGGTGCACTTCGACGCCCTCGGAGTCCAGCCGGCTGATCAGCTCAGCCACGTGCTGAGGCCTGCGTCCGACGACGGCGAGGCTGTACCCCGGCAGGAGGGCGTGAGCGGCCCGGAGGTGGTTGAGGGCTTGGACTCCAGTCCCGAAGACGAGGACGCGATGCTCCTCGTTGCCTCGGCGGGTGCCTTCGGGCGTTGATGCCAAGATCTGCTTGACGGCAAGCAGCGTGGTGGCCGGGGTCCGGATCGCCGTGAGTTCGTTCCCGTCCATGGTGGCTAACGGGGAAAGTGTGTCCGAATCGAAGAGGATGTAGACCCCTTGGATCTTTTCAAGTTCCCGTGCCGGGTTGGTCGGCGCGACGGTGAGGGCCTTTATCCCGCTGTACCGCCGACCCGCTGCGGGCATCAGCAGGAAGTCGCCGTTCGGAACGGGGCTGAACAACCGAGGACTATCGTCCTCAGGGTCAACGTCGTTCCGGAGGGCGTGCTCGAGGGCCGCGACCGCCGTCGACCAAGAGACGGCACCCCTCACCGCCGTCCTGTCAAAGTATGGAAGTGTTTCGGGGCGTGGGAGATTCACAGCAGGAACCCTTCCGGGAATGGATCCGTGGGGTCCAGGAAATACTGCGCCGTCCCGGTGAGCCAGGCCCGGCCGGTGACGGTGGGGACGACGGCGGCGCGGCCTGCCACTTCGGTCTCATCCACCAGCCGGCCGATGAAGCGCGAACCAATGTAGGACTCGTTGATGAAGTCTGTGGCCAAGGCGAGTTCGCCGCGCGCGTGCAGCTGCGCCATCCGGGCGCTGGTGCCAGTGCCGCACGGGGAGCGGTCGAACCAGCCGGGGTAGATGGCCATGGCATGACGGGAGTGCTCGGCCGTGGAACCAGGGGCCTTGAGGTAGACGTGGTGGCAACCGCGGATGTCTTCGCGCTCAGGGTGGACAGGCTCGTCGTCGTCGTTGATGGCGTCCATGATGGCGAGTCCGGCCTTGAGGAGATCGTTCTTCCGGGAGCGCTCGAAGGGCAATCCGAGGCTTTCCAAGTCCACGATCGCGTAGAAATTGCCGCCGAAAGCGAGGTCGTAAGCAACGGTGCCATAGCCGGGGACCTCAACTGCCGCATCGAGGCGGTCCACGAAGGAAGGCACGTTGCGGATTGTCACCGACTCGGCATGCCCGTCGTTGACCGCTACTTCGGCGATCACCAGGCCGGCCGGGGTGTCGAGCCGCACGGTGGTGACCGGCTCGACCACCTCGACCATTCCAGTTTCCACCAGCACTGTTGCAACCCCGATCGTGCCGTGGCCGCACATCGGCAGGAGGCCGGAGACCTCGATGAACAGGACGCCGAAGTCCGCATCCGGTCGCGTGGGGGGCTGAAGAATGGCACCGCTCATGGACGCGTGTCCCCGCGGTTCGGTCATCAGGAGTGTGCGGATCCAGTCGCTGTTTTCCATGAACCAGAGGCGGCGCTCGGCCATGGTGGCACCCGGGATCGTCCCGATGCCGCCAGTGATGACGCGGGTGGGCATACCCTCGGTATGCGAGTCCACGGCGTGGAAGATGCGGCTGGTTCTCATGCGATTGTCCTTCGTTGTTACATCCATTGCCCCGTAGCTGCCCGGCGAGCGTGCCCACCGGGCAGCTACGGGTGGTCAATGCGGAGTGGTTACTTGTAGCCCTTGGCGAGGGCTGCTTCGGTGTCGCGGACGACGGCCGCCCGCACCTCCGGGGAAAGCGGCCCACGCGGCGGACGGCAGACACCGCCGCGCAGACCCACAATGTCCATGGACAGCTTGATGGACTGGACGAACTCAGTCTTGCTGTCCCAGCGCAGCAGCGAGTGCAGATCCCGGTAGATCGCGCGGGCTCGTTCCAAGTCCGAGACGTCACCGGAGGTGGAGAGCCGGTAGAGCTCCAGCGTGGACTCCGGAATCGCATTCGGATAGCCGGCCACCCAGCCGACGGCACCGGCCAGGCCCATTTCCACGACCGTGTCGTCCGTGCCGATGAGCAGGTCCACCTCCGGGGCGAGCTCCTTGATCTCATACGCCCTGCGGACATCGCCGGTGAACTCCTTCACGCCGACAATCAGTCCTTCACCATGGAGGCGGGCGATGAGTTGCGGGGTCAGGTCCACCTTGGTGTCGATGGGGTTGTTGTAAGCCACGATCGGCAGTCCCACGGCGGCGGCGCGGCGATAGTGGTCCACCACCTCGTCGTCGGTGGCCCGGTAAGAGTTGGGCGGCAGCAGCATGAGCGCACCGGCGCCCGCTTCGGCGGCCTGCTCTGCCCACTGCTGGGTTTGGAGTCCGCCGTAGGCCCCGACGCCGGCCATGACGGTGAAGCCCTCCGGCGCTGCTTCGACCGCTGTCGTGATCACGCGGGCGCGTTCTTCTTCGCTCAGCGTCTGGTACTCACCCAGCGAGCCGTTGGGGGCAACGCCGTCGCAGCCCGCGTTGGCCAGGAATCGGACATGCTCGGCATAAGCGTCGTAGTCGACGCTGAGGTCCTCGTTGAACGGCAGCGCCGTGGCGACGAGTACACCATGCCAGGGCTTGCGGGATTCAGTCATTGTGGGTTCCTTTCAGTGGGGCACTCGCGGCGCCCGTCATTGTTTGCTGCCGTGAGCTGCCTCACGACCTAATTTACCATGTGACATTGCACAGGTGTTATAAGGGGCCGACCAAAACCGGCACCCGGGTTTGCTGACTCGCGTCAGCAAGCAGGGGCAGGAGAGGCTAGCTTGCGGGAACTATGTACTGCTTTTCGGCAACTTTCCCGAGTCCCTCGGACAGGCCGGCGTCGGTCAGAAGCTTGGCGATGGTCCCGTCCGCGCGCTGTGAGGTGATGCCGGCATTGAGTGCGTCCTGGAGGCTCTTGTTGCCCTTGGTCATCGGGAAGGCGGCCTCGGGCGCGTGGGCGATTGCCCCGACGCGTGCGTCCGGTTTCTCGTTCGCGAGGGCAACCTTGACGCCCGCGGCGCCCTTGAATTGAAGCACCTGTACCCCGTAGGCGTCGACGTCGGCGTCCAGGCGGCCGGCGTCGAAATCCGCCTTCAGTTCGACGCTGCTGGGGTAAGTGACAAGCTTGTCGCCCAGAATCTTCTTGAGGTCCTCAACCCAGAGGTAGCCGTCGATCGTGCCCACCTTGTTCATCTTCTCCAGGTCGGCGACAGTGGTGGCGCCCGACTTGGAAACGATGCCCATGCCGTCGAGATAGGTGGACGCGGAGAAGTCTACGGCCTTGAGGCGTTTCTCTGTGGCGTCGATGGTGCCCACCGCGAGGTCGATATTGCCGCCGGAAATGGACTGCACGGCATCGGCGTAGGTGGCCTGCTGGTAAGCGGGTTCGAGGCACTCGTCCTTCGCGATCTTGCTGACAATCGCGATGTCGATGCCGTTGGGCTTGCCGCTGTTGTAACTGCTGAACGGCGGGATGTCGATGACGCCGACCGTGAGTTTCCCCGGTGTGACAGTCTGGATGCCCTGGTGCTTTGGGGTGCATGAGGCTGTGCTTGCGTCCGAGGATCCGCTGCAGGCCGTCAGGCTGAGGCCAAGGGCGATAACGCTGGCAGTCAGGATGCCGGCGCCTTTGAGGCGGTGGGTATTCATGGTTCCTCCTGGTGGTGTTGGGGGTGCTGCAGGCTGGGGTTGTGGCGGGCTGGTTAGTTGTGGCGGGCCATGCGCTTCTCGAAAAGGACGGTGATCCACGTTGCCGGCATGGAGATGACGGCGTAGCAGAGGCCGGCGAGGGTGAAGATCTGCAGGTAGTTGAAGTCCTGGCTGCCGATGTTGTAGGCAGACTTCATCAGTTCCGGGACCGCGATCGCGTATGCCAGGGACGTCCCTTGGAACATCTGGATCGCGACGCCCATGAGTCCCGGGATTGCCGAGCGCATGCCTTGCGGCATGATGACCCGGAAGAAGGTGTCTCGCCGGGACAAGCCAAGGGCGTTGGAGGCCTCCAGTTGTCCGCGGGCCACTGATTGGATGCCTGCCCGCATGATCTCGCTCGAGTACGCCGCCGAGTTCCACGTCAGGGCGAGGCAAGCTGCGGTAATGCTTTCGAAAGCGATGCCGAACTTCGGCAGGCCGTAGTAGAAGAGGTAGAGGATCACCAAGGCTGGTGCGCCGCGGCCAATCTCGACGACGGCGAGCCCCAGGGTGCGTACGGCCAGGTTCTTTGCGGTCACCATGAGGCTCAGGCCAAGGCCCAGCGGATAGCCGAAGACGATCGAGATTCCGGCGATCAGGAGGCTGACGCCGAGGCCGGACATCATCTGCGGGAGGTAGCCCGCCCATTCAGTTAGCCAGGTCATGCGTAAACAGCCTTCCTCATGCGGGAATCGAGTCGACGGGACAAGTAGGCGACCGGCAGGCTCAGCACGATGTAGAGGATGCCCACCATGACGTAGGGCAGGATCCCTTCCACTGTGGGGTGCTGCCGGGCAAAGGCCTGGGACTGGAAGACCATTTCGGTGACGATGATCGTCGAGGCGATCGAGGAGTCCTTCAGCAGGCCCGTCAGGTAGGTGGCGATCGACGGCGAGACGATGCGGAAGGCCTGCGGGACCGTCACTCCGTAGAACGTGGTCCCCCGGGTCATCCCGAGGGCATCGGCTGCCTCGCCTTGGCCGCGCGGCACCGACTGCAAGCCGCCGCGGTAGATCTCTGCAAGGTAGGCCACGGATACTACACCGAGGCCCACTATTGCGGCTCCTACCGGGTTGAACTTGAACGTGCCGACCTGGATGCCGAACTTGAGCAGGAACAGCCACACGATGATCGGCACTCCGCGGACGAGGTCCACGAAGAGCCGGCAGGCAAGCCGAACCAGAACGTTCGACGACGACAAGCCCACCGCGAGGGGGACGGCACCGACGATGCCGATCATGAACGCGGACAGCGTCAGCAAGATGGTCATGGGCAGCCCTTGAAGGACCGCAGAGAGCGCGTCCATGTCAGCGCTCCAGGACAGCGCGCAGGAAGCGCCGGGTGCGAGCCTCCTGGGGATCGCTCATGATGGCCCGCGGATCGCCTTGTTCGATGATCTTGCAGTCGGCCATGACCACGAGCGTGTCGGAGACGTCGCGGGCGAACTGCATCTCGTGGGTCACCACGATCATCGTCATGCCTTCGGCGGCCAACTCACGCATCACTGCCAGGACCTCGAGCCCCACCTCGGGGTCCAGGGCCGACGTCGGTTCGTCGAAGAGCATGATGCTCGGATCCAGGGCCAGGGCACGGGCGATGGCGATCCGCTGTTGCTGCCCGCCGGAACATCGCCCCGGATGCTGGTCCGCCTTCTCCTTGAGGCCGACCCGCTCCAGGAGTTGCATGGAACGGGCATCCGCCTCTTCCTTGCTGCGTCCGAGGACCTTTTGTTGCGGGAAACTGATGTTCTTCAAGGCGGACATGTGCGGGAAAAGGTTGAAGGACTGGAACACCATGCCCACGGTGCTGCGTAGCGCGGAAAGGTCCTTGGCGTTCACCACTTTCCCCGGCTCGATGGTGTGGCCTGCGACCTGGATCGTGCCCGCATCGGGCCGCTCCAGGAGGTTGATGCACCGCAGGAAGGTGCTCTTGCCGGCACCTGAGGGTCCGATAAGGGCCGTGACCGTTCCCGGGTCGACGTGCAGGGAGACGTCGTCCAGGACAGTGTGCTTGCCGTAGTGCTTTGAGATGTTGTCCAGCTTGATGCCCAGGCGGGGCGCAATCTTGCCGTCTGCGATTTCTGAAAGGGTCATAGCGATCTTCCATGTGGGGGCCAAGGGCCGTCGATCGGTGTGGTCCGTGTCACGTGATATGTGAAATGGTACATGTCACAGCTAATTATGGAAAGGGGCAAATCGATGAATCTGGTTGAGACCTTGCTTTGGCTTCTTCGTCCGGGGCCGTAGCGCCATACGGTCTCCAGACATCCATCATGAAGTTCTCAAGGCTCATTACCGCGCGCAGGGGCGCGGCCGGCGTCCGAGAGATGATCTCAACGGACAAGCCAAACAAGGGGCGATTCTGCCCGAAACGGAGCTTGCCGAGCAGGTGGGCGTCAGCGCGGGCCGGTGCGCGACGCATTGGCTGTGCTGCAGCGTGAAGGCCTAGTAGCGCAACAGCCGAACCGGCGTGCCAAGGTGGTCTCGCTCGGTCTTCGCGACGTCGAGGAGATTTACAGTTTGCGCGGCCAACTCGAGCGCCTCGCCGCTCAGAGGGCGACGCTGAACGCTACGGACATCGACCTAATGCAATGCGCAAGATTCTGGTCCGAATGGACGCCGCCCTGGAACGCCAAGACCTCGTGGAAATAAGTCAGCTCGACACCGGTTTTCATGACCGTATCTACCAGGCATCAAGGCACGACCGCCTCTACCGGTCCCGGGCCGACCTCCGCTCCCAGGTGACCCTCTTCCTAATATCGCGCAATACCTATGCCGTCACCAGCAGGGTCAGCGACACCACCCTGTTGGTCCGCCTGACGGACGACCACCTTCTTGGTGCATACGAACGTCTCCGGGACGCCATGATCCTTGGATCGCCGAACGGCATTTAGGATTCGGCAACCGGCTCATCAGCGCCGAGTGGGGCTCCCTGGACGTTGTCGATCGCCGACGGAACGGGCGGGCTGAACACCGCGGTCGAGTTGTTCGCGGGCAACGCCCCCAAGGGCTGGGTCAGGTTGCGGGGTCCGGCCGTATGGTGTGGAGCACGCCCCCGGGCTCTGCCAGTCGCTGTCGGAGCTCTTCATTGTGGAGCCGTGCCAGGTGGAGGGCTCCGATGAGTGCTTCGTTGTCTGCTTTCAGCTGCTGGTTCTCCTTTCTGTCTTCCGCCCGCAACCGTTTTAGTCTGGTTGTTTCCCGACGGAGGCGTTGTTCGCTGTCCGGTGTAGCGCCGCGCGCCCGTACCTTCTCGTAGAAGAGGTTCTTCAGGTCTGTGTGCCGCTGGGTGAGCGCGTTTCGGGGCACTCCTGCTTCTGCGGCGAGGGCCACGATGGTCAGGGCCCCGTTGGAGTTTTCCGGGTTTCCACCGAGGATTCGTTCCATGGCTGCTTGGATGCGGGCGCGTTCGTCGTGCGCGGCGTTCATCTGGTCCCCTCCGGAGTGATGCGGGAATGGTCGTGCTGGTCGGCTTCCTGACGCAGCCGCCGGGCCCGGGCTTCCAGCCTGTGCCTGAGAGGCACTGGAGACTTCGGGGCTTGCTCCTCCAGAGACTCCGCCTCTTGTCTCATCAATTTTGCGTGATCATCGGTTCGTGCGATGTTCGCGCAGGATGGGACACAGCGGTCCAGGCGCGGCGCTTCGCGGTCGGTGACGCGGTTGCAGAGGGCGCGATCCGGTTTGTAGACGCACATGAGCATCGCGGACGGGTTCTCGTAGACGGTCAGCGACGGGTTCTCAAGAAGCGCACGGGCCTGCCTCGCGTTGACGATGGTGCCCGCGAAATCGGGGGCGTGCCGGGCGGCGTTGAGGGCTCTGCGTGCCGCCGGGCCTGAGATGCCGGCGCCGTTCACCAGGTCTTCGTTGAGCGAGGCCAGGGTATCAGCAGCGGCGAGAGCCGTTTCCAGGTCGAGCAGGTCGTGCATTCCGTTCCGGCTCCGGGACGCGTAGCCGGCGCTCATGGCGGTGCGCATGTGGCCGTATTGAACGGCGAGGGCGACGAGCCCGCCGGGGCGCCTGGCGATGTGCCATGCCAGCGTCCGGCGGAACCGCGAGACCCCGATCGAGCCGTACCTGTCCTTAGGGATCATCTCGTGAGGCCGGTCCAGGCTCTTGGCTAGGTTCGAAGCCCATGCGATGAACTTCTCAACGCGCAGATTCATGGTGTCGGGGGGCAGGCCGCCGAACAGATACCCGTCGGGGTTGATCCTCTCTACTGTGCGGATGGCCCGGACCACCGGTTCGATGGCAACCCACGGGACGTCGCGAATGGTTCCCTGCGGGACGTGGTTCCCGTCGTCGTTGACGGCCGTCTTGTAAACGCGGCCGTAGATCAGGTGACGCGCTGATTCCGGCTCCGGGCAGCAGCCCCTTTCGAGTCCCTGGATTTCTCGGGGCCTCATTCCCGTCAGGTACGACACCACGATGTAGGCCGCGGTCGTCAGGTGGGTCTTGAGGGTGCCCACTTCGGAGTAGTCGATGAGTTTCTTCCAGGGGCGGCCATCAACCCTGCCGGAAAGCTCGGTGAGAACGGGAGCGGGACCATCAGCGGACAAGAGCCGTTCCCGCCAACGCCCTGCGATTACCTGATGGTGGACCTGGCGGATCGACGCCCCCGTCACGAAGGAGATGTACGTTGCGGCGAGTCCGCTCTTGTTTCCGGCTGCCATGCTCGGCAGCGGTGTGCCGGCGGCGATGAAGCGCCCCAGGTAGTCCTCTAGCGCGGCCTGGCCTTCTGGAGTGTTAGGGGTTTGCTTGCTTCTGGCGAGTAGCTCTTCCTTCCGTTGGGCGGCAGTGAGGATATCTTCGGCGAAGTCGTCGACAACGCGCAGGGCCCAGATCAGCAGTGGTCCCATGGTTTCCGGGGTGATTGGCTCTGTCGAGTTCTCTCCCATGGAAGAACCTGACGGGAGGAAATTATCGGCCCCCTCGGTCAGCCATGGCGGTTCGCAGAGGCCGACCGGGTAGGGGTTCGAGGAGTCCAGGGCCCAGAGCCGTGTCAGGGCGGCGAGGACTTTCTGGGCGGCGTTGCGCTGCATTGCCCGGTCCGTTGCGAGGTGGAGTGCGTAGGCCTGCAGGTCTGCCGGAGTGCAGTCGCGGAGGGATGAGCTTCCCCTCTCTTCCAGCCAGTGGCAGAAAGCCCTCCATGCCGCCACGGTGGGATACACGTGTCCGGGTGACACGGTGGTCCGCCACCGGGGGTGTCTGCCGATCAGGAAGCTGGCGGGCAGCGAAGTGTTGATCAGCAGCCATGTCAGGTGCCGCAGTTCCTCCCGGAATGCCGCGGGCACAGTCTTCCAGTGAATCGTAGTGCGCGATACGCCGGGGCCGTGCGCCAGTGCGTCCAGGCTCCATGCCGGGTCCCCGTATCGGGGGACCGGGCCGGTGAAGCCTTCGGAGACCAGACCGGGCAGGATGGCGTGGGAATGCGGTGCCGGGCGCGCAGCGATCTCTTCGATTGCGAGGGTCACAGGTCGTACTGTCCTTCCAGGAGGCTGGCGATGGTTGTTCTGTCGGTGGAGGTCACGCTGGCCAGGGCGGTCGCCCAGACCTGGCCACCAAGCCTGCGCTTGAGATCCTCCAGACGCGAGAACGGATTGCCCCAGTCCACTCCCCAGGTCTCTTCACCCAGGACCGAACGCAGGCTGGCCAGCGAGAGGTGCAGGTACGCCAGCCGTGGATGGTGCTTCGGGTGTATGCGCGCGTTCGGGCACGCGGTGCACATAAGGAACGAGGCCCGGCATCCCGTTCCCTGGGGGCTGAATGGACTGTTCTTGTAGTCGCAGCAGGCGGCAGTGGGGGTCTCCTGGGACTTCGGGTGGGCGGTGTCGGCAAGCTGGGCGCGCAGTACGGTGTGCTGGGCGTGGGCGAGGGCGCTCTCGGCGCCCTCGGCAATGACCGGGACGGATGCCTGCTGCACTTGGGGTTCGGGGAGGACATAGGCCGCGTCGTGGGTGTCCTGGCTGTTCTGGCCGGGCTCCCTTCGGTGCAACACATTGACTGTCTTCCGAAGTCTTTGCAGGGGAGCACCTGTCAGGCCGGTTTCCCGGAGCCAGGAGTCTTCCGCGTTCTTCGTCAGGCCGATCCCGAATGGCGTCACGGGGGACGCGTTCCTGGGCCCCGGCAGGGAATTCCGCCAGACGAGCAGGAAACCCAAGGTGCTGTCGGCGGCGGTGACAAAGGCCCGCGCGTGGGAAGTTGCCTCCAGAGCTTTCGAGATCAGACGCCCTGGCGTGTCGGCGCCGGTGTCCGGGACATTCCGGGTCTCGAAGTGGCGGCCGGCTCCCCGCCGCCGCTTCTCCAGCTCCAACCGGTAGATGGGGAATCCGTCCGCGCCGCCGTCCTGGATAGCCCGTGGCGTGCGCATTTCCGACACCACGGTCGCGTTCAGTCCGAACTCCATCACCAGCAATACGGCCAGGGCATACGCTTCGGACCGGCTCAGGAAGAGCCGCATCCACGTGTACTGTGGGGCCTCTCCGCCGAGGACTGCGACGTAACGGTGAATAGTACGTTTGGTCCCGCTTTCGCGAAGCTTGTAGGGGACATATCCGGTGCGGGCGAGCGAGTCCAGGGCCTCTCCGATGATCCAGTCCGGGCTTTGCGGCTCGAAGGATCCCTCGCGCCATTGCCGAAGATGTTCTGTGTTGGCCCGGATCCTCAGGTGGGCGGAGCGGAACATCTTCCGGGCTGCGGCGCGCACTTCCTCGAATTCGTCTGGGGCCAGCGCCCGTCCCGTGGACGTGACCAAGGGAAGCCGCTTGGCCATCGCGGACCTCGTAGGCTCGCTCAGCTCGTCGTGTCTCCTGAGGAAGCCGCCCAGTGCGATCACTTGTGAGTAGCCGTGGATGCCTTCCGGGCGGCGCATCCGCCACCTGTTCCACAACGCCGGTGTGATGTCGACCAGGCGCTGGGGCGGATTGTCCTGTTCGGCGCAAAAGCGCCCGAATGCGGTAAGGCGGAACCACATGGCTTTGCTTGACGGGAGCGAGTCCCACCCGCCGCCCGGAGCACACTTCTCGGCGAACCACCGGGCAAAGGCGCGCTGCAGCTCCGGGCCCACCGGGATTTCATCGAAGTTGAACGTGCCCACCCGTCCCTTCCTGTCGCGGTGCTCGACCTTCAGCCCATCATGGGGCCGCGGAACCGGCCGGTGGTGGGGCTCCGGCGGCAGGGCAGCGCGCCGTCCTCGGCCGCTCACAGGGGATCCTCGTCGTCAATCAGGTCCTGGATCGTGCCCGTTTCGGCGGCGAGCCTGGCCAGAATCCAGGAGACATCGTCGGCCGCCCCGCCCTCCGGGGCACCCGAACCAGGCGCAGGCGAGGAGATCAGCGAGTGGAGCTGGAGGTCGGAGACCGGGGCCAGATAGATCCGGCGGGTGGTTTCGACGTCCGCGTGGCCGAGAAGGTCCTGGACCATCCGCCAGGGATCCCCGTAGAGGAGGCGGAAGTCGCGGCGCTCTTTGGGTGTTAGGCCGAGCCGGACATCCATCGCGTGATGGAGGGCGACCAGCATGAATAGCGCGAAGGAATGCCGGCACATATGCGGCGTGCAGAACGGAGCATCACCCATTGCCCCCGACAGGATCTTCGCGCACCGTTCCGTGGCGGTCCGGAACACGCCCTCCCAGGACGCCGGACGAAACGGCAGACCGGACTCGTTGAGCCACAGCCACAGCGGTTCCGGACCCTCGGGCCCGTCAGTGAAAAGAATCGCCCGCTCTTCGACACTTGCCCGGGCCAGGGCAGTCTCACCGAGCATTCCGTCGCGATCACGCCAGTGAAAGACCTTCATCCGGTGCCCGGAGACCGAGGTCACCAGACGCATCCGCGGCAGCACGTCATACCGACCCTGCCGCTGGGCACGCCGGATCGCCCTCGCCCGGCCGGCATCGCAGTATGCCTCGATCTCGGCCACCACCGGTGCGGCCATATAGAACGTGCGGGCACGCTTTGACTTAGTCACCACCGGGGCCAGCCGGCCAGAATAGTACCGTCGGTGTCCTATCTCGGACTGCGGGATCTCGATGGTGAGAAGCGAAGCGGCCTCGGCCAGCCGCAGACCCGATGAGAACAACAGGTTGGCGAAAGCCGAATTCCGGTCCTCCATCCGCCCACCCCATGCCGCGCCCGGCCCACCATCCGCGGAGAATCCGCGCAAGCCCACATCCACCCAACGCCGGAACAACCGCGGCGTCAGCCAGCGCACATCACTGGACCTCGCATCCTTCGCCCGGGCGGCGGGCACCGTCACCGCCTGCCCGTGCCGCCCGGCCACCTCCCGCGTTTCTATCGGGCTCACGGACATGTATCCCTGCTTGACCGCCCACGAGTACAGGCGGCCCAATGCCGCAAGGCCCCGATTCCAGCGGGCACCGCCGATCCGCCGTGGGTTGCTCAGCGACCTGGTGCGCCAGTCCTCGAAATCCCACAGGTCATCGGGGCCTGCCTCATCCCAGTTCTTGTCGCGACGCCAAAGGAAGTCGAAGAAGACGCAGTAGTCCGTCGCATAGTTCCTCTTCGTCTCCTGCTCCAGCCGGGCGAAGGGCGAACGGACCAGGAAACGGGCCAACCGTCCGTCGATCTGGCAGTCCGGCGACAGCAGGATCGGCGTCCCGGGACGGACACCCGCCCGCTCCTCATCCTCCGCCAAGCCATCCCAACCGCCCAAGACCCGCAGTCGCTTCGACACCACGGACCGCCCGGCCGGCACCCAGAAAACACGCCATCCTCGCACCACACACACCCCTCTTGAACCGCATCAACACGCTCATTCAACAGGGAATTGACCACAATTCCTTCCACGCCCGTGGCGGTCATGTCACTGAACCACGTGGCCGCCAGGGCCCGGTCGCTGGTCGCCGGTGACAGATGCAGTGGCGGAACCCACCCGCGCGCCAGCTCCTCGAGCAGAGCCCGGCGGTCCCGGAATTGAAGCCCGCGGGTATCCTGCCCCGCCACTGCCAGGACGTCGAAGGCGATCAGCGAGGCAGGGCTTTTCATCACGAGCTCCGCAAGAGCCGCCTTTGAGCTCACCAGGCGCATCTGCAGCGCATCGAAATCCAGCCGCCCTTCGGACCACACCACAACTTCGCCATCGACAACACAGCCCGGAGGGATCTGCTCACGCACGGAAGCCAACACGTCCGGAAAGTACCTGCTCAGATCCTTGCCCTGTCTGCTGTAGAGCCACGCCCCATCCGAACCGACCAGACACACTGCCCGGAAACCGTCGAACTTCATCTCAAAGACTGAGCCGCCGGACAGTGCGTCACCGCGTGGTATCGACTCCACGGCCTTGGCCAAAGCAAGGGCAACAGGAGGATGCAGGGCGGCCGGCAAACCTTCGAACATCGTGGGCACAGCGTAAGCCCAGCGAAGCAGGGGTGGAAACAAGGCTTCCTCCCGGCTGGATACAGCACCAAGCACCGGGAAGCGTCACAGCAAAGCTGTGACCGGGTCCTTCTTCGATCAGGGAAACCAACCACATTCGAAACAGGAGTCGTCATGTCCACTGAAGCTGTTACAAACCCCGCTGGGTCTGCCGGGACTGCCGGTGGCCGGCGCTACAAGGAACCCACCTCACAGCAGATTGAAGATGCCGCGGCCCTGATGTTCCTGGCGGCGACAAGGAAAGCTCTGCGGGACCAGCAGCACATCTGGGATGTCGAACTGGAGTTGGAAGTCACCTACACCGTGCACAACCAGCGCAGGTACTGCGTGCACGCCAGCACCCGTACAGGTGAAAGCCTCACGGGCCCACACGGTGTTCTCGTGCATCCGGCCAACGGAACTGCGGAAACGGCTGCCTGGAGCATTGCCGCCGAGGTTCGCAATGCAACGGCAAAACGTCGGCAAAAGGCGGCCATCAAGATTGCGTGACTACTGGCCTTTACCGGGGCGGGGCTTCCGAGGACCTTCCTGGCGTAGCTTGTGTTTTGTCACTGCCGATCTTCAGCCAGAACCAACCCACATACCAAAGAATCGCCACCAGTCCGATGACAAAGCTGACAAGCAGCAGAATCTTGGACACGACGTCCAGGCCCTTGGGCTCAAAGGCCATCATGACCAAAGGTACGAGGATTCCCAGCGAGAGGAGGCCCAGCATCCACATGGCCGCAGCCACTCCCTCTGGCTTGCCGACGCGGGCCAGCTCTTCATTCAAGCGGTCCCGCTCGGCAACAGCAGCCCGCAGCTGCGTCTTCAGATCAGCCTCAGCGCGGATTTCCTCATCCTGTCGTCGCACGTCCGCTGCGATCGCCCAGTCCGGTCTCAACGCCGCTGCCAGATTTGAGTAGTCGAAGAGATCTGTGGATCCAAGAATCGATAGTGCGGGAGGTTTTGGCAGGAAGGCGCGCCGGCGCTTGAATGCCTGTTCATAAAGATCCTGGTGGGCGTCCGGGATTTCCAGACCGCGCTCGACGAGATCTTCAAGGTCAAGATTCCTGGTATCGCCTTTTCTGAGCTTCAAATTGATGGCCTGCACTGCATTTTGCACCCGTTGCCGGAGTGCAACCGCGTACGGTTTGAGCTCTTCTTCTGCCGTTCCCCGTGCGACACGCTCTTGAATCAGGGCATCCAAGTCCAAGGACGGATTTTCAAGCAGTTTTTCCACTGCCACTTCGTAGAAGTAGCGTTCCGCCCTGTCCAATCGGGTCCGATGGGCCTCTTTCAGGTCCGCCTCAATGTGCCCAATGCGTCCAGCTGCTGCCTCCACCAGCCTCCTGATGCCCTCGCGTTCGCTGGAGATCGCAACAAGCCTGCTGACAAGGAAACCTCCAATGATGGCGACCAGAACGGCCGACGCCTGGCTGAGGGCGGACAACAAAGTGCTCGGGTCCCAGTCCTGTTCCGCCGACCTGACAATCACGCCAAATGGATCGCATTGCACCACTGACTGGAGCAATGGCACATGGGAGGTACAGGTAAGGAATTCAGACGAGATCACCGAGCGATCATAAGCGACCCCTGACGATGCGCCGTGCACAGGGACCGGTCCTGGCACCTGCAGCCCCTTACGGACACAAGAACCCCGGTGATGCTTCCGCATCGCCGGGGTTCTTCTTTTTTTCTGTCAGCAGCTGTCCGTCGTCTATCCCGCCACCCGGGCAAGGACCTCCTCAGCCTCGTCAAACTCGTCGATCAGCCGCAAGGTCTCCGGGCCACCCAGGTCAGCGTCCGGATCGAGCCGTCGATTGATGCTGCGTGACGCGGAGAACTTCAGCACCGAGTAGTCATCCACGTCCTTCTTGCCGAACCGGACCTTGTGGCCTTTGTGCGTCTGCCGGGCGAAGCGGCCAAAGCCGGTGAGCACGACGGTGTCTCCACGGCGCACGGCGTCGGTGAGCTCCGCGATGAGCGACTCGTACACCTCACTCACCACCCTTATCGGCTGTCCGCTGCGGCCGGCCACCTTCGAGATGAATCCACGCTTGCTGATCCGCGGATGAACCGTCGTCTTCATGCCCACACCTTTGTCCTATCATCCCTCGTCGTCCGCTTACTGCTTGAAAACCAGTTTATCCGACAGGCCTGTCGAAAAGCGATCTACAGACCTGTCGGTATCCATTCAAACTAAAGCTCGAAATCCGGATCAATGGACTGGCGGTAGTCCTTGTACTCGTAGTCAACTGACTCAATAATCGACCGAGTCTTCGGATCGCGCCGTGTGCTGACGATCTTGTCGTGGGACTCGTCGAACCGCTGCTGGTCGGCGATCCGGTGGGCCGCGTTGAGCTTGGCGTTGATGTTCTTGTCGCCGAACTCCATCATCGAGCTCACGGAGGACTTCGCACCCTGCTTGGTTGCGTTGACGTTCTTCTTGTTCTGCGCACGCTGCTGCTCCCAGCGACCGCGGTCCTCGGGCGTGACGTACCCGAACATCTGGGCGAGCCGGGAACCGTACCGCTCCTGCTGCTCTACCTGCTGGTCGTCGCTCATGGTCCTGTCTCCTTCTCGTTCGTTTCCGGACTATGCCGGCTGGTAGTCCTCGGCTCCGCGGTCGCGGCTCCACTGGCCCTCCGGCCCCGGCCGGGCCGAGGGGCCGGGCCCCTGTCGGAAGGGCTGGGGCCGCGTGCGCTGCGCCGCCAGGAAAGTAGCGGGATCGTCGACCGCGGCCCGCATCGTGTCCTGCCAGTCCTCGCCGAGGGCCAGCTTGAGCTCGTGCTCAAAATCCGGGTCCTCCTTGTTCAGCTCCTCGATGGCGTCCACGTAGGCGTTCGAGTAGACACGCTGCTGCTCCTCGTCCGAGAGGCCATCGATCTCCATGCTTGCGAGCATGCTCTCGGACTGGTCGAGGCGCTGCTGGAGGTCCTCGGGCAGCCCGCGGGTGTCCAGGCCCTGCTTCTTGGCCGCGAAACCGATCATGTAGCCCATGACACTGCCGCCGAGGGCCTGTCCGTCGCCACGCTGGACGCCGTCCAGCATCGCCGCCTTCATGGTTTCCGCCAGCTGCACCTGGTGCTCGTCCGGCTCCATCGGCAGGCGCAGCGTGAACATGCCCTCGTCGGGGATCCGCCGGCCCAGGTGGTCGTCGAACTCCCCGGTCCAGACCTCGCGTACCCTGTCGGTGCCCGCGAGGCGGGCCTCGTGCGGCGGGGCCTTGACGATGCGGCCGTGCGCGACGCCGTTGAACATCAGGCGCAGCTCCGGCTCGGACTCCATCCGCTCGCCGATGATCGTCCGGGCGCGCTTGACCACCTCGGCACGGTCGAGCCCGTCGTCCTCCATCTGCTGGCGCAGGCGCTTGCGCAGGGCCTTGTAGCTGGCGTTGATCTGCTTCGCGTCCTGCTCGAGGTCACGCATCTTCCAGAAGGCGTTCTCCATGAGTGCGACCTCGGTCATGGCCGCCGACTCGGGAGTAAACAACTCACGGTTGCCCCGCTCGCGGCGCTCCAGGTCCTCCAGGCGGGTACGCCAGCGTCGGGAAAGGAAGTCGTCCCTGCTGGTGCCCCACCGCCCGCCCGACTTCCCGGACTGCTTCCCGCCGTCGTCGCCGGCGGCCTCCTGCGCCTCCGGCGCGCCCCCGAACAGATCTCCGACCAGGGCCGCCTGGCGCTCGGCCCTCTCGCCGATGTGCCGGGTCTTCGCGTCGATCCGGTCCTGGACCTTGTCCTTGAACGGCTGCAGGTAGGAGTCCATCTCCTTCCTGAAGTCAGGAGCGAGCATCCGCATTGCCATCATCATGCCGGCGGCCTGGATGACCGAGTTCGGGTTCACGCCGCGGGTGAGCGGACGCAGGCAGCCCTGCATCATCATCTGCATGTAGACCGCGTGCATCGCGTCGAACTCCTTCGTGCGCTCCCCGTCGTTGAAGCCGGGCACGAGCAGCTTCGAATCGCGCAGCGTCTGCATGTACGCCTCGCCCGCCAGCCGCGTCTCCGCCCGAAGCTTCAGCAGCCGCTCCCGGTCGTCGAGGCCGTCATCGTCGGCCGCAGCGCGCTTCTGGTCGCGTGCACGCTGGCGCTCCCGCTCCTCGGTCCGCTCCCGCGTCGTGGCCCCGAAGAAGCCGCGGGCACGGTCGCGCAGCCGCTCGCGCTGCCCGCGTGAGGTGTCGTGTCCGGCCTGCGTCTCCGGCTCGTCGACAATCTCCGCGTCGATGATGTCCTCCTCCCCGCCGTCCATCCCGTACACGGCATGGACGTCGCCCAACGGGTCGACAGGCAGTGCCTTGCGCCCCCGGCCCCTGCCGCCCGGACCCATTTCCTGCTCCGTGTCCTGTGTCATGTCAGCCTCCCAGTCCATAGTCGTCGTCACTCTGCTGCTGCCCGGTCTCGTAGCTCGGCGTCCAGGCCGGGCGACGGCCGCCCACGCCGACGGCGTGTGCCGAGCGCCGGCTGGCACCGCGCGCCCTGGCGGCCCCGTCCCCGGTCTGCGCGAGCACGTCACGCTTGAGGACCGCGGCATCCACCGCGGCCTCCGCGGACTCCAGGCCGTCCAGCCCGTCGAGGCCGTGCGCCGCGAACGCGTCGAGCTCGCGCGCCGCCGCGGCCCGGGCACGGCGGGTGCCCGCTGAGGCGAACTGCTCGTTCTTCTCGCCGTCGAAGACGCTCTCGCGATTCTTCGCAGCCTGCACCAGCGCCTCGAAGTCGCCGCCGTAGGCCATACGGTCCATCACCGTGCCCGCCAGGGACGGGTCCTCCTCGAGGTTGCGCACCAGGCCCGACTTCGGGTCCTCCAGCGCGCGGGCGACACGGGCGACGCAGTCCGGGTTGACCGAAACGTTGAACCCGTCCTTGGCCTCGTAGAACTCGACGAACTGGGCCTCCCACTCCTCGGCCGTGGCCTGGACAGCCTCGCCGTCGGCGAACTCGGGACGCCACTGGCCGGGGCCGGTGTGCTCGAGCTTGCGGCCGCGCCACAGATCGCGCCCGGGACCCTGCAGCATCTCGTACTTGTGCCGTGCCTCCGCAGCGTCGTGCTTGGCCTGCAGGATCGACTGGGTCACCGGATAGGTCACCTCAAGCACCGCCTTCAGGTCAGCGCCACGCAGGGCGCGCACCGCACGCTGGGAGAACGAGCCACCCAGTCCCGTGCCGTGGGCCTTGATCGCCGTGGCGAACATCGAGGCCTCCTGGTCCTCCTGCGTGATGCCCGGCGTGCCCTGCTCGTCGCCGAGGTTGCGGGCGTAGTCCCCGAGCTTCTTCTCGCTACCCTTGGCCCCGGTCTCGACGCAGACTTCGCGCACGCTCTGCAAGTGCGCCTCGCGGCTGCTGAAGGTCAGCGCCGAGCCGAACTCGCCGCGCTGTGCCGAGCGATAGAGATCGCTGAGCTCCTCGACGAGGACCTCGTGGCCGGCGGCAACCTCGTGCGGATCGCTGACGAACCGCAGGCGGTTCGCCTCCTTGACGACACTCTCAAGGCTCTCCGCCAGCTCCGGGCTCTTGGACAGCGCCACCTGGGTGTCCAGCGAGACCTGCATGGCCAGCGGGTGCGAGCCGTCGGCCTTCACCACGCCGGTGTCCAGGAGGTTCGCTCCGACCGAGAGCCTGGCCATCGCCTCGGCCTTGGCGGCCTCGCTGTGCAGCCTCACGACGGCGACCGCGTCACCGTCGAAGTCGCCGTCGAAGCACTGGTCCATCACCGGGTTGATCGCCGCGCCGGTGAGCCGGTCGTCGATCGCCACGCGCATGTAGCGCACGCCGGCGTCGCGCAGGACCGGGTCGCGCCAGACCAGCGCGTGATCGCCTTCGGCCAGGCCCAGCTGCTCGGCCTTGACCGAGCTCAGAGCGATCTGATCGATGTCCAGCCGAGGGTCGGCGGTCCAGACCATCGTGGCCGAGTCCGACAGGCGCGAGCTCATCAGCCCGGTCTTGAAGATGTTGTTCTTGCCGGTCAGCACGCGGTTCTGCACGTCCGTGGTGATCGCCTCGAAGGCACGCTGGGCCCGCGAGACAGACTCGCTCATGCCCCGGCGCACCTCGGCGCGCTTGTCCGGCGACAGGCCGTGGTCGTCCAGCTGCTCGGCCATGTACCGGTAGCGGCAGGCTTCGACGAAGACGTCCTGATAGCTGCGCGTGTAGTCATGCGTGACGGACGTGCCGTCGTCGAACTCCTGGCCGCTGCGCAGGTGCGAAGAGAGCACCGGCAGCTTCCACGAAGTCGCGCTGACCGTCTCGGTCAGCTGACTCGTCGGGTAGGTCAGCGGAAAGGGGATTTCCATGTCGCCGCCACGATCGCCGATCAGGTCGCCGAAGGACTTGCGCATGGCCGTGGTGTTCAGCCCCGGCGTCGCGCCTTCGCTGCGCGGCTGCGTGCGCATCAGCTCCGGCATCGGGATCAGACGGCGCTCGGGCCGCTCGTCGACACTCTCGGCCTGGCCCACGACACGCAGGGTGCCGTCGGCCTCCATGTCCAGTCCCGCCACCAGCAGATACTCGCGCAGGTTCGACTCGGCACCGGAGTTGTGGCCGTAGAACTCGCGCATGATCGCCGGGCAGTCCTGGGACTGCAGCGCCCAGGCCAGCTGCGAGGAGGCCTTGCGCCCCTTGCCGGCGCGCACCTGTTCGTCGTCGTAGATCTTGGTCTTCTCGTCGACAGCCATGTGGGTGACCACGAACCGCATCTCGCCCAACCCTCCGTCGACCGGCCCGGCATCGGGGCCCTGGACGGCCGGGCGGCGGATGTCGCCCACGGCACCACCCATCAGCTCGCGCGCCGATCCGGCGTTGCGGCGGGAGATCAGCGAGAACGGGCTCATCACCACGTCGATGCCCGGGTTCTCCCTGAACCAGGCCACCTCCTGCTCCAGGCCCTGGGCACGCGCCTCGTCCGGGTCCATGTGGCGGTCGACCACCAGAGAGACGACACCCTTGTTGCCGTGCAGATCGCTGATCTTGTCGCCCACGACGAGGTCGCGCAGCTGGCCACCGGCCCCGCGGATGCGATGCCGCTCGGAGAACTCCGTCGACACCACGATCGGGTCGTCGGCCGTCCAGCCGCCGAAGGTCATCAGAGCGGTGCCGGTCGGCTTCGTCACCTCGGAAGACTGCATGATCGTCGAGGCCGTCATCTGCTGGCGGTCGAACGGGTCATAGCGCAGCGTCTCCAGCTCCGGCCGGCTCATCAGCGGGGCGCGGGAGCCGGTCACGGTCTCCGGGTCACCCGGCTCAATCGTGCCGTCGGGGCGCACGGCGGCGTCCTCGGTGAGGTAGCGCACGATGCCCTGGTTGGTCGCGCCGCCGGTCATCACCGGATCGAAGAAGCCGCCGGGAGCCGTCACATGGTTACGGTCGGTTCCCGTGAGCACCGTCATGTTCCGTCCACCGGTGAGCCGCCAGGCGTCGAAGACGTTGTCGTCGGCCGCGTCGGTGCGATCGCGTTCGGCGCGGTACTCGGCGTAGATCGTCGAGCCCTGCTTGATCTCGTTGGAGTAGCGCACGCGCTTGGCCTCGGTCTCGAGGATCGAGGCCGTCCACTCGTCCAGTCGTGCGGTGGCCTTGCCGGTGGCGGGGTCGACCTCATACGTCGTGGCCCGTTCGATGAAGTCAACCGGGTGCTTGGTGCCGTAGAGCTGCGAGTACACCGCGTTCAGCGAGGCCGGCTCGCCGGTCCGGCTGCGGCCGGAGACGAGGTCACCGGCAAGCTGGTACTGGATGCGCTCGTGCATCAGCTGTTCGTAGCCGCGCAGCACCGTGCGCTCCTCGACCGACTTGGGGGCCTCGCCCGGGGTCTGGGCCTTGATCCGCGCCTCGTAGCCGGGGACGATCAGCGCGTTCTCGCCACTGGCGAAGCGCGTGACAATCTCCCCATGGCTGCCGACATCGAAGACTTGGCCGATCTCACCGGAGACCGGCGTGGCCTTGCCGTCACGACGCAGCTTTTCGGCGGTCCAGCTGATGACGCCCTGCGCGTCGACCAGGATCTCACCCGGCGTCGCGGCGTTGCGCTCGATGCTCTCCCGGACGGTCTGACCGATCCGACGCATGAACTCCGAGGGATGCTCGGCGATGGGGGCGGCGGTGGCCGTGTGGAAGGAGACGATCCGGTCCTTGAAGCGGGTCGCCTGGAAGCTGGTACCCATGAGCTCGGTGGGAGGCACCCCGCAGCGGCGCAGCGCCGAGGCGAGGTTGTCCAGGTTCGACCACTGGCCGGTCGGGCTGGTCATGTACTTGGCGACGCGGGCGGGGTCGAAGCGCTGGTCGAGCCACTCGCCGTCGATCAGGTGCGGCTCCGCATCCCAGGTGCCGACCAGCTCGAACGGAACGTCATCAGCGTGCGCACGGACCTTGTCGGCGGCCGTGCCACCATAGACGAGGTTGCCCAGGTCCGGAAGCTCACCGGCCTGCAGCTCGCCGATCTCCTCCAGGCGCTCCTGGTACATCTCCTCGGTCGCGCCCGGACGCAGCAGCTCGCTGCGCGCTCCGGTGAGTACGTCCCAGTAAGAGCGCTGGATCGCCGCGACCTCGGGGTCAGAGGCATACTCCGGGGGCTCGATCTCGTCGAGCGCGCCCTCGGTGCGCTGCAGCTCAGACTCCGCGCGCAGAATCAGCTCCTCGACGCCCAGGGCGGCGCGCAGGTTCTCCCGCGCGGTGTCCACGGCCTCGCGACCGTAGGCCTCGGCCGGCTCTGCATCCACGAAGAAGGTCGGCAGGGAGTGGTTCTTGGCATCCCGGCGCAGCATGACCTTGGACCCGGGGCGCGGGGCGCTCTCACCGGGGACGACATAGTCCGCGACGACGAACATGCTCTCGCGGTCGACGTGATAGCTGTCCGGCACGTCGATGAGGGAGCGGCCGCGGCCATGCTCGGGGTGGCTGGAGCCGACGACGCCGACCACCGTGCCGGGAAGATCCTGGCGTTCGATGGGCAGGCCTTGGGCGAAACGCAACAGCCGCACGGCGTCCTCGGAAGTCGGGGCGGGCACGGCCATGCCGCCGGGCACCCGGTGATTGGTGCTGTAGCGCAGCACCGTTCCGTTGTCGTAGATGCGCGCCCCGGCGTACTCCTCCTGGCGCGTGTCAGTGAGACGGATCTCCATGCCGGTCCCGGAGATCCGGGCCTTGATCTGCCCGGGCTCACGGTCGCGCAGGACCTCGTAGGCCACGCCCTGGGACTTCAGCTCCTCGAGCAGCGCCGCCGAGCGCGCCACCGCCCGCTGGGACATGAAACGGTTGCGGTCAACGCGGCCGGTCTGCGGGTCGCGTCCGCCGTCGATGACCCACTCGCGGACCTGGTCGTACTCCTGGCGGCTCATCTTGTCCATGAGCGCCGTGAGGCCTGCGGCGTCGTCGTTGGTCATGGCACGGCCGGCCTCGTACGGCTTACCGTCCTCGTCGAGCCGCCAGAGCGTCATGTTCCCGCGGCGCGGCTCAGACAAGGACTCCACCTCGCCGCCGGCGTTCTTCACGATCGTCTCGTCGGGAATGTACAGCAGCTCGGTACCTGCGCGCTTCACCGTCGCGCGCTCGGACCAGGCCGGGTCGTAAGGGCTGATCGGCAGCCGCGCCGAACGCGGGTCGATCTCCGCTCCGACGCCCGTGGCACGGGTGAACTCGCGCTGCAGCGTCTGGTAGCGCTCGTTGGCGGGGGAGTGGTCGCCGAACTGCGCCTCGTAGTCCGGGACGCGCTCGGAGAAGGCCGTGTCGATCGCAGTCAGACACGCGGTGACGCCGAGTCCGGGATCAGCCAGGGCGGTTCCGCGCTGGCTGAGGATCTGGTCGACCCGTGCACGGATGGCCTTCGCCTGGGAGATCGGAATGATCTCCCCGCTCTGCTCCCGGGCCTGCTCGACTGCCTTGTAGAAGACGTACTCGTAGAAGTACCGCCTCAGTCCGTGTGCCTTCTTCATTGCTACTCAGCCTCCTGTGGACGCTCGGGGACATAACTATGTATAGATCATACCCTTATGATTCGAATGGAGGCGATAGACGAGTCAGAAACGAGCCAAAAGACGAATGCCGGGACAGTCGAATTGCATCGACTGTCCCGGCACGGAGCGAATAGACCCGCCGGCACTACCCCCGGGACTTCATCTCTACGGCCATGGCCCGGTCGAAAGCCCCGTCGGCCAGGACCTCCCAGCTGGGCAGCGAGGCCAGGTACGTGTAAAAGGCGGCGTGCACCTTGACCGTGGCCAGCGACCGCAGATCCTCCTCGGTCACGTCCTGCTCGGCGAACACGCGCGAGCCCTCGTCGCTGATCTGGCCGTTGATCCTGCGGGCGGCGTCGGTGTAGGCATCGGAACGGACCTGGCTGATGTAGGTCTTTGACCCGTCGGCGCTGCGCAGCTCGCCGTCCCCGCCGACTGAGAAGTGCTCGCGGTCCCGCTGCATCTCCACCAGCGCGGTCTTGTACGCCTCACCAATCTCAAGGTCCAGGGCCTTGACCTTCGCCGAGCCGTCGAGATTGATCAGCATCTCCTTGCTGACCGTGCCCTCGGCGTAGACCAGGCGCTTGTGGTCCTTCTGCGTCGCCTGGTGGGCAGCCACGGTCGCGGCCACCTCCACGTCCTCCAGGAACTCCTCGTCGTTGCCCAGCATCATGGCCTCGTAGTCGTCCGGGTCCACGACCACCGGGGCATTGGGATCGCCACTCTCGTCGGTGAAAACCATCCGCGTGATGACCTCCATGACCTCGTCCGAGTAGACGTCCGGGTCGAGGCGCTCGATGTCGATGTCCTTGTAGTCGTACGTCTCCTGGTAGAGCGTCTTGGCGTCGGCCGCCCTGACCGCCTGGGCCATGCGCTTGTCGAGCATCTTGACGAAGTCCGGCTGGTTCATGCGCACGTCGAACTCCATCGCGGAGCTGAGCGTGGGGATCGTCTGCAGCGAGTACTCGTGCCCCGGGTGGGTGATCGTGTTGCCGAGCAGCTTGAATGACATCGGCAGGATCGTCTCGTTGCGGTTCCAGACCGGCGCGTCGCCGGCGCGCAGCACGATCGAGTTGCGCGGCGAGAGGAAGGCGAAATCGTTGTACTTGATCAGCGGCTCCTCCTCCGTCGACCAGGTGCGCGAAATCGCTCCGTCCGTCTTCCCGCCGACCACCTTGTCCAGGTTCTGCGTGATCTGCTTCGAGCTGGCGTGGGTACGGTGAGTCTTGCCGCTCATCTTCTCCAGCGTCTCAATCATCGAGTCGTCGGTCGACTTGAGGAAGACGATGTTGCTCGTGTTTCCCTGCACAATCTTGTCGACCGACTCGCCGTAGACGTCGCGCAGCTGCTGCAGCGTCTGCAGGATAAGCGTGAACTGCTGCTCCTGGCCGAGGCCGATGGAGAGCATGGTCTCGAAGCCGGCGATGCCATTACCGTCGGACTGCAGGTTGCCGAGCTCGTCGAGCATGAACCGGGTGCGGTAGAGCGGCTTCTGGTTCGACTTGGTCATGTACGACTGGTCAAACGAGACGTCCACCAGCTGCTTGACCAGGATCAGGATCAGCTTGGCGTACTTCATCAGGTGCGGGGGAGTGACGAGAAAGACCGCCTTGGGCGACTCCGAGTACCGCGCCATCGTCTGCGTGATCGCGCGCGCCCGGACCTCGACCTCCTCAGGGTGCCCTCCGCCGGAGAAGTCCAGCTTGCGGCTCGGAAAGGTCGTGTCGCCGGGCTGGAACGAGAGGATCTTCCCGTCGCGGGTGCCACCCTCCCGCACCGGTCGCAGCTCGCGCAGCACGCCGTTCTTCACGATCTTCTTGCCGGTGACCGGCTCGACCACGAAGTGCCGGCCGTTGAGGGAGAGCTGGCAGCTCTTGCGGAAGTGGAAGTAGAAAGTGCGCACGAGCATGCCGCTCTGCGGGTTCTTCAGCTCCAGCTTCAGCCAAGCCTCGTCGCCGGGGAAGATTCCCTTGAAGTTGTAGCGCGCCCAGCCCACGCGGCCGACGATCTCCGAGTGCTCGAAGTCCTTGCCAAGGTTCTGGGTGAACATCGGGTCCGCGTACGCCGACCAGCTCGCCATCTGCCCGAGCAGGTGGTCGCGCTTCATGAAGTTCGGCGAGAACCGCACGCCCAGCCGCCGCGGGAAGGACAGGCCCGCCAGGTCAGTGTTCTGGCTCGGCTTGCCCGAGGTCAGGGTCGAGATCGTCGGGTCGGTGAAGAAGCTCATGCCCGTGATCGCGATGCCGTAGACCGAGGACATCATCTTCTCCGCACCGGCCATGGCGACCAGGGCGTTGTGGGCGTTGCCGACGAGCGTGCGCATCGAGTTGCGCGGCAGGGCCTGGGTGGCGTTGAAGTAGAGCGTGAGCAGGTCCTGCTCGGCCTTGCCCTCCCATAGGAAGTCCTTCTCGGCGACCTTGGCCTGCTCCTCGGCCAGGGCGTCCTCGTCCTCTTCGAACTCGCCGTTCTTGATGCGCTTCTCCAGCTCGGCAGCGGGGTTCTTCCACTTCTTCGAGGTCAGCTGCACGAAGAGCTGGTAGCAGTTGTACAGCGTGACCTTTCCCCACATGTCGTCCAGCCGCTGCTCCAGCGTGCCCGGGTCCATGCCGGTGGCTGCTGCGTACTCGCGCAGCTCACGCTCCTCCTCGAGGTAGTAGTCGATGAGACCGTAGGCGGCCCGTTTGAAGGCGTTGTTCGCCGCGTTCGGCCAGACCGGGTCCTCACCGCCGTCCAGCGGGAAGAAAACCTCGCCGATGTTCTCGATGTAGAGCGCGCACTTGGTCGAGTCGCCCTCGCGGGCGGCGTCGGCGGCCATGCCCAGCGGGTTGTAGATGTCGGTCTTCATCGCGTTGATCAGGTTGAACTGCACCGGCTCGAAGCCGCGCGTGACCAGCGGGATGTAATTCTTGACGAGCAGCTCGCCCTTGGGGTCGTTGATGACCATGTTCGAGGGCTTCTTCTCCCGCGACCACATGTCGATCATCGGCTCGATGTAGGTCTGACCCTTGCCCGCCCTGGTGATGGCCAGCACCATCGTGTTCACGGGAGCAGTGTCGACGATGTAGGCACCGGCAGGGCGCTGGACTTCGTACGCCGGGAACTCCCAGTCATCGGTGATCAGGTCCGACACCGTACGGTAGGGCCCGAGCTTGTCACGGTTCGCGCCCTGGAGCTTCCCAGGGTCCTTCGCCTCTTTGGCCTTGCGCCGGCTCTCCTCGGTCGGCGGGTTGTACGGGATCACCGTTGCGTCATACTTCCGGCGCAGCCGCTTGTCCCGGGGCAGGCCCGAGGCGTCAAAGAGCGCCTCGCCGAACTCCTCGTCGATCAGCGGCAGGGTCTCGACCAGCGGCTCGCCGTCGTCGCCGTCCATGACCTCACCCTTGTAGTAGACGATGTTGCCGTCCTGGTCAATCACGTCGGACTCTGCGCGCCGGGAGACCTTGACCGTGCCCAGCCCCTTCTTGCTGAGCATCATGTGACTGATCATCGAGCTGACCTGCACCCCCGAGTGCGCACCGGCGTCCGGGAACCAGTCATAGTTCTGCTGGACCTCCTCCGGCAGCGCGATGTGCTGGTCGTTGCGGTGGTCGTTGATGTCCGTGTGGTCGACCGTCGCGTTGTGCTTGGCGACCTGGCGTCCGGTCCAGGTGGAGATCACGATCATGACCAGCGCGCCCGATCCCAGCGTCAGGAAGAGCTTGAACCCGGTGACGGACCCCAGCTGCCCGCCGACGTTCGTCGCCGTGGGCGTGGCCCCCTGGTCAGCCTTCGGGGCGTCCTGGGCGGCGCTGCCTGCGTGGGTCCACCACGCTGGCACCGGGACGTCCTTGAGATCCGGGTAGCACTTCGAGCCGATCTCGGGGTTACCCTTCTCGTTGACGGCGCGGTAACACGTCATCGGGGCCCCGCCCTGGCCTGTCGTGGTGTCCTCCACGTAGTACGAGTCCGGCTTTCCGCCGCTGTTTCCGCCCAGGCCACCGCCCATCGTCGCCCCGAGCGTGAGCACTGCCGTAGCAATGACCGAGTACAGCACCCACGCCACGATCGCGACCAGCAGGCCCGCGACGCCGGCGAGCACGAGGCCCGACGTGTTCGACTTCTTGCTCAGCCGCTCGCCGCGGTCCAGCTGCTGGTCTTCATAGACGTCCCGGTTCGTCAGCGTCTCCTCCGGCCGACGCGCCGAGATCTTCTCCCAGCCGCTGGCCTTGGGCCGTGCCGCCCTGCGCTTGCTGCCTGCCATGGTTCTCCCTGCCTGTTTCCGCGTGTGTCTGTGTGTCCTGCGCCTGTTGTGATTGCGGAAGACGCCGACGGCGCACGGGGTGCGAGCCCCATGCGCCGTCAGACCCCGTCGATCTCCGAGTCGGATCAGCCGCCCATGGCTGCCCCGCCGATGAAGCCGGCGAGGCCGCCGAGCACGGGCAGCGCGACGATCAGGGCGATGAGCATCTTGTTGTAGCGGCTCTGGATCTCCGAAGCCCTTGCCAGCTCGCTGGCGTAGGACTCCTTGTCCGCAGCCATCTCCTCCAGCCGCGCCTCGTAACGGCGCTTGACCGAGTCCTCGACAACCTCCATCTGCTGCAGCAGGTCCGTGTTGCGCTGCGTGGCCGAGTCGGTCTTCTCCTTCTCGAGGGACAGGCTGTGCTGCCATTCCGTCTCGCGGGCCTGCATCTGGGTGATCGCGTCCTTGCGGTTGCGGTCAAGCTCGTCCTCCATCCGGCGGATGCGGTCGGCGTGCTCGTTGCGGATCGACTCCAGCAGCGCCTCCTGCTCGCGGCGCAGGACGCCGATCTCGTCGGTAGTGCGCTGGTGCTCTGCCAGAGCCTCGGCCTGGGCGATGTCCGCCTTGCGGTTGTCGTCGACGATCCGCTGGATCTCGGCCTTCCACTGCCCCAGACGCTGCTCCTCGGCCTCGAGGTAGGCCTTCTGCTTCTCGGCCAGGACCTCGAAGATCCGCGTAGTGCCGACCTGCATCTTCAGGGCGGCGTCGGAGCGGCGCACGCGCAGGATCTCCTGGCGGTCGTGCGAGTAGGAGTTCTCGAGCACCCGCTCGATCTCGGCGACAGCGTCGGCCTGCTCGCGCTCCATGCGGGAGCGGTTGCGCTCCTTGTACTGGATCTCCGCCTGGAGGGCGGCCTGCTCGGCGAGCTTCTTCGCCTGGGCCTCGTAGTCCTGGACGATCTCGGCCTTGCGGGTGCGGATCCGCTGTTCCTTCTCGGACTCCCGCTCGCGGTGCGCCGCCTCGGTGCCGTCCTTGAGTGCCTTGTAGCGCGAGCCCTCGCGGTCGGTGGCCACGTCACGGATGACCTGCTCGACGTGGGCCGACATGAGGTTCACGTACAGCGTGCGCAGTTCGTCCTCGTGCGCCCACCGCAGCTGGGCAAGATCGGCGTTGGCCTGCCGGTTGAGCTGGGCGACCTGGTCGCCGAGCCATTCGGTCGCACCCTGCGGCACCTCGATCTGCACGACAGGCGCGCCGATGGCGAAGGTCGCATTGAACTCGTCCAGGCGCACGTCGAGGTCCAGGTCCTCGGAGAGGAAGCGGCGGGCGATGACCTCGCGCACCTGCTCCTGGTTCTCCAGCAGGACGGCTTCCTCCTCAGCCGGGGCGTACGCCGTATCGTCGGCGGTCACGGGACCGGACTCCTCATCGAACTCCTCGAAGCCGGCCGTGCCGTCGAAGCCGGGCTCCGGCTCCACCGCAACCGGGGCCGCGTCCTCGTCTCCGAAGTCGACGGCTTCGTCGTCGAACACGGGCTCATCGCCCGCAGCGTCGAAGACCGGCTCGTCACCGGCACCCTCGTCCCCGCCGGGGATCGAGTCGAAGATCGGGTCACCCTCGTCGGCGGTATCCACGGCAGCAACAGCGTCCGCGTCCGACGCGGGAAGGGTCCCGGGCTCGTCGGTGGTGACGCCGCTGTGCTCGCGCCAGGCCTGCGCTCCGACAGCCTCCTCGAGGCTCAGCGTGCCGGAAGCGACCTCCTGGGCCTGCTTGAACGTGGCCTCGGCTACCAGGTCCACCAACAGCTCGCCGCTGGGCTTCTGCCAGACGACGGCCCAGGAGTACTCCGCGCCAGCCAGGAGCGAGTACTCCTCCATGCGCGCAAGCGTCTCCGTGTTGGGGATGATGCCGAAGACCTCTTCGCCCAGCATCTCTGCCGTGGCGACGGTCTTGATCTGGTCGGAGTCAATGAGCTCGATGAGCGAGCCCTTCGCCTCGTCGCGGCCGTGCCGCTTGCTCAGCCCTCCGATGGACTCGGCGGCCAGCACGAGCATGACCCACGCCGTGCCGCTGGGGAAGACGAACTTCGCGTTCGACCGCAGCAGTTCGACTGCTGCGGGGATCGCCGTCTCCCTGACCACGGACGACAGCAGCTCGTCAGGCTTCTTCTTCCGATCCTTGTTCCGGCTTCCCGCAGCCGTGCCCAGAATGCCCATTGGTGTCGATCCCTTCGATGATGAAACGCAGTTCGCCTGGTTTATGAGTATCCTATCGCTTATAAGTCGATTGGTGCAATGATAGGCAATCCGACACGACGCCGAATGGCCCGCAATGGCCGCTGGCGCAGATCAGCGCACGGCGCTCACCTCGATGCACGCTTCGGAGGTGAGCATGTCCTTGTGGTCGCTCGCCAACTCGCCGACGACGTCGATCCGGATCCGCCGCTCAGAGGGATGCTCGTTGATGAACGTCGCCACTCCGGTGGTGACCTCGTCGGTCATCTTCGCCACCGCGCCACGGGCACCGCCGGCATTGGAGTCGGTGTCGCCCTTGTCGTCGATGAGGTACTGCAGGACCCTCTGGTCGATGTCCACCCGCACGTTGTGCTTGATGAGGACCTCCTGCACCATGTGGCGCAGCTTGTTGCGCACAATCTTGCGCTGCGTGTCCTCAGAGAGCGGCTGGAACGGGACGATGGCGTCGATACGGCCCAACAGCTCGGGCGGAAAGCGGTTATCCGCCGAGGTCTCGGTGATCGAGCGGCGGATGAGCTTGTCGTACTTCAGCAGCTGCTCGCCCGAGCCCGTGTCGTCGGCCGCGTACTGCGCGATGGTCTTGTAAATCTCCGAGCCTGCGTTCGTCGTCATGACGATGTAGGTGTTCAGGAAGCTGACCTCGCGGTTGTTGTCGTCGGAGAGCCGGCCGTCGTCGAGCACCTGCAGCAGCAGGCGGGTGACCATCGCCGAGGCCTTTTCGACCTCGTCGAACAGCAGTACGGCGTGCGAGAGGTCCCAGACCCGCTTCGTCAGCTCGGAGCGGAACAGGTCCATCGAGGAGTCCTGGGCGTACTCGGACATGTCGAAGCGGATCAGGTGGCGCTGGTCGTCACCAAAGAGCAGCCGTGCCAGCTGCTTGGCAAGCTCGGTCTTACCCACGCCGGTCGACCCCGTGAACAGCAGCGAGGCCTCCGGCCGGCCCTTGTCGTTCAGGTCCGCGACCGACAGCTGCAGCCGCCGCGCGACCGCACGCGTGGCCAGGTCCTGGCTGAACACCTTCGAGTCCAGCTGCTCCTTGATCTTCGCGCCGTCGACCTTGAAGGCAACGTTGACGCCCAGGGACTCCTGGAGCACGTCCGAGAGCAGATCGCGGTCCAGCGCCCGCTTGGTGAGGCGGTGCCAGCCAACCATGCTGTCCAGCACCAGGATCGACTTGCGCGGCTGCGAGCTCGCCGGCATGTAGCGCTCGGTGTACTCATAGATCTGCCGGTAGATGTGATCGTCGTAGAACTGGTCGGCGACGTCGTAGTGCTCGGCCATGCCCTGCAGAATCCGGATCGTCGTCTCCTGGTCCGGCGGCGTCAAGTTGATGCGCTGCAGCCGTTCAACCAGCGGCTGATTCGGCGCAATGTGCCTGTGGAACTCGTCATAGGTCGTCGCGGCGATGATTCGGATGCCGCGTGCCCCGGAGGCCGCCAGCACCGGCTTGATCGCCTCAACCGCAGCATCGGAAAGCTGGATGATCTGGTGGAACTCGTCGATGAACAGGACCAGCTCCTGCTTCTCGTCCGCCACGAAGTGCTCGGCCTCGTCGAAGAAGCCCTTGAGCATGGCGGCCATGCGGTCCGAGTCGCCGGCCTCGGAGATCATCCGGGACGGATCGACCTCGAGATAGAGCCGCTCGGCGTCAGCGGCCATCGTGGCCTGGACGAGAGCGGTCTTACCCGTACCTGCCTCGGCCAGGAGCAGGGCGTTGCACAGCTCCGGCCTGCTCATCGAGGCCAGCAGCTGGAGCTTCTCGTGCTCGCGGCCGACGATCTCGCGCTCGGCCCTCTTGAGCGGGTCCGACAGCTTCGACAGGAGCGGATAGCCCTCATTCAGGTGCACTTCATGGAACATGCCGTGGAAGACCTCTCGCCAAGACTTGAATTCATCTGATAGATCAGTCGAAAGTCTATCATGGCACTATTCGGCTCGACTGCGATAGGACAGCGAAAGGCCCCCGGACTCATATCCGGGGGCCTCCTGGCCATTCACTCCGTAGGGGTGCGGTCACAGCCCCTGCTGGCGGTCCTCCTGGGACGAAGCCCCATCCTGCTCGAACTGGTAGTCGTACCGCTCGCTCAGCGGCCTGCTGGACTCCCGGTCGCGCCGTGCCCGCTCGTTCGCCTCCCGCTGCTGACGCATCGAGGCACCCACGCGGTCGACCAGTGCGCGCCCGGCCTCCGCCCACATGTCCTTGCCCTCGTCCGGGGCCGTGATCTCGTCCAGGCCCAGCTCCAGCAGGCTCGTGCCGCTCAGTGGGCTGGGATCGTTCGTCGCCATAGCCTTCTCCTCCTCCGCGCCTGTCTCAGGCCCCGCGCTGCTGCTCGGTGCCCTCGGGCCCGCCCTGGCCCTCGAACTGATAGTCGTACCTCTCGCTGACCGGCTTCCGTCCCTGCGGCGAGGTGCCCGGCAGCTGCTCCTGAGCACCACGGCCGACAACCGAGCCCATCCGCCCGACCAGGTCCGCCCCGGCAGCGGAGCCCTGGGGGGCCTTCTGTCCGCCATGTCCGGCCAGCTCCGTGTGCAGCCCGCGGGCTGCACCCAAGGCAGCTCCCCTGGCGGCGCTGGCGGCGACGCCCCTGGTCGATGCACCAGACTGCTGGGCACGTTGGGCGTGGGCCGCGGCATCCTGCATGGCCTCGGTGCCGAGCCGCCTGGCTCCCTCGCGGAGGCCCGCGGACTGCACGGCCTGTCCGACCTTCGACCCGGCGGCCCGCTGGGTGAGCGGGACCTTCACCGGACCCTGAACCGTGCCGCCGGCATGGGCCTGCTTCGCCTGGGGCTGCTCCTGCCGGGACGATTCCGGCTTCGGCACATCCGCTGAAGTGATCATCCCCGGTGCCGGCTCAGCCTGCGGGCGCGGCCGCCGCTCGACCACGTTGGGGTTGAACCTCGAGCCCGGCTGGCCGGGAGCGGGGGAGGAGGGCACGCTGTATCGGGGACCCCGCACCGCGCCGAGGCCCGCCTGCGAGCTCGGGCCCCGCTGCTCTCCGGTATCGGGGGTGGCCCCGCGGATCGCCGCCAGCTGCTCGGGCGTGTACGACGTCGGGCGCTGGCCGTGCTCCGGTCGGCCCTGGGAACTTTTACTGAGATCTGCCATGATGATTCGTTCCTCTCTATGCGAAAGGCCCCCGGAGAGGTCTCTCCGGGGGCCTTTCAATGAGTTCTGCTGAGCCGTGGATCGGTGTCAGCCGACCGCGGGGGCCTCGGCCTCGACGACCTGCTCGGCCTGGGCGGTCTGCTCCGGACCGGCCTGGCTCTGCTTGGCAGCCGCCTGGGCCTCCTTGGCCGCCTTCATGGAGGCGAACTGGTTGTCCAGGGTCTTGGCGTCGACCTTGAAGTCGCTGGCCTCCACGGACTTGGTGTTGACCACCAGACCGGTGCCGCGCGAGGCCGGCATCACGTTGCCCTTGAAGCCGTAGACGGTGCCGACCTTCTCGCCGTCCTTGTTGAGCAGCGGCTCCGTATTCGGGCCCGCGGCCTTGACGATCTCCTCCAGCTGGCCCACCGAGTAGGGGGCGGTGTTGGCGAAGCGCTCCTTGCCGTCCGGGCCCTTCACGCGCTCGGACTTCAGGTGCAGGTTGCTCTGCTCCGGTCCGCGCGAGTCGCGGGCGTCGACCTGGATGTCGGCGTAGTGCGACTTGCCGTCCTTGGTCGCGCCGTTGTCATAGACCTTGGCGATGAGGTTGACCCCGGTCATTGCGCCCTTGCCCTTGAGAAGTGCCATGATCTCGTCCTTTCGTCGTTCCGTCCGCCACTCGGCAGAACGGCCTTGATCATTCACGTCGTCCGAGCAAAGCCCCGAAGTGCAGTGCCGAACTGCTCTATACACTAATACTCCTATAGAGCATTCCGCAACCATTCGAATGATCTTTCGACTCGTGTCCCTACTCGTGCTGGATGCCGTCGGACCGGCCTGCCGGCTCCTGCTCGGGGCCGGGGAGGACCCCGGCACCAGCCACCGCGGCGTCGACCCGCTGCTGGACACGCACCACCAGGCCGGCGTCGAGCGAGGAGGCCTTCGAACGGCGCATCCGGGCCGCCTGTTCCTGCTCTTCGCGCAGCGCCGCGATCCTCGAACGCAGAACCGGCCGCGTGGAGCCGTCCTCCACCGGAACCAGTTCCCGCGAGACCCGGGTCATCGCGGCGATGTCGTCGACAGGGAGGTCGGCGATCGCCTCGGACTGGCCTGACTGGTCGAGGTACTCCATGGCCGCCAGCAGCAGCCGGCGGCGTTCGGCCGCGGCTGCGGTGAACTCCCGCCGGGCCCGCTCGCCGATCTCGACATCGGCCACGAAGTCGTAGCCCAGGTGATGCAGGTCCAGTGCCTTGACCTCGTCGAAGGGGTGCACCGTCCCGGTCTCGATCGACAGCTGGGTGGAGACCTCCGGATCCCCGCCGGCGACGGCGCGGCGCTGGTCAGCAGGACCGGCGACGAGCACCAGCCCCGAGTCGGCCAGGTCGGTGCGCAGCTCCTGGAGCCGTTCGTCGTAGACCTGCTTCATCGTCTCGATGCGCGCGTCCAGGACCGCCCGTCCGGCCTTGCCCGCGGTCAGGTGCCGTCCGCCGGGCTGGCCGTAGATCTCGCGGCCCATCTCCTCGGCCTGGTCGGCGTCCTTCATCCGCTGCAGCGAGGCGTCCTGGCGCAGCGCCATCAGCGAGAGCAGGCGCTGGCCGTACGCGGCGACCTCCTGCTGCTGGGCGTACCACTGGCTGGCGTCGCCGACAAACGGTAGGAAGTGCTGGTACTTGCTCATCACCCGCCGGTGCCAGTCCTCTTCGTAGCGGTAGAAGTCGTAGAGCGGCCGGGAGTCCTCTACGGCCACTTCGGCCTTCTCGGCACGCTCCCATTGCCGGGCCAGGTCGCGGTAGGCGCTGGCCTTGGACTTGTGATGCTGCAGGCGGGAGGCATAGCTGCGCAGCCGGAAGCCGAAGGAGACGACATCGTCCTCCGAGCTGCCGTGCTGCTGCTGGCGCTCTGCGGCCAGGGCGGCCATCTCGGCGTAGTCCATACCCATCACCTCAAGCATCGGCGTACGCACCCGCAGCTCCTCCTCGGGCAGGGCGCGCAGCATCTGGTAGACCCCGTTGACCGCCCGCTCGGTGATCTGGTTGCGGCCCGCGTCGACCAGGCGCTGCCACGCGTCGGTGGGCAGGCCCTCGGCCTCGCGGCGCTGATTGGCGTACTCCACGACCCTCTCCATTGCCGCCGGCAGCGGAGAGCCCGGCCGCTCCAGCTGCTCGGCCACCAGCTCGGAGACCAGACGGTTGGCTTTGCGCATCCGCAGATCGTTGGTTCCGGCGCGCCACAGCGAGCGGTCGGCGGGCAGGCAGGCCAGCAGGAACTGGGGGAGGGCCTCTGAGCGCATGCGCTCGTGTGCCCAGCGCTTGATGAAGGTCGTCACGTTCCTGCGCTCGTATCCGACGGCGCTGGACAGGTGCGCGACGACCTGCTTCTCGTCCAGCCAGGCGTCCACGCCGCGCCGCAACCGGGACTTGTGCCGATCCAGAAGCTTGCCCCGCTGGGTGCCGTCCTTGGCCAGGCGGCCGTGTCCGGCGTCGACCATCGCCAGGTGGCAGTGGACGTGCTCGGTGTCGACCTGGATCACGCCGACGTAGCGCAGGTCGTCGAAACCGCTCGTGCCCGAGCTCATCCGCTCCAGCCCGTGCATGATCGCCATCCGCAGCTTCATCTGGTCGATGTGGCCGCGGTAGTCCCCGCGGCCTTCGCAGTGAAAGTCCTCGCCGACGATGCGGTGCCGTTTCAGGTATTCCTCATCGAAGGAGAGCACGGTCTTCAGCACCGTCTTGCCGCTCTCGAAGTGTTTCTGGATGTCCCGGGACGCAGCCCGCAGCTGCTCGTCGGAGAGCGACACTGAGCCGTAGCCGAAGGCCACGCCGCCATCGCCCTGGGCCTGGCGCATTGTCGTCTTGGCCTCGACCCTGCTCGTCCCTGCGCGCTCGACCGCGCTCTCGCGGGCCATATAGCGCAGGATGAAGTCGTCCGTGCGCAGCCGCTGGATCGGCGCGAGCGACTCAGTCGCCTGCTCGCGCGCCATGTACCGGGTGACGTAGTCGCCGGGGGTGCCGCCCCGGGACCCCTTGCCGCCGGGCAGCGGCACACTGAACTCGTTGACGATGACCACTGACTGCTTCAGGCCCATCCCGCCTCATACCTCCGTCGTGTGAATGCACAGAAACCCGGCCGCTGTCCTCCAGCGACCGGGGCCCGTCCTGACTGCTCTGCCCGCCTCGGCCTCAGTGGCCCAGACCGTGCCCGTCTTCCTCGCCGAAGTCGAGGTCGGCGGCGCGGCGGGAGGCCTCGCGCTTGCGCTCCTCGAGCGTCGGCGCGGGCACCTCCTGCCCGGTGGCCTCCTCATCCAGACCAAAGTCCAGATCGTGGGTCGCGCCGGCATCCGGCTCCGCGTCCGCAGGGGCGGCAGTATCCTCCGGTCCGTCCAGGTGCAGGGCCGGGGCCACACGCTGGTGGTACAGGTGCTCGGGCGTGCCCTCAGTGCGCTCCAGCTCAGCCTGATACTGCTCGCGCTCCGCGGTGATCTCGGCCTCGACCGCCAGCAACTGCGCGGTGACGCCCTCGGCAGCCGGCTGCTGCGCCTCCGGCCGCTGGAGGTTCTCCGCCTGCGCGACCAAGTCGAGCTCGTCCTCGCTGAACAGCGAGTTGATCGCGTCGGAGCGGGCCCGCAGGCCCCGCTGGTCGACGACGGACTCAACCGGACCATGACCATCCTTGGAGCGATCAGCGAAGTAGGCCGCCAGGTCGTACTCGGTGGAGGCCAGGTCGATCTCGAGATCGGCGATGCGGTGCACGTTCATGAAGACCACGGGGGCATCGGCCTGGTCCCCAGACGGGGTGAGCACGAGGGCATCCACCCTGGCGGGCAGCTCCCACTCGATCCCCGTGAGCTGGTCGGGCACGGTGAACGAAGGGCTGAAGTAGCCCTTGGCCGCCAGTGCGACCAGCTGCTCGTCGTCGAACTCGTAGAAGGCGTCGACCTTCTCGCCCTGGCCGTGCGAGTAGGTCACCTGGGTGATCCCGTACGGCAGCGGCTCGGCGGGAGTGATCGAGCGCAGCTCGCCCACGACGTGCAGGTAGGGCCGGTAGTTCTCCTCCTTGCCGCGGTGCTTGAGCTCGACAGAGTCGACCAGCACCCCGATCTGGGCATCGAGGCCGTCGTAGCGGTGCGCCTGCACGCCACGCTCCCGCAGGGCCCGGTCGGCCCACACGTCGTTCATCATCAGTCCAGCAGTGCGCATCAGTTGCTCCTCTTCCGGTTGGTCTTCTTGCTCGGGCGGGTGGTCCTGGGGGCGGCGGTGGCCGGGGCCAGCGCCGGGGTGCGGGCGTCGCGCACAGCCTGGATCCGGCAGGTGGACCAGCGCCACATCCCGCGCATCGCAGCGATCTCCGCGGCGGCCAGCAACAGGACCACAAACAGCAGCGGGGCGATCCACATCGCGACGGTCCCGGCCATGGTCAGGTCGCCGCTTGCTGCGCCCGACTGCCGGTGCAGCCACGCGCCGAGCATCGGGATCACGACCATCGCAGTCATCGAGGCCAGCACGTAGTCGGCGATGAGCACGACCGAGCGGAAGAACACCGCCCAGATCAGCACCGGCGATCCGCCGGAGCCCTTCCCGGGGGCCAGGCGGCGCAGCGCGCCGGCCAGCTTCGAAGGGCCACGCCCGGCCTTCGGCTTGACCGGGGCCTTCTCGACGGGGACTGCAGTGGCAGCCTCCACGCGGGCTTCGTGCTCGGTCGCGCTGCCGGTCTTGTCCAGAGTCTGGATCGTCATTCGTCTCGTCCTTCGTGGTTGTCGTGTCGTGTCTGTGCGGGTGTCCCGCCGGTCAGCCGCTGTGGCTGGGTCCGGGGCTGGCGGTATCGGCCGGTGAAGCAGAGGCAGGTGGCCTCTGCGCGGCAAGCTGGTCCCGCGTCCGGCCCGAGGCCCGGTACGCTTCGAACGAGGCGACCGTGCCGTCCTGTCCGGTGGCGAAGGTGAAGACCACGTACTCACTTTTGGCCGTGGACTTGCCGTCGGCGGACACCGGGTCCAGGCGCGCCACTCCGATGTAGGAGTAGTCCAGGCCCTTCACCGCGGCAACGTCGACGTCGAAGTCGGCCAGCTGGTACGCCGTCCCCGCGCCCTTTCCGGCACCGGTCGCTGCCATCCACTCCGGGATGAACTCGGTGAGGGTCCGGGACGAGGTCCCGAGAAACCCGTACCGGGCGTCGAGGGCGGCCTGCGTCTCCTTGACGGTCCGCGAGGCGGCCGAAGAATCCGTCAGGCTCAGCAGCACCGAGCGCGCTGCGGCCCGGTCCCGGTCGGCCCGCTCGGCATCCATCCCCGGCAGGGCAGCCAGCAACCGGGCATGCTTGGTCTCAAGTGCCGCCTGCGCGTCCTCCTGCTTGCCCTGGAGCTGGACGATGAGCTGGTCGGCCTTGGCGTCGGCGTCCGCCGAACCGTCGGCCAGCAGCGCCGGGGCCAGAGAGAGCAGCGACAGCGCCAGCAGCGTTCCGGTGCTGCAGACCAGGACCTTCCCGGCCCTCGCGCGCACCCAGTCCTTCACGTCCTCGATCACGGTGCCTTCACCTCCTGCCGCAGGGCCTCGCCCGTGGTCGTCGTTCCGGTCTGGACCCCGGAGAAGCTCTTGCGGGTCATGTCGTAGTCAGCCCGGGCCCAGGCCAGTACCGCCGGGGCCTGCCCGGCCGCCGGGCGGGTCTGCACCGCCAACCAGGTGACCCGGATCGTGCCGTCCACCTCGACCGAGTAAGGGCGCTGGGCGACCCACTTGAAGCCGGAGTCGAAGCTCATCGGAATCTCGTTGCCCGCGGCGACGTCCTTGTCGGAGGCCAGCAGGTACCAGGGTTGGAGAGTGGCCTGCCCGACGTCGGGGGCGAAGTACGGGGTGAGGTTCCGGCGCGTCGGCTCGGCGGCAGCCTGGTCCAGCGTCCCGCCCGAGTCCGCCACCGAGGGTGTCAGGTAGCGGTACTCGTTCTGCAACCGGGCGATCTGTTCCGCAGCTCCCTGTGCCGTGACCAGGGCGCGGTCAGCGTCCTTGGCCTCCGGGAGGGCGTCGGTGCGCACCGCGGCGGTGCGGATCTGCTCGCGCAGGGAGACGATTTGCTGAGCCTTGTCTTGGCTGACGGTGGCCTCGCCACCAGAGAGACCTGCGCCGACCAGGAAGCAGAGCAGCGCAGCTGCCCCCGTGCACACCCCGCCGATGGCCGCCCGGCGGCTCATCAGCGCACCCGGGACATTTCCGTCCCCAGTGGGGTCGGCGTCGCCCGGTGCCGCACCGGCGTCCGGCGCGGCCACGAAGCGGGTCTTGCGGACAGGCTTGTCAGCCTGCACACCCGACTCGCCGATCTTTGTCGATGCCATTGCCCCTCAACTCGCTCTTCGTCTCGAGTACCAGTACAACTCTATCAAGAAGATGAGTCGAAAGGGAGTCGGATCATCTGGAATGACGAGTCGAACCGCCAGCGGGAATGGCGGACAGGCCAGAGACCTTCCCTTGCGCGTCGACGGTGAGGTACACCAGCACGGTCCGGTACGACTTGACCCGGTCCGGTGCCACCTTGTTCTGGGACACCGCATCGGAGGTAGCCGCCACCTCGATCTGCACGGCATACTTGTACTCGTCCGCGGTGACCTTCACGACCTCGAGGTCCGCGTCGGCATTGACCGCCGAGTTCAGCCCTTGGGTGTCGATGTAGTAGTAGCGCTTGCCCGCGGCGTCTTCGTTGAAGCGCGCCGGCGGCATGAACTGCTTCAGGAACTGCTCGTCCTCGGACAGGTGGTAGCGCTCTTTCAGGTCCCGGCGAGCGGCCTCGTAGGCCTGGCCGGAGTCCCAGGTGAATGCCGTCTTCACCAGGCGGTCCACGATCTGCGTGTCGTCGTGGATCCGGCTCTGGCTCACGCCGAGCGACTGCATGACATCCTGCTCGACCTGCTCGGACTTCGCGGTCCCGACCGAGGCAAGCTGGCCCTGAAGGCCCGTGATCGTCTGCTGCTGCTGATCCAGTGCACTGCGCTGGGACCCCCATGTCAGGCCGGTCACCGTCACGGCGGTAACCAGCAGTACCGCGACCCCGACCACCAGGGCGTTGCGCCGCATGAAGCCCGGTTCCGGCGCTGCCGTTTCGTCCGTGCCGTCAATCTGCTGCTCCTGCATCATCAGCCCTCTCCGCTTCCGTTACCCGTCGTCGATGCGCCCTGCTGGTGCTCCGCGCCGGCGGCGGTCACCACGACCTTGAGATCCGCGAAAGTCCCGGCCTTCCCGTCGTAGGAGTAGGCCGCGTTCGCCCACGCCAGCACCTGTCCACCCGCGGTGTCCCGGCACAGCCAGATCACCCGCGCCGTGCGCGTGGTGCCCGTGGCGTCCTGGGTGGCGAGGTCCGGCATTACCGACTCGACCGACCAGGCGTACGCTCCAGGCGAGGAAGCCTTCAAACCCTCGTAGCGCACGTACCAGGGGAACCGCGGGTCGATCTGCGTGCTCGGGTCGAACGGCGTCACAGAGGTCCGGGAGTAGGCCCCCTTCTCGTCGGCCAGGAACGAGCGCGGGCTGAACAGGGGTGCCAGCGTCCGGCGGTGCTCGGCGATCTGCAGTGTCGCCGCGTTCGGCGTACCGTTGCCCGCATTGGGCTGTGTCGCCGCCTCGTGGTGCAGCTGAGCGAAGCGCTGCTGGGCCTCCGCGACCTTCTGGGCGTCCTTTGCGGCTGCCTCCATCAGCCGCGTCATCTTTCCGGGCAGATCCGGGGCGACCGGAGTGCTCCTGGCATCCTCGATCTGGACCTGGAGCGCGGAGATCCGGTCGGCGTTTGCCGCGTGCTCCACCTCGAATCCCTTGCCGCTCACTCCCGCGGCCGCCGCGAGCCCGAGGATCGCCACGCCCATTGCGGCGCTCAAAACCAGGCGCGTCCGCCGCGCCGACTCCTCCGGAGTGCGTGCCTGCCGCTCTCCGCGCCGCTCGGAGCGCCAGCCCTCGAAGCGGGCCTCGAGTTCGACCCCGCTGACCCGCCTGCGGGTGGCGGGGGCCTTCAGCTTCTTCGGCGCGCCGTCCTCGTCCTTGACCGTGTCCCCGGCCCTGCCACGCGCATCATCGTCCGCACTCGTCACGATGCCCGCCCTTTCTCGCGTTGTCCTCATATATGACTCCAAGTCTATCTGTAATGGTCATTCAATAACGAGTCTGCCCCATTCGACAGGTCACTGCGCACGGATCGGGACGCAGAAAGGGCCGGTGCCCGGATCGTCCGGACACCGGCCCTGCTTCCGCCGGCTACGCCGGCAGGTTGCCGCCCGTGGTGATGAGGTCCGTGACGTCGACGAACACCCACCCCTCGGACTTCATCCGCTCCGCACTGTCAACGCGAACGCGGCCCATGAACGCGCAGTAGCCGGCCTCACCGAGGATGACCTTGTCGCCCTGCACGCCCAGCACCACGAGGGTGTGGCCCGCGGACCCCGTACCCGGCCCGGAACCGACCGAGTACGCCGTCGGCGTACTCGAGACCTGCTTGCCCGTCATGGACGCGATCGCGTGGGCTGTCTGGATGCCGTCGCCCGGCGGGTACTGCTGGAACGAGGTGTACTTGTTCATGAAGTAGACCGAGAACGACACGCAGTTCATGGCGTGGTTGTCGCCGCAGGAGCCCGGTCCGCTAGCGCCGTACTTGTCGTCCAGGAACTTGTCGCCCTCCTGGTTGTACAGGTCGATCAGCTGCCGGGCCTGCTCCTCGTTCATGCCGCCGTCGACGAGGCTGCCCGGGCGCACCTTGGTGTCGCTGTCGCAGTTGCCGAAGACGGAGCGGATCCCGCTGCCGACCGTGTCGACAATGCCGCCCACGATGTCCTGAACCCCGCCCACGACCGAGGTGTCGACGGTCCAGCCGCTCATCTTGCCGAACCACATCTCGGCGTCGGCCTTACGCTGCTGCAGCTGTGAAGCGTTGTCGGCCGAGCGCTCCCACTTGTCGTGGAAGTGCAGTGCAGCAGCAGAGGGAGAGCCCTGCGAGGTCTTGATCATGTCCTTGAACACGGCCACGTCCCCCGGGCTGTCGCCCTCCGCCATGAATGCCAGCTGGGCCTTGATGGTGTACCAGTCCAGGTTCTTGGACTTGGCATAATCCAGGAGCATCGTGGTGCGCCCGTTCGACCACTGGCCCAGACCGATGCCGCCGTGCGACTGGCCGGGGATGTGGGTGAAGTTCCCGTCCCAGGCGGTCTGCTTGCGCGGGCCGATCTGGTAGGGCTCGTTGTAGATGCCCTCCACGCTGGTGGGGTCCACGCCCGACTCCTGCGACCAGTTGCCCAGGATGCCCGCGATGTTCTCCTCGGGCATACCCCAGGTCTTCAGCACGGAGTAGACCGCCCGGGCGTTCGCCTCGGTGTTCGCCGGGACGTCAGCGCCGGGGCCGTTGCGGCTGACATTGACGATGCAGTTGGTCATGGTCGAGCCGCGGCCGCCATCGAGGCCGGCCTGGTCGAGCACACCCGTGAGGACCGTGCTGAGCACAGCCACCGCGGCAACGGTCGCAGCCACCCCGGATGCGGCCGTGGCCACCGGGGCGACGGTGGCCGTCACGGTGACCCCGAACACGGCTCCTGCCGCCTTGCCGACCAGCCCGCCCAGTGCGATGAACGGTGCGGCGATCGTGTGCCCGACCGCCTTGGCGATCCCAAGGATGAAACCCCAGATCATGCTGGCCGCGTTGGCGGCCATCGCGAGCATCGCGAAGAACATGGTCTTGAGCCACTTCAGGAAGGCCATGACCATGAGAAGCCCCGCAGCCGGGGGAGCGGCCGCCGCGGTGCCGCCGACGGCGACACCCCTGGCGGTCTTGGACAGCAGCTGGCCGTCCTTCTCCTTCTGCGAGGTCCGCTCGTAGCCGGTGCCCCCGGCACCGAGCCGCTTGTCGGCAGGCTCGGCGTCCGGACCTCCGCCGGTGACCTTGGACGCACCGTCGACAACATCCTTGCCGGTCTCCAGGCCCACATTCTTGGCAGCGCCGACCGCTGCCCCGGGCAGCGCGCCGACACCACCGGCGGCGGCTCCGGCCTGCGCCCCGGCGACAGCTCCCGAGGCAGCCGCTCCCGCGTACCGGCCGGCACCGCGGCGGACCGCGCTGCTGCCGTCACCCTCGACCGCCTTGCGGGCAGCTCCCCCGGCCGCCCCGGCGGCGACACCGTCGAGGCTCTTGGCAGCCTTGGCGGCCTTGCTGGTCTTGCTGGCTGTGTCGGCCGCACCTGTGGCCTTGCCAGCGGCAGCCGCTGCGTCCGGGGCCGGTGCGGCTCCCAGGTGCTTCGACCCGCGGCCCGCAGGCGTCGGGTCCACGGGCTGCGGCGCGGGGGAGGCCCCCGGGGTTTTCGGCAGACCCTTGGCTGCATCCCCGGACGGGGAAGGAGCGGAGGCCGCTCCGGTACGGGGCCCGGCGCGGCGTACGCCGGACCCCTCACGACGAGGTGGCTGCGACTCCTCCTTCGCACCCCCGTCGGCGGACCTGCGGTCCCCGCGGGGCGATGCAGCGCGCCGGGCCGGGTCATCCCGCCGCGTCGGCTGGTCGATGGCCATAAGCTTGTCCTTTCCGGCTCGATGCCTGGGTGGTGACTGCCCGCTCCGTGGAGCGCGCTCAGTGATAGACGGTCAGGAAGTCCCCGGCCGAGTTCGCAGTGCTGTTGGACTGCACATCGCGCAGCTTCACGTCCAGGCCGAGCAGCTCGAGCAGAAGCCCGGACTGGTACTCCGACTTGGCCTTGCCGTAGTCCTGGTAGGCCTGAGAGAGGTTGTTCATCACGTTCGTGAGCGGGCGCATCGTCACATCGGAGGACCGGTAGTCCTTCTTCAGGTCGGTGCCGTCGGAGAGGACCCACTTCATGTCCGAGACCTGCTGGCTCGTGCTGTCGCTGCCCTCGGCGCGCTTGTCGGCGAGGAACTGCACATAGCCCTTACCGGCGGGCACGAGCGTGTCGAGGTAGCCGGCATAGACGTTGCCCGCGCGCCAGTTGAAGTCGAATCCGCCGGGCACGACATGGCCCGTCTTCAGCTCCAGCGTCGCTTTCCCGTCCTTGGCCTCGGCCGCCGAGACACCAGCCACCTGATCACCTGCGATGGAGGTCGGAACGGCCGGCGGACGGAGGAAGAGCCCATCGACCTTGGTGGTCGCCAGGTCGGAGGTGTACGACTCGACCTGCTTCAGGCTCGTGCGCATCGCGAGCAGCTTCTGGTCGAGCTTGTCCCGCGTCTGCTGCTCCTGGGTCTTCAGCACGACGTCGTAATAGGCCCGGGCCGGGTCGAAGCTGGCCGCGTCCAGGGCCGGGATGTCGGTGGTGCCCGACGCACCCGGGTTGATGATCACGCGCCACTGGTCGTACTTCTTGAAGCTCGAGTCGCCCACGACCTGGTCATCCCTGCTCTGCTGCCGCTCGTCGTAGGTCAGCTCGGCGTTCGCGCGGACGGTCAGGTTGAGCACCTGCCGGTCGAAGGGCCGGTCCGCGTCCAGGAGGACCCCGACGTAACCGGTCGAGCCGAAAACGTGGAAGGTGCCCCTGATTCCGCTGGTACTGACCTTCTCGGTCTGCAGCTTGTCGTTGGTGCCCAGCAGGAAGGCCTGGTAGTCCGCCGCGTTGTACGAGATCGCCGCGCTGGCGGGGAAGTGCATCATGACCAGTGCCCTGTTGCCGGTGTGATTGGTGTAGACCCCGTCGACCGTGCCCTTGAGCTGGGTCTTCGAGGAGGTGAACTCGGTGTTGTAGAGCGCGGTGTGCGACACCGCGTCGCTGCCCGCCTTGAAGGCGGCGGCACCCGAGCCGGCCACCACGACCAGCCCCATCACAGCGAAGATGCCGAAGAACACCCCGAAGCGCTCGATTGCGTGGTGCGAGTCGAGCTTGAACCGCTTGCCGAAGGCCAGCGCCTTGTCCTTGATCCCCATGTCCGTTCCCGTTCGTCCTGTTCCTTGCTCTGCCTGTCCTGCTCGTCGTCAGCGCCCGTCGTCCGACCCCGGAAACGACGCACCGGGCCGGTTGAGGCCTGGTGACCTCAACCGACCCGGTGCGGTCCGTCGACGCTTTGTGTGCCCGGCCGTTGATTCCTGCCGCGCCGGGCTTAGCCCAGGACGCCGCTGGTCAGTACGTGGCTGACCGTCTGCACGAGGACAGAGCCGCCGCCGAGGTCCTCGAGGGTCTTCTGGCCGCCGGAGCCGATGGTGTTGATCAGCGACCACCCACCGGTGCCGAGCGCGCCGCCGACCAGGATGAGCAGGGCGATGGTGCCCCAGCCCTGCTGCTGGCCCGCGGACTGCGGGGTGGCCATCAGCTTCTTGATCAGGAGCACGCCGCCCCAGACCAGTCCGACCGCACCCAGGAGCATGAGCAGCAGCCCGCCCCAGAGCTGGATCTGGGACTTCGCGTTCTCCAGGAAGCTCGTCAGGTCCCAGGCCGCGGTGGGCAGGGCGACCCGCTCGAGTGCCGCCTCGTAAATCTTCGTCATGGTTCTTTCCTCTCGCCTATCGAATGGTCGCTTGCATGACATGTGTCACGAGGCGACTGGCACAACCGATTCGCCTAGACAGGGCACAGCGCCCTATCAATGGTCTCTCCCGATGCGACGTGACTCCCCGTTGAGCGGGACGACATGCCTGCAATCATGCGGCCGACCCCTCTCTAGGGACTCGTATACGTGCACATCTTCAGTGACCAATCTACATCATTCGAGTCATCAGTCATAGTCGTATCAGTGACGAGTCGGATACGAGTCCAGAATGTGCTCGAAGACCAGCGCAAACGAGGTGTCGGCGGGAGGACTGACGTTCTGCTCAAAAACGTGTAGATTTCACATGACGGGGCGCGCGGTGTGCGGCTCCGGCACGGCTCGGCATACGCTTCTTGCTGAGCCCTTCGCGCCCATGTACCCGACCAGGAGCCCAAACCAGATGAACGCCTTGCCCGGAGACCTCTTCGCCCGCCGACTGCGACAGGAGAGGGAACGCCTGGGCATCAGCCAGGCTGAGCTGGCCCGCAGGATTGCCGAGATCCTTGGAACGAACGTCGACCCTTCGGCGGTGACCCGGATAGAGCAGCAAATCCGCGCCGTCCGCCTGGACGAGGCGGTCGCCGCCTCCAAGGCCCTGGACGTCCCCCTGGCGATCCTGGTCGCCGAGGATCCGGAGGCAGAGAGCGAGGCCCAGCTGCAGCAGTACCTCGCCGACCTGGCAGCGGCCCAGCGCGAGTGGGAGAAGAACAGGCTGGAGGTGCTGCGGCTCTCCAAGGCCATTCAAGTGCTCGGCGGCGGCGCTCAACTCAAAGGTGTCGTCGACTTCCGCCTCATGGAAAGCATCGACGCCCGCGTCCCGGTCGAGGAGGACGACCAGCACGGGCACCGGGTTGCCCCCGGCATCGAGGGGTCTACAACCCCAGACGCATGACGCTGTTGCGTGCCGCAGGATTGAACTCGCGGTCGTAAACGTCTACCGTCGCTGCCCGGCTCCACCGGCCGGCGCGCATGATCTCCTCCGTGCTCGCACCGTTGCGCCGCGCCTGGGTGACGTGCCCGGCCCGCAGCGAGTGGAAGCCGTAGGCAGCAGGGTTCATCCCCGCCTCGACCATGCGCGAGAGCAGCATCGTGTGCAGCGCGTCGCCGCTCACCGCCCGTGCATGGATCCGGGCGTCCTTCCTGTTGCGGTACGTTGCCCGGAGCAGGGGCGCGCCCGAGGCCAGGTCGGCGCTGCTGATGAGCGCCGTCGAGCCGGCGGCTCCGCAGACGTGCTCCTCGAGACCGTACGAGAACAGCTGCTGCATGATCCCGCGACGCCGTGTGCGCGCGTCGTCCTGCCGGGCGAGCCCGAGCAGCACGACCCAACGGTGCACCGCACACGGGGGACAGGATGCCGGCGAGCTCCCGAACGGCAGCACGACCACGTCCGGCAGCGCGTTCTCCGGGTCGGCCTTCGAGGCCCCCACATGAACGTGGACACCATCGACCGGGTGCAGCTCGAGCCGGTTCAGCGTCAGGGCCGCCGCCTCGCTCCTGCGCAGGGCCCCTGCGAACCCGAGCCACACCGCCAGGGCGTCCCTGGTGGCTGACACGCCTGCCGGATATGTGTCGTGCTCCATCACCGCGATGATCCGGACCACGTCGTCCAGAAGCAGAGGGCGCTTGCGCCGGGGCCTGGTGGCCCGCAGCTTGGCCAGCCCGCGCACGAGATCCACCACGCCGCGGTGGGCCGTGGGATCCAGAAGCCCGCCGCGGAGGTGCCTCTCGCCGATACCGGCCAGGCGCTGGCGGATCGTCGCGACGGAGAACCGGGGGAGCCCGTCGTCATCGAGCTGCGTGGACATCCAGGCGACGTACCAGCGCACGGTCTCCGGATGCGCAGGCAGCGCCTCCAGCCCGTGGCCGGTACAGAAGTCATCAAAGGCACGCCACGCCGTGGCATAGGCGCGCCGGGTGGCAGCAGACAGCGTGTGTCCTTCCAAAGACCGCGAAATTTCTTCGAGCTCGCGCAGCTCGTCGTCCACCTCCGGTTCAGGTGGGACGGTGGGAGCGCTGAGCGCTGCGAGCCTCACCTGTACTGCCATGACTCCAGTCTCGACTCACTGGCCGGAGAATCCAAGTCGCAATGGTCTGTCAGTGGCGATTCCCCATACCCGCGATCGACGGGGCGGCTTCGAACCGGGTCTCTGGTAAGTGCGCTTATCGGGGCATGGAGAAGGACTGCCTTCGCGTGACGCGGTGAGGGGAAATCAGCAGCGGCCAGGTCCCGGATAAGATCACGAGGGGCAGTGTGTCCCGCCCTGCCATGTAAGGAGTAGCAACGTGCGTGAACCATGGTCTTACGCAGACGGTAATTCAGTCGGAGTCGAGGACAGGCGCATGAGTACCAAGCGCCCAGCGACCATTGACGGTATTGCATGCGCACAAGGAATTCGTACGTGGCGAAGCTAAATCTGAAAGCCATCGAAGAGCGCGTCGCACCACTCGCCGGCCGTGAGACGTACGACCGCGAGTTCATCTTCGATCTCCTGCTCGCCTACGGAAAGCCTCAGAGCAGCGTCACTCGCCTGCGCAACGGCGATCTGAACGTCGCAGCTGACCAAGGGGGTGAGGTCGCGCAGAAGAAGGTTGTCTACTTCAAGGAGACATCTGGCGACACGCTGGAAGTGCTGGAAGAACTGAAGACGTCCCCGGACGTCGTGCGCTACAGCACGCGCTTCGTGATCGTCACCGACTACGTCGAGCTCGTCGCCACGGACACCCAGACCGGCGAGACGATCGGATTCCCGATCAGGGACATCGATCAGCACTTCACCTTCTTCCTGCCCTGGGCCGGAATGGAGAAGGCGCAGTACGTCGCCGAAACGCATGCAGACGTCAAGGCTGCCGAGCGCATGGGCAAGCTGTTTGATGAACTGCTCCGCGCGAACCCTGATCTTCTTAAGCAACCACGTGGACGCCACGCGCTTAACCTGTTCTTCACTCGTCTGCTGTTCTGCTACTTCGCCGAGGACACCGGGATCTTTGCCGAGAACCAGTTCACCAACGCCGTAGGGTCTCACACGCTGGACGACGGCTCGGACACCGCGGACTTCCTCACAGACCTGTTCACGGCGCTCGACACCGCAGAGGCGTCCGGCAGGCCCAAACACCTCGCGGCGTTCCCCTACGTCAACGGCCGGCTGTTCACGATGTCTGAGCACCACGTGGTGCCCATGTTCACCAAACAGGCGCGAGAAGAGCTCATCAATGCCGGCAAGCTCATCTGGCGCGAGATCAACCCGGACATCTTCGGCTCGATGTTCCAGGCGATCGTCACACCGGGCAAACGCAGCGACCTCGGTCAGCACTACACCTCGGTTCCGAACATCCTCAAGACGATCGAGCCGCTCTTTCTGAACGCGTTGAAAGACGATCTCGACGAGAGCTTCGACTCCGTCAAGAAGCTTGAAGCGCTGCTCGACCGGATCAGCGCCATCAAAGTCTTCGATCCCGCCTGTGGCTCCGGCAACTTCCTGATCATCGCCTATAAAGAGCTGCGAAAGCTCGAGCACGCTGTCCTCGAACGCCTTGCCGAGCTGGACGACAAGCACCAAGTGCTATTCGCCGAGTCCAGAATCAACATCGAGAACTTCTACGGGATCGAGATCGACGACTTCGCGGTTGAGGTCGCCATTCTTTCCCTGTGGATCGCCAAGCACCAGATGAACACGGAGTTCAAGGAGAAGTTCAACGTCTCGATCCCGCTGATCCCACTCAAGGAAACCGGCCAGATCAAGCAGGGCAATGCGACGCGCGTCGACTGGAACGCGATCTGCCCGAACGACGACGGTGAGATCTACCTGATCGGCAACCCACCATATGTTGGCTCAAGTATGCAATCGCCTGAACAAAAGGCAGATTTTTCATACGTTTTTGGAAGTCGACCATTCTCGAAAAACCTTGACTACATATCTCTCTGGTTCATGAAAGGCTCCGACTACATCAACAAAACTCGTGCTCAACTTGCATTCGTCACAACGAACTCAGTCGCGCAGGGCGAACACGTCAGCCTTTTATTTCCTACGATCTTCAATATGGGGATTGAGATAGGCTTCGCATACACCTCGTTCAAATGGGAGAACAATGCCAAACGGAACGCCGGTGTGACCGTCGCAGTGATCAGCTTGCGAAACGAGACATCAGCTCAGAAGTACATATTTGCAGACGATCTCCAGATCTCAGCCAAAAACATCAACGGCTACCTAGCTGACGCGCCAAGCGTCATCGTCGGACGTCGAACGAAGCCGATTTCAGGATCTCTTCCGCCGATGGTGTTTGGGTCGAAACCAACCGACGGCGGCCACCTCATCTTGAACCAGGCAGACCGTGGCAGGTTGCTCTCGATGGCCCCCGAAGCTGCAACTTTTGTTAAGAAGTACATAGGCGCTTCGGAATTCATCAACGGTGACGAGCGTTACTGCCTCTGGATCCGCGACGATGAAGTCCAAGAAGCGCATAACATTCAATATATTCACGAACGTATGGCACTCGTGCAAAAGGCACGGGAGGCAGAGAAGGCTAGCAGTATCTCCAAGAAGTTTGCAGCACAGCCGCACCGTTTTCTTCAACGCGCATACAAGCTCACCGATTCTATTGTCGTGCCGAGTGTTTCATCCGTGCGTCGAGCGTATGTTCCCATAGGCTACCTAGACAAAGACACAGTCGTTTCAAATCTTGCGTTCGCAGTTTACGACGCTGAACCATGGCTGTTTTCACTCTTGACATCGGCAATGCACATGTCGTGGACCCGGGCTGTCGGGGGCCGCATGAAGACTGACTATCGGTATTCAAACACCATCGTCTATAACAACTTCCCCATACCGCCACTGTCAGATGCGACAACGGAGAAACTCACCGCCGCTGCACTCCGGGTGCTCGACGTGAGGGAGTACCACTGTGAGCAGACTCTCGCGGAGCTCTACGACCCTGACAAAATGCCGGGTGACCTGCGACAAGCTCACGCCGAGGTGGACTCGCTGGTCGATTCGATCTACTCCAAGCGCGGATACGAGACCGATGAGCAAAGACTGTCTGACCTCTTTGCTATGTATGAGGAGATGACAAACGCCGAGGCCGCAAGGGCCCCAGTGAAGAAGACCCGGAGGACCGCGAAGTGAACGCGATCAAGAAGCCCATAAACATCGTTGACGTCACCTATGCACAAACGAAAGCTTCGGTGAACACGGACGTGCTGGGTATGCGCGACATGCAGCAGCGGGTCTTCGCGAAGCGTGACGCACAACACCTCCTCGTCAAGGCCCCGCCAGCGTCCGGGAAATCCCGTGCGCTGATGTTCGTTGCCCTCGACAAGCTGTACAACCAGGGACGTAAGAAGGTCATCGTGGCCGTCCCGGAGCGCTCAATTGGCGCGTCCTTCGCCTCGACGGAACTGTCCAAATTCGGCTTCTTCGCAGACTGGGAGATCAAGCCGGAGCACAACCTCTGTGATGCCGGCTCTTCAGCGGGCAAGGTCGACGCGTTCATCAGCTTCCTCGAAGGGCCCGATGCAACGCTCGTGTGCACCCACGCGACACTCCGCTTCGCGTTCGAGAGGCTGGCACCGGAGTCGTTCAACGGCACGGTTCTCGCGATCGACGAGTTCCACCACGTCTCTGCGGACATCGAGTCGAGCCGCCTCGGCGCGCTCCTGCGCGACGTGATGAACGGGAGTGACGTCCACATCGTCGCGATGACGGGCTCCTACTTCCGCGGGGACTCCGTCCCGGTGCTCTCGCCGGAGGACGAGGCCAAGTTCACGCCGGTCACCTTCAACTACTACGACCAGCTCAACGGATACGAGCACCTGCACTCGCTCGGCATCGGCCACCACTTCTACCAGGGCCGCTACACCGACGCGATCGGCGAAGTGCTCGACCTCGACAAGAAAACCATCGTGCACATCCCGAATGTCAACTCGGGTGAATCTACGAAGGACAAGCTCGAAGAGATCGGTCGCATTATCGATGTCATCGGGCACGTCGAGGAGACCGACCCTGACACCGGCATCATCAGCGTGCGCCGGCAGGACACTGGAATCATTGTCCGCGTCGCGGACCTCGTCGACGACACTGACCAAAAGAAACGCGGCGACACCCTCCACTACCTGGCTCATACAGCCTCCAAAAACCGCGACGCGGTCGACATCATCATTGCGCTGGGCATGGCCAAAGAAGGCTTTGACTGGCCGTTTGCCGAGCACGCCCTCACCGTCGGGTACCGGGCCTCTCTGACCGAGGTCATCCAGATCATCGGCCGGGTCACCCGCGACAGCCCAGGCAAATCCCACGCCCAGTTCACGAACCTCATCGCCGAGCCCGACGCCTCACAGGGCGAAGTGAAGGTCTCGGTCAACAACATGCTCAAGGCCATCACAGCATCGCTCCTCATGGAGCAGGTCCTCGCGCAGAACTTCACCTTCAAGACGAAGAAGTTCGACGGCGACGATTCCGCGGTGCCGGGGCAGCTGAAGATCAAGGGCTTCAAGGAGCCATCGAGCGCGCGCGTGAAGCAGATCGTGGAGACTGATCTGAACGACCTGAAGGCGACGATCCTCCAGGACGACACCTTCGCGCGGGCCGCCGCCGCCTCAGTGGACGCGGAGACGACCAACAAGGTGCTGATTCCGAAAATCATCCGCGAGAAGTACCCGGACCTCACAGAGGCGCAGGTGGAAGAGGTGCGGCAACAGGTCGTCGTGGACTCGGTGATCAAGAACGGCGAAGTGCGCACTGTAGGGGACAAGCGGTTCATCAAGATGGCGGAGAAGTTCGTCAACATCGACGAGCTAAACATCAACCTCATCGATTCGGTTAACCCGTTCCAGCGAGCGTTCGAGGTCATCTCGAGGTCGGTGACGACTTCGGTGCTGCGGATCATCCAGGACCAGATCACTGCCACCCGAGTCGAGTTCACCGAGGAAGAGGCGCTGGCCCTCGTTCCCCGGATCAAGAACTGGATTAAGGTCAACGATCGGAAACCGGACCCGAGGGCCGAGGACCCGACTGAGAAGCGGTATGCAGACGCACTGCTGTGGCTCCAGCGGGCCAAGCAGAAGCTTGAAGCACAGAAGCGCGCGACTGAGATGGTGGAGAGCGAATGAGCGATTACGACGACGTCCTCGAAGCAGCACCGTCCTCCCTGCAGGACCTCATCGACAACGACCTCGACGGGCTCCTCGACGCGCCCGAGAAACCCAAGAAGATCACCTCGTCCGACCGGCTCGAGCGGGCGTTTCTGGAAATTGTGGAGTTCCGCCGGACGCACGGGCGTCTGCCTAGCTCGGCGACCCGAGAGGTCGCCGAGCGGAAGCTTGGGGCCCGGCTCGAAGGTATCCTCGCCAACGACGAGAAGATCGCAGCGCTCAAACACCTCGACACGGAGTTCGAGCTGCTGGCAATAGAGGCAGCTCCTGAGTCGCTGGACGATCTTTTTGAGAGTGATGACCTGGACGATCTGCTCGGCGACGACTCCGGCATCCTCGACGTGTCGGATCTGCCCGTGATCAAGCGTCCCGAGGCTCCGGACTCGGTTGCCCAGCGGGTGAAGTCCGAGGACTTCGACCTGTTCGAGCCGCTGTTCAAAACGAAGCACGCCGAGCTGGCCCAGGGCACGTACAAGCTGATGCCCTTCACTGGCATGGATCTCATCCGCGAGGGTGTGTTCTTCGTGCTGAGCGGCGTCATGTGTTTTGTTGCAGAGGTCGGCGAGGACGTCGACCTGATCGTTGGTGGTAGGCCGAGGCAGAAGCAGCGCCTGCGCGTCGTCTTCGAGAACGGCACGGAGTCGGCGATGTACAGGCAGAGCCTCATGACCCGTATGTACGAGGCGCAGGGCCAGGTCCTGGCGCGGACCGGCCACGATGCGGACGAGGTCCTCGACGCGGACGTGGAGAGTGGTCATATCTACGTGCTGCAGTCGCTCAGCGACGACCCCCAGATCGCGGGAATGAAGGACCTTCACAAGATCGGTTTCTCCACCACCAAGGTCGAAACCCGCATCAAGAACGCGGCGCATTCGCCAACCTACCTGATGGCACCCGTGAAGGTGCTGGCGGACTACCAGCTCTTCAACGTGCGTGCATCGTGGCTGGAGCATCTCTTGCACCGAGTGTTTGCCGAGGTGCGTCTGGATCTGACGCAGGTCGACCGGAAGGGACGCGATTACGACCCCTCGGAGTGGTTCGTGGTGCCGCTGGAGATCATTAACAAGGCCGTTGCGATGATTATGTCCGGCGAGATCACCGACTATGTCTACGACGCCCAGCTCAAGGAACTCGTCGAACGACAAAAGGGAATGACCAATGGCGGTTGAGATGGGCTTGTGGCGGGCAGAGGGCGGCCAACTCAGCCGGATCGTGCCGGTATCAATCGGCTTGGAATCCCAGTTGGAGGGCTACATCGAGTCTGACCCGTCAGTGCTTGGCGAGCCGCTTCTCGTCATTGGCCGGCAGGTTCCGACGGCACATGGGGGATTCGTAGATCTGCTCGCGCTGGACGAAACGGCGTCGCTGCACGTAATCGAACTCAAACGCGACAAAACTCCACGCGATGTTGCCGCTCAAACCCTCGATTATGGCTCGTGGGCAGCAACCCTTGGCCGAAGCGATATCGACAATATCTTCGCCACCTACCGTCCAGGCCTTGCTCTTGAAGAAGCGTTTGCCGATCGTTTCGGCGACACTCTTCCGGAAGAGGTCAACACTGCACAAGAATTTACAATCGTTGCCGCCAGCGTTGACAACGCTACCGAGCGCATCGTGCGGTTCCTCAATGAAGACTTCGATGTTCCGATCAACGTCGTCTTCTTCAGACATTTTCAGGACAACGGATCTTCGTACCTTGCCCGCAGCTGGCTGGTCGATCAGAGCGAACAAGCCAAGTCGTCCATTTCCGCGATCTCGCGGAAGAATAAGACACGTGAGCCTTGGAACGGGTCTGACTGGTACGTCTCATTTGGTGAAGAGCCAACAGGCCGGCAATGGGTCGACGGCATGAAGTACGGTTTCGTCTCGGGCGGCGGCGGCAAGAGATACTCTCAGACGCTCAAGAATCTGCCGATTGGTGCCAGAGTCTTCGCCTACATTCCCAAGATTGGGTATGTAGGAGTTGGTACCGTCGCCGGCGAAGCCCAGCGATACGACCAAAGCACGCTTCTCGTGAACGGGGCCGATCGACAGCTGCATGAACTCGACCTCTCCGGGAATTATCGCCACGAGGGCGATGAGAACGACGACAATGCTGAATGGGTTGTTCCGGTCGAATGGATACGGGCCGTTCCACAAGCGCAGGCCGTGCGGAAAACGGGTCTTTTCGCCAACCAGAATACGGCTACAAGGCTGCGAAACCAGTTCACGATCGAGCACGTGACCGCTGCTTTCGGGCTTGATGGCTGAGCATCGGCGGATGGCCCATCGAGAGTTATGCGGACAAGAGCGGTCGCGAGTAGCAGGCCTAACCCTCGCCTGAGGCGACGCTCGTGTCGAACCAAGCCACGATGGGAGAATCGTGAGGATGACGACGGCGCTTCCCGATCTCTGGACCGACTGGTGCTCCGTCACGGGCGTGCCCACCCATAAGATCGACGAGGTATCGCTCTCGTGTTTCTCGCAGCAGGCGCAGCCGTCCCAGGCTGTGCTCGCGGCTCTGCGCCGGCGGCTGGCTCCCATAGATCCCGTCGCCCCGGCCTGGCCGCGCGGGCACCGGGACGACCCTGATTCCCTGCAGCGGTTGATCCGGCGCGCAACGGCGATCATCCAGCACCCGGACACCCACTGGGTTTTCCGGCTGCGGCTGCGGCGGATGCTGTTCGCGGCGGTGCTGCTGGCACGTCGCACCCACGGAGGCCTCGGACTGGACAGGTCAGCTGCGCTGGGACTGCGGCCGGACGGAATGCACCGGGTGCGCGGGCAGATCGGTGTCGCCCCGGAACCGGATGCCTGTCCGGCATGCGCCACCTGGTCGTGGCTCGATGTGATCGGCACCAACAGCGGGTGGTCGCACGGCTCCGTCCGCGCCCTGGGGAACCGCCGCGACGAAGACGGCCCCGCGCACCGGCACCTGCGGCCGGACCCCAATCCGGACTGGCACCTCTGCGTCGGCATGCTGCCAGCCGTGGACCGCTGGGGATGGATCGATGCCTACCGCTCCATGCACCCATCCTCGCTGTCGGCGGTCATCAGTGCCGCAGCCCTGCTGCTCGACAGTCCGGAGCCCGCACCTGCGCCGGTGCCTGCTGCAGCTGCGATGCCGGCCAGCCCCAGGCGGCAGATGTCGCGCGAGGAGGAAGAGCAGATCCTCAAGCGCGCCGATGAACTGACCGCGCGCGTCGAGGCGATCCTTCGCGAGTTCGACACCGGCCGATAAAGTCGTGTGTATGGGATTCAACTGGGAGCAGGTCCTCGGGACCAATGGTGCAGGCCTCTCCGATACCTACGACCAGAGCGCCTCGGACGAGTTGTACCAGGACCACCCGAGCGCGGCTCCGCCAGCAGGTCCGGAAGACCCGGGCGATGAGGTCGTCCGCCTGCCGTTCGACGAGAGCTGAGCGCAGACCGACGTGAGGCATGACTGGCTCCCGGACCGCCACCTCGGCGTTGCCGCCACACTGGCACATGCAGAGGAGCTGATCGGACAGGTTTCCGCACTGCTGTTCGCCTACCAGACGCAGCCCGACGGCATCTTCGGGCTGGTCGAAGTGCCCACGACCGCCGCGTTCAGCTGCACAGTCGTTGGGCGCGTGGCTCCGATCCCACGGAAAGTGCCGCTCCTCGTAGCCGACGCGCTCGTGACGCTTCGGGCTGCGCTCGAACACACCCTTTTCGCAGAGGCCGAGTTCCTGGACGGTGCGCCCCTCGACGCGAAGGCGGCCAAACTGGTCGAAGTGCCTGCCTCGGACACCTGGGAGAAATTTGAGGACTGGAAGAAAAAGCGGGCCCGCAATGGGCCTCCGTCGCTGCGAGGGCGGGGAGAGCTCGCCCGACGGCTGGAGGCCCTGCAGCCGTTCCACCGTCGGATGGAGCCGCAGTCCCATCCTCTTGCCCGGCTTGTGCTGCACACCAATCATGCGAAGCACAGGATGCCGGCGATCACCGCGGTCCGCCTGGCTGCCATGTACGAGGACGACCGGATGCCCCGTTCAATCCGTGATCTTGCGCCTCGGCCCGAGGAACCGCTGCGTGTCGGCGAGGTCATCGCCCAGACACCCATCGGCACGAAGGTCCCCGTCACCCTGTTCCCGACAGTCGGGATCAATCGGCCGGGTACTGACCGGTGGCCGGTGCTAATCGAGGAGCTGGAGGAGATCGCCCACTGGGTACGCACGCAAGCCGTTCCGCGCCTGATCACAGGGACCGAGCCACCCGAGCCTGGGCTTCCGACGCGCTACGAGATCTCCGTCGGACATGAGGACGAGCGCCAGGCGATGTCGGCGGGGTCGACGACATCGGCCGGGGAACGCCACAAAAAGGCCTTGGTTGCAGCATCGGCGCGTGGCGATCTAGCCGAGATGATCAGCATGATAGATGGCTCCCCGAGCGAACCGCAGATCGCCAGGTGGCTGGCTCAGCTGAACGATGAGGAGGTGCTCGAACAGATGTCGCGGCTGCGGGTGGCATTCGACTACGACCCCGAGGTCGAGCGGCACAATCTCGAAGTCCTGAAGGGCTGTCGAGATGCGGCGCTCAGGTTCGGGGACAGCGACGGGCCCCACAAGAAGTAAGCTGGGTCCCCTCGACGGGATGCCCGTTTTGGGACATAACCGCAGGTCAGGGCGCATGCACGCTTAAGTGTGCACTCCTCCCGGGGCAGGTAAAACCATGCTTGCGGAACGGTTGCCGGGCCTTTTGCCGGATCTTGGTGACCATGAGTCCATGGAGGTCACGGCCATCCACTCGCTGTGCGGCCTGCCGGCGTCCGCGGTCCAGCTTCTGCGCCGGCCACCCTTTGAAAACCCGCACCACTCAGCCACTGCGGCGGCCATCATCGGAGGCGGTTCAGGACTTCCGCGGCCGGGCGCGGCATCCCGCGCCCACCGCGGCGTGCTGTTCCTTGACGAGGCCCCGGAATATGAACGCCGGGTTCTCGATGCCTTGCGTCAGCCCCTGGAGAGCGGTGAGCTGGTGATCCACCGGGCGGCCGGGACTGCCGCCTACCCGGCCCGCTTCCAGCTGGTGCTGGCCGCAAACCCCTGCCCGTGCGGCAAGGCCTCCGGCAAAGGCCTGGACTGCACGTGTACCCCCGTGATGCGCCGCCGTTACCTCGCCAGGATGTCCGGCCCACTCCTGGACCGGGTGGACATCCAGTTGCAGGTGGAAAGGGTGTCCCTGGCCGAGTTCGGGCAGGCCGGCCGGGAGGAAGATACCGCAACGGTCGCACTGCGGGTCAGGGCAGCGCGTGAGCGGCAGGGAGAGCGGTTGCGGTGCTTTGGCCTGGAAACGAACTCGCAGGTCCCGGGGCGCATCCTGCGCGGTGACTTGCGACTCGCTCCGGCAGCCACCCGGATCCTGGACCAGGCCTTGGAGCGCGGGGTCCTGACCGCCCGCGGCTATGACCGCGTCCTCCGGCTGGCATGGACCTTGGCCGACCTGGGCCGGCGGGACCTGCCGGACGCCAACGACATCGGGCAGGCGCTTGGCTTGCGGCAGGCTGCCGCGGCGGTGGCTTGAGGAGGACGGCAAACGTGAACGAACTAAAGGAACTGCGCGTGGCAAACGATTCGGCAAACCATCCAGCAAAGGTTGACGAGCGGTTGGCCCGGGCAGCGTTGTCCCGCCTCATGGAGCCCCAGGACGCCGCAGGCCTGGCCCTCGTGCATGTTGCTGGGGCAACGGATGCCCTTCGGATTGCCACCGGGCGGGTCACGGCCGGGGCTGACCTGGAGCGTGAAATCACCTCGTTGCTGGCTGACAGCGGGGCGAGCAGCTGGGCGGGAATGGCTGCAGCCTTGAAGCGCTGGCAGCCGCGGATCCCTGACCTGGCTCCGGAACGTGACCTGGCCACGATGGCACGGCTGGGTGGCCGCCTGATCATTCCCACGGACGAGCTGTGGCCCTCCCAGCTGGCCGACCTCGGCATCCAGGAGCCCCTGTGCCTCTGGTGGCGGGGTCAGGAACACCCGCTGCCGGACGCAGCCATGTCCATCGCCCTGGTAGGTTCCCGCGACAGCACCAGCTACGGGGCTGCGGTAACAGGGGATCTGGCATACTCGCTGGCGCAACGGGGCTTCACGATAGTGTCGGGCGGCGCCTACGGCATCGATGCACACGCGCACCGTGCCGCCCTCGCGGGAGGATCCTCGGCCGTCCCGACCATCGCTGTGATGGCCGGCGGAGTGGACCGGTTCTATCCGTCGGGAAACGAGGACCTGCTCCGGGCCGTGGCCAACCAAGGCGCGGTCCTGGCGGAGGTACCGCCGGGATCCGCTCCCACGCGGTACCGGTTCCTGCAGCGGAATCGGCTGATTGCTGCGCTTTCGTCAGTGACAGTGGTGGTGGAAGCGCGGTGGCGCTCCGGTGCGCTGAACACAGCCCACCACGCCGAAACCCTGGGGCGGGCAGTGGGGGCGGTCCCCGGATCAGTCCACAGTGCCAACTCGGCCGGCTGCCACCGGCTCCTGCGGGACGGCGGCGCGGTTTGCGTCACCGATGCCGCGGAAGTGTCCGAACTCGCCGCGCCCAGCGGAGCGGGGCTGCCCGAACAACGGCCAGGTGCAGCCGCCGTGCAGGACGGGCTGACCCTGGAGGACCTGATCCTGCTGGATGCACTTCCGCTGCGCTCCACCACGTCGGTGGAAAAGCTCTCGGCGGTGGCCGGATTGGGACAGGACTCGGTGCGCGCCGGCCTCGGCCGGCTGGGGCTGCTCGGGCTGGCCGTCTCTGAACGCGGCGGCTGGAAACGAGGCAAGGTATGACCGTGTCCGGCTGCGGTGAACGAGGGCAAGCCTGAGACAGTGTAGGAGTGGACCATGACGAACTGCCCAAGGAGCTCGGCTCGGCACTGGACGCATTTGCCGCCTACCTGTCGGGGGAGCGGGCCGTGTCGGAGCATACCCGGCGTGCCTACCTGGGGGACCTGCGGAGCCTCTTGGCGCACGCCGCATCCGAGGGCGCGACCGGGCTGAAGGACCTTGAACTAGGAACCTTCCGCCGTTGGCTCGGCAGCCAGAGCTCGGCGGGTGCCGCACGCTCAACGCTGGCGCGCCGGTCCGCTACGGCCAGGGCATTCACTGCCTGGGCCCTCCGGGAAGAACTTCTGGAGACGGACCCCGCCCTGCGCCTGAAAGCCCCCAAGCGCGAAGGATCATTGCCGGGAGTACTCCAGGCCTCCCAGCTGGCGCGAATGCTGGAAGGGCTCGAAAACTCGGCACTGGACGGTGACCCGCTGGCCGTCCGGAATCGCGCCATCGTGGAACTCCTCTACGCCACGGGCATCAGGGTAGGTGAACTTGCCGGGTTGGACGTCGACGACCTGGACCCGGACCGCCGGACGCTGCGGGTCATTGGCAAAGGCAACAAGGAACGTACCGTGCCCTACGGTGTGCCGGCCGCCCTCGCTGTTGACGATTGGCTGCGGCGGGGCCGCCCTGCCCTGGCGACGGGCACCAGCGGGCCGGCGCTGTTCCTGGGTGCCCGCGGTGGCCGGGTTGACCAACGCCAGGTCCGCACCCTGGTCAACGTTCTTTTCGGTGCCCTCGGTGACACTTCCGTGTCCGGGCCCCACGCCTTGCGGCATACCGCTGCAACCCATTTGCTCGACGGCGGCGCGGACCTGCGTGCCGTGCAGGAGATCCTTGGCCACAGCAGCCTCGCCACGACCCAGATCTATACCCACGTCTCGGTTGACCGCCTGCGGAAGAGCTACCAGCAGGCTCACCCCCGGGCCTGACGGTGTGGCTCATCGCACTGGCGTAATTCCACGGGGTACGGCACAATGAGAGTCACGTCCGGCAACTTTCAAGTCCCGCTTGAAGCTCCCTGAGCTTCATGCGGCTCGGCAAGTCCGGACACAGCTTAATCTGATACACCTGAATATCGGGAACCACCGCCGCAGTGCAGGGCACGGCAGTTCCATCCGGGCAGAGGTCGTTGGGGAAGACGTACCTAGAGCTATGGAGGATGGAATGTCTGTTGCAATGACCCGCGGTGTGCTGTTTGTTCACTCGGCCCCTACGGCCCTGTGCCCCCATGTCGAGTGGGCAATCGGGGCTGTGGTGGATAAGCGGACGGACCTGGAGTGGACCCCGCAGCCTGCCGCGCCCGGAATGTTCCGTGCGGAGCTTTCCTGGACCGGAACCCCCGGCACGGGATCCAAGCTGGCGTCCTGCCTCCGTGGCTGGGCGCACCTGCGCTATGAGGTGACCGAGGAGCCCACCCAGGGCGTGGACGGCGGCCGGTGGTCGCACACGCCAGAGCTGGGGATCTTCCACGCCGTCACCGACGTCCATGGCAACATCATGGTGTCGGAGGACCGCATCCGCTACGCCTACGAATCGGGTGCGGGCGATCCCGCCGCCGTCTACCACGAACTCTCGCTGGCCCTGGGCGAGGCGTGGGACGAGGAACTGGAACCGTTCCGCCACGCTGCCGAAGGCGCCCCCGTCCGCTGGCTGCACCAGGTAGGTTGACCGACGTCGTCCTGCCGGGCGGCCAAACGAGTACCCATCCATAGCACAAGAGGAGGCCCCGCCAGCCGGCGGGGCCTCCTCTTGCTGTCCACGCGTTGTGCAGGACAGGGACTAGATGCTGCGGATGGCCACCACGGCGTTGTGTCCGCCGAACCCGAAGGAGTTGCTGAGTGCCACGATGCTGCCGGCAGGCAGGTCACGGGCGGAGGTGACAACGTCGAGCGGGATCTCGGGGTCCTGGTTCTCGAGGTTGATGGTGACCGGAGCCTTGCGCTCATGGACGGCCAGGACGGTCAGGACCGCCTCCACCGCGCCGGACGCGCCCAGGAGGTGCCCCATCTGCGACTTGGTGGCGGAAACCGCCACGTTGTCCACGTGGCTGCCCAGGGCGGCACGCAGTGCCGTGTATTCCGGCTTGTCGCCTACGGGGGTCGACGTCGCGTGGGCGTTGACGTGCACCACGTCCTCGGCCTGGATGCGGCCGTCGAACATGGCTGCCTTGAGCGCGCGGGTGGCGCCGAGGCCTTGGGGATCCGGAGCAGTGATGTGGTAGGCGTCGGCAGTGACGGACGTACCCGCGAGCTCGGCGTAAATACGTGCTCCACGGGCCAGGGCGTGCTCCTCGGCCTCCAGGACCAGGGCTCCGGCCCCTTCACCCATCACGAAGCCGTCACGGTCCGTGTCGTAGGGACGGGAGGCGCGCTCGGGCTCGTCATTCCTGCGGGACAGTGCCTGCATGGAGGCGAAGGCCGCCAACGGCATGGGGTGGATTGCGGCTTCTGCGCCGCCGCACATCACTACGTCCGCCTTGCCGGAGCGGATGAGTTCGAGGCCGAGGTGCATGGCTTCGGTGCCTGAGGCGCATGCGGACACCGGGGTGTGGGCGCCGGCTCGGGCGCCCAGGTCCAGGCTGACGGCCGCGGCCACGCCATTGGGCATCAGCATGGGAACGGTCATGGGCAGGACCCGGCGCGGGCCCTTCTCCTTGAGGGTGTCCCAGGCATCCAGCAGGGTCCAGACCCCGCCAATGCCGGTGGCGAACGCAACAGCCAACCGGTCCTGGTCGAATTCGGTGATGCCGGAGTCGGCCCAGGCCTCACGGGCCGCAATGACGCCGAACTGCGTGGATGGGTCCATCCGCTTTGCTTCAACCCGGCTCAGGACGTCCAGCGCGGGTGTGCTGCAGCGGGCAGCGAAATGGACGGGGAGCTCGTACTTGGCTACCCAGTCGTCCTCCAGGGTGCGGGCACCGGAGACCCCCTTGAGGGCGTTGTTCCACATGGTGGGTACATCGCCGCCGATGGGCGTGGTGGCACCCAGACCGGTAATGACTACTTTGCGCGTCATGGGATCACTCTTTCGTCGGTGGGGAATCCGCCTGCGCCAACCGCAGGGTCCCGCACATTTGATGATCGGCCAGTCCCGGTCGGGGCACTGTGCCGGTTAGATGCGGCGGGCTGCCGATCCGGTCAATCCGGATCGGCAGCCCAGCCAAGCCGTGAGACGGCGGTAGCCTGGATTAGGCCTGTGCTCCGGCAATGAAGCTGACGGCGTCGCCGACGGTCTTGAGGTTCTTGACCTCTTCGTCCGGAATGCGGACGCCGAACTTTTCCTCGGCGTTGACCACGATGGTCATCATGGAGATGGAGTCGATGTCCAGGTCCTCGGTGAAGGACTTGTCCAGCTCGACGGCCTCCGGGGCCAGGCCGGTCTCTTCGTTGACGATTTCAGCCAAGCCGGCCAGGATCTCTTCGTTGCTAGCCATTGGTGGCTCCTTTTCTTGTATTGCCGGCAGGGGCTGCCGGAAACGGTCGGGTCGCGGTCGCGGCCCTTGGGCGTATCTAGGGAAGGACAATTACCTGCGCGCCGAAGACCAGCCCGGCGCCGAAACCGATCTGCAGCGCCAGCCCGCCGCTCAGCCCGGGGTTCTCCTGCAGGAGACGGTGCGTTGCCAACGGGATGGAGGCCGCGGACGTGTTGCCGGCGTCGGCAATGTCCCGTGCCACTGTAACCGTCTCGGGCAGCTTCAGCTTCTTCACCATCTCGTCGATGATGCGCATGTTCGCCTGGTGCGGGATGAAGGCAACCAGGTCTTCCGCCTCGATGCCGGCAGCGTCGAGCGCCTGCTGGGCAACTTTCGCCATCTCCCACACGGCCCAGCGGAACACGGTCTGGCCGTCCTGCCGGAGCGTGGGGTAAAGTTCCTGCGCTTCTTCAAGGAGGGCAAGGTCGCCGGTGGAATCGGACTGCCGGGCCGCCATGCCGAGATCGCGGACGTCCAGCAGGGAACGGGTCATGCCGATCGCATCCCATTTACTGCCGTCCGAACCCCACACCGACGGGGCGATGCCGGGAGTGTCGGAGGGACCCACGACGACGGCGCCGGCGCCGTCCCCGAGCAGGAAGGAGATGGTGCGTTCCCGGTTGTCGATGACGTCCGAGAGCTTTTCCGCGCCCACCACCAGGACGTACTTGGCAGCGCCGGAACGGACCAGGGCGTCGGCCTGGGCAATGCCGTAGCAGTAACCGGCGCAGGCTGCGGAGATGTCGAAGGCCGGTGCCGGCGTAGCGCCGATGCGGTCCGCCAGGCTGGCAGCGGCTGAGGGTGTCGCGTACGGGTGCGTCACGGTGGACACGATGACGGCGCCGAGCTGCGAAGGCTCGATCCCGGCCTTCTGCATGGCCTCGCGGGCAGCGCCCTCAGCCATGTCGATCACGCTCACGTCCGCGGCCGCACGGTGCCGGGTCACGATGCCGGTGCGCTGGCGGATCCACTCATCGGAGGAGTCGATCCACTGGCACACGTCTTCATTCGTGACGATGACGTCCGGACGGTACGCCCCCAGCCCGAGGATGCGGGTGTGCTCATGGATGGGAGCCTGCTTCAGCGTGGGGACGCTCATGCGTTCCCCTCCAGTTCTGCGAACAGTGCCAGGGCGGCAGAGAGGTCTTCGGGAGTCTTGACCGCTACCGTCTTGACGCCGGGCATGCCTCGCTTGGCGAGTCCGGCCAGGGTGCCTGCGGGGGCGAGTTCGATGAGTCCGGTGACACCGCGCTTGACCATCGCGTCCATGCAGAGGTCCCACCGCACCGGGCGGGAAACCTGGGCGATGAGGCTCTCGACGGCGGCACCGCCGTCGGTGACCTCGCCGCCGTCGTAGTTGGACAGCAGGGGCACCTTGGGGGCTGCCGGGTTCAGCTGCGGCGCCAGCGCCTTAAGCGCGTCAACGGCCGGTGCCATGTGGCTGGTGTGGAACGCACCGGCCACCTTCAACGGAATCACCCGGGCCTTGGCAGGCGGGTTCGCGGCCAGCGCCTTCAGCTGGTCGAAGGTTCCGGCCGCAACGGTCTGGCCGGCGCCGTTGACGTTCGCGGGGGCCGTGCCGGCTGACTCAATGGCAGCCAGCACCTCGGCGGGGTCGCCGCCCACGACGGCGCTCATGCCGGTGGGCGTGACGGCAGCCGCGGCGGCCATGCTGTTGGCCCGTTCGCGGACAAAGGTCATGGCTTCCTGCTCGGTCAGCACGCCGGCGAGGGCGGCAGCAGTGATTTCACCCACCGAATGGCCGGCGAGGATAACCGGAAGGGAATTGAGCTCCACGTCGAAGAGGGAAGCCGCCGTGACCAGGCCTGCGGCAACGATCAGGGGCTGCGCAACGGCAGTGTCCTTGATGGTTTCCTCGTCGGAGGTGGTCCCGTGGGCGATCAGGTCGATCCCCGCGATGTCGCTCAGGGCGGCCAGCTGGCCTGCCACCGAAGGTAGTTCCAGCCAAGGGGCCAGAAAACCCGGGGTCTGCGAGCCCTGTCCAGGGCAGACTATTGCAAGCACGTAACCAGCTTTCCAAATTACTGTGTGATCCAGCGGTGTTTCACCGCACCAAGCTCACGGGGTCAGGTTGTAGGAAGTCTACAATGACTCACGCTTGGTTCCGGGACGACTGCCGCTCCGTGGCGGCCTTTGGCGGGGCAGAAAGGCGGCCCACCACGAGCGCTGCCTGAAGCACAAAAGCCTCCCTGGGCAGCAGCGGGTCCCAGCCGGTGACGTCGCAAACACGCTTCAACCGGTACCGGACGGTGTTGGCGTGGACGAAGAGTTCCCGTGCCGTTGCCTCCAGCGAATGTCCCAGCTCAAGGTAGGTTCCCAGGGTTTCCACCAGGCCGTTGGACGCTGCCACGAGGGGCCGGTAGATATTCTTGACCAAGGAACGCCGTGCGGCATCATCGCCGGAAATCACCCGTTCCGGCAGCAAATCGTCGGCCGCTACCGGCCGAGGCGCCGACGGCCACGCCCGGGCGGCAGTGAGGCCGGCAAACGCCGATTGCGCCGATCCGCTGGCCTCCAGCAGGGAACCGGCCTCGGGGCCGTAGACCACGGGGCCGGGTGCGAACATTTCGCTCAGTTTCACATAGGCCGATTCGCGGTCCTGCACCCCGCCCAGGATGAGGATCAACCGGTCGCCCTGGATCCCCACCAGTGCGTCCTCTGCGAAACGCCCGGCCATCCGCCGCAGTTCGCTCACGTAGCTGGCGCTGGGTTCGGACGGCGAGTTTCCCACCATGACCGTGAAACGCTCCTGCGCCTTCCAGCCGAGGGCCGCGATGCGGGAGCGGAGCGCATCTGTGTTTTCACCCCGAAGGATCGCATCCACGATCAGGGCTTCCAGCCGGGTGTCCCAGGATCCCCGCGATTCGGCGGCCCGGGCGTAGACATCGGCTGCGGCGAACGCGACTTCACGCGAGTACCGAAGGACTGCTTCGCGCAGGGACGGCTGGTCTGCCTCCGGCGCAATGACGGGAACCTGGTCCTCGACAACCTCCACCACGATCCTGATCAGCTGCAACGCCTTCTGCAGGCTGATGGAGCGGGTCAGTTCCGTGGGCGCCGTCCCAAACACATCCGTCAGGATCCACGACGGAGAGCTTGGACGCTCGTACCAGGTGACGAATGCCGCGATCCCGTTCTGGGCCACCATGCCCAGGGCCGACCTCTCGTCGGAGCTGAGCCGGCTGTACCAGGGCAGCGACTGCTCAAGCTTGCGCATGGTGGTTGTGGAAAGCTGGCCGACGTTGGCCCGCAGCTGCTTTAGGGTTTCGGACTTCTCCGGTGTGACCTTCGGCGGGCTCGGTTTCCGTTTGGCGGACGGGCTGGCTGGTGCTGGCATTCTTTGAGCATACGGCCCCCACCGCGCAAGCTCCATTTGTGCGAAGGCTACAATCCGCTTTGCGCTGCGTCACAGCAGGCAGGCACCCCGGAACGGACAACGGCGGCCCCCTCCGTGATGGAGGGGGCCGCCGTTGGGGCTGCTGCGAAAGGCTGTCAGGCCTCCCCGCCGGCATTGCCGGTGGTGCCGGCATTGACGTTGAGCAGCTTGTACTTCTCGATGGCCTTGACCGGGGCGTCAACATCCACCTCGCCACGGCGCGCCAGCATTTCAAGGGCACGCACCACGATGGAGTGGGTGTCGTTTTTGAAGTAGCGGCGGGCTGCTGCGCGGGTGTCGGAGAAGCCGAAGCCGTCGGCGCCGAGGGTGGCGAATTC